>JBHELB010000060.1:0-98780 GCA_041859045.1 Candidatus Hydrogenedentales bacterium | reverse complement strand
GCCATTCTACAGATTTTGAGTCTGACCCTGTTCGAGAAAAGGCCCATTTTTCAAGTGTTTTCTGAACAGAAATGTGCGATTGACGATGAGTGCATCAGTAACCAATTGGAACTATTCAACTTATAACCGGACGGCAGTGATGGGGAACAGCAATTAGGGGAAGCCGCTCACGTGGCGGCTTCCCTTTTTTTATTGCAGACGGATAGTTGCGCCGCAAACTGCACAGATCGCCCATTTGTGCGCGCGCATTCCGGGGGGAAGCATCACGAGCAGGGCGGGGCCGCGCGGGAGGTATGTATACGTGTGGAAAGAGATCGAATCACTGTGTCGCCGCCGCGAGGAGAGAAGAGAACGCTCTCTGATTGAGCGGCGGATACGTGAGAAGCCGATTCGTTCCGTGATCGCGGAGTTGCCGGAGTTGAGCCTGGCTCAGGCCCCTTGGTTGGAGTTCGTTCCAGATGAGGGGAAACGCCTCGTACCAGGCACGTGGGGGAACGTTGTTATTGTTTCCCGAAAGGGCAAGACGGTATCCGTTACGCTGTACGGCCCGCCCGTATGGCAATTGGTGTTTGTGTATGCGGTCCTCGTTGGGTTTCTGCTTTTGTCTGGAGCGTTACTGTGGCATTCGCCCGACGACCACACCGGGGCGGTAGGAGGAGTCGTCTTTTTGGCGGTCGCCGTTATCGACTATACCGCTAGGCGGCGAGAGCGGAGACGACTTTTTGAACGAGTTGTAAGTCAGCTCGGTTTGAGCAGCGCCGCGGAGAGACAAGAGACCGAACGCGGCCAGCCCCCAAGCGACAACACAGTCGAACTTCACGGCGGCAGGACCGTTTTTCGGCTCAAGAACAGAGGCCTGCTGTCTGCGGGTGGCGTCTTGGTCCTAGTGCTGTATCCCGGAGGGATCGGAACCGCCTGCTGGTGGGCCTTTAACCAGCTCGGCGAACCGTGGTTGCTATGGGCCGGCGGGCTGTTGTGCGCGTTGACCCTATACGCTTTCCGCGCCATACCATGCCTATTCGATCGGATTACCGTGAGTGCGGACGAAATCACGCTGGAGGGTACGTGGCGCGCACCGGTGTGCATCTCTATTGGTTCGCACGGCTCCGCACGGGTACAGTTCGTTCAGAGTTTGGCGGGGCTTCGTTCTGTGACAATAGACGACGGCGCAAATAGGATCAGGATGCATAGGCTCTGGCAAGGGCTTGCCCACTTCGCGCAGCTCGTGGAACAGCTCACGAAGGAGGGGAAATTGACACGAGAGCCGGATCGGTACGTCTGAAAGATAGCGCAGGCAGGGAGCAACAGATGCAAGGCGGGAGCGATTCGAGAGCGGCAGTCGTTTTCTTGTTAGGTGGCGCCGTGATCGCTTTGTTCGGGGCGTTGGCGGGGGCGATGGTCGTGTCGGCGCGGGCGGAAGCGCTGGGCGTGTTTTGGGATCGCGTCACGCCGGGTATGCAGAGGGATATGGTGGCGCAATTGTCGCAGACCTTGCTGAATGGGCGCGTCCCGGTGATGGTTAACGCCGATATGGATGTTATTCGCTATTCCTTTAGTCATCGTCAGCCGGATGATCTTCAAATCCTCTACCACGACGACCGGGTGCGTTCCTTGCGGATCGCGAACGGGGATGGCGTGCGGGACGACGGTGACCTTCGCGCGGCTATCGCCCACCACACCTCCTTGCTAAGCCCGTTGTTCGTCCTTTCGTTCTTGGAATACTCATGCGGTCTTGTTGCAGTCGGACTGTTTGTGCGCTGGTTTCGCCATGGTCGTACTGGCGCGCCTTTTTACAGGAATTCTGATTTGGTGCTCGCAGTGGCGCTCGGCATGTGGTGGTCTGGTTTGTTTGCGGCGTCCGGGCGCACCGGGCTGCTCATTGATTTCTGTATCCACGGGCTGTAGCGTGCAGGCGAGGACAGTTAACGTCGCGAGGGGGTATGTTGTGCCGTTTCTGACGCCGATCCGTACGACCATGAGCCGATTGGAAATGACGCATGTGCCGGTGGGCACGCTGGTGGGGCAGTGTATCGCGCTGGCGGGGGCGGTGGGCCTGGGGTGGCTGAGCCTCCGCGCGGCGAATATGCCTGACGCGATCCGCTGGTTGTTGCGCGTGTTCTCGGTGTTGCTTGGCATTTCGTTTCTAACGGGCGTCTGGAAGGCGTACATTGTCAGCGACGTAACGATCGACCGCGTCTCGCGTCGGATGACATTGGTGTTTCGGCCGTTGTTTCGTTTTGGCGAACGCTTCAGTCCGCCGTTACGGACGGAGTACGATATTGAGAACGTCGCGCAGGTCGTGTTTCGGACGGTGCGTGTGCATTTCCGCGACGGGAACAAGCGGAAGATGACGTCGTACCATTCGTTGCGTCTGGTGATGCGCGAGGGCGAGGAGATATCGCTTTTGCACCGCGATTACTCGTTCCCTTTAGTGGGCGGCACGGCGATGGGTACGGCGCTGGCGGAGTTCTTGGGTGTCGACTTTCGCAGAGAGATTGTTGATTAGGGCCGTCGATTCCCGTGGAAGGCTGGGTGTGGTGTGAACAAGCAAGAGATCGTTTGCTGTGCGACGTTGATCGTGCTCGCGTGTGCGTGCGCCTCGGTTGCGGGGCCGATTGAGGCGGATGGCGCGGCGCCGGGAACGGGCGCGTCGGCGCGGAATGAGGCGCTGAACGCGGCGCAGTTGCATGTGCTGACGTTGTACTTCGAGCAGACGCTGCACGTGCGCGATTTGTCCGCGTTCGCGCCGATCTTGGACCGCGCGCCGGACTATATCGAGTCGTTTCAGATCGTGCGGCAGGGGCAGGCCGGCGATGCGCACCGCGTGACGATACAGGCGGAACTGGCCAAGGACCGTCTGTTATCCGATGCGGCGGCGCAGGTCGCGCCGAGGCTGAGCCGCGCGCCGCGCGTGGTGATCGCGGTGGCGGAGCGGAGCACGCCGGAGGAACCGATGGGGCCGCCGACCGACGGCCTGCTTGAGCAAACTCTTGCGGCGGCGCTGACCAAGGCGCGGCTCGAGGTAGCGCCGTCGGCAGAGGTGCGCGCGCATTTCGAGCCGTCGGTAGTGGCGGCGCGCGTCGCGGCGGAGCCGGAGTCGGCCGCGCGGTTGGCGCTCGAGAACTTGGCGGACATCGCGGTGTTGTGCGATCTGGTGTACGGCGTCGAGCCGATCGGCGTGAACACGGTGGCGCACCGCGCGCGACTGAACGTGCGGGTGCTGCGCGGGGCGGACGCGTCGTTGCTGGATGAGCGGACTTCCGAGATCGTTGTCCAGGCACAGGCGGGGACCGACGCGGGACGGCGTCAGGCGCTGGAAGACGTTGTGGGCAAAGCGGCCCCTTCCATCGCCGCCGCGGCGACGTTGGGGATGTATGGCTTGCGCGAGGCAGGGGTGACGGTGACCGTTCACGGTGCCGGAGTCGCTGGGGCGGAGTCGCTGCGCGACCGTGCGGCACGGGTGCCGGGAGTGCGGCGAGTGGATGTGCTGTTTGCGACGGAGCGGATCACCCGTCTCTTGGTCTATTACGACGGGCCGTTGGTTGACCTCGCGGAGGCGCTGACCGGTAGCGGGTTACGGGTACACCGGGCCATCGACCGCGAGATTGAGTTGACAAAAAGCGAGGAATGAGGAATCTCACGAATATCCTCGGAGTCCGCGATCGGGTATACATAAATTCGTATTTGCCGGTTTTCTCTTCCCCGATGAATAATTTCCCTGAGGAATCGTCAGGTTCTGTGAAGGAGCGTCATACATGACGTTGGTGTTGGAATCGTCCCGTTGGTCGGGGCCGACCGGCGAAGGGGCTGACGAGACGGCTTCATTCCCGCCGACGGGCGCGGAAGCCGCCCTCGTGGCTCGGGCTCAGGCCGGCGACTCTCTGGCATTTGAAGAACTGGTTAGGCGGTATCGGAACGACGTGTTCGCGTTGGCGTACCACTTTGTGCGGAGCCGGGAAGAGGCCTGGGACTTGTCCCAGGAAGTCTTCATCAAGGCGCACCGCGCGCTGGGGCGTTTTCGCGGCGATTCCTCGTTCAAGACGTGGCTGCTCCGGATTACCGCCAACCAGAGCAAGGACTATTTGAAAAAACGGCGGCTCGACACCGTCGCGCTGGAGGATGCGCCCCAGGGGCTCGACGTAGCCCGTGGATCGGGTCCGCGCGCGCAACTCGAGGCGCAGGAATTGGGCCAGGCGATTTTGTCGGCCCTGAACGCCCTCTCGCCGAAACATCGGGTGGCGTTCACCTTGCGCGAGTTCGAGGGACTCTCCTACGAGGAGATGGCCCAGGTGATGGAGTGCAACGTGGGAACGGTGATGAGCCGGTTGCACCATGCCCGCCGCAAACTGCAGGACAAACTCGCGCGGATGGGTTTTGCCCTGGGAGACAGACCATGAGCAAAAAACGCGATATGCAGCGGCTCGCCCGCGGATTCGACGGCGAATACCCCGAAGCGGCGGATGTTGCCGAGCGTGTGAAGGCCGATCCGGCCTTGGCCCAGCACTACGCGGCCCTTGAGGCCCTGCGTAGCGGGGTAAAAGCCGTGGCCAAGCGCGAAGTCATTCAAGACGCCCAATTCGGCGCGTTTATGGCGGGTATCCGCGAGGGGATCGCGGCCGAGCCGGAGCGTCGTTGGGGCGGACGTTGGGCCTGGGCATCGGCGTTTGCGGCGATCATACTGATCGTGGCCTGTCTGTTGGTGGTGATGGCCGGACACCCCAGCGCCGTGCGCGCCACCGACGTCGAGTCCGCCACCACCGACCTCAAGGGCGCGACGGTCGAAGTCTACAAGTCCAATGGAGGCAAAACCGCCACGATCTGGGTTAATTCGACCTCAGGAGACGAGTGGTGAGGCCCGCGACACTTGCGGTCCTTGCCCTGTGGGTTACCGCGGCGGCGTGGGCGCAACTGCCCGCGCCGTCCAATGAAACCGTCACGCCCCCGTCCGCGCCCTCCCCTACCGCCCCCCCCACGCCACGGCAAACCACCATCCTGGAAATCGTTGCCGTGAAAGCCGTCCACACCAACGATGAAGCGCGAAGGATCGCGCCTGATTTGCGTGAGGTGGAAGAGGCCCTGGACGGGGTGCGCGGATTCAATCAGTTTTCACGAATCGCCAGCACGCGAATCGCCGTGTTTGCCGGGGACGAGGCCGCCTGGAATATCACCGACGCGCTGACCCTGCGTATCATCGCAACCCCGCTCGAAAACCAGTGTCAACGGCTACGCGCGCGGCTGTGTCAGCAATCTCGCGGACCTCTGCTTACCCGCACCCGCGACATCGTAAACACCACGACCGTCCTCAACCCCGGCAGCCACCTCCTCCTCGGCGGCGCGCCGTACGAAGACGGCCAACTCGCCCTGGTGATCACGCTGATCCGGTAGTCCTGTATTTCCACAAGGCACATCGCGGGCTTTCCAAGTCATATTTTCATGAATATGCATCAAATCGATGTGTAATCCCAAAGCGTACCCAAGAAATCTATTGCAGATTACACAAGTCTGTGGCAGAATACGTTCGACACAGGGTGACAAGAGAAAAAGCACTCGGCTCCTTCTCAGCCCGCGCAGGGAACCCTCCTCAGGCCTGCGCGGGCCCGTTTTTTATGCAAACAGCGGCAGGGCGGGGTCGGCGGTGGTGCGCATGGAGCCGGTGAAGCCGTGGTCGAGGCGGGATTGGCCGGCGGCGGCGATCATGGCGCCGTTGTCCATGCACAGGGGCAGGGACGGCATGTGCACGGGAATGCCGAGGTCGGTTTCGAGGCGGGTGCGGAGCAGGCGGTTGGCGGCGACGCCCCCCGCGAGCACCAGGCGTTGGGCGCGTTTGTGGGCGATGGCGGCCTTGGTCTTGCGAATCAGGAGATCGACGGCGGCCCACTGGAAACTGGCGGCGAGATCGCGCACGGGCGGGTCGGTGTGGCGGCGCAGTTCGTAGAGCACGGCGGTCTTGAGCCCGCTGTAGCTGAACTCAAACGAGTCGGCCTTGAGCATGCCCCGGGGGAAATCGAAGGCTTTGGTGTCGCCACCCTCGGCGGCGCGTTGAATGGACGGGCCGCCGGGATACGGCAGGCCGAGCAGACGCGCGACTTTGTCGAAACATTCACCGACGGCGTCGTCGCGGGTCGAGCCGAGCAACACGTAGTGGTGCGGCTTGGGGCAGTCGATGAGTGCGGTGTGCCCGCCGCTGACCACGAGCGCGAGGAACGGAAACTCCGGTGGATTCTCGGAGAGAAACGCGGAGAAGATATGTCCCTCGATGTGATGAACGGGCACCAGTGGCAGACCCCAGGAGAACGCGAGGGCTTTGGCGAAGTTGAGGCCGACGAGTAGCGAGCCCATGAGGCCGGGGCCCTGGGTAACGGCGATGGCATCGGGGCGCGCGTCGAGGCGGTCAAGCACGGACCGGGCGAGTTGGGTAATGCACTGGGTGTGTTGGCGCGAGGCGATCTCGGGCACGACGCCGCCGAACGCGGCGTGGATGTCGATCTGCGAGGCGAGGGCCTCGGCCACAATGCGGCGTCCGTCTTCGACGACGGCGATGCCGGTCTCGTCGCAAGAGGTTTCGATGCCAAGGATGCGCATTATTCCATCAACTCCGATGCGGGCACGATCTGAATGCCCGCGGCTTTGACCTCATCGACGCATTCGGGCAAGACCTGCGCGGTGACTTTCCGGAAATGGCATATGCCGATGGCCTTGCCTTTGCGTTTGGCGGTGTCGATCAGTTCTTTGAATTGCTTGCGGATCGCTTCGGGGGTTTGATCGTTGTCGAGAAACACGTCGCGCTTGGCGGTGGGGATGCCGAGCGATTTCGCGGTCTCGTAGCCGCGCGAGCGGCCCGTAGTGCGGCTGTCAAAGTAAAACTTCACCCGGCCTTTGACGTGTTCGAGGAAAACACGAATCGCGGGCTCGGTGCTGGTGAATTTCGAGCCCATGTGATTGTTCACGCCGACGGCCCCCGGCACTTGGGCAAAGGCCTTATCGATGATCGCGTACATCGTTTCCGGAGGCATCGTGATCTTTAGTTCGCCGGGAAACGCATCGCCGCGCGAGCCATCCTGCATGGGCATGTGCAGCATGAGTTGATAGCCCAGTTCCGTGGCGCGCTTCGCGGTGGCGGTGGCGTGGGGAGTATTCGGCAACACCGCAATCGTAAGGTTGCGGTCGAGCGAGAAAATGACATCGGCGGGCGCGCCGCCGTACCCGCCGTCATCGACGACGATCGCGACGCGCGGAGGCCCTTGGTATTTCACCGCGGCCTTGTCGCCGGACGCGGGCTTCTCGTCGCGCAGGGCATCCATCGACTCCAGGGGAAGGTATTCGGGCTCCTCCAACGAAGGGAAAAGCGCGCCGAATTCCAGTTTTTCCTGCGCACTCCGCAGCGCCAAGGCAAGAGGCGTCACCGCGCGCGGCTCGACGAGCAGCACGGCGGCCCAAGGCTGGCCTTGCGCCGCGATTTCAAAACGATGCACAAGACGCGTGGAAGCGGGGAGTGCGGCAACAGTGCATTCCATCGCGGCCGCGCGCGCTTCGAGCGCCGAGTGAAACCCGTGTGCCGCGTCGTAGGTTCCCACGATGGCCGCACAGGCTTCCAGCGTGCGGCCTGTGGCGTGTTGCACGAAAGACACCCAGCGCACGGGCCCGAGGGTTGTGCCCGCAAGCAACTCGTCCAGGGTGGCGTGCGGTGGAGCGGGCTTCGCCTGCTCCACGATTCGAATGCAGAGTTCGCCGAACTCCTGTCCAGCGACAGAGAGACTGTAGACCCGCTCGCCGGGCTCGTCGTGCTGCGCGCTGGCGTGCGCGCCCTTCTGTTTCATGGCCTCGCGCACGTGATCGGCTACGGACGCCAGCGCGGCGCGGTTTTCAACAGTGACGTCGAAACGATGCGCGGTCCATAGCGCGCGCCCGTTCTTGGAGCGCCTCAATCCTTGATCCTTGCGCACGATATTTGTCGCAGGCACGTCGGCATCGCGCAGCGCGGTATGAATCGTTTCGGCCAAAACGGTGGTGGTCGTCGCGAGATCCAAAGGACGGCTATCGAGATACTGTTTCAGCAAGTAGGCCCCCGCCGCGGCGAGCGCGACAAGCACGAGGGAACTTGCCGCCATTCGTTTCCAGGGCGTCGGAGGTCCGCTGGGCGTTGGAGTTGGTTTGTCGCTCACCGAATATCCACCCATTCCACGGGGGCGATGTCATGCCCCAGAAAACGATGCCCGATCCGCCCGAAGGCTTCCGGCGCATCCGTCACCAAGAAACGTTTTTCCGGCGCTTCGCCTTCCGCGCTCAGCCCCATCGCCTCCAGCGTCTCGACGACGATCGTTGCGGTGGACTCCGCGCTGTCCACGAGCGTCACGGAAGGGCCCGCCACGTCGGCGATCACGGATTTCAGCAGGGGGTAATGCGTACAGCCCAGCACAAGCGTGTCGATATCGTGTTCGAGCAGGTTGTTAAGGTAATGCGCCGCGACTTGGCGTGGCACGGGGCCTTCGGTCCAGCCTTCTTCCGCCAATGGCACGAACAGCGGACAGGATGCGCTGAAAACCTGGATGCTGGGATCGACGGAGTGAATCGCGCGCTCGTACGCGCCGCTGCCGATGGTGCCCGCCGTGCCGATCACGCCGACGCGGCGAGTCCGAGTCGCCGCCGCCGCGCGGCGCGCCCCCGGCTCCACGACGCCCAGCACAGGCACCTCGAGTTCATCGCGCAGGGTGTCCAGGGCGTAGGCGGATGCGGTGTTGCAGGCCACGACAAGCATGGAAATTCCGCGGTCGAGCAGCAGGTGCGCACAAGCGCGTGCATAGCGCGTGACGGTGTCGGCGGATTTGGTGCCGTAGGGCACGCGCGCGGTGTCGCCGAGATAGAGCATCGGCATCGTGGGCACGCGCTCGGAGATCCGGCGGAACACGGTGAGTCCCCCGACTCCTGAATCGAAGATACCGATGGCGTTCATGAAGTTATCCGGCGCCTTTTTCATCGGAGGATTCGACGCGTATCCATTCCGTGCTGGGCGCAAACGGCCGCGAGAAATCGAGATGATCTTGCAGTGCGCCCTGGGGAGCCGCGCCTTCGATGAGGAACTGTACGGCCTTTACCACGTTGCCGTCGCTGCCTTTGAGGCCGGGCTGACATAGGGTGTTGGCAATGCCGTAGGCCATCAGGGCCTCGGCGGAAGTTCCCCGGCGCAAGTCCATTGCCGTTTCACGGGAGAGATCGGCGACCAGTAAACCATCGCCCAGCAAGTAGACGCCGCGCACGGAAGCGGTTTCCGGCAGGATGCGATGGTGGCCTTCACTGGGGCCTTTGATGATCGCATCGAGCGCGGAACGGCACTGCTCTGTCGTGGAATATCCGCCGGGTATGAAGCGCTTTTCCGCGACGAGCGCGCTGGTGTCCATATTCGCGAAGAAAACAGAGATCTCGATACTCGGCTGCATCATGCCGGTGCTATCGCCGGGCCCGGCGGTTCCCGCGGGCGGCGCGGCGGGCGGCGTGAGAATCGCCAACGGGGCATGTCCCTCGCGCGCGAGTTCACGCACGATGAGGGCAAGCGCCGAGAGCAGAAAGATCGTGAACAACGCCCAGGCGCCCAGCAACGCGCGGCGGTAGAATTGGCGGCGGCTGGCGGCGTTCATTGTGCGCTGCCTCCGGCGGGAGCGGGGCCCGCGGCTTGCGCCAGCACCTGCGCCACGCTCGAGGCGAATTGCGCGCGGAAATCGGCGGAACGCAGAAGCGCCGCGTCGTCGCTGTTGGAAAGATTGCCTACTTCGACGAGAAATCCGCGCGCGGTGGACGCGCTGAGCAGTTGAAGCGGGACGGCGTGAATCCCGTGGATGGGCATTCCGCTGGCCGCGGAGGCGGCATCGGCCACCGCTTGGCCAAGCTGGCGCGACTTTTCGGCGCGGGCGTTGGCGTCAAAATCTTTGGGGGCGCTTGCAGGAGCGAAATTTGTGGCAGGGTAGTAAATCTCAATTCCCCGGGCGGCGCTGCTGTACGACGCGCCGGCGTGAATCGAGATCACCAGACCGGGGTTTCCCTGCGCGGCGGCGTTTGCGCGGGCGGACGTAGGCGGATCGGCATCGCGCGAGCGGGTGAGTCTGACGTTGAAGCGTTGGGTCTGTTCGAGCGCGGCGGCCACCGCCTGTGCGAGCGACAAGGTCAGGTCCTTTTCGCGAAGGGCACTGGCTTCCGCGCCAAGATCGCCGCCGCCGTGCCCGGCGTCGAGCACAATCAGGGTTTTGTTCTGCGGGGGCGGCTCGGGAAGGTCTAGCGGCACGAGCAGATCCGGTTCGTCGGCCAGCGGCAATTCCGAGTCTGGCGTCGCGGGTGCCGCGACGGGTGCCGTAGCGGTAGCGGCACGAACCTCGCGCGCTTGCGTTCCAAGGAGGAGTGCAGTCAGGCCCGCTAGCGCAACCAGGCTCGCCACCGCCGCGAGGCGGCGGGCGCGAAGAAGAGCGCGGCGATAAGAAAACATTGGGGCGTATATTCCTGATTCATTCGCGCATGGGCGCGAGGCTACAAGCGATTCAACAGTTCCAGGGCAATGCGGAGCAGCGGCGGCAGGACGAACAGGAGCGAGTAGACCACCGGTGCGGCGACCGTCAGGAGCTGCATCGCGCGATTCCTATTTCGTGCCTTCCTGGCGTTTTTCTTCCACTTTCCGGCGAATGTCCAAGGCATTGCCCAACGAAAGCGGCTTGCGCTTCTTGGGAGGCAGTTTGATCTTGCTTTGCTGCTGTGCGATCTCGGCATTCAGTTTCTGAAGGCACGCTTCGCATAGACGTTTGCTGATGCTGATGGCGGGCGCGCCGCAGCGGCCGCAGCGGACGTTTTCGGTGCTGGTCACGTTCTGCAGGCGGCCGTCGGCCAGTAGGCGCATCACGCAGGACAGGTCCACCCCAGTGCAGTCCGCCAATTGCTCCGCGGTCTGATTGGGCGTTTCGGCCAAAGAATCGCGGACTTTCTCGTAGTCCGTTTCTTCTTCCGCAACGCAGCGCGGGCACACCGGTACCTGCACCTTTTGAAAGAGTTTCTTACAGCGTGCGCATTCGGACAGGGCCATCGCCACACCTCCGTCGTCAGCCCGGCAGCTCGCGGACATCGCGATGTCCGCGTTCGGACAGCCGCCTACGCTTCGAAAATACCAGAAATCGAAGAAAGCGTCAAACCGGACCAATTTCGGAACTATTTTGGGGTTCTTGGGGTCGCGATGGCGGAAGGGTTAATCAGGGAAAGAGTGAAACCTTCGGGCGCTGCACTGAATGCCGGGGTAAAGACTGCGCGGTTTCCAGCGAGTGCGCCGGTGTTGGAGCCAGCGTCGCCCTCGCCCGAGAAGATGAGATCGAGCGGGTCATCGGCGAACAGGGTGACGATGCTGCGCAGGCCTTGCCGCGGATCGAGCCGATACGTTGCACCCAGCACCCAGCGGCAGGGCTTCAGCGCACGGCGTTGAAGTTCGTAGCGCGCCCAGTCTTGCCCCAGATCGGGTGCGGGCGCGGGGTCGCTGGTGTTGAACAGGAGGTAGCCGTCGCGGCCGTAACGAAACGACCAGACCACGGGGCCGAAGTAACGTTCGAACACGGGGCTGCGCTCGGGCGGGCCGGGGCTAATCCCAACAGGAAGCGGCGCGGCGTCGAGTACGGCGATCAGGCGCTGGAGTTCTTCCGGCGATCCGTTGGCGGTCAGCGGCCCGGTCACGAGCGCGAGCGTGGCCTTCTGCTGCGCGGCGGCGAGTGCTGTGGCCAGTTGCTGCGCGGAGGCGTCGTCGCGAATGGCCGGTCCCGCGATATGCGCGACCGCGTAGGCGTCCGGCGCGGCGGCGATGACTGTCACTGCGTGCGCATTACGGTCGGGTTGCCCGGAAGCCGAGAGCGCTTCAAGGGCATAGGTTCCCGGCGGGGTTTCCGGCGGAACATTGCAACGCGCAATGAAGCCGTGTCCGGGCAGGGCTTCCATGTGGGCCGGCAACGTGTAGATCGCGTCTGCGGCCGCGAGACGAAGACCGGCTTCTTCCGAGAGCATGGCGTCAAACGCACCGCCCGCCGTCACGACCACGGGCCGCCCGTTATTCGGTGTGAGCAGAACGCCCAGCGTACCGTCGGCGTTTCGCGCCCACGCGGGAAGCGCCGCAAGACTGAAGAGGAGTATCGCCAACGCCCGCCGCATCATTTCCGGCCTCCTTTTTCGGGACGTATGGCGGGCGCGTCGTTGAGTGCGCCTGCGCCGATACCGGCGGACTTTTGTCCACCCCGGGCGTCGGAGGTGTAGACGAGCGGTGCGCCGCTTTCGGTGGAGACATACGCCAACCGATCGCCTTTGGAGGACCACGACGGGGCCCATGCGTCGAAATTCGGCCCCACGCAAACTGGCTGCACAAGCACCGTGTCGACGTTTACGCGGTACACGCCGCGGCGGCCCCCACGAAACGACTCGAAAGCAATCCATTTGCCGTTGGGGGCCCAGCGCGGGTTCCAGTCGGCGGCGCGATGGTTGCTCACGTCGATAAGTCCGCGCCGGCGCGCGCTCAGCACGGCATAGATCTCGCGATCTCCCCCATCGTTGGACTCGAAGCAAAGGCCATCGAGCCCCGGTTTCGCCTCGATCGCATGGATGGCATAGCGACTCTTTGAGGATACGAGCCCGCGCAGCAGGGGAACGACGGCGGTTTCGCTGACCTGAAACACTTCCGTGGCCAGACGCCCCTTCGACGGTTGCAGGCCCACCGCTAAGAGGCTGTCTTTGCCCGCCCAAACGGCCTGAATCAGCCCGCGCTGCTCCCCACCCCACGACGTTTCCGTTCCGGTGTCGAGATCGAAGACAACGGGGCGCGCCGATTCGAGCGCTCCCGCAATGTAGACCAACGCGTTGCTTCCCGGCGCCCAGGCGGGGTGGGTGTTCCAATCGCTGGCGCAGGGCAACAGGCGCGCGTCGGTTCCATCGGGACGCACCAAGGCGATCACGCGTCGCGCGCCCTCGAAGGTCTCGAAGGCGATCCACGCGCCGTCCGGCGACCACACCGGCGCGCCATCGGCTTGCCCCCGCCCCACACGCGCGTTCTGTCCGGTAGCGGCGTCGTGAACGTATACGCACAGGTCGGCCGGACACGTGCCTGATAGAAAGGCGACCTGTGCGGGAGATGGCGCTGCGCCAAGCAGTGCAATAATCGTGAACAGCGAGAACATGGGCGCGAATATAGCATAACGGCGCGCCTGCGGGAATCCTTTCGGCATGGTGGGGTCCACTGCCGAAGGGTTCAGCATAATCCGGCGCACTGTATCGTCGCGCGCCATGGCTGGGCGCGTGGATGGTTTCCCATTGTTGTATGCACTCCATTAATACCCAATGGAAACAATAAGATCCCGCCCACGAGATCCTTTCTTGCGGCGCTGCTTATCCGGCGATTGAGGTTGATCGTCGCGCGCGAACCTGATAACGTTTCGGCGCTATGGGACGCGACACCGTTCATTTCAAATGCCACCATTGCAGTCACTGCTGCACGGAAGTGGTCTGTCTGCCGACGCCGTGGGACGTTGTGCGCATCGTGCGCAACACGGGCGAGAGCCCCTACGACTTCCTGGAGTTCCTCACGCCGGAGGAAATTCAGCAAGTTCCCAAGAGCGATCCCACCTGGCTGAAGGTGAACGGCCAGCGGTACATCATGGGCCTTAAACGCGGGAAGAAAGGCTGTCATTTCCTGCACCCCAAGACCAAGTTCTGCACGATTTACGACGCCCGGCCCATCTTGTGCCGTCTGTACCCGTTCAAACTTCACGAGACGCGCGGGGGAGCGTTCAAGGCGTTCTCGTTGCATGAGGATGTCGGGTGTCCGCGTCACCGCGACGGCGTCTACGAGACGCCGCCCCTGTACGCCTTGTATCTCGACGACAAAGGCCATCAGGACGACTACGCCGATTTGGTCGAGGTCTTCAATAAGAAGCAGCACGCCGACAAACGCCCCGAAGATTTCGTGGAACTGTTCGTGACGGGCTTCAAGCGCAAGAAGAAGGCGTCCTGCAAGCGCTAATTCGTCCTGCTCGTTATTTCACCCCCTCGTTTTCTGTTTCGCGCAGAGTTCCCCTCGTCTGCAGGGTTGTGCTAGACTCGTGTCGCGCGGCACTGGGGTAGAGCCGGGCAAGCGCAAGGAACGGGTTATCCCGGCGTCGAACACAATGGGGGAACTGTCATGTCCGTATCGAAAGCCCTGAGCGTCATCCTATTGCTAGTCGTGGCATCCGCGGCGGCGGTCTTTTTCTACACCCGAACGGCGGAAAGCCCTCAACTCCCCGAGCCTGCCGCCCCGCCAATGTCCACCGAGGCCCCTGCGGCCCCCTCTGGAGCCTCCGAGGCGCTTCCAGAGCCCTCCACCGCGCCCCCGGCGCAAAGTGAAACCTCCGCCGTGGCGGAGCCTTCGTATGTGGTCATGGGCGTGGTGAGCGACAAGACAACGGGCGCGCCGATTGCCGATGCCTCGATCACGACCCAGCCGATATCGGCGGAACCCGGCGAAGAGGGCGTCCCCGCGGGCACGGAAGGCGAGGAAACGCCCAGCGCGCAGAGTGACGCAACGGGCGCGTTCGAGCTTCGGCTGAACCCGAACAAGGGGTTCCAAATCACGTGCAACGCGGACGGTTTCGTGTCCGCCTCGCAACAGGCCATGCCGGGCGCGACGGGCGATGTGCGTATGGACTTTCAGCTTCAGCCCGGCGCGACGGTCTCTGGAAAGGTGACCGACGCGGCCACCGGCGCGGGCATCGCGGACGGGCAGGTCTTTCTGGTGATGACGAACTCGGACACGAAAGAAGTCTTTGCTTCGCTGATGCACGGCAAGGGGGCAAGGGCCACCACCACCGAAGACGGGAGCTACACCATTAAGGGCGCCGCGCCAGGCGCATACACGGTCCGAGTCTCTGCGCGTCAGCAGGGCTACTTGCCTAAACCGAATGGAGTTCAAATCAATCTGGGAGAAAGCCAGGCGCTCGCGGGGATTGACTTCAAACTCGAACGCGGCGCGGCGGTCGAAGGCGTTGTGACAGACGCGGCCAGCAAACCGGTCGAGGGCGCTCACATCCAACTCATGCCGGCCAAACTCATGGACGAGATGGGCCAGACCGGCTTCGAAAGCATGATGGAACTCGGTACGCTCGCGGCGACGTCCGACACCGAGGGAAAGTATGCGATCCAAGGTCTGGACTACGGCAAGGAATACCGTCTTGTCGCGAAAAAGGACGGTACGGCGGGCGCGTCGAGTCCGGTGTTCTCGGTGGCAAAGGGCAAGTCACCTGCGCGGATGGATCTTAAGCTGACAAACGGCGCAAAGGTGAGCGGCAAGGTGGTTTTCGAGGATGGCGCGGCAGCGGCCGACACGAAACTCATACTCATGCCCGACTTCGGCGCGGCGATGACGGAAGGGTTTGGCACTGAGCCGAGAAATGCCACCAGCGACGCCAGCGGCGCGTTCGCCTTTGAACACGTCGGCGCGGGCAAGTACCTGATCATGTCGAGCGGTGCGGGACCATTTTCCGGCAAACAAACCGCTGTGGAATGCGACGGCGTCAAAGACGTTGCGGATCTCGTCGTCACCATCCAAAAGGAGAAAGAGAAGGCAGCGGCAGGCGCCGTTTCGGGGCGGGTTGTGAACGCCGCCGGTGCGCCGGTGCAGGGGGCGAAAGTGGAAGCGCTGCTTCCCGTGGTGGGCAAGATGGGTGGCGGCATGACGGCCACCTCGGCGGCGGACGGCGCGTTCAAAATCGATCTGCCGCCCATGACGGCGTGGGTGAGCGTCGAAGCCAGCAAAGACGGCGAGTCGGCCAAGTCCGCGATGGTGATGAGCGGCGCGGAAGTGACGCTGACCCTGCGGCCGGGGGCTACGATTACCGGTGTTGTGTTGGACGCGCAGGGCAATGCCGCGGCGGACTGTACGGTCTCGCTGAAAAAAGTATCCAACGACGAAAGCGAAAGCGATCCCCTCAAGAAAACGACCGACCTGATCGCCAGCATGACGGGACAAGGCGGAAACACGGTTCAGACCGATGCAGGCGGCAATTTCTCGTTTACGGGCCTTGAGGCGGACACCTACACGATCCGCGCGCGAAGCAAGACGCAAGGCAGCGCCGATTCCACGCCGTTGACCTTGGCCGAGGGCGAAAAACGCGAGAATGAACGCCTGACCCTCGCGCCGAACCTGAAGGTCAGCGGCATCGTCAAAAACAGCCAAGGACAGCCCGTCGCGGGCGCGGCGCTTTCGCTGAGCGAGCGGATGGCGCACGAGATTGCGGAAGTCAGTATGCAGTTCATGCCGAATGCGGGCCGTCCGACCGCCACTTCCGACGCCTCCGGCGCGTTTACGTTCGATAACGTAGCGCCCGGCGAATATTCCATCACCGCGACGCACACCGACTACGCGCGCGTGATCGACCGCGGCTTGGTGGTCCAGGCCGGGCAAGATGTCACGGGGTACGAGATCGTCATGCGGCGGGGCGGCGCCTTGCACGGCAACATCATCGAAGACGGCCAGCCGCAGCAAGGCGTCATGGTTCAATTGCTGGGTTCTGGCGGGATGTATATGACCACTTCGAACGCGCAAGGCGTCTTCGACATCCAGAACATCGCGCCCGGCAGCTACCTGCTGCAAATGATCGACATGAGCCGCATGCAAGGCGAGGGCGCGGCCGCGGCTGTCGCCTCCAGGCCGCAACGCACGGTGGATATCGTCGAGGGTCAGACGCTCGACCTCACGACGGAGCAAGCCCAGGGCGTATCGGTGACCGGCACCGTCACGGGAGAGGGATTGGGCGACACGACATTTGTGGTGTTGCGTGGACAGGACACACCGCGAATCCCCGACAGCCAGATTGCCACGTTCGATCAGCTTATCTCCCAGGCGCGCGCCGTCACGGGGCGTGCAGCGGTCACGCCGAACGGGCAATTCGAGTTGCGCGACATTCCCCCCGGCACGTATACGATGATGGTCTTCTCGCTTGACCTCGGCGGCGGCATGGGCGACATCGCGGCGTTGCAGCAGGCCGGCGACACGCCGCGCTTCTCGCAGGTCGTCACGGTGGGCAAGGATCCGGTCACGGTGAACATTCAAGTGCCCGCACAGGCTGATACCCCCGAGGGCTCGTAGAAGGCTGCCGCGTTCGCGCGGGGGCAGAAGGGACGAATGGGCGCATTGCTGCAAAGCACAGAGACGGGGGGGAGGCTATGGCGGACGCTATAGCCTCCTCCGATCACCCCTTGGTCAGCGTGGTGATGGCGGTGTGCGCCAAGGACCGCCTCGACTTCTTCCAGCAAGCGCTGCACAGCGTGCAACGCCAAACGTACCCGGCCCTCGAGATTCTGGTGTCGGTGGACGGCCCTTTCGACACCCTCAAGCAGGCCTTCCTGGACGAGCAGGCGGCGCTAGACCCGCGTATTCGGGTCGTGTCGAGCCCCGTGAACCAAGGACCCGCCGCCGCCCGCAACCTGGCCTTTCTCGCTGCACGCGGCGAATACATCGCCGTCGCCGACTCCGACGATATCTGTCTTCCTGAGCGCATCGCGCGTCAGGTGGCCTTCATGCGAGAAACGGGCGCGGATCTCGCCGGAACTTTCATGCAGTACATCGACGCCGAGGGCAAGGTCACTTCCGAAAAGCAGATGCCCGCAGGTCCGGGGAAAGTGGCGCGAGCCCTCATTCTCTTCTCGCCGATCAACAACCCGACTGTGATGGCCCGGCGGCAGGTGTTACTCGAAACTCCGTATGATCCCCGCTACCGTATCGCTGAGGACTACGATCTCTTCGTGCGCCTGGCGCGCAAAGGAATGCGTTTGGACAACCTTCCCGAGTATCTCTACCGCTTGCGCGCACGCGAAGACTTTCTGTCCAAACGGTCCGGCTACGTCTGCTTTCGAAACGACCTCGTCGTCCGTCTCAAAGCCGTGCCGCTTTACCCCTGGTATATGATCCCGCTGACGTTTCTCGCCGCCGTCGGGCTTTCTGCGATGCGCTTGCTGCCGGTTCGCCTGCTCTCGTGGGTATACTGGCTGCGCGCCCGCCTGCGTTTTCACGCCGCACGCTGATTTCCCGCCGCAGTCTTTTCCTTGATCGCACTATTCACCGCGCATCACTGCCACTGCCACGAGAAAAATCGCCCTCGCTGAAACATTTAGGACCGAGCGGGGTATGTATAAGCAACGTCACGCACCACACGGTATGCATGACATCGTTTGTTCATAGAACGTTCATCGGACTCACATAGTCTGATGGTACATTCAGGTTACCCTGACGCAGGCGGGCGCGGGAGGGCCCCTCCCTCCCCCAACATCCCTCTCGCGCTCGCCCCCCTCAAAAAGCCCGGTAACCCTTCAAAGGAGTTGGCTCCAGGGCTGTCTCTTCAAGATCCGCCTGTGTACTTCTCAGATCGCCGCCCCGGCGCGGCCCGCAGGGCTCAGGTAGACGAGAGAGGCCGGTTTTAGTGCGATTATCCGGACGTTTTGGGGAGGCAGTGGCTTGGACTTCCCGTTTGAGACGTGCTAGAATTTGGCGTTGCAGTGAACAAGACCAACGAGGAGACGAAGCATATGGCTTTGCGGATGACACGATATGGAGCTTGGGGATTGGTTCTGGTATTGGCCATGATGCCGTTGGGGTGCACACCCGCCTCGGCTCCTGGGACGCCGGACCAGCAAACGCCCGCAGCGCCGAAGACCGAAGCGCCTGCTGCGCAGCCCAGCCCAGCCACACCGCTTCCGGCGGCCGCCGCTCCGGCGGAGCCCCACGGGTCGACCTCTTCCGAAGCCCCGGCTGCGGGCACGGTTCCCGCAGCGAGCGCCTCCACGGCGGCGTCTGCGCCCCCGGTTGGAAGTTCCTGGAAAGTCGGCGAGTTCACCGTGACGTTCGTAAACGACAAAGAAGTCATGGTGAAAGGGGGCAAGGCGGCGACGGTGGCTCCCAATGGGCTCATGGCCACGTACACGGTGGATAAGGGGATGGTCGAGGTCAGCGCGTTGGGCAAGATCTACGCGGGGACCTGGGACGGCTCGAATCTCGTGGTGGACGGACAAGTGGGCGTCCGCCAATAGCATCTGCTTAGAAGAGAAGTCTACGGCGACGGGGAGATAGACGATGTCTCCCCGTCGTGTTGTTTCTGGATGTAATCGAGAATGGCCGTTCCCGCCAGTGCAACGCCCTGGGGGCTCCAATGGCCGTCGATCTCGTAGTAAAGATTGGACGGGGCCGGGGCGCTGCGAAATAGCGGACGAAGGTCGACGAGGTCGATCGCGCTGGGCAAGCGTTTCAAAAGCGTATCGAACTGCCGGTATTCGGGGGTAGGTTCGACGAGCATGCTGTTTTTTGACGGAATAAGGACAAGAAGCAGTCGCGCGTGGTGCTGAGTGCAGAGGGTTTGCGCCTCTTCAATGCAGACGGAAACCCGCGCCGTCGCTTTGTCGAGGTCGACCTGCGCGATGGACGTTGAAACGGTCTTGCCGCGCTTCTCGTCGAGCACCTTTCGGAACGCGCGGAATCCACGGAAATGCTCATAGGCAAAACGTCGTAGCGGGTTTACGCTGACGGGCGGGCCACACCACGTGCCGGAATGGAATGTAAACCAGTCCAGTCCGGATGCCTTCCAGTTTTCATAATCCAGGGTTTCCTCAAAATCGTTTTCGTACAGCCCATAGAGCACCCAATGCGGTTTGAGCGCCAGTCCAACGTCGCGCAACAGGTGTGTGTATTGCGGTGGGGCTTGGCGGTGGATAGCCAGACTGTAGTAGGTCAACCCGTGGCTCTGGAAGAGATCGAAAAATGAGTGATGCGCGAGTTCCACAAAGGAATCGCCCAGGCCGATGACGTCGATGGGCGCTCCGTCGTTTCGCGCGGCGATGGCTTGCGCGCAGTTGAGAATGCCGAGCGAATCCGTGCTCAACGGTTCAAACTGCACATCTTTGTTGGCAAGCAAGACGCCGCGTTCCGGGGAGATATTGGGCTGCCAGGTGAAGCCCAGTTGCGGGTGAAGGACGAGTTGCTGCTGTATTCGTTGGACTTCTTCTCGCGGGGCGTAGAAATAATGGGCGTAGCGCATGCGGAATACGGCCTCACACAGGACGACCGAAACGAGCAGCGAGATCGCGAGCAACGCGAGGTTGATGAGTAGATTCCTGCGCTTCATCTGCGGCCTACTGAGGCAACAGCCGCATGATGACATCGCCCGCGAAGTACCCGGCGAGCGCAACGCCGAGGCCGACCACGAACATGTCGATGCCGCTGCGAAAGATGCCGCGCCCCGTGAACAGGCTGCGCGCCGCACCCACGCCGAAATGGGCCAGCATGGAAATCGTGAACGAGACGACCGCGGCCGTGGGCGCGGGTAACATCAGAAACGGCGCAACGGGGATAAGCGCGCCCAGGATGGTCGCCGTGCCCGTGACAAAGGCTTCGCGTAGCGGAGAAGAGTAGTCCGCGCCGATCTTCAATTCCTCGCGCACCATTTCTTCGAGGGCCTTGTCGGGCGTGCGCATGATCTCCGTGGCGAGGGCCGCGGCTTGCTCGGGAGGCATTCCCTTGGCCTCATAGATGAGCGCCAGTTCCTCTGTCTCGAGTTCCGGCATGACCAGAATCTCGTCGCGCTCCATCGCGATTTCGTGGGCATAGACCTCCCGCTCGCTCTTGGCGGCGAGGTAGCCGGAAGAGCCCATGGAAAGCGCGTCCGCCACGGCACCCGAGAGGCCGGAGAGGATGATGAACCCGAGGTGGGCGTCGGCGCCGAACACGCCCGCCACAAGGCCGAAGTTGGCGGTCAGTCCGTCGTTGAAGCCGTAGACCACATTACGCAGAAAGCCGCCCGAGGCGATTTGATGCCAACTTTCCTCTGTTGAACCGGCAAGTTCCTGCAGGACTCGGGCGTGCTGGGCGGATTCCTGGGCTAGGCGGAGGGCGGCGCTGGCATCGGGCCCCGGCGTACTGGCGCGGTGGAGCGCCAGATAGGTCTTGACCTCGTAGCCTTCCGCGCGGAGCATGGTCTTGAGGAGAAAGGCCTTGCCAAAGCGCTGGGCGAGCCGGGCCGTAACGCGCGCGCGCACGGAGGGCCGAGGGCGGAGGGCCGGCTCGTCGAGTTTCCGGAGTCGGTCAAGCCAAAGCGCGACGTGGCGTTCCTCAACTTCGGCCAGCCGCTCAAAAATGCGCCTGCGCCGTGCGTCAGACTCGAGCAGCGCCAACCGGGTATAGAGGTAGGCGGCGTCGACTTCCTCGGCGAGATGCCGTCGGCAGGCGGCAGCGGCGACGACAGGTGTGGACATGAGACCCTCCAGCGTTTACCCGGGGATTATAGTATTACCGGCACAGGAAAGGTAAGCGTTTGGAATTTCGCGGCGCGGCGGATATGCTGACCGGGGTGCTTTGAAGAAGAGTGTAGTCATTCGGCATTGCGCATTTTCAAAAGAGGCTGCGCTATCTTCTAGAATGCGGTGGGGTTGGAAGGAGGAGCCATGAGCGTCAGTATCAAAGAACTGCTCACCAAAATGATCGAAATGGGAGCAAGCGATCTGCACATCGTGGTGGGCTGTCCGCCCATGATACGCTTGCACGGCCAACTCGAGCCGATGGAGGGACAGGCCGACCTCCGGCCCGAGGACTGCCGAGACCTTATTTACAGTGTGATGAACGACGAGCAGATTTCGGTGTTTGAAACCGAGAAAGAATGCGACTTGTCGTTCGGCATCGAAGGGCTGAGCCGGTTCCGTCTCAACGTGTATCGCGATCGCGGGTCCACGGTGGCGGCGTTTCGCGCGATTCCGTTCGATATTCGGACGTTCGAAGAATTGGGCTTGCCAAGGGTGGTGGCGGATTTTGCGTATCGGCCACTGGGACTGGTATTGGTGTGTGGGCCGACCGGTAGCGGTAAGTCCACGACGCTCGCGGCGATTATCGATCGGATCAACCGCGAACGGAAAGTACACATCATCACCATCGAAGATCCCATCGAATACCTGCACCATCACCAGTCTTCCGTGGTGAACCAGCGCGAATTGAACGCCGACACTAACTCATTCGGCGCTGCGCTCAAACACGTGCTGCGTCAGGACCCGGACGTGATTCTTATCGGTGAGATGCGCGATCCCGAGACGATTGCCGCGGCGTTGACGGTTGCGGAGACGGGCCACTTGGCGTTCGCCACGCTGCACACGAACGACGCGCTGCAAACGATCAACCGCATCGTGGACGTGTTTCCGGCGAGTCAACAGGCGCAGATCCGCACGCAGTTGTCGTTCGTGCTCGAGGGCGTGGCCGTGCAGCAGTTGGTGCCGCGGGCCGACGGGCAAGGGCGCACGGTGGCGCTCGAGGTGATGTTGCCCAACACGGCCATTCGCGCGTTGATCCGCGACGACAAACTGCAACAAATTCCTTCGATGATCGAAATCGGCGCGGGCGAGGGCATGATGACGATGAATCAATCGCTCTATCGACTGGCACGGCGCAACGTGATCACGATGGCCGAGGCGTTCAAGCGCAGTTCCGACCCCGAAGGGCTGCGGCGCTTGGTGGAAAAAGGGCAGTGACGCGATACGGCATGGAACGGACGCGCAGCGGCCCGGGAGCGGCCGGGGGGCTGTGGCTGGTCGGCGCAGTGCGTCTATTGCTGCTCGCCGTGATTGCGACCGGCGGGTTTTATTTCGCCGAGTCGCGCGCGAGCGCGCATTGGCTGTTTGTCTTCTACGGATTCGGCGCGTTCAGTACGGTCGGCTATCTGTTTGCGCTATACACTCGCCGCGGCGCGAGCATGCCGCTTACGTGGACCCAAATTCTCGTCGACTTCAGTGTCGTCGCCGCGACCGTGAGTTTCACGGGCGGCAGTTCAAGTTTCTTCGCTTTCCTGTATGTCGTCGTAATCCTTGAAGCAGGCCGCCTGCTCGGAATGCGCGAGGGGATCACCATCGCGACGCTAGCGGTTGCGGCGAGCTTGGCGGAGACTCTGTGGGGAGGCGCGCGCGACCGCCACGGACTCGATCTTTTGGGCAGTTGGTACAACTTTGTTGTGCAGATGCTGGCGTTCTACTTGACGGCGTTCATCAGCGGCTACTGGACGCAGCAGGTGAACCGATTGCGCCAATTCCAGCGCGAGATTCTCGACAATATGAACAATGGCTTCCTGATCACGGATCTTGAAGGCGCCGTGGTGGCCATCAATCAAGCGGCGCTGCGCATTCTGGGACTGGAAGAAGACGATGCGTTGGGCGAGCCGATCGATAATGTCCTGCGCGTGGAGGACGATGGTGAGTGTCCGGTGGTGACGGCGCTGCGCGCGGACCGCGACTTCACGAGTTACGAGTTTATGGCGCTGGGCGTTGACTCCGCGCCGATTCTTCTTGGGTTGACCACAAGCCGCGTTTACGACGCGCATCGGCGGCCGACGGGGCTGATCGCGTCGTTCACGGACTTAACGGAAATCGCTCAGATGCGCGAGGAACTCAAGCGCCAGGATCGCCTCGCGGTGGTTGGGGAACTGGCGGCGGGGCTCGCGCACGAAATTCGCAATCCCTTGGCGGCGATTCGCGCGGCGGTGGAGGAATTGCACGCAAACATCGGGGCCGCACGCCTCGCGGAAAAACTCGCGGCGATCGCCATTCGTGAGAGTGACCACCTCAATCAGATTGTCACCGGGTTTCTCGACTTCGCGCGCAAGCCCAGCATGCGCAGGGAAACGTTCGACCTGCGCGGGCTCGCGGAAGAGGTGGCGGATGCGTTTCGGCGGCAGCAGGACAAGAGCGCAGAGACGATGTTGGTAGTCAACGTGCCGGAGACGCCTTGCGCGGCCTTGGGCGATCGCTCTCAAATCAAACAAGTGTTCAGTAATATTACCCGCAATGGCATCGAAGCCATGAACGACGCGGGGACGTTGACGATAACCTTGCAAACAGGGGCGGGGTATGTCGAAGCGCGTTTCGACGATGAAGGACCTGGACTCGAGCCGGATAAGGTTGCGCGTATATTCGAGCCTTTCTATACTACCAAAGACACCGGAACGGGGATGGGGTTGGCGGTGTGCATGCGTATTGTCACCGCGCACGATGGCACCATTCGCGCGGTGTCGCGCCCGACGCGGGGGGCGAGTTTCATCGTCCGCTTGCCCGCAGCCAAACAAAAGGAGGAGGCCGAATGACGCCGCAACGGCGCGTTCTGGTGATGGACGACGAGCGAAGCATGCGCGAGTTGCTCGAGATCATTCTCGTCAACGACGGCTTTGATGTGCGCACGCAGCCGGACGTGGAAAGCGCTATCGCGGCGCTTGAGGCGGAGCCGGTGGATGTGGTGCTAACGGACCTGCGCATTGGGTCGGATCGCGACGCGGGCATGCGGCTGTTGTCCTGGATGAGCGAACACGCGCCCGGAACGCCCGCGGTTATGATGACCGCCTATGGATCGGTCGAAACGGCGATCGAAGCCATGAAACGCGGCGCGGCGGACTATCTGCTCAAGCCATTCAAGAACGACGAAGTGAAGATCTTGCTGCGAAGGGCGCTCGAAAAACGCGACCTGGAGCGCGAGAACGCGGTGCTCAAGAAGGCCCAAGCCGCGCGCGGACGCATCGAGAATATCATCGGCACGAGCGAGGCGATTGAAACCGTGCGCACGATGATCGGGCGCGTGGCCAACCTGCCGAGCACCGTGGCGATTCATGGCGAAAGCGGCGTCGGTAAAGAACTCGTGGCGCGGGGCATCCATCAACTCAGCCAGCGCGCGAACAAGCCGTTTGTCGCCATTAACTGCGGCGCGTTTCCCGAAACGCTGCTCGAGAGCGAACTCTTCGGGCACAAACGCGGCGCATTCACGGGGGCGGTGGAGGACAAGGAAGGTCTATTCGTCGCAGCCGACGGCGGCACGCTGTTTCTCGACGAGATCGGCGAAATGCCGCTGTCGCTACAGGTGAAACTGCTGCGCGTTCTCGACAATCAGACCGTGATGCCTGTGGGTGGAACGGCAAGCATCAAGGTGGACGTCCGCATCATCTCGGCCACCAATCGCAATCTCGAGGAACGCGCGCGCGAGGGTTTCTTCCGCGAGGATTTGTTCTACCGGCTCAACGTGATCCCGATTACGGTGCCGCCGCTACGCGAACGCGGCGAGGACATCGCGTTGTTGGCGCGGCATTTTGTCAAAGTGCATTCCGAACGGATGGGGCGGCCGGGGCTGGAGATTTCGCCGGAAGCGGAGACGGCGTTGGCCGCCTTCAACTGGCCGGGGAATGTGCGCGAGCTGCAGAACGTGCTTGAACGCGCAACGGCGCTCTGCGCGGGGGGGCGGATTGAACTGGCCGACCTGCCCGAGCGCGTCGCGCAATTCGTATCCGCGCCGGCACCGAGTCTCACGACGCTTCCGCCGGGCGGACTCGATCTCGAGGCGCTTGTCGCGGACCTCGAGATTAACCTCATTCAGCAGGCGATTCGCGCGGGAAAGTACTCGCAGAAACGCGCGGCGGAATTGCTCGGGCTCAGCGCGCGGTCGCTGCGGTATCGACTGCAGAAATACGGGCTCGACTCCAAGTACGGGCTCGACACGTCGGAGTGATCGCGCTTAGCGTCTTGTGCTGCCCGTCCGCACCACATCGCACAACGCCTTCATCGCCTGTTCCAAACGCGCCGTGAGATCCTCGCGAACTCTTCGACTCGTGCGCTCGAACGCTTCGCGTTCTTCAAGCAATCGGCGTGTTTCAGCGAATAGCGCGTCCGGGTCGAGCGATTCAACGCTGCCCGCGGTCTTGAGGCCGAAAGGGCGCAGAAAGTTGTCGAGCTTCGAGCCGCGGCTGATGCCGATGATCGGCGCATGCGCGATGGACGCGAGAATGAGCAAGTGGAGACGACTGGCGACAACCACATCGAGGCGGGACGTCACCGCCAGCACATCGCCCGGTTCGTAACGTCCCTCCAGCACCGCGGCGCGCTCAGGACAGCGCATCTGGCCGTGCAGATCCTTCATCAACGCCGCGTCCGTGATCGGATTCATCGGCACGAACAACACACGGACACCGTCCTCGCCGGTCAAGCGGTCGAGGTAGTCCAAGAGCCCTTGTGTATTGGCCACGCGGCGCTGCGCGGAAATGCAGACGCCCACCTTTTTTCCCGGCGTCGCGAGCAGTTGCGCAACCGACGGCGGAAGCGTGAGGGAATTCCAGGGCGTCGATCTCAGCACCAGTGCGGAGTCCGCGCCGACGACAATCTCACGAGCAACGCCGCTGCGCAGCAGCTCATCGCGCGCTTCCGGATCGCGCACAACCACCAGCGAGGCGGCTCCGACGGACCGCGCGATGTGCGTTCGCGCGCGGCGCGCGCGGCGTTGTTCTTCCGCGCGAATGAAATCTTTTGAGCCCAACGTTAGCGCGGTGAGCGTCTTGAGAAGCGCGCGGCGCTTGCCCGGAAGCACGGTATACTTCGCGGGGTTGAGCTCGTCGTTCATCCCAACGCCCCAGAGCACCGTGGTCTTGCCCAGTCCGTGGGCGATGTCGAGCAACGCGCAGGGAATTTCCGGGTAGTCGCTGAGGCCCGTCGCGCCGCACCAGACAAACACGTCGCACCCGCTGATCACGGCCTTGGCGTGAACGAAATTTTCGCCTTCTTCAAAGCCGATGAGGGGCGCGTGCGCAACGCCGAGTTTGGCTGCGGTCGCGGGACCGTCATTCGTGGCCACGGTGATTTCGCAGCCCGGAGCCGCTTCGCGAAAGAGATTCACCGCGCATTCGAGAATCGCTTCGTCGCCGACATTATCGCAGCCAAATGG
Source organism: Candidatus Hydrogenedentales bacterium (assembly GCA_041859045.1). Lineage (GTDB taxonomy): Bacteria > Hydrogenedentota > Hydrogenedentia > Hydrogenedentales > SLHB01 > JBHELB01. The sequence continues at coordinate 72,034 of JBHELB010000060.1, read as the reverse complement.
AACACCAGCCAACAAAATGCGCAACGGATCAGGCATGGGCGGCTCCTGCAAGAAAATCGAGAACGCGGTTCAATTTGGCGTAGCCCATCGCGCGGAGATCGGCGACGTCTTCCGGGCGAATTAGACGGAGGTAGCGAAGCAAGAACACATACGACACGGCATAGGCGGCGGCGAGGGCGATGAGCGCAAGGATGTTGACTCGACCCGCCAGAAGGGAGAACGCGCCCGCCAAAGCGAAAAGAACGGCGGTGATCTTGAAGAAGAACCATCCCGGGAAGAAGATGCCTCCGACAAGCCGGTGGACCATGTAGAGGCGGATGGGGATGGTGATCACGAACGTCAGGAAGACAGCGGCGATGGCGCCGTACATGCCATAGTGCTTAATCAAGAAGTAGTCGAGCAAGAGATTCACGCCGATCTGGAATAGCGTCGTCGGCGTCATGTGCAGGATCTTTTCTTTGGTGATAATCGCCATCGAGAGCGGCACGGAAATGAGCGGAAGCACATGAAACAAGAAGAAGAGCGACGTCAACATCAGCGCGGGCTCCATCTCCGGGCCGTAGAGAAACAAGGCGAGGTCAGGGGCGAAGAACGCGCCGAACGCGGAGACCGGCATGATGAGAAGGATCATCGCCTTGAACATGCCCGAGACCAGGCGGCCCAGGCAATGCGGATCGGCCGTATATGCCTCGGCGAGCGCGGCGGTGAAGAGTTTTTGCAGTGCAAGCGGAAGAAACGTGATGACGATGAACGGCAAACCGCAGGCGTTCTCATACAAACCCGCGGCGGCGGGGCCGACGAGAATGCCGACAAAGTAAATTTCGGAGTAGCGTTGCAAGACCATGTTGCCGATGGCGCTCAACATGCTGGGCAGCGATGTGTTAAGGGTGCGGCGCTTGCCGATGCCGTGCGCCGGCGACTGCCACCGCAGGCCTCTGAATAATTTCCACAGCAGATAACCGCCCGGCACGAGCGTAAGGCCGAGCGACGCGATCTGCACGCCCAATGCCACGGACACATCGCGATAGACGCGGAGAAAAATCAGGATAAACGTCAACCAGAGTACGCCCTGCAGTATCGAGAGCATCGACACGATGCGGACCTGAAACATCGCGGTGAAGATGTCGTACACGAGGTCCTTGGCCATCAAGGCGCCCGCGAGGGCCACCGCAACGACCAAACTGATGCCGAACGTGACGCCAAACGCGCGATCGAAAAGCGGCGTCGCGAAATACACGAGCGCGATCATCGCGATGACCATGACGCCTTGCATCAGGCCCGCGCGCGTGATGAGACGCAGGATGCCCGCGCGGTTCCGCGCAGTGTATAGCTCGGGGATGAATCGTACAATCGCCGTATTGAGGCCGAGTGCGCAGATCACCTGCAGGTTCTCGTACAAACTCTTGCACAGTGCGTATGAACCGTACTTTTCTTTTCCCAAGAAACGGAACAGTGCCGCGGACACCGCCAGAAAGATCGCGAACGTAACGAATTTGTTGAGAATGGTCCACGGAACGCTGGAAAGTGCCCGGTGCGAGAAAAAACCGCCGGGACCCTCTGGCGACAAGCTGGATTCGCTGTTGCTCATCCTTTCCCCTCCCCCTGAGTGACGCGATGTTCTACAACACGCAGGCTTGCGGCCAAGGAGAACCCTTGGTCCAGGAAAACAGGGCGTGGCCTTTTGAATCTTCGATGCGCATAGACGCGGCATCTTCATGGTACTGCGCGCGACGTCCCTGTACGGTAATCGCCAATGATGTGGTCTCTATGCGTTGTCCCTCAGCGGGCGCAACGCCGGTTTCGGCGAGCAGCGCGAAGATTTTGTCCTGCCAACCGCAAACGGGAACGATATCACGCCAATCCGGCACGCGCTTCGGGTTGTGAACCGCGCCAAAACCAACCGCGTTGTCGAACGCGCCGGAGGGGCGCTGTCGCTCAAGAAGGAACGCGCATTGGGCAGGCCACACGGTGTCGTCGGCCGCTCCCGCGCGCCGCAGCGCCAGCAGCGTTCCCGCAAAGGCTCCCAGTACGCGCGGGTACGACGCCGATGGCCGATCGGAACAGACCATACGTGGCAGCACGGTCGGAGTGCTGAATTGGCTCAGCACAAACTCGGCCAGCCGCCGCGCCGCGTTAGTGTACTTGGATTCGTTGAGCCGCGCACCGGCGAGTGACAGTCCCGGCAAGTTACGCGCCGCGAGGAACGGACGAATCACTCGATCGCGCGATGACGGCGGGACGGCGCCCGCGAAGGGGCCCTCGACGACCTGCAACTTCACGATGGAGTTGGCCGCGCCCTGGGCATAATACGCATAGCGTTCCCACGAACCGGTCAGATCGGCATACCCCGCCAGTAGCTCGATCGCGCTCGCGCACGCGTGCGGCGTCCAATCCTGAAATTGGCTGATGGGCCAGTCGTTGAACGTCTTGAGAAGCTTGTTCCAAAGAAACTTGATGAGATACTCGTCGATATAGCGCGCCGCGCACTCGAGGAACGCTGCAGGCGGGGTGCGCCCGGCTTCTTGCAGGGCGCGCGCGGCGCGGCATCCCGCGGCCAGCATCGCCGGTTCATGCGGCATACCCCCTTCGCAGGGGTTTGCCTCGAATTGACTGTTGCGGAAGGTGCCGTCGAGCAGTTGCGCCGCAGCGATATCGCCCAGATCGCGTTCGATGCGGTCCAGCCAGCGCGTGTCCTTTGTGGCTTTGGCCAGCGCCACCGCGCCATCGAGGATTCCTTCATACCGCCAATCGTAACCCGGTCCGCAGTAACCCATGGCTACGCCGCGCAGTCCGACCACAGGGCCGCCGTATCCCTGGCCGACCCGCATGGATTCGAACCAAGCGTCCAAACGCCCGAGGGCCCTGGCCACCGCGTTGTTCTCTGTCTTCGCCGTGTTCATGGTCAATCCTTGGCGACTTCAAACGCGAGCGCGTTCGCACAGTAGCGAGTCAACCCGCGCACCGCATTGCGCTGCTCAGCCCAGTCTTCAATACGATCGCCCTGCGTGTGCCAATTCAAACGACGGCACCACCGCGCCGCAAGCGACGCCACCTTGCGCTCGACCGGGCCAAGGCCGGTCATGCTCACGACGCGAAGACCCGCTTCTTTGAGTACGCGCTCCGCATCCCAGGGACGGAACTTCCGCTCAGGACCAAAATCCCAGTTTCGGCCCAGTGCGTAGTTCTTTTTCCACGAGCGCCGATAGCGGTACATGTGCGGGTAGTAACGATTCGACACGACCACCAGGCCGGAGCCGCCGGGCCGTAACACGCGGGCCATCTCGCGAGCGAGCGGCGCGGGATCTTCAAAATGTCCCAGTCGTTCATAGCACGACACCACGTCCACGCTGTTGTCGGGCAACGGAATTTGGATCTGATCCACGCCGGCGTTCACGACGAATTCGACGTTATCGAGCGGCAAAATGGGCTCGAGCCGTTCGCGAATGTAGCGCGCAATGCCTTCCGTTAGATCATAGGCGTAGAGCGTGCCGAGCTGCGGCCCGCAGGTGTTCAACAGTTGGAGCACGAGATCGCCGTTATGCGCGAAGATATCGAGCACTCGCGGCTGCGCATAGCGGGCGGTCATCATGCCCAAACGTTCGGTCATGTACTGAAATTTTGGAGAGTGGCGCGGGTCCGGGTTGACGTGCAACGTCTTTGCATCGAAGCCAACGCCCTTGTACCACAGCACCTTGTCCCGGAAATCGGCCAACTGCCGCAGCTTCCAGACGTGCGGGCGGATATCAGGATGGCAATACGGCAGCGTGGGGGGGAAGTGGTTGTAGCTGATTACGTCCGCCGGGGCGCGGCGATTAGGCGCGGGCGGATTGTCCGCGCGGTATCCCAGGCAGATCAGCCCCAGGTTTTGCATGTGTGGCGGCGCGCCGACGGCTTTCGCCACGCCGCGCGGGCTGCGAATGCCGCCCAGGTAAATTGCGCCGACGCCTTCCGCTTCGGCGGCCAAGAGAACGCCGTACACCGCCATGCCCGCCGTCAGATACGGGGTATAGCAGGGATTGCGGCTCTCCATCGTGGTGTCGTAGAAGATGGCCAGAATCAGCGGGGCGTCGTAGAGGTACGACTGCGCTCCGTCGTCGCCCAGGCGCGACACCTCGGCTTTAACCTCCGGGTCGGTGACAGCGATGAAATGCCAGAGTTGGCGGTTGCACGAGGTGGGGGCATACAAGGCACCCTGCACAATGCGCTCGACGACTTCCGGCGGAACGTCGCGTTCCTCGAACAGTCGCGTACTGCGCCGATTCGCCGCCAGCGTCCAAAACGCATCGGCTTTCAACGCCGGTCTCTCCATCCGCGCTAACCCTCGTTTCGCCTCAGTGTGTCTTCGCGTGACAAACCGTCACACTATACCTGACTTCAGGCGCGCACACCAAAAAGGCGCGCTCCCTTTTGCTCGCGCTACGCGCGTCGCCTGGAGCGCGGTCCCACGGGCGGCGGCGGAGGAGGCACGGGGCCCTCGCTGCGCGATTCGTTGCTTGCGGCGCGCAGCGCCTGCTGACGACGCAAAAGCAACGCTCTTAACAAGGCGTGTGGAACCGGAGGGCGCACGAAGCGGTAATAATACGCCGCCGCCAACGCCGCAATAATGATGTGCGCAAGAAAGAAAACCGCCGTTTGGCGGAAAGCCCATTCCGTGAGGTTCTGAAGCAGCAACGCCAACAAGCCAAAGAAGGCGCCTATTCCAAAACGGTCGAGCAAAGATTCGCCATGGCGCCATATGAAGCGTCCGCCCATCTGGAACCAGCGCGCCCAAAGGGCAAGAAAGATAAGGAGCCCAGGAATGCCCAGTTCGCTGACGGTGAGCGCGAAAAGGTTGTGCGCGGGCGCCGCCTGGAGCTGCGTGAGCATGGTTTTCCCGCGAATGATTTCGACGGGCGGAGGAACGCGCGTGCTGATATAAGGGATGTAGGGCACCCCAAGGCGATGGCCGTAATCGCGCGAGACGGCCCAACTGTAGTTGTTGAGGCCGACGCCCAGCACCTCTTCTTGCGCAATCATGGCGGCGACGCGCAGGTAATAGCCGCGCCCCTCGGTTTCGTCGCCCATGTACTCATGTTCCAGCGTGGATTCCCCGTAGCGGACCGACAGCGAATTCCAGGCCTTGCCCACCATGCCGAGTGCCGCGAGCGTAGCGATGGCCAGAATTGCGATGTTGCGCGGCGTGAATTTGAAGCCGATGCACGTGACGAGGGTGAGTCCGCAGGTGAGCACGAGCGCGGCGAACCCGGTGCGGCTGATGGTCAGAATGACGCAGCCCGCGCCGAGCAACGTGGCGATGCCGTAGAGCGCGCGGAGCCGTGGGGCCGCGGAGGACAGGGCCGCCGCCAGCAGAATGGGCGTTGCCAGCAGACAGAACATCGAGAGGTTGTTTGGGTGGCCCATCGTTGCGCTGACGCGATTGATGCCCAGGTAATACCGATCGAACAGCCCGACGCTGGCCTCGAAACAAATCGCGCCCGCCAGGCCGTACAGCAGCAGCCGGATCTCGCGCTCGCCCCGCACATGAAAGGCGACGGCGAGGAAAATGATTATCCCGCGCAGAATCTTGGAGAGTTCGAACATGCCGAAGATTTTGGGATCGGAGATGGCGACATTGAGAATGCAGTAGGCGAAATACGTCAGCAACAGCGCCAAGCCAGGCACAAAATACTTGCGCACATTATCCCGGCGCGAGGCAAGCAGCGTGCCAAAAAGCAGGATGAGCGCCAAGCCGTCTTCAAAGGAGAACTCGAACCCGCGCGTGGTGCCGCGATACCACTCGCGGCTCAGAAAATTGATGTCCTGCTTGATGGTCTGCATGTGGACGAAGGTTGTGCAGAACACCATGGCGATGAAGACAGAATCGCGCAAGCGGCGGGATGAGCGGGCAAATAATACGCCGACCAGGACCGAAAGGGGAAAGCACACGAGAAAAATGACGTCTTTCAATGCGTGCCCTCCAGTGCTTTTTTATGGCCGCGCGCGAAACGACAGCAGTGTACCGACGTCGCCCTCAGAACACAACCGAATACCGGAAAGGAAACGCGGCAACACCTCTATTCCGGCAGCGGCTCTCCATCAGGCGGGGGCTGCGCGATGTGAAACGTTTCGCTGCGATGGCGCACGATCTCGCCCACGATCAGGTAAATGACGTCCTCGGCGATGTTCGTGGCGTGATCACCGATGCGCTCGAGATGGCGCGAGATTCCCAGGAGATGCAGCAGAATTTCAAGGTGTTCGGGGTGGTCCCGAATGTTTTTGTGGACGAACTCGTACACCTCTCGGTTGAGCGCGTCCACCTCATCGTCCGCCGCGCAGACGGCATACGCGAGGTTGGCCTCGCCGTTGACAAGAGCATCCAGACTATTGCGCAGCATCCACTGGGCCTTTTCGACCATCGTGGAGAAGTCGTAGGTGCCTTCCCATTGCTCGTGTGACGAAAGAAACAACGCGCGTTCGGCGATGTTGACGGTGGCGTCGCCGATGCGCTCAAGTTCCCCGTTAATCTTGAGCACGGCGATGATGTAGCGCAGATCGTAGGCGACCGGTTGGTGAAGGGCCAGAATTTTCTGGCATTCCTCTTCGATTTCCACCTCGCGCTGGTCAATCTCATAGTCTACGTCGATCACCCACTGGGCCAGCGCTGTGTCGCGCTCGCGCAGGGCCTTGACCGCGCGCTGAAGCGTGCCCTCGACGAGTGCACTCAACGAAAGCAGCTTGCGCTTCAGAAGATCGAGCTCGCGCTGAAGATGGCTCGCCATGACAGTCCCTTTCGTGCCGGCCGCCGACTAACCGAAGCGGCCCGTGATGTAGTCCTCGGTCTGTTTCTCGCCGGGATTGGTGAACATATGGCCCGTGACATCGTACTCGATCAAGCGCCCCTCGTAGAAGAACGCCGTATAGTCGGAAACGCGCGCCGCCTGCTGCATGTTGTGCGTGACGATTACGATTGTGTAGTCCGACCGCAACTCGCCAATGAGGTCTTCGATTCGGCTCGTGGCCCGGGGGTCAAGCGCCGACGCGGGCTCGTCCATCAGCAGAATGCGCGGGTCGATCGCCAGGGCCCGCGCGATGCACAGGCGCTGTTGCTGCCCGCCGGAAAGCCCGATGGCGCTCTGATTCAGGCGGTCCTTCACTTCTTCCCACAGTCCCGCGCGCGTGAGGCTGCGCTCGACGATTTCCGCCAGTTCCTGCCGCCCGCGCGTGCCGTGAATGCGCGGACCGTACGCGACGTTGTCGAAAATCGATTTCGGGAAGGGATTCGACTTCTGGAAGACCATGCCCACGTGCCGCCGCAGATCGACGACGTCCGTGTCCGGCGAGTAGATATTTTTGCCTTCGATAAGCACGGTTCCCTCGAGGCGGGTGCCCTCGATGATATCGTTCATGCGGTTCAGCGTGCGCAGAAACGTCGACTTGCCGCAGCCCGACGGCCCGATAAAGGCCGTGACCTGCTTCACGGGGATATCGATGTTGATCCCGTGCAAGGCCTGCGACGCACCGTAGTAGAAATTCAGGTTCCGCGCGCTGATCTGAATGGATTCGGGAGGCAAGTTTACCATCTGTACTTTTTCCTGAAGTGACTGCGCAACACGATGGCGATGAGATTGATTCCGAGCACCAGTGCGAGCAACACCAGCGCCGCGCCATACTGCATGGGGCGCACTTTTTCCGCATCCGGCATTTGGGTTGCCAAAATATACAGGTGATAGGGCAGCGCCATGCACTGATCGAAGACCGACTTCGGCAGTGACGGCAGGAAGAACGCGGCGGCGGTTAGCAGAATCGGTGCGGTTTCGCCCGCGGCGCGCCCAATGCCGAGGATACTGCCCGTCATCATGCCGGGAATCGCGTAGGGCAGGACGTTGCTGCGGATCGTCTCCCATTTCGTCGCGCCCAGGGCCAGACTGGCCTCGCGCAGCGTTCGCGGCACGGCGCGGAGGGCTTCCTCGCTCGACACGATGATGGTGGGCAGCACCATGCACGCTAACGTCAACGAACCCGCCAGAATCGACGCGCCAAACCCGAAGAAGAGCACAAAGAGGCCGAGACCGAATAACCCGAAGACAATCGAAGGCACGCCCGCGAGCGTGATGATCGCCAGACGCACAAGCTGCGTGAAGCGGCCCTGATGCGCGTACTCGGAGAGGTAGATGGCGCTGCCCATGCCAAGGGGCAATGCCACTGCAACCGTGCCCAGGATGAGGTAGAACGTGCCGAGAATCGCGGGGAAAATACCGCCTTCCGCGCCGCTTTCGCGCGGACTCTGAAACAGAAAAGAGGGAGTGATCGAGGGCGCGCCCTTGACCACGATGTCAAAGACCATGTACGCCACGATGGCGACGATGCCGTACGTGATGCCGCGCATACCCAGTGCGATGATGAATTCTCCGCGGTTTCGTCTCATCCTAGCGGTTCCCGTACGACTTGAGGACGCGCAGCGCGACCAGGTTGAAAAGGAACGTTACTCCCAGTAGCACGAGCCCCACCCAGAACAAGGCGCGGTAGTGTTCGCTGCCAAAGGTGACTTCGCCCATTTCGGCCGCGATGGTGGCGGTCATCGTGCGCACGGAGCGCAGCGGCGACGCGGTAAGCACGGGAGCGTTGCCGGTCACCATGAGCACGGCCATCGTCTCGCCAAAGACGCGTCCCATGCCCAGCATCACCGCCGCGACGATGCCCGATAGAGCCGCAGGCACGGTGACTTTCCAGATCGTCTGCATGCGGCTCGCGCCCAGCGCCAGCGATGCCTCTTTAAACGACATCGGCACGCTGCGCAGGGCGTCTTCCGATACGGAAATGATAGTGGGGATCGCCATCAGCGCGAGCAGCAGCGCGCCCGTCAACGCCGTGAGGCCGGTCTGCAAGTGAAACACCTCGCGCACGAGCGGCGCGAGCACGATGAGCCCGAAGAAGCCGATCACAACGGATGGAATCGACGCGAGCAGTTCGATGAACGGCTTGAGAAACTCACGTTCCTTGGGCCCCGCAAGTTCTGAAATGAACACCGCGCCGCACACCCCGAACGGAATGGCGAACAATGTGGCCAGTAGCGTTACCAGCATCGAGCCGGTGAACAACGGCCCGAGGCCGAAACTCGGGTGTTTGGGCGACACCGGCGCCCAACGTCCGTTCAGCAGACTGCCGAGACCGGACTCCCCCAGAAGCGGGTACGCTTCGCGCAGCAGGAAGATGAAGATCAGCGCGACGATGAGGATGCTTGTGGATGCGCAAAAGCGCATCCACCAACGCACGGCAAGTTCGCGAAATCCGCGTCCCATCTACTTCGACACCCTTACAAAACCCGTCTTAGCCACCACTTCCTGCCCCTGCGCGCTCACGCAATAGTCGAGAAAGGCCTTCACCGGCGCCGAGGTCGGGTCTGTACTGTAAAGATACAGCGCACGGGAAATGCTGTATGCGCCGGAAAGCACGGTCTCGACGCTGGGCGCGACGGCAGGCGAGCTTGCATCTTTCTTGATGGCCACGGTCTTAACCGAGGTCTTCGCTTCTTCCGCGTATCCAAGCCCGACGTAGCCGATCGACCACGGGTCACTCGATATGGCTTGAACGATGGCTGCCGTTGCCGGGAGCAGTTGCGCCGTCACAACATAATCCTCGTTCTGCAGCACGTGCTCCTGGAAGAACGCGTACGTGCCCGAACTCGACTCGCGCGAGATGACCTGGATGGGCTGATCCGGCCCGCCAACCTGCGACCAGCGGGTCACCGTGCCCATATAGATTTGCTTGAGTTGGTCCATCGTCAACTCGGCCACCGGATTCTGCTTACCGACTATCACCGCGATGGCGTCAAGCGCGACCCTATGCTCGGCGATTTTCCGGCCTTTCTTTTCCGCATTCGCGCGCTCTTCGGGTTTGATGTCGCGCGAAGAAGCGCAGAGGTCTGTCGTGCCATTGATCAGCGCAGCGATGCCCGTGCCCGAGCCGCCGCCCGTTACCGAAAGCGAGGTATCGGGGTGCGCTTTCATGTAATCCTCGGTCCAACTGGAGACAAGATGCACCATCGTATCGGAGCCCTTGATAATGATGGTCGACGCCGTGGGCTTTGTATCCTGCGTGGTTGGCCGTCCGCACGCGCCCAGCGCCGCAGCGATCGTCACCGCAAGGCCGCATGTCCACACCACTTTGATGAAGGCGCTTTGTGATTTTTGCATAGTGGTCCCCTTTTCGGGGCGCAGTGTAGCGGAGAAACGTTAGGGTTTTGTTAGGATGCGCCCCTGGCCGCGGAATGGCTCCGCAGAGCGTTTTCGTAGATGTCCTCGAGCATGGTCGTCAGGCGATCCCAGCCGAACTCGCGTTCCGCCTTGCTGCGGCCCGCCTTGGCGATACTACGCGCAAGCTCCGGATTTTGGGCCAGCCTCTCGAATGCCCGCACGAGGCTTTCCTCCTGATCGGAATCGAAGAGGATTCCTTCGATCCCATCCCCCACAAACGCAGGAATGCCCCCGACTCGGCTTGCAATGACCGGGCGTCCCGCGCTCCACGCCTCGAGGATAACGATCCCGAACGGCTCGTGGCGCGACGGTAACAAGAAGACGTCGCCGCTGTGGTAGGCGTTCGCGAGGTCGGCGCTCCCCCCCGCCAGCCCCGGCACGATGGTGAGACGAGACTCGACGCCAAGCTCGCGCGCGGTGTTGCGGATGGTCTCTAGATAGGGTTCGTTCGTGGCGGGGCCCACCAAAACCAGGTGCAAGCGTGGTTCGATAGCGGCAAGTTTGGGCAACGCGCGTACCGCGAGCAACTGATTCTTCTGCGGGTCGATCCGCGCAATGGTGAGCAGCACAAAGGCGTCCTGCGGGATGCCGTGCTGCGCACGGAACGCCGCGCCGTCGCCTTGCGCGAAGCGGCCGGGATCGACGCCGTTGGGCAAGTGAATAACGTGCTTGTTGGGGAAATGTTTCTGCGCGAGGACCTGCTCCGACTGCCCGACGCAGATGATCGCAGCGGCGTCATCCAATACGCGCCGCGCACCAACCCACCATCCCAGTACCTTGCCCCATTCGAATGCGCCGCGCGCGGGCGCGGTCAGCGATTCCGCCTCTTGCTTCGGCACGTCAAACACGCCCCCGTGCAGCGACACAACGTAGGGAATCCCGCGTCGCAGCGCCTCGGTGCGGCCAATACCGCCAAGGCGATTGATGGTGTGAAGGTGAACGAGATCGAGTTTTGGGTACGCCCGCAGCGCGCGCCACAGGCTGAACGAGAACAAGTTTCCGCCCTTTTTGTCGAGTAATCGACGCGCTTCGGGCTTGAGGCCCCAATACGGATAGAAGTACGGCGTGCGATGAATCGGAAGCGTATCCATCACCTCGCGCTCCGGGCCGCCGAAGACATTCGGGCACAGGAGTTCGCACGTGTGCCCGTGCGCGATGAGGCGTTTACTCGTCTCCAGCACGACGGTTTCGGTTCCGCCCCATTCGCTGCGGACGAACCGTCGAGGGATATGCACGATGCTTAACGGGGTCATGGTCAAACTCCTGCCAATGCGCCGAGAATGGCACGAAACGGCACAGAATTCCAAGCGACCTCTATCTACGGAGCAGCATCCGCCAAATAAACGTTCAACCGCCCGGGACGTCCCGGAAACTGCTGGAGGCGGAATTGGCGGTTCGCATTGTGGAATGCCGCCTCCGCTGCGGCGGCATAGTTGGAGGACATCGGATCGATCACTACGGCCACAGGGCCTTGCGTTGCGTGCAAGAACTCCTCCAGCGCCTTCGAGGACTCGAGAATGGGGGGGAAGCCCTCGGGATGGGCGGGGTTGGTCAGCGGCAGTCCCAGCGCGTAGGCCAGCGCGTACTGCGCGGTGATGTTGTTCACGGCGGGACGGGCCCTCGGCGCTTCGCGTTGGATATAGGCGGCCGCCGCGCGCCAGTCCGCGCGCAGCGGACGTGACACGTGAAGCATCAGCGCTTGCGTCGCCAACAGCGTGCATACGCCGATCGCTGCGAGCCGCCGTGCACGTACTGGAGCATTAAGCAACATGCCCACCAGCAGCGCCGCGCCAAACGATGCGTAGCCCGTATAGCGCAACAAGAAACAGGGGATCAGCGTCAGCGACGTCAGCGCCAGCAGCAACGGCGGCAGGAACGTCCATAGCAGCAAGAGCGCCGCGGTTCGACGAGGTCCGAACGCCTCTGAAGCGGCCGGGGCTGGCTTTCGCAGTGTCCACAACGCCCGTCCCGCCGCCGCAAGCAGAATGACCACAAAAGCGGCCTTCCAGACCGCCGCCAACGGCGCGAGCGCGTCGAGCCGCACCGTGAAACCACCCCCGCCCGCGTACTGCACCAACATCATACCTGCTTGCGCGAGAAAGACCTCATTCATCCAGCCGTACGCGTCGCGCAGTCCAGGAAACGCCAGCGTGGTCCATGCGCCGATTAGGACGATGGTGAGCGCGTGGAAGGCGAACCACCCATACCCTTGCCGCCGCCGCGTGGCGTCGCTCAACCAGAGCGCGGCATGCACGGGAAACGCGAGCGCACTCATGGGGTGCGTGAATACGCTGGCCACACAGGTCGTCGCGTATACGATGCGCCACAGCCTGCTCTGGGGAGTCTCCCAAAGTCGCACGAAGGCATGGAAGCACAGCGCCACGAGGCACCACGACATCGCGTAGAACCGGATCTCCTGGCTGAACTGGATATGCAGTGGCGTCCACGCCAGGAACATCGCCGTGAACAATGCCGCGCGCGGTCCCAGCAGGCGCTCGGCGGTGCGCCATACAATCACGATGCCGAGCAGACCGAACAACACGGACAACATGCGCAAGGAGAGTACGCTGTCGCCCACCACATGCGCCCAGGCATATGCGATTACGTAATAGAGGGGATAGAGAGGGTGAAATTTGGAGAGCGTTTTGAGGAAGCCGCCCAGCGAATCCGCCGCGAGAGGCATAAGCGTGGTCGCTTCGTCGCCCCAGGGGCTTTCGTTGGCGAGGCCTGCCACGCGTAGATAAAGCGCCGATGCGAGGATCGCCGCGAGCAACGCCGCGCGACTTCTTTGGCTTAACACACGCGCTCCCAGAATCGGAGGTAGTGGTCCTCCAATTTCGGATCGGCCACGTCGTATAACACCGACGGCAACGTACGCAGCAGATGATCCAGACTGGGAAGCGCAAGACGGTGTAGCGGTGGCCGTCCCCAGTGCCCCGCGCGCAGATTGCGGATCGCGTTGCGCCACGCCGGGCCTTCGACGCCCGCCGCCAACTGCGGCAGTCGGGCGTACTCGTCCCAGCGCGTGAAGGTTACGCCGAGCCGCGCCTGTTCGAACCAACGATGTACGTCTTCAAACAGGCGTCGTACGCGCGCGTGCCACTCCGCGAGTTCGTCCGCGTCGAAAATGTCGTGCCGTGGGTGCAGTTTGAAGTCGACCGCCTCGGCATAGCGCGTGCGCAGTTCATCGCCGCGAGGATAAGCGCTCGGCGAAAGCGCCGCAAAGCGCCTACCACGTTCGATGCAGCTTGCCGAATACTGTCCATACCGCATCAGAGTTACGTCGCCCAGCGCGAGTGTGGCTTTCTGGATGTTGCGCACGACGAACTGACGGTCCTCTTCGCTTGCGATTCCCGCGCGCAGTTTGCGGCGAGAAAGGACGAGTCCCGTGCCCCGGTTCATTAGCAGGCGCGCGCCTTCGATGAGCGGCGGCGTTTCCATCGTGTACTGCGGCATCGTCGCGAGCACGTCCGCCGGGCCAAAAATCACGTGATGCCCCGCGCGCAGTTCCATGTACATCAGCGTATAGGCCAGGTGCGGCAGTTCGGAGAGCTGAATCGGCGGGCCAAAATCGACATGCACGCCGACGCGATGGAAAAGCGCTTCGCCGATATCGCGCAGGCGTGCCTGCAGCGCCTTGCGCTGGACGCGCGGAGTGTCGGGCACCACCACGAACAGATCGTAATCGTTATAGACCGCTTCACGTCCGTTTTCGCGCAGTACTCCGCCTTCGCCGCGGCCATAACCGCCGCCGAGAATGACGGCGGCAATCGGACACACCTCCGCGGCAGGCTCCGCCGCGTTCCGGATCGCGTCGAGGTCGGCGGCGATGCGCGCTTCGAGTGCCGGACTGCCGTCAAGGGTGAAGCGGCGCGTCATTGGCGCTTCCGCAGTGCGGCCCAGTAGCCGCGATAGCGTCCCCAACGTTGCGCGGGGCGCAGCGCGAGCGAATGCAGCAGGGCCTGTGGACAACGCCCTTCGCCCAGGCAGAATTTCGCGTCGCGCGCGATCTCCGCCAACGACGACAGCACCACCATATGCGCAAAGGTCGTGCGCCAGCGCGGCGTCGGAAACAAATCCGCGAGGGCATAGGCATCACCGAACTGCCGGCGGCACGCCTCGGGCACGCTGTAGTTGTGCGAATGCATCGCGGCGGCCTCGGGCACGTAACGGACCTCATACCCCGCGCCGCGCGCCCAATATGTCCAGTCCGCATCCTCGGCATAACGCAACTCGTCGCGGAAAGGGCGCTCCTGCCACACGCTGCGCCGGATCGCGCTGTTTGCCATCGAGAAGAAATGTCCCCAGCGCGCACCCGCCGGGTCCGGGCCGAATGCACGGTCCGTCTCGCGCGCGAAAAGCGGCCACGCGTCGGGTCGCGGCGTCTGCCGCCCATACACCGCGGCCACCTTCGGGGCATCGAGCGCCTCAAGCAATCGCGAGAGCCAACGGTTGTCCGTCGGCGTGGCATCGGAGTTCAAGAAGACGACGTGTTCTCCGTCGGTTTCTTTCATGCCGAGATTGAGCACCCAGCCCGCGACGTATTGCTCTGGACGGATTTCGATGAGGCGGTCGGTGTATTGCTTGATGATATCGATCGTGCCGTCGGTCGAACCGCTGTCGATGTTGATGATACGGCATGGGCGGTCCTGATTCCGCACGGCCTCCATCGTGTCGCGAATCAGATCCGCGTCGTTCTTGGAGCGCATCACCACCCAAGGGCGTTCGGTCATGAGGCAGGCGATTCCTTTCTCGAAAGGCGCGTCTCGACCGTTGGCTTGACGATCTCCTTGACCTGGTCCTTGCGAACGCGCGCCGTGCGGCCCTCGAACTGGACGTAGTAATACGGGTCTTGATCCGTGATGGACTCCGCCAGTTGCCAGAGGCCGCTCTTGAAAATCACGGTGTGGTACTTCGGGTCGCGGATCGGTTCCTGTTTCTCCGCTTCCTTGTTTCCAGGAACGACCTGGACGTTTTGCACCTTGACCGTTCCCCCGCCGAATTGCTGATGGTATTGCTTAACGCGCTCGACATACGCGCGCGTCTCCGCGTAGGGAGGGATGCCGCCGTGCTTCTTGACGGCTTCCGGTCCGGCGTTGTACGCCGCCAACGCGAGGCTCGTGTCGCGGTTGAACAGTTCGAGCATGCGCGCCAAGTACTGCGTGCCGCCGCCGATGTTCTGCGCGGGGTCGAAGATATCCGTCACGCCCATCTCGGCGGCCGTTCCCGGCATGAGCTGCATAAGTCCGCGCGCCCCCGCCCGCGACACCGCGTCGACCTGGAAGTTGCTCTCCGCTTTGATCACCGCGTACACCAGGTTCTCGTCCAAGGCGTAAATGCGCGCGTAGTGCCGAACGAGTTCCGAGACGCTGCCCGCGCTGACATGATCGCGTTCACTGAGTTTTCGGAGGCGGTTGGGGATAATGACCGGCTCGAACTTGATCTTGACCTCGACGAATCCCTCGCGGTTACGGTACTTCTGAGGGACATTTGTGAAAACCGGCACGCCTTTATCGTCTTCGAAAATGGCCATGCGGCTATTGGAGCGCAGTCGCTCCTTCCGGCGCTGCAGCGTCTCGCTCTCAATCTTGAGTTGTTTAACGCGCGGATCCTTGGACGGCGTTGGGGGGGGCGACGCTCCTTCGTTGGGCGCGGCAAACGCTGCCA
This sequence comes from Candidatus Hydrogenedentales bacterium, assembly GCA_041859045.1. Taxonomy (GTDB): domain Bacteria; phylum Hydrogenedentota; class Hydrogenedentia; order Hydrogenedentales; family SLHB01; genus JBHELB01. The sequence goes on along the minus strand of JBHELB010000060.1, from coordinate 56,135 downwards.
TCCCCCAAACAAAGGGCAACACCATCGCCCATGTTCGCCATCGCGTGCTTGTCATAGTCAATAGTATACCCGAGGGCATATGCTGCGGCAAGACAACCCCAACCGTCGGGCAAAGCGAAGCGGCTCGCGCAGGCCCTAACTGTTCAACCAAAGGCGGGTATTAGGGGAGCACCCGATGGTGGGTGCGCATCCCCCGGGCTCCACTTCGCGGCTGCGCCGCTCCGTTCCACCCGGAGTTACGTTCCGCCATCCGCTTTGCGGATTAGAGGCAAGCCTTTCCGCGACACAACACCCCTGACGCTTTCTCTGGAAGTTATCCGGCGATTGGGGATCGGCGTGGCACTCGGTCCATGGAACTTCTGGCGTAGCTACAGACATTTCGGGCGAAAATCCGCTAGAATCGCGGCGGGTTCAACGAATGAGGGGAGCGTATGCTCGAGGGGTTGCACTATTGGCCGCGCACCTGGATCGCGGCGGGGAGCCTGGCGTTCTTGATCGTGGCGCTGGGTATGCCGTTCTATATCTGGCTGCTGCGGCGGTTCGGGGTGGTGGATCACGCGACGGAGGGCAAACTCCATGCGCGCCCGACGCCGCGCGGCGGCGGTGTGCTCATCTTCGCGGCGTTTGCCGCGGCCACCCTGCTCCCGCATTACTTCAGTTACCCCATGCAGGGCATTCTGATCGGCGCGTTTGTGTGTATGGCCGTCGGCGCGGCGGACGACATCGCCGGGGGCATTCCCGCAGTCTACAAGTTTCTTACCCTTGTGCTCGTGACGGTTGTTCTCTCGCGCTACGGCGTGTGCATCAAGCTCTTCCCCTGGTACCCGCTGAACCTCGTCGTCACGCTGCTCTGGATCGTCGGCGTGACCAGCGCTTTCAACGGACTGGACAATATGGACGGACTCGCCTCCGGCGTGGCTTCGATTGTCGCGGGGGTCTACCTCATCATCGCCGTGCAATCGTTTCTCGCGGCGGGCACCGAGACCTCGCTTTCCTGGTTCGGCATGCTCTCGGCCGCGTTGCTCGGCGCGAATCTCGGTTTTCTGATCTATAACTCCCGCCCGGCCCGCGTGTTTATGGGCGACGCGGGCAGTTTCTTTCTCGGGTTCACGCTCGCGGCGCTCGGGGTCATGGGCGAATGGTCCGAGCATCCCGTCGCCACAGCCACCATCCCCATCCTGATCCTCGGCGTGCCGATCTTCGATTTCGCCTATATCCTCATCGCGCGGATCTTGCGCGGCGAAACGCGCACGCTTCGCCAAGTCATCGAACATTGCGCGCTGGATCATCTCTCCCATCGCCTGGTGTGGATAGGATTTTCCCAGCGCAAGGCGGTGTTCTTTATCTACTTGATCGCGTTCGCGCTCGGCGCGACGGGTGTGCTGTTGCGCAACGCAACCAGCGCCACCGACAGCGTGTTGGCCTTGTTGCAGGGCATTGGAATTATGGTGATTGTGATCGTGTTGATGGCCACGGCGGCCCGACGTCATATCGAGTACGCACAGGAGGAGGCTCGCCGCTTGCACGAGGCCGAGCGCGACGCGCTGGGCGACGTGCGCGATCTATAGAGGACGGCGCGGCATAAAGGAGAACGGGATGTCGAGTTCGAACGACGGGTTGACGTATGTGGGCGTGATTATGGCCGGCGGTTCCGGCGAGCGTTTCTGGCCACTGTCGCGGCGGACGCGTCCCAAACAACTGCTGTGTCTCACGCAGCCCGACCGCTGCATGCTAGCGGAGGCTGTCGAACGCCTGGCCCCGGTAATCCCGCCCGAACACGTGTACATTGTGACCGGCGCGCACCTTGTCGAGCCGATCCGCGAGGCGAAGGTCGGCGTTCCGCCGGAGAACGTCATCGCCGAGCCCGCTAAGCGCAATACATCCGGCGCGTTGGCCTACGCCGCCGCGCACATTCTCGCCCGCTACGGCGGCGACGGCTCGAACATCATGCAGGCGGTGACAACCGCCGACCACCTTTTGCCCGATCCCGATGCCTTTGTGCGCGCGGTGGAAGCGGCGCTGGAGGCGGTTTCGCGCGAGAAGGCGCTGGCCACGATGGGCGTGACCCCGACCCGGCCCGACACAGGGTTTGGGTATATCCAGGTGCGTCCCGACGTCGCGCCTTGGCCAAATACACGCCACAACGTCCCGGTGTATCCGGTCGGGGCCTTCCACGAAAAGCCAAGCCGCGAACGGGCCGAGGATTTCATCGCTTCCGGTCAGTATTTTTGGAATAGCGGGATGTTTTTCTGGCGTTTGTCGACATTTGTCGAGGAATGCGCCGCTGTGCGCCCGGAACTGGCCAACACCATTTCCTTGATGACCGAAGTCCTGCGCACCGGCGATCATGATGCCGCGCGCGCGGCGTTCGAGAATCTCGAAGATATTTCGATCGACTACGCCCTCATGGAACATGCGCGGCATACCATCATGGTCCGCGCCGATTTCCCGTGGGACGACGTCGGCTCGTGGCCGGCGCTGGAGCGGACGCGCATCGCCGACCCCCACGGCAACGTCATTCACGGCGAACCGATCATCGTCGACTCGCGCGAGTGCATTGTCTACAACGACGTGGACGGACGCGAGATCGCGACGGCGGTCGTCGGCGTGGAGGGGCTTGTCGTCGTCGTCACGCGCGATGCGGTGCTGGTCATCCCCAAGGACCGTGCCCAGGATGTCCGGCATGTGGTCGCCGAGTTGAAGCGGCACGGCGCGCGGCAGCTCTAGTTCCGCGGCGTCCACGTAGCCTCGTGTGGCCCGATTAGGGTACAATGCCGCGCTTGCGGGGCTTGGCGAGGAAGGGCGCGGTTCCGCCGATGAGGACCGTTCCATGATCAATCCAGACGTTCGTGCGATGGAAGAGGGGTTGTTGTCTTTCGGGTGGGTGGACGCCCACACGCATCTCGACGCGGATCACATGGCCGCGCGCGGGTTGGACGACGTCCTGCTGTATCACATGTGCATCAGCGACTTGTATGCGGCGGGTTGTCCGAGCGGGGCGCGCATCCCCGAGGACCGCACATCGGACGAGGCCGCGCGGCGTATCGAAGAAGCCCTGCCGTACCTCCCTCAGGCGCGCAACACCGCGATGTCCTGGGGCGTGCGCACGATTTTGTCCGAGCTGTACGATTGGCACGAACCCGTAACCGCCGCCAACTGGCGCACGCTCGACGCGCGTATCGCCGAGCGCGCCAAAGACCCCGCGTGGCCGCGCGAAGTCTTGCGCCGCGCGGGAATCGTGCGCTCATCCACGGAAATTCTACGGCGAGGCGCGGGGCAGTACGACGATCTGTTCGACTATGCGCTGGAATGGGCGTTCTTTGCGCGGACGCAATGGGGGCAACCGGACATCCCGGTGTATGAACTCGAACGCGCATGGAACCAAGAACGGCCCGAGCCGCCCATCCCGGTGACGTTCGACCGCGCCGCGGCCCCGCCGCTGCCGCGCACGATACGCACGGCCGCCGACGCGCGCGAAGCGGTGCGGCATCATGTGCGCACCATCCCGTATGACTCGATCGTCGCGAATGCGCAGCATATCTCCACGGACATGGAATACACCTTGCCCACGGACGCGGAAATGGACACCGCGCTGGCGCGGCGCGCCGTCGCGGGAACAAAGGAACGCGACATCTACGCGAGCTACATCCTCAATCACTACTTGGCGGAACTCGAGGACGAGGGCGATCGGATCGTGTTTCAATTCTCTCTTGGTGCGGAGGCCTTGCCGTTTGAATCGGCCAGCCGCCTGAGCCAGAAAACCATCGGCGAACTTTCCGACCTCGTGGCGCGATATCCCCGCTTGCGCTTCATGTGCTTCTGCTCGAGCCGCCACGCGAATCAGTCGTTATGCACGCTGGCGCGCGAGTTGCCCAACTTCTCGCTGGCCGGATATTGGTGGCATAATTTCTTCCCAGGCACGATTCGGCAGATCATCGAGGAACGGCTCGACATGCTGCCGATGAACAAACAGATCGGCTTCTTCAGCGACGCGTATTGCGTCGAGTGGTCCTACGCCAAGGCGCGCATGGTGCGCCGCTTCATGGCGGAGGTGTTGACGGCAAAGACGGCGACGGGGCAATACACGATGGACGATGCGCTGGCCGTCGCGCGCGGCATCGTGTATGACGCCCCGCGCGAACTATTGGCGAGGCGAAAAGCATGAGCGAATCCTGGCGAGACAGCCTATTTTGTCGCGCGGCACGCGGAGAAAAAACGGAGCGGACCCCGGTCTGGCTGATGCGCCAGGCCGGGCGCACCGACCCGGCGTATCTTGAATTGCGCGAGAAAAGCGGACTGCCGCTGGAAATTCTGTTCAACGCGCCCGAGTGGTCCGCGCCGATTACGCTATTGCCCAAGCGATTCGGCGTCGATGCGTTGATCGTGTACCAGGACATTCTGACGCCGCTGGCCCCGATGGGCGCGCGTTTTCTGTTTCGTCCGGGCCCTACGCTCGAAACGCCGCTGCGCGACTGGGACGATCTCGACCGGCTGCACGCGTTCGACCCAGAGAACGAACTTGCCTGTATCCCGGAGACCTTCGCGCGGGTCCGCGGCATGCTCGATGAGCCCCTGCCGGTGCTCGGTTTTGCGGGCGCGCCGCTGACGTTGCTGACCTTTCTCGTTGAGGGCGGAAGTTTCGGCGAGACCGCGCCAAAGTTGAAGCAGTTTCTTGCGGAACGTCCGGAACAAGCACACCGGCTGCTGGGACTGATGGCGGATGTCATGATCGCCTACTTGCGTATGCAGGCCAACGCCGGGGCCGCCGCGGTGCAGTTGTTCGAATCGGCCGCATTCCTGCTCGACCGCGCCGCCTACGCCGAGTTTGCGCTGCCGTATCAACAGCGCGTGTTCGCGGGGCTGCGCGGAGTCGTGCCGACGATTCAGTTCGCACGGGAGTGGCCGCACCTCGACGACCTCGACGCCGCGGGCGCGGACATCATCAGCTTGCCGAGCACCGTCGGCATACGCCAAGCGCGCACGGCACTTGGGCCAAACCGAGTGTTCCAGGGCAACCTCGACAACCATCTGCTCGCCACCGGCCCGATCGAGGCAATCACCGCCTCCGCACGCGCCTGCCTCGCCGAGGGCGAACACCGAGGCCACATCTTCAACCTCAGTCACGGCCTCCTGCGGGAAACGCCGTTCGAACACATTCTGGAGCTGGTCAAGACCGTACGGCTAGCGACTTAGCGCATATTCCCGAAATCGGCCGCGGATTTGTACCTTTTTTGTGCGGCTCGCGTGGATTGCGCTATACTTCCATGATCGTTGGAGGGATGGTATTCCTATGAAAATGCTCGTTTCCGTCGTAGTGCCTTTTTACAACGAAGAGACCAATGTTCCGCTGCTCGCGGCGCGCGTGGCGGAGGTGTTCGCGGCGTTGCCGGAGTGGGAGTACGAGGGCGTCTATGTAAACGACGGCAGCACCGACGGCACCCGGGCCGCGTTGGAGGCCCTGGCGGCGCGGGACCCGCACGTGCGGCCCGTCCACCTCGTGCGCAACAGCGGTCAGTCGGCGGCGCTCATCGCAGGCATGCGGCGCGCGCGGGGCGAATACATCTTGACGCTCGACGGCGACCTGCAGAACGACCCCTGCGATTTCCCAACGTTTCTCGAGTTGTTGAAGCAGTATGACTGCGTATGCGGCTACCGCGCGGAGCGACACGACTCGTGGTTCCGGCGCTTCTCGAGCCGCGTGGCCAATCGCGTCCGCGATGGACTGCTGCACGACGGCATCCGCGACTCCGGGTGCGGTTCGAAAGGGTTTCGCAAACGGTGCATCCGTCATCTCATCTCCTTCAACGGCCAACATCGTTTCTTCGCGGTGATGGTGCGCGCGGCGGGACTGTCCATCGTCGAGTGCCCAGTCACCCACCACGCACGCGTGCATGGCGTGTCGAAATATGGCCTTAACAACCGTCTGTGGCGCGGCATCTACGACCTGATCGGCGTAGGCTGGCTGCGCAAGCGTTACGTGCCGTTTCAGATCGAGGGAGACGACGAATGACGTTGGCGGGGACGTCCGTCGAGTCGCTACGCACACTAAGCCACGCGGTGGGCATCGTGGGCGCGGCCCTATTTTATGGGCGCTTCTATGTGCAGTGGATCGTCTCGGAGGTGCGCCGCCGCAGTGTGGTGCCTGCCGTCTTCTGGTACATGAGCAGCATCGGCTCGGTATTGCTCATGCAATGGGCTATCGTCGATCGATCGCCACTCGGCGCGTTGAGCCAGTGCTTCAACCTCACGATCTACGCGCGAAATATCGTTCACATCTGGCGCGAGCGCGGACGGCTGAGCGCGATGAAAAATCTTGCGCTGCACGGGGCGGTGGTATTGGTCACGCTGATTTCCGTCGGGTTCACCGCCTATATCTGGCTGCGCGAAATTGAACACCCGAAGGTTTCCGAGAACAGTCACGCAGGCCATACCTGGTTTTGGCTCGGGATTGGCGCGTTGGGGCAGGTGTTCTTCAGCGCGCGGTTCATCGTGCAATGGCTCGCAACCGAGCGCCAGCGCCGCAGCGTAATTCCCAAGGCGTTTTGGTACTTCAGCGTCGTCGCGTCGTTACTGCAATTCTCGTGCTTCTATCAGCGCGGGGAATGGGTGTTTGCCGCGGGAATGGCCGCAACGATGTTTGTCTATCTTCGCAATATCTGGCTTATCTGGCGTCATCCCGAGCGAAAGGTTGATGCGGAGTAGCCATACAAGGAGCTTCTCCAATGCGCCGCGTTCCTCTGCCCCTGCTTGGCCCGCTGCTGCTGGCGGCGGTGCTGTTCCTCACCAACCTCGGCGGATACAGCCTCTGGCCACCCGATGAGCCGCGCTTTGGCCAGGTCGCCCGCGAAATAATGCAGTCCGGCGAGCCGATCGTGTTGCACATCAACGGCGAAGTCTACAAAGAAAAGCCCCCGCTGCTGTTTTGGTCCATCGCGCTCGCGTCGTGGGCAAGGGGCGACGTCAACGAATGGACCGCGCGCATTCCGTCGGCGGTGGCGGCGCTGCTCACGGTCGTGTTCACGTTTCTGCTGGCGCGTCGGCTGTATGGCGCGCGCGTCGCGGGCTGGTCGGCGGTCGTGCTCTGTACGCTGATGCTGTTCTGGTGGGAGGCACGGTCGGTGCGCACGGACATGTTGCTCACGGCGTGCCTCACGGCGGCGCTGTATGCGTTCTGGATCTGGCATGAGGACCGCCGCCCGGTGGCGTTGCTCTTGTTCTACGGCGCCATCGCAGCGGCGCTCTACGCGAAAGGTCCGCCCGCGCTGGTGTTTCCCCTCCTCATGACGTACGCCTTCTACTGGGGACAACGGGCCGAGCGTAAGCGCATGCACTTGTGGATCGGTCTCGCGGTCGCAATCGGCGCGATTTCGATTTGGCTTGCGCTAATGCACGCGCGCATTCCCGCCGATGCGCAGAGCACCGCCATTGAAGGGGCGGTGGGCGGCAACCTGTTTCGCCAAACCATCGGACGCTTCTTTCTCGGCGTCAGTAAGGCACAATGGCCTTGGTATTACCTCGAGAATCTGCCCGTCAACTGGCTGCCGTGGACGGTGCTCTTGCCGTGGACCGTTGTATGGGTGTGGAAACATCGACGCGACGGTCTGGCGATGCGCCTTCTGCTGAGCTGGATCCTGCCCGCATTCATCTTTTTCACGATCTGCGTTGGTAAGCGGCCGATGTACTTGCTACCGCTGTATCCGGCAGTAGCGATTCTATTTGCGCGAAGCGGCCTCGCCCTGCTCGAAGAACCGCGTGCGCGCGCCCGCAGGTGGATGCTCGGGGTCTGGGGCGCGGGATTGATCGCTATGGGCGTTGCCGCGTTTGTGTCCATCTCGTATGCAGAACTCACGGTCATGAATATGGTCTTCTTTGGCGCGCTCCTGGTCGTGCTCGGTCTCGCCACACTCGCATATGCCCTCTTTACCCCAGGAACGGCGTTGATGCGCGTATTGGCGGCGAGTTTTGCGGCCTGCGCATTGGCCGCGGCGATGTGGGTGTTTCCCGCGTTGGACGGGTATAAAGGCGCAAAGGAGTTCTGCGAGCCGGTACGGACCGCCGCAATGGAAGGCCGCTCTTTCGACCTATACTCCGTGGGGTTTTCGCGCGAGGAGTACATCTTCTATTCGCATCATTTCCACACGCCGGTACTCTGCGACTTGCTGCCGATTGAGGGCGCGCGCGATATTCCGCTCGATGAGATGGCGCGTCTGCAACGCAAGTTGCGCAAAGCGCTGACGGCGGCATTTGAAGACCGTCCGATCGGTGACGGCTCGACCCTAACAGACGCGCAACTCGCCGAACTTCGCGCACGGGTGCATGAAGCGCTGGCCGGGGCAAAGGCGCCGCCGGAATTGGCGGCGGCGTTCGAGGCCTCCATGCAGAAGACGCTCGACGACCTTGCGGCAAAGCTGCTGAGCGATACCCCGGCGTACATGTTTGTGCAGGAAGAGGACTGGCGATGGATACTGCCGCTTGAACCGCAGCTGCGCAAGCTAACCGCCTTGAAGAATCAAGGTGTCGGCAGTCGCGACGTGCTACTGCTCGCAAACGACGCGGCGCAGCGATAGAAAAGAATCCCGCGCTTGCCGGTAGCGTTTGATACCGTGCCGCGCGACGGGTATGCTCCTAACATAGCACCGCGCAACGGTGCTGGCGTGTTTCCAATCGGAGAACGGCGTGTCCCGTGCGAACTTCGTCCGCATCGATAACTGTAGCCCCGTCTCCCCTCGCCGCGAATCCGCGCGAGGGGCGCACCCGCTGCGTGCTGCTGGGCGTATTCACTGTGGCGGTGGTGCTTGCTATTCTGCCCATCGCCTCGGACACCACGGCCATCAAGTACTTTATACTTCAGTCCGCCAGCGCCGGGTTGGCCTTGGTGGGGATGTGGGATAGTCTTCGCCGAGGCCGCACGCTTGAACTTCCCTCGCGGTTGTTTTTCATTCTGACGGCGTATGTCGCGATTTTCGGCGTAATGAGCGTGTTCGCCATCAATCGCGGCTTTGCGTTCTCCGAGTTCAATTCCCTCGTGGCGCTCTATCTGCTCTATCTCGTCACCTCGGGCGTGGTGCGAACGCCGGGCCGGGCCTGGGGGCTTGTGACCACACTCTGTGGAACGATGGTGCTGGCCACGCTCTATGGATTCGCTCAACGCGCGGGCCTCGACCCCTTTTCCTGGCAGGATCCGGACGGTATCCTGCGTGAAGGACCGGCCACATTTGGCAATCCGAATTTCGCATCGCATGTGCTCGTGTTGGCGGTGTTGCTCGGGGCCGGACTTGGCGTAACCCGCCGCGCCGTGTGGCCGTTCATGCTCGCGGCGATCTCCTTTGTGCATTTTGGCCTCACCCATACCCGGAGCGCGCTCTTGGGTTTGGCCGCCGCGGTGCTCCTGCTGCTTCTGGTCGGCATGTTTCGCCGATTCACCCCCCGCCCCGAACGTATCATCGCGCTCTCGCTCACTGCGTTCGCCCTGCTTGTCCTTGGCGCTGGCGCGGCTGTGATTACCGTGAGCACGCACAAGTATGGCGCGCCGCTACCGCTCGAACGCTCGCTGCTCTTGCGCATTCACTCCTTTGAAGGCGCCGCCCGCATGATCCAAGAGCGCCCTCTGTTGGGCCGAGGCCTCGGCGGCTACTTCGTGGAAAACCCGCGGTATTGGACACAGTATGAGAAGGAGTATTTCGCGCGCGCCTACCGGATGAACGATCACGTCCACAATGAGGGACTCGAGGCCGGCGTGGAAGGCGGGCTTGCGGGCGCGGTGCTGTACATGGCCTTCATGCTCTTCGGCGTCGTCTATTCGCTGCGGCTCGCCCTCACCGCGCGCGACCGCGGGCGCTCCGTCTTCGGCTATGCCGCGGGCGCTTGTTTCCTGGCGGCATGGGTTGACGGACAATTCGGGTTCAATCTACATACCCCTGTTGCTGCCGCATGGCTATTCATGCTTGCCGGAATGATCGCCGGCTTGTCGAAGGACGTGACGTCTCCCGCGCCGCCGCGTGTTGCCGTCTGGCGCGTGGCTTGGCGCGTAGCCACGAGTTTGGCGCTGATCGCAATACCTGCTTTCGGCCTGCGCGCACTCCTCGCCCAACTGGAAATTCAGCAAGGTTATTCGGCCATGGGCGCGAACGCATACCCCCAAGCGAAGCAGGCCTATCAACGCGCGATCGCGTTAACGCCTTACGATTGGAGCATTTGGTACGGCTATGGCCGCGCCTGTCTTGCGCTTCATGAAGCCAACCGCGCAATGTCGGCGTTCGAACGGACGCTTCAGTTGAACCCGACCTACCTCGATGCCCACATCCGCCGCGCACAGCAACTCTTCAATCAAGGCATCGGCGGCGGGCCCGGGGCAGATCAAGCGCTCGACCAAGCCATTGAGGAAGCGGACAAGGCGGCGGTCTTGGCGCCTCAGTATGCCGACGTGGTTGATATCCGCGCACGAATTCAGTTTGTCATGGCGGAACGTATCAAAGCCAAACAGCGAAGAACCGGGACGGGGGGCGCGTCGTTGTCAGAATTGCACGGCGCGATTGAGCGCGACCTGCGCACCGCCCTCGAATTGAATCCCACGTCGACCCTCATGCTCAAACTGTTGGCGCAAAACGAAGCCGCGATGGGACAGCGCGGCGATGCCGCACACGCGCTCTATCGCGCCGTATGTGCGGAACCCGGCGATGCCGAGATGTGGAGCGCTTTCTTCGGGTTCTCGCGCAAGTTTGGCTTCTTCGGACCCTTTCTCGACGCTTCGAAAAATCGTCTTGGCGAATTGGAAACGTCTGTCGAGGCGCAGGCCGCGCTGGCATCCCGCCTCGAGGTATGGCGCGCCGCCGCCCTCGAGGAAGGCATGGGCGACCATGCGCGCGCGCACGCGTGTTTCCGCAACGCGGTCGCCCATGATCCGGAGGATTTCGACGCGTGGACGGCGTACCACAGTTTCGCCCTTGCCAATGGGTTGCGCGACGCGTTTCTCGGGGAACTCGAGATGACGGCGATGGCGCGTTCCGGACGGCCCGCGTTTGCGGGGGTGCCCGGGCTTATCGCCATCCTTCGCCAGGGGCCTGAGGCCTGGGAGTCCTCGGTTGACCGCCTGGCAACGCTTTTTGCCACAGGCCAAGCCGCGCCATGGTTTGCGCGCGTGTGTGCCCTCGAAGCCTCCGCAGCGCATCTCCGCGGCGAACGCTTGGCGGCTATCCAGTTTCGTTTAGGAACGGCACTGGCCGAAAGAAGTCCGGATATCGCTCACGACCTTCTTGCGACCGCGCTACCTAACGTAAAGAGAAGCGATGCGGCGGCATGCGCCAAGCTGCTCGCGAAACTTCAACTCCAACTCGGCGATGCACGCCAGGCGATCAAGACGGCGCAGTTGGGCGTCGAGCGCGCGCCCAACGATCTCGAGCTCTTGTGGCTGCGCGCCAAAGCGTATGCGTTCGCGGGACAACCCGAATCGGCGCGAATCGACTACGATAGACTGCTGAAAATCCCGACGCTTCCCCCCGAGATCCGCCAGGCGTTGGAGCAAGAACTCGCCGCACTCAATTAACGCACTTTCTAAAATGCGCGATGCCAAATGGCTGCCCTCTTGTTTAGAGCACGCTAACTGAGGTCCGTCGTCTCTTCGGGCATTCGCGGCGGCAAGGTGAATCGAAACCGCGCGCCGTCGCGATATTCCGGATCCACCCAAATCCGCCCGCCGTGCTTGTCGATAATCTCGCGCACAATATGAAGCCCCATGCCCAAGCCCGGAACATTTTTGGAAGTCGCGCGCGTGAAGGGTTGGAAGATTTTCTGGTGACACTCCGGCTCGATGCCGGGACCATTATCCTGAACGAAATAAGAGCCATTGCTGAAACCGATGGTGAGCACCAGCGGCCGACCCTCCTCCGCGAATTTGATCGCGTTGCCCATTAGGTTCAGCAATACCTGGCCAATGCGCACCGGGTCACAGTGCGCGCCCGGCAACGGCTCAACGATCTCGATGCGTCCTTGCCGCTGCGCCAGCGCCTGCTCGACCTGCGCCGCCGTCTCCGCCGTCAATGTCCGCAAATCGACGTCCTTGAGGTGAAGTTCCTGCCGCAGCAATCGGGACGTGTCCAGCAACACCTTGATGAGCTGGTCCATGAACCCGATGTTTTCCGTGATGCGCCGGATATAGTGCTGCCCCTTGTCATCGAAATGCTGGCCGTAGCGGCGCTCGATCTTGGACACGAATCCCTGTATCGAGACCAACGGAGAGATGAGATCGTGCGACAACACATGGAGGACATTCTTCATCTCCTCCGTAAGCGCCGCCAACCGCCGACGTGTGCGGTAAGAATCGCTAATGTCCCGAACGACCTCAATGCATCCCACAATGTCGCCCGCGGCATTACGCAAGGGACTGGCCGAAATGTCGTTCACAAACGGATGACCATACCAATCCATGCCATTTTCCGTGTGGGTATGATCCGACTTGCGGCACGGCTTCCCCGTTTCAATCGCCTCGAAAATTGCGCAGTGTTCACAGACCGCGCTTCGTCGTTCGAACACCTCGTAGCATTTCTGATCCAGCGCGGCATGGGGAAAGTGGCGTCGCTTCGTTTCGTTAATCCACACAATGTTAAAGTCTCGATCGATGACCATCACCTCATCGGCCATCGCCTCAAGCACGGGGAGTGCGCCCTGAAGCAGTTTCTCCAACTCGTCTCTGAATGGAACCATCGTGTCGCGTACCCCCAGGTGTTGAACGTCGTGCTTCTAGCGCGCCAAGTCGCTGATCACCGCCCAATACTTCCCCAATCCCTTCACCTTGCTGATAAATTGCGCGAACTGCACCGGCTTTACGATGTAGTCATTCGCGCCCAGACTCGCGCCCCGCTGGATATCTTCCTCGTTCCCCGTGGTCGTCAGCATGATCACCGGCAACGTGCGCAGTTCGGGATCCGTCTTGATGCGCTCCAACACCTCGAACCCATCGTGCTTGGGCAGTTTCACATCCAGCAAGATCAGCCCCGGCCGCGGCGCCGACGCCTCGTCGGCGTATTCGCCGCGATGAAATAGGTAGTCCAGCGCCGCCAATCCGTCGCGCACCACATGAATACGGTTGATGAGCCCGCCTTCCTCCAGCGCATCAACAGTGTGTTCGATGTGGTCCTCGTTGTCTTCCACCAGCAAAATCAGATCCAGTCGCCGATCGTCCATGGCAAATTCCATGCTCCACACCCCTTCTTATTATCGCGCCGCCGCGCCCACTTCCCGTACGCCCGCGGTATCGCGTTCCTTCGAAATCGGCAATATCAACTCCATACAGGTCCCTTCGCCTTCCTGCGGCGCAATACGCACACGTCCACCGTGCACATCCACCACGCGCCGCACATAGGTCAATCCGAGCCCAAGGCCTTCGACCCGCATGTCATTCAACCGCTCGAGCGGGGCCCAAACCAGATGCGCGTATTCGGGCGGAATGCCAATCCCGTTGTCCGATATACACACCGCGCACACGCCCTCTTCCTCGACAGGGCGCGCGAAAACTCGCACATTCGGCCGCCGCTCGGGCGGCACGTAAAGTATGGCGTTGCGCAGCAACTCGCAAAACACCGCCTCCATCTGCTTATAGTCGCCCAGCACATTCGGCAGCGGACGCTCAACGCTCACCTCGTATTCGTCGCCCAAGCTCTTGCGCACCTGCACCAACGCGCTGCGCACCACGCGCTCCAGTGAAAGGTGAATGCGGCTGCAATCGAGCGGACTCACCTGCATCAACCGCGCGAATCCCTGGATGAGCAGGTGCATTTCGTTCACGTTGCTCTGAATGCGAGCAAGCGCATGCAACGCGGCCGTGTCGTGCCCTTCGGTGTACCGCCCCATCAGCTTGTTGGCAAACCCCAAAATCGACCAAAGCGGCGCCTGGAACTGATGCGTGGCCGCCTTGAAAAAATCCTGCATCAGCGCATTCTGACGCTCGAGTTCGCATTGCCGCTCGAACACTTGGGTATTCAACTTCGCCAACAACGTCTCGTACTCATGCGCCATGCGCAGATCGTTTCGGCTCACCAATTCCGCCACCGACTCCATGTACCGCGCGCGCGCATCGAAGGAATCCGGGAAGCGTTGTTGTATAAGCGAACGCACCACGTCCGCAAACGCGCTGTTGATAAGCTCCAACAACACGAGCGAGCACCCCTCGTGCATCTTGCGGCCAACCAGCCCGACCACGAACCGCTCGGAATGCGCCGAGCCGCCGTGACGCAGATCGTCTAGGTAGGCATCGAAAAAACTGCCCAATTCCGTCAACGTATGCGTGAAGACCGAAGGCGTAACGGCCTCTTCAAGATTGAGTTTGGACCAGGCCTCCTCGATCTTCTCGCGCCATGCCACCAGCAATTGCTCACGTTTTTCAGACAGGACTTCCAGTATCTCCGCCACTACTTCCTGCCGCAATCCGTCTCCTCCTCTGTGCGCTTAAGCGCCCGTGCCTTCCGCGCAACTCAAGGGCAGCGCGATACGAAACACCGAACCGCGCGCCGAACTCTCCGCCAAACTCACCTCTCCGCCGATCACTTGTAGCAGCGAACGCGAGAGCGAAAGCCCCAACCCCGTACCTGCCGCCTTCGTGGAATAGAAACTCCGAAAGATTTCCGGCTGAAGCGATGCAGGAACCCCACGTCCATTATCACAAATATCGATCCACACCACATCCGGAAGAAATCTGGATTTGACCCGGATCCAACGCTCGCCGGAAGTACGCTTGGCCTCGATCACGGCGTCCGCCGCATTCATCACCAAGCACAATAGCGCCTGCTCCAGCGAGGTCGGCAAAGTGCGCAGCGATCGCTCCGTCTCCCCCTCGAACGTCAACGCAATCCCGTCGCGCTCCATGCGCCAGCGCGTCAGACGCGCCAACCGGTCAAATGCGTCGCCCAAACAAATGTCCTGAACCGCCCGATTTCCCTGCTGCGAGGCCAGTTGAAGCACCTCGCCGACCAACTTCTTCATCCCCGCCGCACTCTCAAGAATGTGCCGCGCGATTTCCGTGTCGTGCGCCTCCGCCGTAAGCAATTCGGCCCAGCCTGTCAGGCTGTGGATGTAGTTGTGCAACTGATGCACGATGCCCGCCGAGAGTTCCCCAAGGATGTGCGTCCGCTCCGTTTGCGACAGCGCCCGCTCAAACTCTTCCTGGTGGTGCATGTCGCGCATCACGATCGCCAGACCCCGCGTGAGGTTATACACATCGTGCACCGCCAACGCATTCGCGCAGACCGGAATCGTCACTCCGTTCGCGCCGCACAACGCGAACCGAAGATTCTCCCGCACCGCCGCGTCGTGCGCCGTAAGCGCCTGCTGAAGCGAACGCAGCCCTTCTTCCCCCTGCAGAATGCTGGAAAGCGGGCGTCCCTGCAGGTCCTTACGCTTCATTCGCAGCGCCCGCAAGGACGGCCCATTGGCCGATACAATCTTGAGGTCGTCGTCGCAGACCACGGTCATGTCGAACTGGCCACTGAGCAGCCGTTCCGTGCTCGCGTTGTAAAACTCAACAAGTCGACCAAGGCTCTGTTCCTCGGCCACCGGGTGCCCCACGCAAACGATCAGCGGCGTCCCTCCGTCGTCGAGTGAAAAAGGACTGAAGTGCCAAAGCATCGGCAACGGCGCTCCGCCCGCCAACCGCGCACGAAATTCAACCGGCTCGCCTTGTTCCGCAAGCGTCTGAAAAGAACCGCCGCGCTTTTCCAGAAGACTAAGAAACCAACGGTCGCCAAGGTCGAGAAACGTCTTTGCGTTCTTTCCTTCCCGTAACGGGCCAAAGAATTGTTCGAACGCCGTGTTGGCGCTCAGGAGGCGTCCTTCGCAGGAGGCAATCGCCACCGCCGGCCCGGTTGCGGCGTTCTTGGCCGCCCCACCGTTCCCGCCATTGCCCGATCGCTCGGCTGGCGCGGACACAGGCAACTTCAGCTTTGGCACGAAGCTGAGCAAAGCGAATTGCTTTCCGTCCACGGAGGGAGACGGCTCGATGTGCTCATAGACGGCGGCAAGTTCATCCTGCACAAGCGGCACCGCCCGCTCCAACACATGCCCTTGCCCCAGATCGAAGGCCGCCACCGCGCGGCACCCCGGACACAGTCGTCCGCTGACACTTAACACTTCATAGCAGCGAAGGCCTATCGAGTCCTGGGAAAAACGCGCAAGAAACGCGGCGTTGCCCGAAACAATGCGATACCCCCGGTCTATAATCACCGCGCACGAAGACGCCGCCTCCAACCTCGATTCGAGCGGCCGCATCAAATCCGCGGGCGTCAGCACCGCATCCCCGTCCGCCAGCATGCAGGCACGGGCGTACGCATCCTCGATGGAACTGAATAATTTGTGAAGGCTTGCGGGCTTTTTAAGACACAAGAAAGCGCCGTTCTCGAGCGCACTGTTCAGCAGCTCGGATGTGAGGTAGCCGCTCAACAGGATGACACAGGTTTCGGGAGCCGACACGCGCAGTTTGCCCAGCAACGAGATGCCATCCATCTCCGGCAGATGATAATCCGACAACACCACGGGCGGACGCTCGACGGAAAAAATCCCCAGCCCCTCCTCCGCCGATCGCGCAACCCAGACCGCCCAGCCCTGACGACGCAAGACAGACGCGTAGAGATCCGCCAAGACCTCCTGGTCCTCCACGACCAGTATCTTTCGCTCCAGAACGCGTCCGCGCATCCCAGGTCTACTCGCGCGGCAAGTCGAGCATCTCGACCCCATCCGCGTACTCGCGCGTGATTAGCTCCGTGGTTTCCTCGATGCGATTCAACACCAGCCCGATATGCTCCGCCTGGCGCTGAATCTTCTCGATCGCGCTCCGCACCTCGCCTTCCGGCATGCTAACCGCCAAATCTTCCGCACAATTGAGGATGTAGCTTAGCGGCTGGCGGACCTCATGTTGAAGCGTGGTGACCAGGCGCGATTTCAGGCGCAGTTCAACGGCGCGCGCTTCGAGTTCGCGCTTCTGACTATACATCGCGCCGAACCACTTCGCCGTGCGCAACTCGATTCCTTCGATCAACTGTCCCAACTTCCCCATCAGCTCCGCGCGAGTGTCAAAGCTCTCGGGAAACGCCTCACGCACCACCGCGCGCGCCGCGTCTTTGAACGCTATCAACAACAGCGTGGTCGACACGTAGGAACCCGTCGCGTCCGGCGATAAGTCCAACGGCGTCTCGTCCAGCAACGCCGAGGTCTGCGCGTCATCGCCGCGCTCGAGATCGCTGAGCACCGCCGCATAAATCGATTCCGTCTGCGCCTCGGTAGGCACGACGTCCGGAAGCCCATAGCGCGACGCGAGGGTCCGCACGCGTTGGCGCCAATTCTCGAACAACCGCGCGCGATTCTCGCGCAATGCGTTCAACACCCGCGCCTGCGCCAGGGAGTCGCTCACCGCGTAGCGGCGGCGCAAATGCTCTTGGACCGCGCGCAACACCTTGCCCATGTAATCGTCCGTCAAGGTCTTGGGCACGTAGTCCTGCGCGCCCAACTTGAGCGCCTCGACCGCCACCTCCTCATTGCCATAGGCCGTCACCACAATCCGCGGGATATCGATGCCCCCCGAATTCAGCTCCCGTAAAATGTCCAACCCGTTGTCGCCCGAGTCCAGGCAATAGTCGATAATCAAAAACGCATACTGCCGCTCCGAAAGCAACCGGAGACACGAGCTGCGGTCAGCCGCCACATCCACCTCGAAATCCACCTCGAGAATCTCGCTCAAGTGCTCGGCGTGGTCCACATTGTCTTCCACCAACAAGACGGCATTTCTCGATTCCATTATTCCCGCTCCACGTACTCGCACCACGGTTTAGAGCGCACCAAGGGGAAAATCGAATACAGACAGAGACCCCCCAGCAAAACAGCCCATCGCGGAATTCGCCAACAAGTCGAAATTCGAAGAAAGACCGCATTCCCGAACCAACTTGCGCGTTATTCCGCCTTAATTCGCGCCATATACGATTCTAGAAGATATCGGACGGTATGTCAATGGCAGTTTTTGCATTTTATGCCCCCTGCCTTTTCAGTCTCTCCTCAACGTCCCTTCGCTCTCCGCTTTCGTGAGCAGCATAAAGAAGGTAAACGGATCCACCACGCTCACATCCGGACGTCCCGCTTCGATCGCGTCTTTCAACTGCTTCAATTCCGAGGGCTTCCAGAGGATTGTGCGGAAAATCTGGAAATCCGGCGTCTCGTTCCCGAGGGCGGAAAGTGCGTTGCGCGCAGCATCAGGAATGGGTTTGTAGAGGTCTAAATTCATTCGCACAAAAGGCATGCCATGGGCGATGCCTCTTTGCCCGATCTTCTGCGCCACAATCCCATCGCGCGAAAACCTCGCATACGCCGCGAGAATCTCGTCGGTCATCGCGGGCGCAAACCCGTCGATGATGAATCCCGTGATGGAAAGGTCCCACTGCCGGTAATAGCGCGTGCAGAAGCGCGTCCACGTATCGAGGCCGCTGGGTAAGCCCGAGAACGCCCGCGGCGGCACAAGATGCCCGGGGTTGATGTAGCCCGCGCCGGAATCGCCCGCCACGAAGAAATCCTGCGCGGTCGCCGTTTCTCGTAAATACGCCAGTCCCGCCGCGAAACGCTCGGCCAGCACCGGATTGATCGCCCAACCCACCGGCACCGTACCCCGCGCCGCATCGGCCCACGTCGCGGGCATCGTCTGATAGACCCACGCCGCCGCATCGTAATCGCCGGCGTAGAGCGTCACGTAGTGACGCGGCGCCACGCGTCCATTCTTCGACACGAAGCCTCGCTCCGCCAGCGACGCCTCGCTGGGGCGCGTCTGCGGGTAGCGGCGTTTGAGCGGGTAATGCTGAAACACCGACGCGTTCGCCATCGCCTGCATTCCCGGCGCATCGGCATCCATCAGCGCGTTGTAGCATGAAAGGATCTCGGCGTAACGCCACTCGCAAGGCACTGGCTCGTGCTTGCCGCCCGAGGCGGTCGTGTACTTCGAGTCCCACGGCACAAAGCCCGCGACGTGGGTCATCTCGCGGCCGCGGAGTTGCCGATGCGCCGACGCGAGAATCGCGTTCAGCGTGCGCACATCCGCCCCAAGCGGCTGGCCGGGCTCATCCACGGGCGGGTCGTCGTCGAATACGCCGAGGTCGAATACGAACCCCCTGCGCGCCACGAGGAAATCGTGATTCGTCAGTGTGTGATTGAGCGCCCCAGGGGCGGGATGCTGAATCCAATAGGCGTCCAGATAATAGCCCAGCCAACGGGCATCGCAACGGCCGGTATCGAGATACTGCTCCTTTGCCCAAAGGTACGCATCGCACTTCGCGCTGCCCGACGACGGCGTCTGACTTCCGGGAAGCGTGCCTCGGCCGGTGAACAACGGCGTGCCGTCGGGATTCACCAGCCAGCGCTTCACCGGCAACCGTGGCCCTGCGGGATCGGACGTCAAATGCGCGAACATCGAGTCCGGCGCCGAGTCCCAACGTACGCAGACCAAATTCTCCACGCCGGCAATAGTGGAAGCCACATTGGACGTCGCGGGAACACGTTCATCGTAGACGACCACCCCTTCGATGTCGGAACGGAAACGAGCAAGCAGCGCATCCACATTCGCCAGGGGTTCGAGCCTCTTCTTCGCCAACCATCCGCCGGGTTCCTGAAATTTCTGAAGCCAAAACCGGTCGGTTGCGCCGTCATGTCCGGTAAAGTAAAGGTACAGCCGCGGCGCACGTCGGTTAACGACACCCTGCAATGACGCCACCACATGGCACTCGTCGTAGAGTCGCCGCACTTGCCGAGGCTCACTCAGATTCAGGCTATGTACACGGCTTAGCTCATAGGTATATAGCGTTCCCGCGTCCGCCCCGTGCGCACCCGCCCCCAAACACACCAACACGCCCATCGCCAACGTCATCATGCGCGCTTCCCCCGTGGTCCGTTGCATAGTCTACGAAATCCCGGATTAAAGCGCGACTACTTCCAACCGCTCACCTCTTTGCAGCATTCGTGACGACGTTACTTATGGCACGAGGCCTGACCCCGTTTTGCCAGGTACTGCTGGTGATAGTCCTCCGCCTTCCAGAAGGTCGAGGCAGGCGTAATCTCGGTCACGATCGGACGCGAATACGCGCCGGATTTCTGGAGCGCTTCCAGCGATTTTCGCGCCGCCGCCTCTTGCTCCGGGGTGTGGTGGAAAATCGCGGAACGATACTGTGAGCCATGGTCGGGCCCCTGCCGGTTAAGCTGCGTCGGGTCGTGGAGATTCCAAAAAACATTGAGCAATTGCTCATAGCTCACTTCCGATGGATCATACTTCACCTCCACCGCCTCGGCATGCCCGGTGCGGTCAGTGCAAACTTGTTCGTATGTCGGATGCGGTTTCGTACCGCCGGTGTAGCCCACCATCGTGGACTTCACGCCCTTCACATTCCGAAACTCTTCTTCCACACCCCAGAAACAACCGGCTGCAAACGTCGCGGTGTCCATCGGTTTTCCCTCCTCGGTTTGGCTCGGCGCGGCAGATCCCAGACTCTTTGCCGGCGCTTCCACTTTCTGGTCCATCACGGCAAAAAGACCCGCCGCCACAATGCTGCCGCACATGACTATTGAACGGAACATAGCACGATCCTTTTCGTCGATTTGGGCGGGCGATTTTTCGTAGACAAAACCTCTACTCGCCCTTGCAACAACGCGCCACGAAAATACACTCATACCCGCGATCGGGTTTCCTCGTATTTAGAGGAACACGCGTCATTATCAGGCTAGTCCCTGAGAAAATTTCCCTATAGAATCGTGGTCTTCCCTATTCACCAGTAAGGGCACCCCCTACATACTTTTCTGGTACATTTGGGGCATTTTCGAAGTTTGCTTGACATTTACCCGGGAATATGCTTCAATAAATCTGAAAATAGAATCAGGGGGTTGGTGATATGGCTAGAGAACTCACAAAGCGGCAGGCTGAGATTCTGGACTACATCATCTCGATGGTCCAGGAGAAGGGGTACCCGCCGACCATTGCCGAGATTGGCACCCAATTTGGGATTGCCTCGACCAACGGGGTGAACGATCACCTGATTGCGCTGGAGCGCAAAGGCTACATCGAGCGTTCGTCGAAGGCCAGATCGATACAAGTGACCAAAATGGGATTAATGCGACTTCGCGGAGCACGACGCGAGGCGCTCCCCCTGGTCGGACGAATCGCTGCGGGACAACCGGTCCTGGCGGTGGAGAACGTCGAAGAGCAGATCACGGTACCGGCGCAACTGGCCCGGGAGAACGCCTACTGCCTGCGGGTGCAGGGCGACAGTATGATCGAAGACGGCATTCTCGACGGCGATATCATCATCGTCGATCAGGGTGCGCCGGTGCGGCAGGGGGCGATCGTGGTGGCGCTGTTCGATGACGAAGCGACGGTAAAGCACTATTTCCTGCACGACGACACGGTGGAACTCCGCCCTGCGAACCGGCTCATGAAGCCGATGTTCTTCCCGGCGGACCGGGTGCGCGTACAGGGGGTTGTTGTCGGGCTGCAACGCATTCTCAACTGAACCGTCTCGCGCGTGCCTCGGCGCGGCACGCGCTCGGAATCCTTGATCCCCAATCGCAGGGCAAGACAAAGCAGCTCTCGCAAGCCTTTCTTGTTCAAGCAAAGGCGGGCATTAGGAAGCACCCGATGGAAGTATCTGCGGTAGCCCCGCGCGAGGGAGTCTGCAATCTCCCCACTGCTGACCTTGACTCTTTGGCGGCATGATGAAATAGTACGCGATTGTGGGGGAGTTGACGGGCGAAAATTGGGGAAGGAGCAAACCATGACTTCGCGTGAACGCGTGATTGCGGTGACCGAACGCCGGCCGGTGGACCGGACGCCGGTGGACCTCTGGCACACGCCAGAGGTGTATGCCGCGTTGTCGGCGCATTTCAAGACCACTTCGGCGATTGAGCTGTACAAGGCGCTTGGTCTCGACAAAATCGTCTACAGCATGATCGAATACCGCCACGCCCCCGGTGCGCCGCCGATGTCGTCGTATGGCGTGCCGCTGCGCACGTGCAATACGGGCGTCGCGGTCTATGACGAATACGGCGATCCGCCGCTGGCGAATTACGACACGCCCGAGAGTCTCGACGATTACCCGCTCTGGCCGGATGTGGATCGCTTCGACTACGATCGCGTGCTTGCCACGATGCGCGAGGCGCACCCGCATTTTGTGACGAACGCGCCGTGGGTGTCGTTCTTCGAGATCTACTGCCAATTGCGCGGCATGGAAACGGCCATGATGGACCTGCTGGCCATGCCCGAACTAGCCAACGCCATTCTGGACCGTATCGAGGACATCCAGACGCGCATGATGCGCCGCCTGTTCACCGAGGGCAAGGGGTACATCGATTGGACGTTCATCAGCGACGATATGGGCAGCCAGAACGGCCTGCTGATTTCACTCGACCTCTGGGATTACTACTTTCAGGAACGGCTGAAGCGTTTCTGCACGCTGGTGCACTCGTTCGGGCAGAAGGTGTTTTTCCATACCGACGGCGCGGCGGAAGAGTTGATACCTCGGTTGATCGACGCCGGTGTGGACATTCTCAACCCGATTCAACACAACTGCCCGGGCATGGATTGCGAGGGCCTCAAACGGAAGTACGGAAACAAGCTGATCTTCCACGGCGGCATCGACACGCAGCAGGCGCTGCCGTTCGGCACGCCCGATGAGGTGCGCGCCGAAACGCGTCATTGCCTGCGCACGTTGGGCGCGGGCGGCGGCTACGTCTGCGCGTCGTGCCACAACCTCCAACCCGGCACGCCGATCGAGAACATTCTGGCCTTCATCGAAACTGTGCACAAAGAGGGTGCCGTGTAGCGGCCTGATGCTACGCCGGCCCTGAGCGGCGCAGCCCCCAGACCTTCTCGGCGTACTCCATGACGGCGCGATCGCTCGAGAAGCGGCCGGCGCGGGCGACGTTGAGGATCGCCATACGCGTCCACTCTTCCTGGTCCCGGTAGGCCTCGGTCACGCGGGCCTGGGCATCCAGGTAGGGGCCCAAGTCGGCCAGGTGGAAATACTTGTCGCCGCCCTGCAACAACACGTTGGGCACCCAATCAAGCGCCCCCGACGTTTCGCGGCAGAAACGGTCGCCGCGCAACGCATCGAACACGCGGCGAATACGCTCGTCGCCCTGATAATAGGCGGCCGCGTCGTAGTGCGCGCCATTGGCGAACGCCTCGGTCTCCTCGCGCGTCAACCCGAAGCCAAAGAAATTCTCCGGCCCGGCGGCGTCGCGGATTTCAATGTTCGCGCCGTCGAGCGTGCCCATCGTGAGCGCGCCGTTGAGCATAAATTTCATGTTGCTCGTGCCGGAGGCCTCTGTGCCCGCGGCGGAGATCTGCTCGCTGAGATCCGCGGCGGGGATCATGAGTTCGGCCAGACTCACGCGGTAGTCGGGCACGAACAAGACCTGCATGGATTCGCGGGCCTTTGCGTCGACCTGTACCGTCTCGGCGATGCAGTGAATGAGCTTGATCACTTGCTTGGCGACCCAATAGCCCGGTGCCGCCTTTCCGGAAAACAGGTAGAGGCGCGGCACCGGTGGCTCGAATCCGTCCTCCGCAATCGCGAGATAGTCGTGCACGATGCGCAGCGCGTTGAGAAGCTGGCGTTTGTACTCGTGCATGCGCTTGATATGGACGTCGAAAAGCGCATCCGGGTTTACATCGACGACGAGATGTTGCGCAAAGTACTCCGCCAAGCGCGTCTTGTTGGCGGATTTCACCTCGCGAAACGCGCGGCGAAATCCCGGGTCTTCGGCATAGGGCTCGAGTTCCCGCAGACGGTCAAGATCGCGCAGCCATCCCG
Source organism: Candidatus Hydrogenedentales bacterium (assembly GCA_041859045.1). Taxonomy (GTDB): domain Bacteria; phylum Hydrogenedentota; class Hydrogenedentia; order Hydrogenedentales; family SLHB01; genus JBHELB01. The sequence continues at coordinate 32,319 of JBHELB010000060.1, read as the reverse complement.
TGCCGAGAGTCTCGGTAATCAAGGCGGACAGCGCCGGGTTGGCGTTGAGAAGCCACCGCCGCGGCGCAACGCCGTTGGTGATGCTCAGAAAGCGCTCGGGCATGTATTCGGCGAAGTCGGGTGCGAGCCTGCGGCGCAGCAACTCCCCGTGCATCTCGGAAACGCCGTTCACCGCGTGACTCCCCGCGATGGCGAGGTGGGCCATGCGCACGTGTTTTCCGCCTTGTTCGCCGATGATCGACATGCGTTGCAGACGTCCCGAATCGCCGGGCCAGCGGCGGGCAACGCCATCGAGAAAACGTTGATTGATCTCGTAGATGACTTGCAGGTGCCGCGGCAAGACGCGTTCGAACATCGAGATCGGCCACTTCTCGAGGGCTTCCGGCAACAACGTGTGATTCGTGTAGCCAACCGCCCGCGTCGTGATGTCCCACGCATAATCCCAATTGAGATTGTTCTCGTCCACGAGCACGCGCATCAGCTCGGCAACCACCAGCGAGGGGTGCGTGTCGTTCAATTGGATGGCGACATGATCCGCAAACGCGTCAAGATGATCGTGATGCAGTTTGAACCGCCGGACGATATCGCGGACTGCGCAGGCCGCCAGAAAATACTCCTGAATGAATCGCAGTTCGCGGCCCGACGCCGCCGCATCCGAGGGATACAGCACCTTGGTGATGGTTTCCGTGGCGATCTGCTGTTCGCAGGCGGCCAGATAGTCGCCCGCGTTGAAAATTTCCATGTCGAATTCATTCGGCGCGCGCGCGGAAAATAGTCGGAGGTAATTGACGGTCATGCCGCCGTGGCCGACAATCGGCATGTCGCGCGGCACGCCAACGATCAGTTTCCAGTCCATCCACATCGGGTTGTAAACGCCGTAACGATCGATGGTTTCCTCCACATGTCCATAGATCGGCACAAGGCACAGATCTTCCCATCGATCAATGAACCAGGAACTCCCCAGACTCTGCCAGTACTCCGGTTTTTCGCGTTGGTATCCGTTCTGGATTTCCTGGCGAAACATGCCGAACTCGTAGTGGATGCCGTAGCCGTAGCCCGGCATGTCGAGGGTGGCAAGGCTGTCCAGAAAACACGCGGCCAACCGGCCCAGGCCGCCGTTTCCGAGGGCGGCGTCGGGTTCGGACTCAAACAAGTCTTCGGGGCTGAACCCCAGCGAGCGCACGGCATCGACACACAGATCGTACAGGCCCAGGTTATGCAGGTTGTTGGCCAGCGCACGGCCCATCAGGAATTCCATCGAGAGATAATACAGTCGCTTGGCTTCGGTCGCGGCGTAGCGTTCCTCCGTCGCGGCCATGCGCTCGGCCATCAGCTCGCGCGCGTGGATCGCCATCACCCGGAACAAGTCTTCCGGTGTGGCCTGCTCCCACGGCTTGCCCAGGGAGCGGCGAATGTGCGCGCGCAGCAGGTCCTCGAGTTCGCTGCGGCGCAACGGTCCCGAAGGACGTCCCGTGGAAAGAGTGTCGCGTCTGCTCGGCATACGCGACGTTACCGGCGAAACGAGGCGATCGCCTCGTCCAGGGTCTCGAAGATGTCGAAAATGCGATGCATGCGCACCAACTCGAACAGTACGCGGACCGGTTTGGCCATCCCGCAGAGTTTGAGGTCGCCCTGATGCGCATTGAGCATGCGCAGGCACGACAAAATCGCGCCCAATCCCGAACTATCCACAAACTCCACCGCGGAAAGGTCGAGCACCACCTGACGTTGCCCCGCCAACACCGGCATCGCTTCGGCCTTGAAATCCCCCGAATTGCTGGCATCCAGGTGCTCGCCCACCAGCCGGACCACCGTGACGCCGTCCACGGACTCGACATTCAGTTGCATCGCCCCTGACCTCCCTGACGCGGCCCATCCACGACGCTTTCTATCGTACCTTGTTATGGACGTCAAAGGAAACTGCCCAGGGCAACGCGCCAAAATTCGCCTTTGTCTTTCTCAGAGCGCCGTCCCGGCGCGGCCCGTAACACCCGGCCTCCACGCCGGGTGTCTTGCCTTGCGCCCCTCCAGGGCTGGAGACAAAGGCGAATCCTAATGCGATGCCCCTCGATTCCCCTACTTGCCGACAATCCATCGAAATGCAACAATGCGGTATGGGCACTTCGCACTCTGAAAAGAAAGATGACGCGAATCGCGCGACGATGCCCCTACCTCCCCACTCATTGAGTCGCAGCAAATCGATCGGGGTTTTCAGACGCTTAGGAATACTACTCCTGATCGCCGCTGCCGGATTTTATGCAGTCTTCTATCTCGTGCAAACTCCCCTCGTTTTTCAGGCTGAACGCGAACTCAAATCCACACCTGCGGACCGCCACTGGGAATACGAGGAAATCGCGTTGCCTGTGCAGGGTGAAACAACTCACGGATGGTTTATTCCAGTGCCGAATCCGCGCGGGGTTGTTCTCTACTGCCACGGGAATGGCGGCAACGTTTCAACCCACCTATACGGCATGGCGTCTCTTCGTGCGCTCGGCCTCTCCGTGCTTACGTTTGACTACGGTGGCTATGGCAGAAGCAGCGGAAGACCAAGCGAGACGCGAGTTCACGCCGACACAATGGCTATGTGGAAATATCTGACAGAAACACGCCGGGTAGCGCCGCAACAAATCATCATTTGGGGAACCTCGTTTGGCGGTGGCGCGGCATGCGAACTCGCCAGCAAGGTGCAACCAGGAGGCGTTGTTCTGGAGAGTACCTATCTTTCGATGGCCAAGGCTGCGTTCCGTGACTACCCTTGGTTTCCTGCGTCACTTTTCCTGCGCCACCGATTTGACAATGAGTCCAAAGTAAGCGCAATAAAGGCTCCACTTCTCGTTATTCACAGCCGCGATGACTCGCTGTATCCATTCGACGAAGCGCAGCGGCTTTTTGAGCTCGCCACGGCCCCGAAACAGTTCCTCGAGCTTCGGGGAGACCACCACAGTGCTGCTCTCATGTCGAAAAAGCGATACGAGAAAGGCGTGAGCGAGTTCGTTAATTCGATTCTCCCGCCTCAGTGATCGCGGACTTCAACGGTGCGGCGAACCGCCGTTCGGCTTAGATATTCGGCAGCGCCTCGAAATTGACACGCAAGCTGAAGGGGCCGATCTGGCTGCTGAACTGAACCTCTATCCAGAGCGCCTTGGAGGGTGAGCTGATCTCGAACTCTTCGCCGCGCACGACGGTGGGCAGGGTAAGTTCGAGCGTGCTTCCGACGAGTTCGGAGAGCTTGGCCTTGCCCGCGCCGGCAACCATGTTGACGATCTCGGCCAACGCATCGGCGACGTCGCCGCTGTCGTCGGATACGCTCTCGCCGAGCAATTGTTCGACGACGGCGCGCGACGTTTCGACGGGGAAAACCAAGGCGACGGTGCCGCGAACCCTGCCGCTGAGTCCGATCATGGTGACGACGTGATTGGGCGCGCGTTCTTTGGAGGGAATGGCGAGGCCGGTGTACTTCGCGCGGGCGTTCAGCATGGTGCGGAAGACGTCGTAGACGCCGGTCAATAGCGGATTGACGAACTCGACCTTTAGCTTCATGCCCGGACTCCCTCTTGCATAGTCAAAAGGCCGCACCCACTCCAAACCGGCGCGGGTGCGGCCTTCGTTGCGTCACAGGCCAAACGCTCTAGAACTTCAACACCGCCATCCAGAAGACATAGTCGCCATCGTCGCTGTCGGTACCGCCGTTGAAGTCGGTGCCGTTGAACTGGATGAACGCGCCGTCGCTGGTCGCATCGCCGGTAAACAGGTGGTTATAGTACAACAAGAAGTAGAGGTCCTTCGAGTAATCGTACTTCACCCACAGCGCGGCTTCCCAGCCGATGTCGTCGCTCATTTCCTGCGTCCAGAAGCTCAGATTCGGCGCCAGCGGCACGCGGAACTTGCCGATCTTGACGAAACGCGGGTAATCGAACGGGGCAACGACCCAGTCCTTGGCAATGTGGAAATGAACCGTGATGTTGTCGAGCGGCTTCGCTTCCACGCCCAGGCCGAGCTGCGCGAAGTTCGAGATGCTGCCGTTGTCGTTGACGACCGGCATGTGGTTCAGATCGGAGAACAGGCGGTTGAACGACACGCTGGCTTCCGGCGTGTAGAACGGATTCAACCATTCGCCGAAGCTGATGTCGCGGTTGTCTTCGCCGCCGAAGTAGCTGCCCATCACCAACACGCGGGGATTCCACGTCGTGTCGAAGGTGTAGCCGCCGTTAAACTCGATCGCCCAGTTGTCATACTCCGCGCCGTCGTCGCCGTAGGTGAAGCCGAACGGACGGAAACCGCGGCCGTGCGCGTCGGCATCGCCGAACTGGTACGCGCCTTCGAGGTCGTAGTCGAAGCCTTCATACTTGCCCCACGCGCGCAGACCGACCGTGTGCAGGTTGGTCACGTCGTAGTCGTCAAGATTCAACACGTTCTCAATCCACTCGCCGAACCACAGACGGTTCGTGTCGTTCAGACTGCGAGCGTCGCGCAGCCACATCCAGTACGCGGAGATGTCGATCGGCTCAAGCGCCTTGTAGGTCGCGTAAATGCCGTAGAAATCGACGTCGCCGTCCTGCTCCACCGGGGAATTCTCGGCCAGCTTGGTCGCGAACACGTCCACATCGAAATCGTCCACGCTGTACGTGGCGCGCACGCCGTCGAACGACAGGCGCTGCGTCGGGGTCAGCATATCGCTGACGACCCAGCCGCGGCCGAATTTCAACGCCTGACGGCCAACGCGAATCTGCAGCGGCAGACCGCCCACTTCGGCCATCTGGATGTACGACTGATTGATCTCGATGTCGTCGTTGGTCACGGCGCGGTTGTCGGCGCCCGTGATGTAGTTCGAGCGGAAATCTTCGCCCCACTGATTGAAATCATACAGCTCGACAAACGCCGACACGTTGTCGGTGAAATCGGCTTTGAAGTTCAGCAGCGTGGCGGTCTCGTAGAAATGCCAGTCCGCGCGCTCGCTGTCCCAGTCGAACAGTGACGACACGCCATTCGGGCCGATCGGCCGCTTCGCCAGGAAAAAGTTCGGGATACGCACCTCGCGCCCGATCGCCCCGGCCTGCCCAGGGTTACGGTCGTTAAAGGTGTTCATGTAGTAACGTCCACGGACGCGGATTTCACCGCCCACCGTGACGTTCTGCAGCTCAGCCCACGCTGCTCCAGAAAGCAGCAGGGCGCCCACGAGAATCAACAGTCGTCGCATGGCTCAGTTCCCCCTTACACGTTCTCCGCTGTAAAACCCCACCCCCACGCGTCTCGCGATACTGCGTGCGCTACGCCAGACCCGCACATTCCCCTGTGCTACACCAGCCTGGAAGGTTCCGCGTATATAGCATATTTCCCACACTCGAATCGAGCGGTTTTTCTCTCCTTGCAAATCGCCCCAAAAATCGCCCCGATTTGAATTCCCCGCACCCTCTCCGGCAGGATCGCCGCTCTTCCGCTCTGTGCATGACTTCAAATAGGGAAAGGGTGCAGTCATGTCCCACTTCGAGGCCGAACGCGGCATCATCACCAAACAAATCATGCTTCGCATGCGCGAAGTCTTGGCCACGGTCTACGAACACCGGCAACGGATCGGCCCCATTGAGGCGCTCCACCGCGGGAAGGGTACGCATGTCGCCCCAATTCCCACGGAAGGCTGGAAACCGTTCGCCCTGAAAACGCGCTGGGGCGGCAAAGACGAGATGATGTGGTTTCGCATGACCGCCGAGATCCCTGCCGAAATGGCGGGCCAGCGGGTGGTTGCGCTGATCCGACCTCATCAAGGTCCTCACGGCAACTCACTGGCGTATCTCAACGGCATGCCGTATCAGGGACTCGATCGCAACCGTGACGAAATCCTTCTGGCCGAAAAGGCCAAGGGCGGCGAGCGCTTCGAGATCGTGATTGAGTCCATCGCGGCGCAGGAATGCGAGAACTTCCACATCTTCGAGTACGCCGATCTCGCCGTGATGCATCCCGAACCGTGGAACCTCTACTGGGACATCACAATCCTGCTCGAGGTGCTAAGCCAACTCCCTGCGGACTACACGCCGCGCCAGCGTCTGCTCGATCTCGTGCAACGCGCCTCGCTCACGGTCGACATCCGCCACCCGCGCACGCCCGCGTACTATGAATCGCTGAACCGGGCGCGCGCAGTGCTCAAGGAAGGGCTCAAGGCGTTTCCTTCCACGCCCGGCCTGGGGAAAATGGCCATCATCGGTCATTCCCATATCGACACGGCGTGGATGTGGCCGGTGCGCGAGACGCGCCGCAAGATCGCGCGCACGGTCTCGAACGCGCTGCGCCTCATGGACCGCTATCCGGAATTCCGCTTCTCGCACAGTCAGCCGCTGCAGTACGCCTATCTCGCTAAAGACCAACCGGCGCTGTTCGAGCAGGTCAAACGCCGCGTGAAAGAAGGCCGCTGGGATCCCGCCGGCGCATTCTACGTCGAGCCGGACTGCAACATGACGTCCGCCGAATCGATGGTGCGACAGTTCATGTACGGCATTCGCTTTTTCCGCGACAACTTCGGTGTTCGCCCGCGCATGGCGTGGGTGCCGGATTGTTTCGGGTTTGCGTGGTCAATGCCGCAGATGATGCGCAAGGCGGGGCTCGAGGCGTTCGCCACCACCAAGCTGTGGTGGGGCGAGCACACCGAGTTTCCGTACAGCGCGTTCCACTGGGAAGGTCCCGACGGCTCGCGCATTCCGACGATCATGCCGTTTTCCTACGGCTCCGTCACACGTATTCATGAAGTAACGGAGCACTTCAAACAGTTCAAGCAGAAAGACAAGGTCCGTGAGATCCCCTACACGGTCGGCTGGGGCGACGGCGGCGGCGGACCCACCCTCGAAATCGTCGAGCGCTGCAAACGACTCGCCAACATCGTCGGTTTCCCCGAGAGCTCGTTCAGCACGCTGACGGAGTACTTCAAACGCCTGCCCCAGGTCTGCGATCTCGACGCGCTGCCGGTGTGGAACAGCGAGTTGTACCTCGAAGTGCATCGTGGCTGCCAAACGGCGCAGGCGCGCACAAAACGCAACAACCGGAAATGCGAACACGGTCTCCACGACGCGGAATTCCTGAGCGCACTCAGTTTGCTCGAAGGTGCCCCGTACGCGCACGAGAAACTGCGGGCGGCCTGGGAAATCGTGCTCCTGAACCAGTTTCACGATATCCTTCCTGGCTCCTCCATTCAGGAGGTCTACACGACCGCCGACCGCGATTACGCCGAGGCGCAGCAATTGATCGACGACGTGCGCACCGACGCCGTCACGACCCTTACGCGCCGCATCGCCACGCCTGCCGAAGGCACGCCCGTCGTCGTATTCAACACGCTGTCCTGGAGCCGCAGCGGCATCGTCACCTACACCGGGCCACGTCCGAAGGGTACGTTTCATGTGCGACGCGGCGACGGCACGGTCGTCGCGCATCAGGTCGCCGCGGACGGCGCGCTGCTCTTCGCCGCGGACGACGTGCCGCCGCTGGGCTGGGCCACGTTCACGCTCATGCCGGGCGAATGCCCGCCCGACATAACCCCGGCGTTGCAGGCGGCAACCAATTGCCTCGAAAATGCGCTCTTGCGTGTGACGCTGGACGGCGACGGCCGCGCGCTGAGCGTGTTCGACAAGGAAAGCGCGCGCGAGGCGATCGCGCCGGGCCAAAAAGGCAACGTGCTGCAACTTTTCGACGACCGCCCGCACCGCAGCAACGCGTGGGAAGTCGACTTCAACTTTGAAGACACGCAGTGGGAACCCGACCCCGCCGAATCGGTGGACCTGGTGGAGTCCGGACCGTTGCGCGCCGTCATTCGCGTGCGCCGCCGCAACGAGAAGAGTGTCATCACGCAAGACATCACGTTGTGCGCCGGGGCACGGCGCGTGGAATTCGTCACGCATGTGGACTGGAACGAAAAACAGACGCTGCTGAAGGTCGCGTTCCCTGTGGACATTCGCGCGACGCGCGCCACGTTCGAGATTCAGGCGGCGGCTATCGAACGCGCGACGCACACCAATCACGAGTTCGAAGCGGCGGAGTTTGAGGTGCCGGGACTGCGCTGGGCGGACCTCTCGGAAGGCGACTACGGTGTGAGTTTGCTCAACGATTGTAAGTACGGGTGGGATGTGAAAGGCAATGTGCTGCGGTTGTCGCTGCTGCGCGCGTCGATCGAGCCCGATCCCAACGCTGACGAGGGCGAGCACCATTTCACCTATGCGCTCTATCCGCATACCGGCGACTGGCGCAACGGCACGGTGCAGGAAGGATTCGACCTCAACGCGCCGCTGATCGCCGAACACGCCGCGCCGGGGCAAAATGGACCGCTTCCGGCTGAATACGCGTTCCTGCGCGTGGACAGCGATCGCCTTGTCGTCGACACAATCAAGCGCGCGGAGGACAGCGACGCCATCGTCGTGCGGTTCTACGAGGCGCACGGCCATCGCGGGCCGGTGACGCTTGAGTTCGCCGAGACGCCGCGGCGCGTCACCGAATGCGATCTGCTCGAAGAAAACGATACACCGCTCAAACTCGACGGAAATCGCTTGGAACTCTATGTGAAGCCGTTCGAGATTCGCACCATCAAAATCGCGCAATAAAAAAGGCGGGGAAAACGACACGCTGCGCGTTTTCCCCGGCTCTCTTTTTACTGTTCCAACAGATCTTTCAAGTGATACAAGAATTCCTGCGCGTCGCGCGGCGACAGTTCATCGGGGTTGAGACGGGCAATTTCCTGCTCAAGCGCCGTGGGTTTCTTCGGCACTGCCGTCTCACCCGGCGCGGAGAAAAGGTCCATCTGTTGCGGCAGGCCAAGCGCCGCGGTGTCGCCGGATTCGAGCGCGGCCAAGATCGCGCGCGCGCGTGACAACACGCTGCGCGGCAGCCCGGCGAGTTTGGCCACCTGAATGCCGTAACTGTGGTCCGCGCCGCCCTCGACGATGCGGTACAAGAACACCACTTTCCCGCTCCACTCGCGCACGGCCACGCTGAGATTTTTTGCGCGCGGGAGTTTGTGCACGAGTTCGGTCAACTCGTGATAGTGCGTGGCGAACAGCGTCTTTGCGCGGATGGTGTCGTGAATATGCTCGGCCACCGACCACGCGATACTGATGCCGTCGAATGTGCTCGTGCCGCGCCCGATCTCGTCGAGCACCAGCAGACTGCGCGCGGTCGCCGTGTTGAGGATGTTCGCGGTCTCGATCATCTCGACCATGAACGTACTCTCGCCGCGCACAAGATTGTCCGCCGCCCCGACGCGCGTGAAAATACGATCCACCACGCCCACTCGCGCCGACGCCGCAGGCACGTAGCACCCGATCTGCGCCATGAGCACGATCAACGCCACCTGGCGCAGGTATGTCGATTTACCGGCCATGTTCGGCCCGGTAACAATCTGCAACACCGCGCCCGAGGGATCGAGCAACGCGTCGTTTGGCACGAACTCCCCGCGCTTCATTAGGTCTTCGACCACGGGATGGCGTCCATCGCGAATGTGGATTACCTCGCCGTCGTCGATTTCCGGCTTGCAGTAGTTTTTGGTGATCGCCGTGTCCGCGAACGACCACAGCACGTCAAGCACCGCGACCGCGTCCGCGGTTTCCTGCACGCGGCGCGCCTGCCCCGCAATGCGATCGCGTAGCGCCGCAAACAGGTCGTACTCGAGCCGCTGCATGCGGTCCTGCGCGGTAACGATCTCTTCCTCGCGCGCCTTTAGTCCCGGCGTGACATAGCGCTCGGCGTTCACCAAAGTCTGTTTGCGCTCATAGTCCGGCGGCACTTTGTCCGCGTACGAGCGAGTGATCTCGATGTAATACCCAAAGACCTTGTTATACCCGACGCGCAGATTCGGAATGCCCGTGCGCGCGGATTCTTCGCGCTGCAACGTGGCGATCCAGTCGCGCCCGCCGCGCACGAGATCGTGCAGTCGATCGAGTTCCGCGTTGTACCCGTCGCGGATCATCCCGCCTTCGAGCACCGTCGCGGGCGGCTCGTCCACCAACGCCGCCGCGACCCACTGCGCCACATCCGCGAGTTCATCCATCTGCTCGCGCAACTCGGCCAGCATCGGGGTCTGCGCGAACGCCAACGCGGGTTTCAGTTCCGCCGTCCGCTCAAGCGACACACCCAACGACTTCACCTCGCGGGCGTTTGCCGCGCGCGCGGTGATGCGGCCCATGAGGCGTTCGAGATCGCCGATGCCTTTCAGAATCTCGCGTAGCGCCAGCCGCGCCTCGGTATTCGAAACCAACTCCTCTATCGCGTCAAGCCGCGCGCGAATCGCCGCAACGTCCATCAACGGATGCAGGATCCATTGGCGCAGTTTGCGCGCGCCCATGCTTGTTGCCGTGCGATCGAGCACGCTGAGCAGCGTGCCGCGGCGGCCTTTGAGCATGATCGAATCGACGAGTTCGAGGTTGCGCTGCGTGTTGCCGTCGAGCACAACGTACTGCGACGGCGCATATCGGCGCGGCAGGCGGAGTTGCGGCGCGGCCTCGCGCTGGGTCTGCGCGAGGTACGCGACAATCGCGCCTGCGCACGCCAGCGCTTCCGGCGCGTCGTCAAGCCCAATGCCCTTCAGCGTGCCCAGTTCAAACCGGTCGAGCAGCCGATCCTTCGCCAGTGCAGGATCGAAATCGTCCACGGCGCACGCGCGGAACGGCGTCTCGGGAAAACGTTCGCGCAAGCGCTCGGCAAACTCGCCTTCATCATCGGCGCAGAGCAAGACCTCCACCGGCGCCATGCGCGTGAGTTCGTCGTGAATAACCCGCTCGGCATCGCGCTCGATCTGCGCGGTCAGAAACTCGCCCGTCGTCGCGTCGCACAGCGCCAATCCGGCCCGCCCATCATGCCACCACACGGCGCCCAGGTAATTGTTCGCGCCTTCCTCGAGCAGGCTGGGCTCGATGACCGTACCCGGCGTCACCGTGCGCACAATAGCGCGCTTCACCACGCCGCGCGCTTCCTTCGGGTCCTCGATCTGATCGCAGATCGCCACCGTGCGCCCCGCGCGAATGAGACGGGCCAGGTACGTATCCACCGCGCGCACCGGCACGCCCGCCATCGGCACGCGCAGTCCCTCGTCGAGCCGGTCGCGCGAGGTCAACGTAAGCCCGAGCACCTGCGCCGCCTCGATGGCGTCCTCGAAAAACATCTCGTAGAAGTCGCCCATGCGGAAAAACAACAGGGACCCGCCGCTCTCCGCCTTGGCGTCGATATACTGGCGGAGCATCGGCGTGATCTTGTGTTGTGCGATGTCTTCTAGCCGTGCCCAAGTGGTCGTCATAACGGGGGATTATAGCAACCTCGGCGCGCGAAGACATAGGCCAAAGCAAAAGAGTGAAGGACGCGCGCTCAGGTAGATGCGCGGGGCATTTTTGACTGTGCGCGACGGTTCCGCGGAGACGTTACGAAGTTCTTTTGCGAAAGGTTCGCCTATCGCCTCGGTCGTGTGCGCAACGCCAGGCGAGGCAGAACCGCGATCAGAACGGCAAGAACGGCGAGTCCGCCCGGGCCGCTTCCGAAATCGCTGCCGGAGCCGAGCGTTCCCGCCGCAGGGTTACAGCGAACAGGCGTGCTGCTGTACGCCTCTTGTGTGACCGTGAGCGTCGCCTGTGATCCGGCCGCCGAGAACACCACGAGCCCCGTGCGCCCCTGGCTGAAGATATTTTGTCCATACGTCAGCATCAGCGAGGTCGCGCCCGTGGCCGGGGGGGTGTAGGTCAACCACGATTCGCCCTGCGTAACGGCGACACTCCATGACGCGGCGTTCAACACGTTAACCGTAATCGTGCCGGTGCCCGAATCCACATTCACCGACGTCGGATAGATAGAGATCGGCTGTTGCGCGGTGGACCCAAGGTAGCTCTGAACGAGCGGATAGGTCACGTCGAATCGACCATAGTCATCAAGGCTGAGCGGCGACGAGCACGAGGCGTATCCCCCGTGCAACTGGCCAACAAACTGCTGCGTCGAGGTCAACAACAGCGGACTGCCCGACGATCCCGGCTCGGTTGTGCCCTGCGCCCACTGAATGTAGAAGCGATTCGAGTCCATCGAATCGACTGCGCCAAACGAGATCCGCTTGTAGTCGCCGTCGGGATGATGAATGCACGTCACGGCGGTCTGAAGCGCCGGAACGGTCGTGGTCCACCCCAAATACGTCACGCCTGCGGGAGGCATTTCGCGCAACCGGGTCAGAGCAAAGTCGGAACCCGACGTCAGCGATGTGCCCGCCAAAAAATCCGCGCCACTACTGCTGCGCGGCACGGATGCGGGGTTGGGCGTGGAGCCGCCGCACGTGGAACGCTGGTAGAACCAATAGACCTCCATCGAGTCGGCCTCGCTCGCGTTGCCAACGCAGTGGTAGGCCGTCATGAAGTACGGGGTGTTGGTGCTTGGATCCTTGTCCACGAGCAGACTGCCCGTGCACCACAGCGAGCCGGTGAAACCGATGGTGCCGATACCGCCGACGCCGAGCGCCGCGCTCGCCCACGCCGGGTAGCACGCTACATCGAGGTTGCACGAACCGGCGGCCTTCTCCGCCTTCGCCCAAGGTAACGAGGCGAAATCGACGTAAATATGCACGATGCGGTCCACGGTCAACCGGACGGCCTCGCGATCTGCGCCCGCGGGCACGTAGCACTCAACAACAACCTCGGGGCTGAAGCATGTTGCACTCCACAAACCGCGTTCGGCGTTGCGCAGCACGGTGTAGGGGCCATAGACCTCACTCGGGTCGGTCGCGTTGTGCACAGTAACGACCGCGCCCGCAGGCAGGCTCAGCGTCGCGAAGTGAACGCGTATGCCGACTGCCGCTGGGGAAGTGATTCCCGCCGTCCACAACCAGCCGCCGTCGGTCAGCGCGGTCCAGGCGCCGAGGCTAGCCTGGCTGCCCTGGACGCTCAGGACCGGGTCGAGGTCGCGGAAGACGCCGATGCGAGGAGCCTTCGCGCCACTGGCCAGGCTTTTCGCGTCTTCGTCGTATACCGGGCTGAGATCGAGCGGCGGAAAGACCGTGTTCTGATGGCTCACCCCCGCCGCAGGTCCTTTTGACACTACCTGGGCCTTCGGCGCTTGGGCAAACGGCGCAGGAGTCTCCGAAAACGTCTCGTCGGGACGCTGGTTCCAGTTCTTAGGCGTTACCCCCAAGAAGGCGAGGGTGTCGGCGTCGACCACCCGGCGCTCCTGGTCAACATAGACGTCAAAAGGCTCGGAACCCGGAGCAATGGCGCGGGCATGCACGCCTAGCAGGGTGGTCTCGGGAAATTTCGGAGCGGTTTCGCGCCACTCAAGCAGCACCAGGCACGCATCGGGGTCGTGTCCGGCCGCCGCCAAGGCCGCACGCGCCTCGGGTGAAGCGTCCTCCGGGCCGCAGGGGGAGCACGAGGTCTCCGCGCCAGCCCAAGCCGCCGCCAACACCAAACACACACCAACCCACCGCCCAAACCGGAATGCCATGACCACCGTGCTCCTTGCGCCCTGTGGGGAAAACGCCAGCCTCTACTCCAAGTAGTACCCGCAGGCGCTCACGTCGTTACGACCGAAAGACCATGCTAACACCCCACGCCAAAAAGGGTCAATGGTCCCTCAAAACCGAAAGACTCCGGGGAGAATTCTTGAAAAACTCTTGTGATTCGGGCAGTTTGGACCGGGAAAGCACGGAAACGAGAGCCTGAATGACCATATTCCGCGATATCGGCTTGCACCTACGTCGCCGCTGGGAAATGTATGCCCTTGGCGGAGCGGTGTTGCTGGCGCTGGCGCTGGGCGGACACCGTCTGGCGGGCGCGGCGCTGTGGCACGACGAGTTGGTCCATCTCTATGTCGCCAAAGGAATTCTGGAAACGGGTTGGCCGCATCTGCCCAGTGGACATCCCTACGGCAGCGCCACGGCATACAACTACCTGCTGGCGGGAACGATTGCGCTCCTGGGCGACGGGGAAGCGGCGGTACGCGCGCCATCGGTGCTGTTGAGCGCGCTAAACGTCGTTCTCGTATTTCTCCTCGTGCGTCGCCTCGCGGGACCGGGCACGGCGGTCGTTACCGCGCTGTTGTTGGCGGTGTCGCCGTGGGCGGTGGCGTGGGCGCGCGAGGCGCGGTTCTACGCGCTGCAACAGACCCTGTACCTCTTGCTGCTGTGGATCGTCTGGAGCCTATTCGAAGAACCAAGCGCCCGGAGCATGCTCAAGAAGGCGCTTGCCGCCGCCGTCGTCTACGTCGCCGGAGTGCTCACGGCGTTGCACAGTATTCTCTTCATCGCGCCGCTCGGTCTGTTCGCGGTAGGGGCGGGACTGTTCGACCGCACGCGGAGGCTCCGCTGGTTTCTCTTTGTCGTGGCGCTCGCGGTGACGGTGGCCGCCACGATGGGCTGCTACTACCTCACGCTGCCCCAGGCCGACAAGCTGGTCGTGTTCAAGGAGTCGGGATTGGGCGGCCAACTCGACGACCGCGCCGCCGACCCGCAACGGCATGACCGCTTGTTCTACTTCCGGTACCTGTGGGAAAACTTCAGCGTAGGGTTCTGGGTGCTGTCGTTGCTCGGCACGGTGTGGATTATCGCGCGCGAAGGCCGGCGCGGCTGGTATCTTGCGCTCGCGTTCTGGGCGCCCGTGCTGGTGCTCACGTTTGGCATCGGCTACCGCCGGTATCGCTTCATGTACTTCGCGTATCCTTTTTACATTGCGCTGCACGCCTACGCGATCGTTCAACTCACGCGATACGTGATTACCGCGCGCGCGTCCTGGGGCCGTGCCGCATTGGCGATCGTCATCGTGGCGTTCGGCGCGCGTCTGGCGTGGTCGCAGGCCGGGCTTATATCGCGCACCCTTGTTGTCGCCAACGGCTCGCACGAGACGCTCGCCAACAGTCACCCGCAGTGGCGCGAGCCATGCCAGTATGTTCGCGCGCGGCTCGACGGCGCGGCGGTGCTCACGACGACCTACCTCACCACGCTCTATTACGTGGGACGCGCCGACGAGTGGTACCCCAGCCGAGAGATGATCTGGGAGTACATCGAATCGGGTTCAATGGGCCTCAAGGATCTGAGCGAGCTGCAGGCGTTTATGGCGAAGCATCCGCGCGGGTATTTCTTGGCGGAGTGGCGGCGGTTCGAGGGACTCCGCTACGTTGCGGAGGATGTCGCGTGGGTGCAACAGCACATGCGCCGAATCGATGAGGCGTGTTCGAAAGACGTGACCGTTTACGCCTGGGGTATGTAGAAAAGGCGCTGGCCGTATCGAAAAACCAGCGCCTTTATCGCGTCAATACGCTACGCCTCGAAATGCAGATAGCCGAATCGCTCCGGTTGATGAAACTCGAATCGCTCGCCGATGGAGGACCAGCTTCCCCAGTGCGGGTGCGAATTGTCGACCGAGCACTTATTGAAGTTCACGCGCCATGTCTGGCCCGGGATTGCGCCCAACGGTCCAACGTACGCCTCGAACACGGCGAAGGGAATCGCGTATTCAAGGGTCCACACCACGGGACCTTCGAGTTCCGGCTCGACCTTGTCCGGCATCGAGCCGCGCAACTGCACGCGCGCGCCGACTTCGTCTGAAACCCACTCATATTTCACGAAGCCGTCGGCGGTGCGGGTCGGATCTTCGATGTACTGGAGCAACAAGTGACCGCCGCAGTTCATCTCGAAGTTCATGTGCCCCTTGTCGGCCTTGGGTTTCGCAAAAAACTCGACGCACGCGTCGCGATACACGTGGCTCTGGTAGCCGAGGTGCGTCGAGAGCACGTAGCGGTCCTCGACGCGGAAGATGCCGTAGATCGCCTTGTCGTCGTAGACCGATTTCGCCTGCGTGAACGGGTGATGATCGCTGCTGTTCGGATGATAGTGCGCAACCGTCAACGGCTCGACTTCGCGCCAGGCCGGGCCGTCCCATTCACCGTCGAGACACGGCCGCACCGCCGCACGGCGCACCGTATACAGGGGCAAAGACAATTCGGACATCGTTCGAGTTCCTTTCGTAGCTGCCTCTCTGCTGGGATCAGGAGAGGATCCAAAGTTTTGTTGCCTGTGTTGTAGCGCGCGACGCTTGTTGGTGCGATGGCCCTGCCCGTCAAGCGGTGGTCAGAAACTCGCGGACAAGAGAGATAAACTCGTCCGCATTTTCCTGGTGAACGTTGTGGCCGCAATCGGGCACGATCTGTGGGCGAATCGCCGGACAGAGCGCGCCCATCGTTTTCGCGATAATGGTGAACTTCTGATCGAGCGCGCCGGCAAGCGCCAACGACGGCGTGCTGTGCCGCGCCAGCGCGGGCCAGAGATTGGGCTGCGCGCCAAGGCTGAGATGGCGCAGCGCTTGGGCCAGTTGCTTGGGATCGTTCGCGAGACGCCGCTGCACGATGGCCTCGAAGTCCGGCCGCTGACGCAAGGTCTCGAACAGCGGTTGCGCATACCACCGCCGCACCACGTCCGCAAAGTCTCCCGTCTCAAGTTCGATGGATAGCGCGGTATCGAGCGCGCGGCGCTGCAGTCGCTCGTCTTCGCTCGAGAGTCCCGGCGTCGCGGATTCCATCACGAGGCGCCGCACGCGCTCCGGGAAAAGAAGTGCAAGATACAACGCAATGCGCCCCCCCATCGAGTACCCAACGAGGGAGATCTTGTTGAGTCCAAGCGAGGAGACCAGGCCCACTATGGCGGAAGCCGTGTGGCGCAAATCGCAGAACGGTTGATCTTCGATGAGACGCGATTCGCCATGCCCCGGAAGATCGATGGCGATAACGCGGAAATGTTCGGCCAGCGCCAGGCTAACGTCGGCCCAGTCCGCGTGGGTGCCCATAAACCCGTGCAACAAGATCACAGTCTCGGGCTGGTGATCCGCGTACGACTCGTAATAGAGCCCTTGGGCTTTGGGCATCGTTTACCTCGGTCCACTCTCTTGCACGGCGCGCCGCCGCGCCGCATGAACGGCCGCGTTCGCCTCGCGGTTCGAGGGAATTTCGATGAGCGCTGGTCCGCCGGAACCTGCGGCGCGCCCATAGGCTTCCCGGAACTCCGCAAGGGTCTGTGGCCTATCATACGGTATTGCAAACAATTCTGCAGCCTTTTCAAACCGAAGTCCGTGTGGTGTTACGAAAAACGGCTCAAAGACGTCCGCCTGTTGCGCGATCGGTAGAAAATGGAAAATGCCGCCGCCGTCGTTGTTGATGACGATGAGTGTGACCGGTAGACGTTCACGAGCGATCCACGCGAGCGCATTGAGGTCGTGCAGGGTCGAAAGATCGCCGAGGATTGCGGTGACCGGCCGTCGCGCACCCAGCGCGAGTCCTGCAGCGGTGCTGATGCAGCCATCGATGCCGCTCGCCCCGCGATTGGCATGGACGGGGGCGCGCTTCCCATCCGCAACGGCAAACATATCCATGTCGCGAATCGGCATGCTGTTGCCGAGGAACAACACGTGCTCGCCGGGAAGCATCCGCGAGACCGCGCGGGCGACGGCGGGCTCGCTGAGTTCCGATGTCGTGTCCAGTTCGCGCATACTGTTGCCGACACAGCGCGACGCATCAAACACGGCACGGCTCCACGCGACATCGCGACAGGGCTGAGCCGCATCGGCAAGCGCCGCGCAGAGCGCCGGCAGCGGGCCGCGCAAGCGATGCGTGACTTGGTGGTTCGGATCGAGCGTGCGCGGATCGGCGTCGGCGTGCACATAGGTCTGCGGGCGCACGCGGCCCAGCCATGTGAGCAGACGCTTCGACGTGAACGCGCCACCGAGATGCAAGATCGCATCCGGCGCGACGAACGCCTCTTCCACCAGTAGCGCGTGGTCGTGAAACGGTGCAAACGGCGGTTCCGCATGGCCAAGCCGCAGTCCTGACGTGATATCCGCAAAAACGGGCCACTGCAACGTCTGCGCCAGTTGCCGCACGGCCTCGCGCTCGGTCTCATCGCGCAGTCGGCCCACAACAAGAAGCCCGCGCTGCGGATCAAGCGGGGGCACGGCAAGATCCGCATGAGGCGTGGGTTGCGGCACAGGGCGCCACAGACTCAACAGCTCGAGGTGAAGCTCTTCCACTCCGGCTTCGGGCGCAAACTCCAACGGCTCTCGGAAAGGACAGTTGATGTGAACCGGCCCGGGGGGCGCGACGCAGGCGTGGCGCACCGCGTCCGCGACCGTGTTGAGCACGCAGGCAGGCGCTTCGTCTGGACTGGGCGTAGGCAACGCGAAATATGCGCGGACGTGCGCGCCGTAGAGACGTTCCTGGTCGATGGTCTGATTCGCTCCGACGCCCTGGAGTTCTGGCGGTCGGTCGGCGGTCAATACGATCAACGGTACGCCCGCGTTCGATGCTTCGACCACTGCGGGAAGGAAATTCGCCCCCGCTGTTCCCGACGTGCAAATGAGCGCTGCCGGTCGGCCCGTGGCGCGGGCATAGCCGACTGCGCCGAACGCCAGACCGCGCTCGTCGAAGTGGACCTGCGTGTTCACGCGCGTGTTTCGTGCCGCGGCGGTGGTCAGCGGGGTCGAGCGAGACCCCGGCGCAATGAAGAACATCTCGATTCCGCCGCGCCGCAGCGCTTCGACAATCAATCCGGCCCAGAGAGCGTTTGCATTGCGTATGGGATCAGGCATTGTATTGCAGGGCGTTCATGAACGCTTTCATTTTGCTTTCGAGTTCCGTCCATTCCGACGAGGGGTTCGAGCCACGCACAATACCCGCGCCGGTGAACAGGGACAGTGTGTTTCCATGCATCAATCCCGAACGAATCGCCACGGCGAACTCGGCCTCGTCGTTGCCGATCCAGCCCACCGGACCGGCGTACCAGCCCCGGTCGAACGGTTCCAGTGCGGTGATCCGCGCGAGCGCCTCTTTGCGTGGCCAGCCGCCAACGGCCGGCGTGGGGTGCAACGCGGCCAGCAGCGCGGCGTCGGCCTCACGCGCGTTGAGAATGCCCTCGATGCGGCGGAACAGGTGCTGGCACGCGGGGAGTTTTAACACGGACGTCCCCGTATCCGCGTGCAACGTAGCGCACAACGGATCGAGCGCGGCGCGCACCGCCTCCACGACAAAGGCATGCTCGCGCAGTTCTTTGTCGTCTTCCAAGAGAGATGAGGCAAGGCGGCGATCTTCTTCTTCCGTCGCGCCGCGCGGCGCGGTGCCCGCCACGGCCTCGCTCTCGATGAAGCGCGCCTTTCGCAAAAACAAACGCTCCGGCGATGCCCCCAGGAACGCGGTGCCCGGCTCGGGTTCGATGCAGAAATGGTAGGCGCGTGCGGTTTGCGCGGCGAGCGCGCGGAGGACGTTGAACGGATCGGGCGCATTAGAAAAAACGAGGTCGCTACGCCGCGCCATGACCACTTTCTCGACCCGACCCGCCGCGATATCCTCAAGGATATGCCGGAGTGCAACGGCCCAATCCTGTTGATTGGGGTGATCCGTGCGAGTGGCTGGCGCCGCGCCATGAAGAGCGCCCGGCATGTCCGGGAACTCGAGTCGATCGAGGCCTTCGCCAATCTCATCGAGCGCCGTCTTGCTTCCATTGCGCAACACGAGATTGCACGCGAGCGTGGTCTGCCCCCCGCGATGCAACAGCTCGAACTGAGGCAGGTGAAATGTGCCCGCCCCGTACGGTTGCCACAGGGCATCCGGTTCACGCCCGGGATCGAAACGAAGACCGCCATAGTAGCGAAGATCCGGGTGTGCGCCTGCGATTGTGTTTCGAATCGACGCGAGTTGAGCGGGCAGCGCATCGGCGGTCGAAACGCGCACGCGATCCGCCGCGCCCACGCCCGCAATTGCAAAACGCCCCGCACGATCCGCCCAGAACACGCGCACGCTCTCGCGCTGCGCCGCGAGCCAGGTCAGCGGATCGCATCCGCGCACGGGCGTCTCCACGCGCAACGCGCACGGACGCCCGCCGTCGGGCGGCGTTTCAAGCGCCTGTTCCACGAGGGCGTAAAGGGTGCTGCGCGCGTCGCTCGGGTCTAGCATCTCCGAGTGCAACACCTGGGTCATCTCCTGCGGCTTCCGCGTGCGCTCAAGCCTATCCCTCGGTCTTGGCCGGAGGCTCGATCTGAATCTGCGCCGACACCTCGGGCGGAAACGTCGTCGTTACGGCGGGAGCCGCCGTGCTCTCGGGCGGAGTGGATTCGGCCATGGGCGCTCCGCGAAAACGTCCCGGATCGACCGGGGCATTCGCCTCGAACTGCGTGAGTTCAAACTGCGCGACCGGCTGCTCGTCGCTGCGTCGCCACTCGACGCGTAGCGGAACCGCCGTTTTCTTGTCGATGAAATAATGGATCGTATCGCCGAGCGCCGCCGCCGGATCCGCAGAAGTCTTCTGCGCCTTGATGACGTACACCGGGCGATCGAGCAACGCGGCATCCTGCTCCAGCGTAAGGGTGTAGTCGCCGCCCAACACTTTCGCCAGCGGCGTATCCACAGGAAGCAGTCCCGGCAGGTACTCGAAAACGCCGCTGTCCGGCTTCCCTGAATGGAAAACGGGTTTGGATGTTTGATCGGGGGTTTCCGCGGGCTGCATAAGCTCTTCGAAGGCCGAGAAACCATCGAATCCCAGGCTCACCGCAAGCCGGTTCGCCCCCGCCGATTCGCTCACGGTCAGCGTCGCGGCGTACCAGAAGGCATTGTCACGCTTGAGCATTTCGCCCGAGCCGCGAATTTCGCGCATGGTCTGTTCGGTCGAGCCGGGCGCGGTATACAGCGAATACGCCACGAACGCCGCGCGAAGCGAATCCAGCTTGGCCCAACGCGCCGCGATATCGCTCGTAACCGCGTCGAGCGTGGCCAACCCCTGCGGAACCTCGCCGAACACATCCGCCACGGGGGTCTCTTCGCGCGCGGACGACGACGTCTCGAGCGGGGCTGCCGTTTCGACCGGAGCAGCCGGAGTCGCCTCAGGCGGCGCAGACGGTTGCGGTGCCGGCGGCGAGGGGACCTGCGGGCTGCATGCCGCCACCGCCATCGCCAACGTCATCACGAGCATGGACATCCACAGGCATTTCCGTATGGTTTGCTGCAACAGCGTACGCATTTTCATCGCAAGTCCCTCCGTTCTTCGGCAACTCCCCCCACTATAGGGTCATTTGACCCAGCGAGTGTCAGTGTAGCATATGAAGACCAAGGAAACCTTCTGTTCGTTTTCTTGGAGCAGCAGTTGCGCGGCAGGGCATGAGTGTGGTTTGATCCCGGTGATTGTGCGACGGTTCGTGCCCGCGGGCGGGCGTTTCTTGAGAAAAAGCAGGAGGATGCATCTTATGCGTTGGGTATGGGTGCTGCTAGCGACGGTGGCCTTGGCTGCGTGTCAACCCCAAGCGACTTCGACTTCAGGCGAGGCCGCGAATTCCGCCCAGGGGGCGGAATCGACCGCAGCGCCGGGAGACACGTCGCTCAATGTCGTGAAAGGACCGCAACTGAAGGTCGGCGACGTCGAGCAACGGGTGAGCATTTCGCTGCTGCCCTCGCTGGAGCCCATGCCCGCCAATATTAAGGAGGAACGCATCGAGGACGCGCGGCATGAAGTGAGCCTTGTGCGCATGGCGGTGAATCCGCCCATTCCCGAGGCGTTGCCGCTGCTTGTGACGGTGAAAGTGAGAGACATCCGCCTGGGGGTCCCGGTGGTTGTTCGTGTCAAACTGTTCGCGAACGATGAACTCCTTGCGACCAAAAATTTCTTGCTTGGAAGTGACGCTTATCGCACTCCGCAACTCTGGCCGGTTATTGTGCCGACGCATCTGACTGCGCCCACAGAAGAGTTATTGGCGCGGGTGGAGGCGGATGCGTTGCTGATGCCGGAGGGAACTCAAGTCGCGGACGTTAACCCCGACACGGCGACCGCGCCCGCGGATCGGACGACCACGCTTTTGGGCAATCCGGTGCGCATTACCATCAACCGCAGCGGAGACGCCGCGAGCCAGGGCTCGTAACAGGGTTTCCACGGCCATTTTGTCATATCATATTTGCAGGGGAGTTCCATGCGATGACCAGTAGTTTTGATCTCGTTCCGCCGCGATGCCTTCCGCCGCTTGAGGAAACGTTTCGACCGGCGGTGTTGGCAAATCGCGCGTTTCTGCGCGAGGTGGACGCCACCGGCGGCGTTCCGCTCGTGTTTGGGCTCGAGCGCGAACCGGGCGCGATGTCGCGTTTCGAAACTTACGTCTTCCCCGAAGGCCACCCTAAGTTCGACGCCAACTTGATGTATGCGGAGCGCGTGTTGAAATTCCTGTTGTGGCAGCGGGGCGGATGGCGCGTCTACGTCGGCGGCCCGAACGCGATCGGCGAACACCTGCGCAAGGTCTACAGCCCCGGCGCGGCCCGCGCGTTTGACCATCAGTTCATGGGCGAATCGGTATACGGCAGGCCGTTCACGATCGTCCCCTGTGCGGTGGAGGATGTGCCGTTGGCGCAAGAGTCCGCGCGACGCCTCGGGCGGCACCTCGAAGGCTGCCGCATCGGCTTTGATCTCGGCGCGTCGGATCGAAAAGTCTCCGCGGTGATCGACGGCGAAGCGATCTATAGCGAGGAGGTCGTTTGGGAACCGCGCAAGCAGACGGATCCCGAATACCACTATCGCGAGATCCGGGAAGCCCTGCGCACAGCGGCCTCGAAGATGCCGCGCGTCGACGCCATTGGCGGCAGTTCCGCGGGCGTCATCATCGACAACCGCCCGCGCGTGGCGTCGCTGTTTCGCGGGGTGCCGAAAGAACGTTTTGGCGAAGTCCACACGTTGTTTGAACGGCTCGGGCGCGAGTTCGGTGTTCCGTTCGAAGTGGTGAACGACGGCGAAGTCACGGCGTTGGCCGGTTCGATGTCACTGGAGGCAAATAGCGTGCTCGGCATCGCGCTCGGCTCGAGCGAGGCCGGGGGCTACGTCACGCCCGAGGGCAACATCACGAGTTGGCTGAATGAACTGGCATTTGCGCCGATCGACTACGCGCCCACCGCCCCCGCGGATGAATGGTCGGGAGACCAGGGCGTGGGCGCGCTGTACTTGTCGCAACAGTGCGTGTTCCGCCTCGCGCCGAAGGCGGGCATCGCGCTCCCCACGGACGTCACCGATGCCGAGCGCCTCAAGCTCGTGCAAGAAAAGCTCGAGGCGGGGCACGAGGGCGCGCTGAATATCTGGCGCAGCATGGGCATCTTCCTCGGCTACGCGATCGCGCATTACGCCGATTTCTACACGCTCGAACACGTGCTTGTGCTGGGACGTTGTACCTCGGGTCGGGGCGGCGCGTTGCTGGTCGATGGCGCATGCGAGGTGCTGGCAGGTGAATTCCCCGAGTTGGCAGCGCGGATCAAAATACAGCTCCCCGATGAAAAAGCGCGGCGCGTCGGGCAGTCCATTGCGGCGGCCAGTCTGCCGGCGTTAGCACAGTAAGAGAAGAGCAAGAAAGAGCACCACAGGCACAGAGGACACAGAGAAGAGAGAGAAAATGAAAAGAACGACAGGAGAAAAGGAACTCTTTCTGGCGCATTTTTCACCACAATCTTTGTCTCTTTCTGTTTTTGAATTCCCGTCTCTATCTTCTTCTTCTCTGTGTCCTCCGTGCCTCGGTGGTGAATCTTCTCCGTCTATACAAACGCCAACGTATCGTTGGTGAGGAGCGCTTATGAAATTCTCACGCACCTCTGCCGAGCTATACATCCCCGACGGCCTGCCTGAAGCGCAAGCTCTCTCCCGCACCACGCACCTGGCCATCGCGGCGCATCAGGACGACATAGAGATCATGGCGTTCGACGGCATCTTGCAGGCGTTTCAGCGCGAGGACCGTTGGTTTTCGGGCGTGGTGGTCACGGACGGGCGCGGTTCTCCGCGAGCAGGGGTCTATCAAGATTTCAACGATGAAGACATGCGCGTCATTCGGTTCAAGGAACAGCGCAAAGCGGCGGCGGTGGGCGAATATGCGGCGATGGCGATGCTTGATCACCCGAGTTCCGCCGTCAAGGACGGCGCATGCCAGCAACCCGTTGACGACATCGCCGCGTTGCTCGATGCGATGCGCCCGGAAGTCGTCTACACGCACAATCTCGCCGACAAACACGACACCCACGTCGGCGTGGCGCTAAGGACCATTGCGGCGATCCGGCGTTTGCCCGCCGCGCAACGCCCGAAGGCTCTTTATGGCGGCGAGGTCTGGCGCGATCTCGATTGGATGTGCGATGAAGACAAGGTGGCTTTCGATTACTCCCGTCATGAAAACCTGCAAGCGGCGCTGTTGGGCGTGTTCGATTCGCAAATCGCCGGGGGCAAGCGCTATGACCTGGCGACCCTTGGCCGCCGCCGCGCGCACGCCACGTATCACGCCTCGCACGGCACCGACGCGACCACGGGATGCAGTTTCGCGATGGACCTAACGCCGTTGTTGCAGGACGATGCGATCGATCCCGCGGACTTTGTTCAGGGATTCATCGCACGTTTCGCGGGTGAGGTCGAAGACCGGTTGAAGCGCCTGAAGTAGGCGTTTTCTTCCCGCCGCCGCTGCGGTACACTAGGGCGTAGCCGCAGATGGCGGCATTATAGGAGGCAGCACGATGCGCGGTTGGATGGTGGCAATGGCCGTGGTGGCGCTTTGGGGAACAGGCGCCTGGGCTCAAGTACAGCAGACGCCTTCGGTCGTGGTGCAGACGCCCGCCGCGCGCGTTCCTGCCGCCGTGACCGTGGAGAGCGAGGGTGAAGGAAGCGCGGAGGCGAATCCCGATCACCTCGATTTTTGGCTGACCCGTACCCGCACTGACGCGAACGTCGCGGCGGCCGTCGCGGCGCTGAAGGGCTTCGACGATGCAGTAAAGAAGGAGCTTGAAGCGATCGAGCTTACGCCTGCGGAAATCATCGTTGAACCGGCGGCGGTGCGCGATGCGGCCCTGGCGGTGGTGCAGCAAGCGGCGCGCGTACGTTTCGCGGCGGCGGATTTTACCCAGGGCGACGAAGGCAGCGCGCAAGTCGCCTTGCTCTGCGACAAGTTGCGCGGCGCGGCGAAGGTCCTGGGCGCTGAGATTTCGGGGCCGGTGTATGGGCTGGCCGATCCGGACAAGGTCATCCAGAGCGCCGTGGCGCACGCGGTGGAGCGCGCCTATCCTGCGGCGGACAGCGCGGCCGAGATCATGCAAACGCGCGTCAATGCGGTGGAACGCGTCGTCATTCAGTCCGTGAAATGGAATACGCCGCCTGCCGATGCCCGCGAAACCCTTCCCTCCCTACACCGCATCACCTGCACGGCGACGGTCCGCGTCGTCTACATCGTCACGGCGACGCCGTGAGCCTGGAGCCGTTGACATCCCCCGGGACCTGGGGTAGTATGACCAACGATGATGGGTGTGAGGGGAATAGACATGCGCTCGAATGGTGAAGAAAGACGGCGGTATCCTCGAAGCCGGCGCGCGTTGCATGCGCAAGTGGACGGCGGCGGCCCCGGGGTTCTGAATCACATTGACAACATCAGCGCGACGGGCGTGTTGTGTCACACCGTACGTCCGATTCCCTTGATGACCCGCATGAGCATCGCGCTCGATCTGCCGCATCGCCACACCCCGCACCGTATCGAATGCGAAGGCGTCGTGGTCCGTTGCGAACCTCACGAACAAGGCGACGACCATTTCAAGGTCGCCATTTTGTTCACACGCCTGACGGATGAGGACCGCGAAGCAATCGTGGCGTTCGTCGAGCACGATCTGTTGGACGAGGAGCCCGAGACCCCCTGAGGCCCGGGGTGAACGCCAGCCCATGAGAACACTACTGTTCGGAGCCGAGGTCGAAACCCTGCGCGGCGTGGTGAGGGGGCAATCCTCGCTCGATCTCGTCGAAGAAAACCCCGACGTTGTCATCTGCTATGGCGGCGACGGCACGTTGCTTTCCGCCGAGGCGCACTGGCCGGGCGTGCCGAAGGTGCCGATTCGCAATAGCCGCCGCGGCAACCGTTGCATTCCCCATCCGCCGGAGGAAGTCATCCGCCGTCTTGTGGAGGGGCGGCTCGTCCGCAACAACTTCCTCAAACTCGAAGGCAAGCTCGTGCATGGCCCGGCAGGCGAACAGGTCACGCGCGCCGTTGCAATGAACGAATTCAACGTGCACATGGCCAACATCAATTCCGCGGTCCGGTTCACGTTGTCGCTCGACGGCGCGCTTTACCTCGACGGCCGCGAGATCATCGGCGACGGCTTTGTCGTGAGTACGCCGTTCGGCAGTACGGCCTACTTCAACCAGATCACGCGCGGGGTCTTTCACACCGGCCTCGGCATCGCATTCAAAAACACCAGCGAGCATACCTCGCACCTCATCGTTCCCGAGGAGACCGTGGTGACCATACAGATCACCCGCGGCCCCGCCGTCATGGCGCACGACAACGTGCAGGAGTATTCGCTGCTCGAAGAGGGCAACGAACTGGTCGTACGGCGGCATCCCGACGGCGCAGTCTTGCTGGTATGGGAACCGCTCCATCATCCATTCGACGCATTCTAGCGGCCACGGTATTCCTTGGAACACGGTAGCGGTTTGGTGTTCTTCATGGGCCGCACCTCGGCGAATTTGGCCTCTTTCCCCGCATTGCGCTATGATGCGCGCTCACTGTTTGTCCACGCGGAGTGGGCATGGTGGTGGTATTGATGAGAATTGAGGTGACACATGGCAACGACAAACGCAAACTATGACAAACTTCAGGCCGGATATCTTTTCCCCGAGATCGCCAAGCGCACGCGCGAGTTTTTGGCGAAGAATCCGGGCGTTACGGTAATGCGGCTGGGCATCGGCAACACGACCGAGCCGCTTACGCCGACGATCGTTGCCGGACTGCACTCGGGCGTCGAGAAACTCGCCAACGTCGATACCTACACCGGCTACGGCGACGAACAGGGCAATCTCGATCTGCGCGAAGCGCTGGTGAAGCGGTATCAGGGCTATGGCGCGTCGCTCGACGCCGACGAGTTCTTTGTCAGCGACGGCGCGAAGCCGGACTCGGGCAATATCCAGTCGATTTTTGGCGTGGACAACGTGGTGGCGGTGCAGGACCCGGCCTATCCCGTATATGTGGACAGCAACGTGATCGCGGGGCGGTCGCGCGGCGCGTCGGGCGGGCAGTACGAGGGCTTTGTGTACATGCCCTGCACGGTCGAGAACGGCTTTTTCCCCGAAGTGCCCAAGGGTAAGGTCGATCTCATTTACCTGTGCAGCCCGAACAATCCGACGGGCGCGGTGGCCACGCATGCGCAGCTCAAGCAGTTTGTCGATTACGCGCGCGAACACAAGGCCGTGATCATTTTCGATTCCGCCTACGCCGCCTACATCTCCGATCCGTCGTTGCCGCGTTCGATCTTCGAAATCGAGGGCGCGAAGGAATGCGCGATCGAGATCAACAGCTTTTCGAAAGAAGCCGGATTTACCGGCGTGCGCCTGGGCTGGTGCATCGTGCCGAAAGCGTGCGTGTGCGAAAATGCCGAACCGGGCAAGTTGAACCGGCTCTGGCTGCGGCGGCAGACGACGCTGTTCAACGGCGCGTCGAACATCGTGCAGGCGGGCGGCGTGGCGGCGTTGTCGAACGAAGGCCAACGCGAGTGCCGCGAGGTCATCGCCTACTACATGAACAATGCGCGCATGATCCGCGAGGGACTGCAACAACTTGGGCTTTCGGTATATGGCGGCGTGAACGCGCCGTATATCTGGCTCAAGACGCCGGCGGGGCTGAGCTCGTGGGAGTTTTTCGATAAGCTGCTGAGCGAGGCGCACGTGGTGGGCACGCCGGGGTCGGGTTTCGGGCCGCAGGGCGAGGGTTTCTTCCGCCTGAGCGCCTTCGGCCACACCGACGACGTCGCGCGGGCCATCGAGAGCATTCAACGCAACCTGAAACTGTAAGCGAGGTCTCTCATGGCCGACGATCCGCACACGACACCGGAAGGCTTTCGCCCCGAGAAGGCGTACAAGAATCTGTCGTTCTTGAACAGTCCCGACGCCCGGATCATCCGGGTGTTGTGCGAGTTTGTCGAGCCGCAGGCCCGCCTGCGCAAGCTCGGCGTGCGCGACACCATCGCGTTCTTCGGTTCGGCGCGGATTCCGTCGAAAGAGGACGCGCAGACCGAACTCGCCGCCGCGGAAGCGAATCCCACGGATACGAACCGGCTGGCGGTCGCGCGGCGCAATTCGCTGCTTGCGCGCTACTACGAGGACGCCACCGAGCTCGCCGAGCGTCTGACGCGATGGTCGATGGAGCTTCCGCACAACGGCTACCGCTTCTACATTTGCTCCGGCGGCGGACCGGGAATCATGGAGGCCGCGAACCGCGGCGCGGTGCGCGCGGGCGGGCAGTCGCTCAGCCTCAACATCAGTCTGCCCATGGAGCAAGTGCCGAACCCCTATCAGTCCTCCGATCTCGCGTTCGAGTTCCACTACTTTTTTATTCGCAAGTTTTGGTTCGTGTACCTCTCCAAGGCGCTCGTGGCGTTTCCCGGCGGCTTCGGCACGCTGGACGAACTATTTGAAGTGCTGACGCTATTGCAGACGAACAAGACGCACAAGCGCATCCCGGTGGTAATCTACGGACGCGACTATTGGCACAAAGTACTGAACCTCGACGCGCTCGTGGAGTGGGGAATGATCTCGGCGGAAGACACGCTGCTCTTCCGCGTCTGCGACACGGTGGATGAAGCCTTCGACTACCTCACGGAGGAGTTGACGCGGCTGTACCTCCGGCCCAACAACCACCGAGACCAGTTGTCGCTGTAATTCCCCAAAAGGTGTCGCCACTTTTCCAGCTCAACTCGCGCCATTTCTGAAAAGGCGCTAGGTACGGGCTTTCTTGACGCAGGACTCCAGCAATTCCAGGTAGCGCGCGCCGATGCGTTCCAGGCTGTATTGCGCAAGCGCCCTGTGACGGGCGCGCTGGGCAAGATTTTCCCGGAATGCGTCGTCCGAGATAAGGCGATGCAGTGCGGCGCGAATGTCGGCGATATCGTGCGGCGCAACGGTGAGTCCCGCGTCGCCGACGATCTCCGGACACCCGCTGACGTTCGAGGTCACTACCGCCATCCCCGCGAGCATTCCCTCGAGCAACGAAACCGGCGAGTTTTCCATCTCCGATACCAAGCACAGGATGCTTGAGGTCTCATACAATTCGCGCCACTGCGCCGAATGTTGTTCGAGCCAGCCGTGAAACACCACCCGCGTGTTCAATTCGCGCGCCAGCGCTTCGAGGGCCGCGCGTTGCGGTCCATCGCCCGCGACATGCACCTCGTAATCCGTGTCGAGTCCGCGCAGCGCTTCGAGCACATCCGCGAAACCCTTGCGCGCCAGGAGCCGGCCAGACATGAGGATGCGGCGTTGCTTGGGCCGCGGCGTGAACATCGTGGAATCGACGGCGTTTGGAATCACATCGACGGGGAATTCGCCGACATGCTCACGCACAAGTCCGCGCATAAATTCCGACGGCGCGGTAATCGCGGCGGCCGCGCCGAGAATGACGCGCAGCACCGGGCGCAAGTATTGGTGCTCGCGGGTGAAACGTTCGGGGTTATAGCCTGGGATGTCGGAGCCATGGACGGTGACGATATAGGGGGTGCGCGCGAAGCGTGTGGCCGCGTACGCAAGCAGGCCCGTGGGCACGACGAAATGACAGTGAATCGCGTCGTAGCGCCCGGACCAGAGCCGCCGCAGTACGCCGGGAAACGCGGACGCCACGTAGCTGAGCATCTCCGGGGTTTCGCACGTCGCCTGGCGTTTGCGCAAGGCCCACACGCGGCGAATCGCGACGCCGTTCACTACCTCCCGGCGCGGCAATCCGCGGAAGGCCATTGTGATGACCTCGGTCTGATGACCGTGGCGCGCGTAGAACTCCGCGAGATCGCGGCATACCGGGGCCGCGCCGCCGCCCAGCGGCGGATACTCGTAGTTGAGCACCAGGATGTTCATACGCTGTTTGCCCCGGTTCTGTGTCGTCGGGAGAGTGAGCTACTTCTGCTCCAGTTTCTTCCTGAGCGCTTCGAGCGCCCGGCGCGTGCGGTCATCGAGCCGATCTTCGAGGCGAATCGGGCCACTGCGCTCCTCGACGCGTTGCATCACGCCGCGCGCGCTTTTCGTGGCACCGTCCATGGACTCGATGAAGTTCTCCGGTCCCATCACCAACGCGCCGAGCCCGCGGCAGAGCTGGCGGATGCCTTGGTCACCGGTGACAACGACAACGTCGCGGCGATTGGGATGATTGTAGACCGTGCGCTCGATAAGCGCGTCGGCGGACTGCTCGCCGGAGGTGTAGAGAATCTCGAAGGTATCGCCGCCGAGGGCGGGATGCACGAAACGTCCCCGGTCACGGCCGTCAAACACGAGCGTCACGCGATCGCCCATCATCGCGCAGAACGCGGCGATCCGCTCCACCAGGGCGTCGCGGGCCCGCTCGATGCTGTCGCCCAGCAGCGGACGCAGCCGGTGGCAGGAGTGAATGATGTTGTAGCCGTCGACGAAGTAGTGCGGCATTACGACGCCGTTCCGACGTAGACGCGCTCAACGCGTTTGCCCAACCCCGTCATGATCTCATAGGGGATGGTCTCTGCCCAACGCGCCATCTCGTCGACTGTGATCTGTTGGTCGCCCTCGCGGCCGATTAATGTCACCTTGTCTCCCGTGACGGCTCCGGGAACGTTGGTCACGTCCACCACGATTTGATCCATCGAGATATTGCCGCGCACCGGGCAACGCATGCCCCGCACCAACACGTGCGCGCGGTTCACGAGGTTGTGGCGGTAGCCGTCGGCGTATCCCACGGGGACCACCGCGGCCTTCATCGGCCCCGGCGCGATGAACAACCGCCCGTACCCAATGCTGTGTCCTTGCGGCAGTGCCTTGACCTGCGAAAGGCGCGATTCCCAGCGCAATACTGGGCGCAACGGCGTTATTTCGGGCGCAGGATCCGTGGGCCAGACGCCGAACGCCGCCAACCCCGGACGCACCATGTCGAAGGTGCTGGAAGGGAAATTGATGAGCGCCGCGCTGTTGGCCGCATGGGCCATTTCATAGGGCACGCCTTCCTTGTCCAACTGATTCAACAACTGACGGAACGCGCGAATCTGCTGGGTCGTGAAGAGATCGTTCGGTTCATCCGCCACCGCAAAATGGGTGAGGATACCTTCGATGTCCACGTGCGAAATGCGCGTGATATGCAGCAGTGCCTTGATCGCGTCGTCGACGAGAAACCCCTGGCGTCCCATCCCGGTGTCGATCTTGCAGTGAATCGGGACGACCTTGTTTGCGCGGCGGGCCAGTTCGCCCAAGTGCTCCGCGCACGCGAGATCGCCCACCGCCACGCGCAGATTGTGCTCGACAATCGCAGGCAGGGCCGCTTCGAGGGGTTGCATCATGACAAAGATGGGCGCCGTGATGCCTGCGTTCCGGAGTTCGGCCGCTTCGTCGGTTGTGGCCACGCCCAACATGCCAATGCCTTCGCGCAACGCGCGCCGCGCAATGGGCACCGCGCCCAAGCCGTAGGCATCGGCCTTGACCACGCCGAGAATAGCGCACTCTTTCGGCGTCATCCCGCGCAGAACCCCGAGGTTGTGTGCGTAGGCGTCGAGATCGATTATCGCTTGCGACGGACTTTGCGTCATGTCGAACTCCCCAGACTCAAGGCGCGCCAGTTGAGCCGCGCGAACTGCACGCCGGAGTACACGGTGTACAACGCCACAATCACGATTGCCGCCAGGCTTGCGGGCGCCAGAATCTTTCCGAAAAGCTCACCCGCCGCGGGCGCGTACAACACGAGCCCCCGCTCCACCACCACCAGCAACAGGAACACGAAGACATACACCATCTGCAGGACCGCTTTGGTTTTCCCGTAGCGGTTCGCCGCGATCACGATGCCCCCGCTGGCCGCCAAGGACCGCGCGCCAGTAATCAAAAATTCGCGCGCGAGTATCACCACCACCGTCCACGCCGGCACCCGCAGTTCAGGCACTTCCATCATCGTCACAAATGCCGCCGTCAGCAACACCTTGTCGGCCACTGGGTCAAGCAACTTGCCGAAATTCGTGATCTGATTGCGCGCGCGCGCGATCTTTCCGTCGTAGTAGTCGGTAATCGTGGCCACGGTGAACACCACGTACGCCGCGAGAAAACCGGCCACGTGATTCGTGGCCATCAACACCACAAAAACCGGGACCATCGCCATGCGGGCGGTCGTTAACTGATTTGCAAGATTCATGCGCTAATACACCCCAATTTTGGCCCATTGTATCAAAACCGAGCGTCTTGTGAATACAAAGCGAATCGCGCCGTTTAAAATCTTACCGGGGGAGAAGTTGTCGCGCCATTTGCGATCTTACCGGGGGAGGGCCGCAACATGGCAGGAGAACGCGCCTTGGCAAGTCTAGCGAGTTACCGCAAACGCTACCGGCAAGCGGACC
>JBHELB010000031.1:0-21194 GCA_041859045.1 Candidatus Hydrogenedentales bacterium | reverse complement strand
GACAACGTCTGCACCGCCTGGAGTCCTGCCAGGCGTTTGTCCACATACATCGTGTGCAATAAGGGCTGATCGAACCCGGTCTGGTACTTTTCGGCAACTAAGAGGACCTGATACTCGGCCGTGCCGAACCTCTCCGGAAGTTCCTTTTCCCTGATTCCGTCATTCATCCCTGCTTCCGTATACGTGACATCGGGCAGTTTGTCGTCCTGGACGGCTCCGGAAAAGGCCACCAGCGTCTTGATGGGATAGGCTCTCTGCCGGATATAGTGGTCAAAGGATTGCTTGTAGCGCACCGCTTCCAAGCGCGAACCCGTCACCACCATCGCCTTTGCCCTGCCGCCGATTTTGTGGCGCGTTACGGCATTGAAGTGCTCCACCATGACTTCGGTTTTTTGCGCAATGTTGTGGGGGTGCAGTTTGAGAAACCGCGCCAGCGCCTTGGCCGCTTTCTTGCGTTCGACATTCGGATCATCTTCGCATGCCTTGAGCAGCCTGAAGTAGGTCGCGTAAGATGTGTAGTTCTTCAGCACGTCAAGGATGAAGCCCTCTTCGATGGCTTGCCGCATCGTGTAGCGATGGAAGGGGGTTCCGTGTCGCCCGAACACGGCCAAGGTCTTGTGCTTGGGCGTCGCCGTAAACGCGAAGAAGCTGATATTGGCCTGACGCCCGCGCTTGGCCATGCTGCGGAACAGCTTCTCCAAATGCTCCTGTCCCTCTTCAGCGGCCTTGCGTTTGGCCGCCTCGCGCAAGGCTTCGCCGCCCAAGACTTCCTTGAGGTCGGTCGCGGATTCGCCGCCCTGCGAGCTGTGCGCCTCGTCGATGATGACAGCGCAACGCCGTGTCGGCAGCGCACCCGTGCCATCCTCGCCACGTTCCTCGGCCATCTTGAGCAACTGACGCGAAACAAAGGGGAACTTCTGCAACGTCGTGATAATAACGGGTACGGCGTTTTCCAGCGCCTCGGCCAGTTGCCGTGACCTTTCATCAATCTTCTGCACCACGCCCCGCTTGTGTTCAAATTGGTAGATCGTGTCCTGCAATTGCTTGTCCAGGACGACCCGGTCGGTGATGACTATCACCGAGTCGAATACGCGCTGGTTCCCGGCGTCATGCAACGACGCCAGCCGATGGGCGACCCAGCCGATAGTATTGCTCTTCCCGCTGCCCGCGGAATGCTCGATGAGATAGTTGTTGCCCACGCCCTCACGCCGCGCCGCATCCACCAGTGTTCGGACCGCCTGAAGTTGGTGGTATCGCGGGAAGATCATGGTCTCTTTCTTGACCTTCGGCCCATCGTCGGTCCGCTTTTCCTCGACTTGCAGGTGAAGAAATCGGGCCAGCATGTCAAGCAAGCTGTCGCGCTGGAGAACCTCTTCCCACAAGTACCCCGTGCGGTAAGTGCGGCCATTGGGGTCGGGCGGGTTACCCGCGCCGCCATCACACCCCTTGTTGAAGGGCAAAAAGTGCGTCGCGGTTCCGGCCAGGCGCGTGGTCATGAATACGGCCTCGGTGTCCACCGCGAAATGCACCAGCGTCCGCCGCCTAAACTCGAAGATCGGTTCGCGCGGATCGCGGTCGTGACGGTACTGCCAAAGGGCGTTCTCGACGGTTTGCCCCGTGAGCGGATTCTTCAATTCTGCCGTGGCGATGGGAATGCCGTTCAGACTCAGGGCGACATCGAGGGAGTGCTCAGATCGCGGTGAGAAACGCAACTGCCTCGTAATCCCCATGCGGTTCGTGGCATACCGCGCCTCCAGTTCCGGGTTCAATTCATGTGCGGCCTTGAAAAAGGCAACTCGCAGCGTCCGTCCATAGCACTTGAACCCATGCCGCAGCGTGGCCAACGACCCGTTCGTATCCATCCACTTGCACAGGTCCGCGAGCACCTGTTCCCCAGTGGCCGCGCCGTGCAATGCATCGAGCTTCGCCCATTCCTTCGGCTGCGTTTCTTGGATGAACGTCAAGACCGTCTTGGGAAATATCGCCCGCTCCCGATCAAAGCCTTCCGGCGGCACACTGACGTAGCCATGCGACAACAAGCATGACTCGACGACTGTTTCAAAGGCCGCTTCACTCGTCTGGCTCATGGTGTGGCTCCCGCCAGCAACAGTTGCGCATCACCGGCTGTGCGTTCGAGCACAAAGCGCGCCCGTTCGATCCGAAGCATCTCAAAAGGCGTGACGCAACGAACGCCCAGTCCGATGCACACGTTGGGAATCTTCACCTTGCGCGCTGATGGCGAGGGGACCTCATGCGTCACCACGGTATGCCCGTGAGCCAACGCATGGGCGACGAGGTAGTAATCCGCTACTTGCAGGAAGGTGTTCACGGCGGCGGGATCGTAATGCTGCTGGGTGACCCAGTTGCTCACGCGGCCAAGGGTTGTCAAAAGTGCCGCATCGGCGGGCAAGAAGAATCCCGCGCCGCGCGAGCTTGCCCAAGTGGCCAATTCGTCCGCGCCCGACTCGATCTCATCGCCGACCTTCTCGACACTGAATACTTTCCCGTTTCTGTTTTCGGTATCGAGCCACTCCCAAAACGCCGGGCAGAAATCGAAGCCGTAGTGCAGATTCTTCGCTTGAATAAAGACGTTGGCGTCGAGAAGGTAGGCCATCAGGCGTACACCCCCACGTTGCGGCCCATTTCGTTGAACGTCTCCACCTTCGCCACACCCAGCATCTGAAATGCATCGCGATACAGCGTATGGCCTTCCAGTGTGCTCACCACAAGCGCGCGGGCAAAGCGTTTGCTGACCCGGGCCGCCTGTGTGAGGTAGAAATCGCCTCCGCCGCTGCTTTTCGACATGGCGGCGCGCAGGCGCGCGACTTCATCCCTGTACGCCTCCTGGAACTCGGGGCGCGTGATCCCTCCGGCATCGAAAACCCGCCGCAGGACGACCAGCGTGCTCACCTTGAAGCGGCGCGCCAGGCGCCTTACCTCGGCGTCGAGTTCCTCGTCCCCGCGGAATTCCTCACGAACCAATTGCAGCGGCGCGAGCAGTTCCGCCGCCACGCGGTTGCACCACGCTTCCACCGCGTGATCGGGAACGGCATACGCCCCCGCGTCCGACAAGGCGGACTGGCCAATCCAGATATGCGCCAGTTCGTGGGCAAGCGTGAACATCTGCGCCGCCTTGGTGTCTTTTCCGTTGATGAAAACCAGCGGCGCCAACGGATCGGCCAACGCAAAGCCCCGGAACTCTTCCGGGTCGAGCGGGCGGTGCGTGTTGTTGCGGACCACGCCGCTGCACATCACGAGCACGCCGAGTTCGTCCGCCTGTTCGATGAAACGGCGCAAGGCGTCCGTCCAGGTCGGACAGGCCCGCCGCGCCTCCAAATCGAATCCCAGCGCGGTCCGCATGGCGGTGGCCACGGATTCCACGGAATCGGCGGTGCTGACAGACCCCACAAAGGCGCGCGGCGTTTCGCCCGTGACTCGCGCGAATTCCTGGTACCACGCCTGACGCTGCTGGCAGGCGTATACCGTTTCCAACAGGTTCGGACTGGGCTGCGCCATGGGCCGGTCGCCCAAGGTCCGGAAATCCGGAATCGGCAATGCCTCATCCGGCGGGGCGGACAGGAACAGATAGCCGACCGGCGTATAGGTCGCCTTGGCGAGCGTCTCGACCTGTTTCAACGTCGGAAGCGTCTCGCCGCGTTCCCACGCGTCGAACTTCGGGAAATGCTCGGCGAAATACGTGTCCGGCCTTCCCGAGCGCTCACGCGCCCAGCGCAGCATTCGCACCGCTATGTTGACTCGATTCTGTTCCATCACACCATGTTCATTTTTCGTCTGCCCCGGCTCCATGCCAAGGCGGGAATACTATCTCGCAGATTGTTTAGTTTACATCAACTTACCCGAATCCGCCGAATCTATCTGCCCCGTCACCGCCGCCGCGATCAGCGCCGCCCGGCGTTCCTTCAACAACGCTACCGTCCGTTCCGTGGCGGAACGCAACGCATCCAGCTTGCCGGTCTCACGCTCGATGTGCGCGACGAGGGCTTCCTGGTCTTGCTTCGGAGGCGCAGGCAACCAGAATCCGAGAAAATCTTCCGAATATAGCCGCAAGAAACCAGAGCTTCCCGTTCCAAGTCCTTTTGACGCAGTACGAAAAACGGTTTGTAGCAATGATGTCTTGAAAAGAAGCGTGAAGTATTCAGGGTATGCATCTTCTGATACCTTGAATACGGCATAGTCGGGACTCACCAGACCATCTTGAGGGGCTATCGCTACAAGGCCGCTGCTGGCGCGCATTCGGTTGATCACGATCTCACGGGTAGAGCACTTCTTGTATCCAATAAGTTCTTCGGAACGCGTTGTCTTCTCGGACACATCATTATGTGGAACCAATCCGAGTTCCATCCTCAACGAAAGTAATTCCTCGTCGCCGGTTTCCGAGCGTTCATCGCGTTCAGTGAAGAGCCACTTCGCACGTTTTGTTTCCCAATGCTTCGGGATTTGTCCGAGCCAGGGGAGGCCGGAATCGCGGAGGGGAGCGTTGGGGTTCAGGCCGCGGGTGACGGCACGGGTGATGAGCGCGCGGCGTTTCTCCGCCAACAGTTCCAGCACCCGTTCCTTCGCCGCCACCAACGCATCCAACCGCCCCGTCTCCCTGTCAAGATAGTCGGCTATCGCTCGTTGCGCATCAACCGGCGGTATCGGCAGAGTCATCAAGCCAATGGCGCTCTTTGGAATCCCGAAACGTGTAACCCCGTTCGCCGACAACTCAAGCTGCACACGGATGGGCTTGGCCTGCAAACAGCGGAAAAGGAATCTCCCATCAAGCACACTACTGCGCGGGCGCAGAATGGCAAGATGGTAGCCGCAAACCAAGTCATCATCGGTTTGAGTTACGAGGGCGGGAACACCTATGTCGTCCCACGACTCAGAATCTTTTGTGATAACCACGTCTCCTACGCGGAGGTGGAATTTTTCAATCTCACCAACAGTCGCGGTGCTCTGCATGAAGTCCATGCTGAGATTGATGCGGTCGTTGTTGTAGACGTCGGTGTAGTTGCACAAACGGACCGGCACCTCGTCGTCTGACGGCACTTTGTCAACGTTGCTGACCGTGTAGTCTGCGACAGCACGGAGGGGTTTTGCTTGCCAAGACTGGGGCAAAACGGCGAGGCAAGAGGCGAGGTCGCTCATACTGCCACCTCCAATTTCGCCGGTCGGCCTTTACATACTGGTGAATTACGCCACAAATACTTATTCAATAGCGACTTACAACGCGTTTCCTCCTGCCCGCAACTTCGATTTGCAGACTTGCAACACGCCGTTGCATGTCTGCAATTCGGTTTTGCAGGCTTACATTGAGGCGTTGCAGGTCTACAATTTGGCATTTCATGCCTGCAATGCGACGTTGTAAACCTGCAATTCAAGTTTTCATGCTTACAACGCGCCATTACAGACATGGAATTCAGGGTTGCGCTCATTCCGTGACCTCCCGAAGCAGCCGCATGATCAACTCCTCGGCGCGTTTCAGGTCGGCGTCAATCTCTTCGAGGGGACGCGGCGGCGTGTAGCGGTAGAAGTGGCGGTTGAAATTGATCTCATATCCGATCTTGTCCTTTGTGCGGTCCATCCAGGCGTCGGGGATGTGCGGCAGGACTTCGCGGCGGAAATAGTCGTCAATGTCTTCCTTGAGCGGGACATTTTCGCAATCGCGGAGAGCCGAGTCGGGTTCGTACCCCTCGCCGCGCTTTCCTTTGAGCACGGGTTCGGCGTCGGGATCGGATTGCGTGAATGTATCGCGAAAGAGTTTCTGCTCCGGCTTTTTCCAAGTGGAGCGGCGCGTATGCAGCAGGCCGAGAACCTGGGCATGTACGGCGTTCCAATCATTGTGCGGCGTTCGGCCCATCCCCTTTTCGATGGATGTCAGGTCGTCCCGCAGATGCGGATAGGCTGTGAGGAATCGGGTCTTGGCCTCGGCGGTCATCTCGAACCGCAGCCGCAAAGGCCGCTCGACAGTGACGCGCGTGTACCCGAAATCTGCGTTGTCGAATATCTTCGTGGTCTCGGAAGCTTTGAACCGGCCATACTCTTTGACCGTGATGGCAATTTGGTCCGGTTCGCCGTCCTTGCCTTCGCCGATCTTGCGGCGCTTATCGCCCAGGCTCCGGCGCATGGGGACGTACCGCTCGCGCGCGTCGCTCAGTTGGATCTTCCCTTTGCGGCGTTTGTCCTTGCGGTTGGTGACGATCCAGACATAGGTTCCGATGCCGGTGTTGTAAAACATTTGTTCCGGCAGGGCGATGATGGCTTCCAGCCAATCATTCTCGATCACCCATTTACGGATGTCACTCTCTCCGGACCCCGCGCCGCCGGTGAACAGGGGCGAACCATTGAACACGATGGCCAGTCGGGAGCCGTGCTTGTGTTGGTCCGGCAAGACCGGTTCAAACTTGCTGATCATGTGCTGAAGGAACAACAACGCGCCGTCATTGACACGCGGCAGCCCCGCGCCGAAACGTCCGGCGAATCCGAGCTTCTCGTGTTCCCGTTCGATGTCCTTTTGCTGTTTCTTCCAATCCACGCCAAAGGGCGGATTGGCAATGAGGTAGTCGAACCGCTGGCCAGCGAACTTGTCGTCGTCGAAGATATCGCCGTACTGAACATTCTCGCCGCCGCCGTTGTGGTCCACCTGCTTCATTAGCATGTCGGAGGCGGCGGTGGCGTAGGCGCGCTTGTTGTAATCCTGGCCGTACACATAGAGCCGCGCCGCCGAGTGATGCTCGCGCAGATAGTTTTGCGATTCGGCCAGCATGCCGCCTGTGCCGCACGCCGGATCGAGCATTTTACGGACGGTGCCGGGCGTCGCGAGGAGGGCGTCATCGTTAATGAACAAGACGTTCACCATCAACCGAATGACTTCGCGCGGCGTAAAGTGATCGCCGGCGGTTTCGTTGGCCAATTCATTGAAGCGGCGGATAAGGTTCTCGAAGATTAGCCCCATTGCCTCGTTGGGAACGCGATCCGGGTGCAGGTCGACCTCGCAGAACTTCGATACGACGAGGTAGAGGATATTGGCCTCGCGCATCTTCTCAATCTCGTTCGTGAATTCAAAATATTCGAAGATACGGCGGACATTGGCCGAGAATCCATTGATGTAGCTGACCAAGTGCTTGTCTATGTTGTCGGGGTCGCCCTTGAGCTTTTCAAAGGTGAGCGGCGAATGGTTATGAAAACGTTGGCCGGAGGCTTTGTTGAGCATTCTATCCAGGGCATCATCGGTGAGTTTGCCGCCTTTGCGTTTCTCGACCTCGACCAACACCTTCGCCTTCGTGGGCGCAAGCACGCAATCAAAACGGCGCAAGACGGTCATGGGCAGCATCACGCGTTCGTATTGCGGCGGACGATACGGTCCGCGCAACAGTTCGGCAATCTGCCAAATCAAACTGGCATGGTCGTGGTGACCGGACATGATTCGACTCCCAACGTTCCGTGATTTGCTCCAGCAAAGACGAACAAGCGACCCGACGACGATTCCTTACCGGATCTTTATCGCTGTCCAACGTACTCATCATAGGGATTTAGACGTGCGTTCATCAAACTGGTGCGCCCGTCCGCGACATAGGCCCATGCAGGTACTGCCTTTTCATGACTCAAGACGGGTAGCAAGACACGCTTGTAGAGGGATGATTGGCCAGGGCGGAACCCCTCCAATCGGTCCAAGCGCGGGAGGCGTTCCTCAGGGTCGTCGAAGGTCATCAGTTCCCCGCGAACAAGCTGCCAGGCGCGCCGCGTGTGGCCTTTGGCGCGAAGGTTGGGGTGTTGGGCCGCCTCCGCCTCGAAGCGCGCCTGTGTGGCCACGTCGGCGCACGGGGCGGCTGTGCCGTGGGCGAGAATGTCTGCCCCCGGCACTTGCAGCACGGGCAACCCCGACTCCGTTTCATACAGCCGCCCGCGTACCACGGCCTCCTCTATGGACACTGCCCCAGCGCAGAAGCGATCATGATTCCATAACCCACGCTTCAACGTGCCGTACACGAAGAGCCTTAGAAGGCCGGATGTGTGCGACTTCGCATCGTCCTTGTACGTCATGGTACCGTCTCCTGTGGTTTCTTCGCCCTTGCCTGCGGGATGAACGTGAACGGCCCAGTGAACGGTGCGCAGACATTCGCCCGCTGGAACACCAGGAGGGTCATCGCTGGCACGATCATCTCCATCCATCCTCTTTCGCCCGCGAGCACTTCGTCCAGGTACGAACCGTCCGTGGCATACAGCACGACCTGCCGCCGCATGTGGCACCGGAACTTCAGCGGCTTGTCGCCTTTCAGGACGAGGACCATGTCGGGTATCCGCCGGGAAGCAAATACCGCGGCCATCTGTCCCCGGCACAACGCGAGGCGTTTTCGCAGATAGGGCACGTCCAGCGCACCGGTCCGCGTCGCGCCGTTGACAATGCGGCACAGGATTTCGCTGTCCACCTCGGCGAACCGCTTGTACCGAAGCCGCCGGAACAGATAATCCGCGTTGCGTATCGTCCCGTTGTGCGTTCCCAAGACACGTCCTGCCAGTATCGGATGGTTGTTGCGGTTGTCCCGCTCGTCGCCCCGTGTCCGCCAGCGCGCGTGTCCCATGAGAACGGTCGCGCGGTTGTCCATTTTTGAGAGCATCCGCGCATATAGCGGCTCCTTGACAAACTGTGAGGCGGGCATTGGCCGCTTGAACAACCCATACTCGCCGTCGCTGTTCATCCATGCCGCTCCCGTGGCATGCGGCCCGCGTGGCTCGCTCAACACCAACAGTCGTGTGAAGATGTCGGCCAGACGCCGCATTTCCGCCGCACGCCGTTTTTTCTCACCAAGAATGATTCCCGCCAGACCGCACATTACCGTGCCCTTCGTTCGGCTACCGGCAGGAACCCGCGAAACACTCCCTCGGCATACTGCTTCTTGTTGGCTTCGATCCACGCCGCTTCGTCGGGGAAGTCCATCTCGCGAGCGATCCGCGCAACCAGTGGACGGTCCAGCATGTTGGTGAGCCCAGAACGCCGGATGCTGTCGATGACCCGGTACACCCGTTCGGGGATCGGCACCGGCGTAGGCGACTCAGACGGTTCGCTTGGCTTGTCTTCGAGTACCTCCGCCAGTCCGTGTTCGACCAGCGCGGCCAGCAGCGATTCAGCCAAGGCCTCGGGACCGTCGCCCGACACTGTCAATTCGATGCCCGCCAGCATTTTCGCGTTTCGCAGCACCATGTCCACGTACTCCGGCACGCTCCCGTAGTCGGAAAACAACGCCGTGCCTTTCATCGCCATGACGACATCCAACGGGCGCTCGCCAGTAAACACCTCGCCATCGCCCGTGAGCGGCTTTCCATCCAGACTCGTGTTCCGCACAAAGACCTTCATACGCCGACCTCGCTTTCCTCGTTCCGCACACCTTCTTTGAAGTACACCAGTTCGCCCTCGTTCTTGGCGTCGCGCATCGTCCGCCCGGAATACCGGACCCGCCAGCCGGTCGCCGTTTTCAGACCGAGGTTCTCCGCGTTCATAACCCGGTCCGCGCCCGTGAACCGCACGAACGCCTCGCCCCGGTTACGGACGGCATTGAACAACGCTTGTCGCGTCTTGCGCGGGATGTACGCGAGCAGATACCGTTCCCCGACGCGCTCGACCACCGCTTCCCAATACGTCCGCATGGTCAGCCCTCCACCACGGGCGCGCCAGCCGTCTCGGTCGTTTCCGGCTTGGGCTGCGGG
This sequence comes from Candidatus Hydrogenedentales bacterium, assembly GCA_041859045.1. Lineage (GTDB taxonomy): Bacteria > Hydrogenedentota > Hydrogenedentia > Hydrogenedentales > SLHB01 > JBHELB01. The sequence goes on along the minus strand of JBHELB010000031.1, from coordinate 11,486 downwards.
CGTCCCCGCTTGAAGGCCGCGTCGCCCGGCATCGCGCCGAGGAGATGCTTTCGCGCCGTCTTGAACTCGTCCCCGATCAGCCGCAGGTGGAGCAATTATGGTGCGAGTTCGGTTATGGTGCGAGTTGGCGGATTGGCGGCGTAAAAATTGGCCGATGTCCACAAACTCGCACCATAACGTTTTGGGGTTCATAGGGCTTCGAGCCAGTCCAATATGGTTTTCTCCTTAAGCCACACGGGGGTTGAATTCTGTTCGTTTCTTCCGGTGTCGATGGCCTTGAGGGCCTGTCGTTTCATGGCCATGTCGATCTCGGCGTATCGGTTGGTGGTGTCGATGGAGACGTGGCCGAGGATCTCGCGGATCATGTTGAGCTCGACGCCGGCTTGCAGTAGATGCACCGCGGTGGTGTGCCGCAGGGTGTGCGGATGTATCGGTTTCGTCGTTATCGCCGCGGTTTGTTGTTGACCTCTGCAGTAGCCGATGAGCATGCGGCGGACGCCGGAGCGGGTCAGAGGTTGGCCGCGTTGGTTGATGAACAGATGGGCGTCGGCCTGCGGCAGCAAGTGGCGGCGGTCCATCCAGTCCTTAATCAGTTGAACGGTTTGCGGCCAAAGGGGGCAAAGGCGTTCTTTGTTGCCCTTGCCCATCAGGCGCACATGATGATGGCCCTCGATGGAGATGTCGCAGGGACGGATTTGGACGAGTTCCTGCACACGGCAGCCGGTGTTGTACATCATCGCCAGCATCAGATGGTTGCGCTGTCCCAGGAGGGTTTCGCGGTCGGGCCGTGCCAAGAGCGCGGCCATTTCGTCACGCTCGAGGTATACTGTGGCGTTTTGCGGTGCCTTCTTGAAGGGGATGGCCAAGATGCGCCGACACTGGTGCAGGTGCTCAGGCGCCATCGTGGCCGCGTGACGGAAGAAACTGCGCAAAGCGGCCATGCGTTGGTTGCGCGTCTTGATGCAGACCATTCGCTCGTTTTCGATGTGCTCGAGGAAGGCCAAAACGCATTCCGCATCAAGACGCTCGAATGCGAGCGCGGTGATGGGGTTGCGGTGCCGTTGTGCGGCAAACCGCAGAAATTGTGCAAGAGTGTCGCGGTAGGAAAGGACGGTCTTGGCACTGGCATTGCGTTGGGCCTGCAGGTATTGTTCGCCAAATGTGCCTCCCGCGCCGTACTCGTGGGATGGAACGATGGAAACGGTGGAGGCCCTGCAAATACAGGGGTTACGCGTTGCGTGTATGCGCGATTTTGACGGATTTTCGCCAAAAGTTGCGTCCATTTTGCGTATGTGTGTCTCCCCGCTTGGGGCGCGCGTAGTGCGGTCGATTTGCTCTTTTCTTCGGCGCGGCCACGGTGTTTTCTCTTCTCGTGAGGTTGATGGTCACGGTGACCGCCAACCGCATTGCAGATTCCACAAACGCTGGCGTCAGGTCGGTACGATTCCAGGGACGTTCGGCAGGGAACTTCGAGTGTGCGGCGCAGGTGACTTCGCGGTAACTTCGGGTCACAGTGGCCCGAAGTTGGTTCAGGGGATCTCAGAATAGCGAGGCAGCTTCCGGACAACTTCTGGACAAGGTGTCCAGAAGTTGCGTTGCGGCGACACTACCTCCAGGACACATGCGCTGCAAAAGGTGTCCCAGCAGCCCTCTCGCGAGCCTTCCCATCTTGACTATGCACCAAAAATGATGCATACTGCTATGAATGAGGCCTTTCAAGAAAATCCCGGCACGTTTCTTTGCCACCGAAAGCGGTGAGGAACCGGTTCGCACGTGGCTCAGGAAACTCGAGCCGGATGACCGAAGAATCATCGGTAAGGACATCCAGAAAGTTGAGTTTGGTTGGCCTGTTGGACTTCCCGTTTGTCAGTCTTTGGGCGACGGTCTGTGGGAGGTGCGCAGCGACATTTGCGATGGCCGTATCGCGCGGGTTCTTTTTGGCTTTGTGGGCGGAACGATGGTTCTTCTCCATGGGTTCATCAAGAAAACTCAGAAGACGCCCAAACAGGACAAAGGGATTGCGCTCACCCGACTAAAAGCGGTGAGCAAAAACAGGTAACGGAGGAGAGCGTATCGTTATGAAGAACAAAGATAAGGGACGTATCGGCTCTTCTTTTGATGCCTTCTTGGCGGAGGAGGGGATGCTTGAGGAGTGCGAGGCTCGCGCCATCAAGGAGCTTCTCGCCATGCAGGTTGATCAAGCGATGAAGACTGAAGGCATCTCAAAATCCCAGATGGCCCGCCGCATGCACACGAGCAGGCCCGCCCTTGACCGCTTGCTTGATGCCTCAAACACTTCGGTAACCTTACACACGCTGCAACGAGCGGCCGCCGCCGTGGGCAAACGTCTGCGTCTCGATCTCGTCACAGCGGAATGACCCACACTCTTGAAGGGCCTGGCGGAAGTGTTTCTCGCGAATGGCGGGTTCGACCTCGCGCCCAAGTCCGACGGTTTCTTTCACGCAGACCCGTGCGGCGGTGAGGCAAATGTGTTCCAAGTCAGCGCCGGAGGCACCCGTCGTCGCGGATGCAAGGCTGGCGGCGAGTTCAGCAACGTCCAGCCCCGGCGCAAGCCGCAAGGGCTTGAGGTAGTGCGTGAGAATGGCAGCTCTGCCGTGTTTGTCTGGAGCTTTCATCCAGACGACGCGGTCGAAGCGCCCTGGTCGGCGTAGCGCGGGGTCGATGGCCTCGGGCCGGTTGGTCGTGGCGAGTACGGTGATGCCGTTGCGGGTCTCCAGACCATCGAGCAGCGCGAGCAATTGCGCGACCACTGATCGCTCGTGATGTGCGTCAGCGGATGCGCGCGACGGGGCGAGACCGTCGAGTTCGTCGAACAAAACCAGTGCAGGGAGGTTGTGTCGGGCGCGATCGAACACGTCGCGCAGGGCCTTTTCGGTTGCGCCAACGTAGGGATTCAATAGTTCGGGTCCGGACACGATTTCCAGATGCGCTCCGCATTCGCCGGCCACGGCACGCGCGAGCAACGTCTTTCCGGTGCCCGGCGGGCCCGCCAAGATGACGCCGGACGGTTTTGCCGATGCGCCGACGGCCTCGAACAACGCCGCATGCTTCATGGGCAACTCGATAAGATCGCGCACGGCCTCAACGGCGGCCTCCTGACCGCAGACATCGCCGTACGTGGCGGCGGGGATTTGCCGGTGCGCGGTGACGGGCATCGAACCCTGACGCGCCAACGCTGGGGCAAACACACTGTCCGTGGATTCGGCGTCTGCCCGTGCACCTCGTTCCGCCAGCCTTGGTGGCACAGACGCATGCTCCGGCCACACCCATGCCGCGATGCCGTCCTCTCTCCGGTACACCAGCCGGTACCCCGGCTCGTCCGGAGACAATGTCGTCGGCAACGATTCAATGGCCGCCAGCACGGCGGCTTTATCGTAAAGGGGACATTCCTCCAGAAGACCGTTCGTCCGCCGTTCCACCTGCGCGGCAATCGCGGCCTTGTCCAGGGCTACCCGCCCGCCCTCGAAGCGCCCCACCGCGTACCACGCAGGTTCGGTTATGAAGGCCCCTTCGAGGAACCGCTGGGACGCGGTGATACGTAACGCCCGGCAACCCAGCGCACAATCCCGTCTGCATCCCGCAGCCCCTCCGGCCTTCCGATGGTTCCAACATTGCCGGACCTCGTCCAACCGGTTCACGACGCTATCCACGGCGAACTTGTCCAGCGTCTCGCCGTCCAGAGATATCTCCGTGCTTTTCCAGCGGCGCACGAGATTCAGGAGGTTCGCAATCCTCCGGTGATTTTCCACGAGACCGTTGCGGACCTCCAGTTCGAACCAGACCTCGGCGCCGGAGTCCTTTTTGGTAACGTGGAGTTTGCCGAGCTCGGCCAATGCATCGAGTCTTCGCCGCACAATGGGGAACGTCGGCGAGGCGCTGCGGGCAAAGGCGATGGTGAGTGTGTGCATGCCTCGGCGCGCGGAATGAACAGGCTGCTCTTCTGAAGGAACTGCGCACGCCGCGTCGCAAACCTTGGAAAGACAATCCCATCCGCGGCGGATGTTCTCCGCGAGCCAGGCGTCCGCAATGGCCATGATGCGCTGGAGATTCGAGGCCACCCGAAGTTCCCTGCGCAGCGGCTCGTCACGGGCCGGGGAGTAGTCCGTGAACAGAACGGCGTATGCCGGATAGCGCGGGTCTTTGTCCTCTTTGTTCGTCTTCCATGCCACGAACTTGCGGACAGCAAGGCCGCCTCGCACACTCTTAGCATAGACCTCGCGGCGTACTATCGTCGAGCCGGGAAGATCGGTAAGCGAAACGTTCGCGTCGTGTACCGGCACGAGGTCCCCAACCTGCGACCACCGGACATCAGGCAATTGCGCCGTCTTGTCCTCGCGGACGCGTACAAACACGGCGTCGCGCAGACTCACGCTCGCGGCCTTGCCCGTGGGTTGCCAACCGTTTTCGCCATACGAGACACGCCAACGCCGGATGGATTCGCCGTCGGTATTTACGGCCAGCAACTCGTGGCAAGTCACCTCGACGACCATTTCCGGTCGGACCCACGTATACGGCAAACCGCTTCGGCTGGAAAGACTCATCAAGGAGACGCAAGACATGGCCCGCAACCGTTCGGCGAGTTCATGCCGTTCCTGTTGGCTGGACCCCATGTCCACCCGGCCGATGAGTTGCAGCGCGTGAGCGCCGGTCGTTTGCTCATCGGGCATCAACCCGAGGAGCAGTTCGCCCAGTCCCGAGGATGTTTCCGTCCAGGCCACGACCGCCGCGTCGATGGTCACACTGGGCTTGATCTTGAAGACCCGCCCATCAGCGCAGCGCAGAACAATGCCCTCCGCACCGACCTGCACGCGCGACTGAAAGAATGCGTCTACCTCCGCTGGTCCGTCGACGTCGGTGAAGTCTGCGGAATGGACTGCTCCGTCCGGCGCCAACAATCCCCGGAGGCGTTCCACGCGCTGTAGGAAAGGCGCCTGCGAACAGTCCGCGCCCTCGTCGCGAAGAAGGTCAAAGGCGGCAAAGCGCAGCCGGTCCAGGGACGCATCCACACCACCGCCCAACGCGGCATGCAGGTCGAAGACGCGGGAACGGCACGCGTTTTCTTCGGCGTACAGTTCTCCCGCGAGCAGCCCCGACCATGTCCCGAGAGCCTGGTCTGCTTGTTCCGTGAGTGGCACGCCGGTGATGGCCTTCCCGTTCGGGGAAAGCAACACAGAACCACGGCCGTTCTTGTACAGGAACCACTGTTCGCCATCGACCTTCGTGGACACGATGTGCCTGCCCGGCGGAACGGTCGCATGAATGGCGTCGGGCGCGATACTCGCGTATGCCCCGGCAATGTGGGCCTTGTATGACGCGAGTCGCGCCGCCAGTTCGCTGTCGCGCAACGAGCCCGCAGGATAGAAGCGCCCTGCTCCAAGTGGCCGCGATGTGCCTGCGAGCAACTCAGGCATGACGAGCCTCCGGTTCCTGGAGTGCGAACGCCGCAAGGTACAGGACCAACCGCATCGCGTCACCCCGAACCCGGCCATCAAGGAAGCCGCGATAACACGCGCCATTCCGTTCGAGGATGAGCGGTCCCGTGCCCCGTCGGCCCGAGCCCACCTGCGCCATCGCACCGCGAGCATCGAGGTGGGCCGCGATGCCGTGGAGGAAATCGAACTCGAGGGCGTTGGCGTGCATCACCTGGTACGCGCGAGTAAGAGCATGGTTCCGGACGACCTGTTCCCGGGGCAGCAGCACCCCCGACCAGACCGGCGGCATAGGCGTCGTGAGATTCGAGGCGCGGACGGTAAGTGGGCGGCGTTCCGCCTCCAACCCATCCGACGCATAGCGCACCTCGACGACGGACGGCGCGTAGAGGACATCACCGTTGCCGTCGAGATACACGCGGTCGCAGGGGCCCGTGGCCCGACCGGCAATTTCCATATCCAACTCAGGGTCGTCAGCTACCAGCGCCCGGGCCAATTCATCCGGGTCTGGCCATCGGGCCAGCAGGGCTTCGGCACCGGTCTCACGGGTCGCACGCACGCGCCGCACGTTCGCGACGGGGCGTCCTTGCGCGTCCTGGTGGCACCGCCGTTTGTCGTGAACAATAGGGACCAACAGCACGGTCGCGTCACGCCCCCGGTGGTCCGCCAGACGGATACGCCGCGTCCTCACCATGGGTCGTCTCCCGCGTCGACGCTCGATGTATGCAGAGGCCAGTCATCCCAAGGGTCCTCCTCGTCATCGAGACCATCATCCAGTACCACCGGTTGATCATGCCGCACGAACTCGGCCAGACACGGTTTGCATTGCAGCAGGAATATCCCGTGCTCGTTGCCCAGGAGAAATGCGGGCGCGTCCGTCGTCGACGAGCACAGACGGCAAGCCACGCGATAGATCGCCCCACCGGCAAGGGCATCGCCCAGGTCGCGAGCGATGGTCAAGGCGGTCAGCGCATACGCTTTTACAGTCACATAGTCCAGCAACTCATCCGGCGCAACCGGTCCCACGGGCCGTTGCGGACGCCCTAGCGTTGCGGGCAGATTGTGCAGGATGTTGTCATTCGCATCCGTCTGGAAGACGTCCCCAACTTCAACCGCGTTGCCCTCGGCGTCTTCATACAACGCCGCCACCGCGCCTGCGGTCAGAAGCACACCGTCATGCGTCATCAGCGCTCGGCGGCAGTCCCGTCCCTGGGCATCGACAGCAACCTTCTTTCGCCGCCGTCCCGACGGGCGGTCCAACGGCTTCATCGCAAACTCCGAGAGCCCACCGTCGGTTTCCAATGCGAGCGTTAGCATGTCCGACTCCCGCCATCCGCGGGAAAACCGAGGGTGAAAGGTTCCTCGCGATGGTCGATTAGGTGCTTATGGTCAAAGGTGGCGAGCGTCATGGGCGACACGCGTAGTTCATCCCATCCGGTTTCGTCCTCCAATGCGGTCCACAAGATCGACCGGTCCGATGCGTATACGATCACGCGACGGCGATGGCTGTAGAGAAGGAACAACGGTTTGTTGCCCTTGACTATCAGGACGGTCTCGGGAACGTCGGTTGAAGCGATGACGGCGCTCATCGTGCCCTGGCAGAGAGCAAAATGGCTTCGCAACTCATCGAGGTCCCACGACTCCTCGGCAATAGCACGGGCCGCAAAGTGCGCGAGAATTTCGCTGTCGACCTCAGCCTGACGAGGGAAATGGAACCGCCGAAAGAGCGCGTTGGCATTGCTCAGGTGTCCATTGTGGGTCAGTAAGATTTGTGGAGGGACATGCAGGCCACGGCGCCGCTGCCCCGGCGCATCAACGGCCAAGGGGTGATTGTTGCCGTTGTTATTCTCACTACCCTGCGTGCGCCAGCGCGTGTGACCCATGAGGATGGCCGTCTTGTTGTCCACGCCAGCAAGGACTCTGGCATAGCCTTTGTCCCCCACGAAGTCCGACGCCGGCATGGGCGCTTTGTAGACATCACAGGAACCATCACTTTTCACCCAAGCCACACCGCTGGCATGATGGCCGCGCGATTCACTCAGGACCAGCAGACGGGTGAAAACATCCAGTAAGTGGCTTTGGGCTCTCAGGGCTCGCCGACGCTTCTCGAACAAAATCCCGCAGAGTCCGCACATCTTCACGGCCTCCTTTCGGGCACAGACCCGAATCCGCGGAATTCCCCGTCCGCGTATTGGCGCAAAGGCCATTCCTGGTCACCGTCGCTCATGCCTTTACCTCCACTGGCCCGGAAACCGGTTGCGCTTCAGGGAGCAGCTTGGGTTTGGGGCGGCCATGTTTCCAGGCCGAATCGCCCGGCATGAGGCTCAGCAGGTGCTTGCGCGCCGTTCGAAATTCTTGACCTATAAAGCCTATATGTAGCAGATGAATGCGAAGGTCGTACTTTGCACTCTCCGGACGGAACTCTCTTTGCCTGCTCGACGCCGCGCGGCTGTTGAGGGCCTTGGCCGCGAGCGCCAGCACGTACTGCACGTAACTTTTGACTTTGCCGGCATGCAGGGTGCTGGAGAAGCAGCGGATCTCGATCGTGCCCCTGAAAAAGACGCTCGCCAGATTCAGGCAGTGATACCGCGTCGGACAGTAGTGTTGGGGGCGCGCGTTGTAATGGCCGTACCACAGTGTGTTGAGTTGCTCTTTCGTCCTGGGGCGGTGCCGTTCGATCTTTTCGATGAACTGCGGGTTTGTGGGTTTGGTGTATCGGTTCAAACGGTGTGCGGAGATGCCGAGTGCGGCAATGATGAGGGCTTCCTGCTTGTAGAACAACTTCGCGAACCGCACCAGAGCCGGGGCGTCAAAAGGGGCCGCGGTAACGTGAACGTGTAGACCAGCGCTGCCGTCAACCCGTGCGCCCGTGTGTCGAATGGCGCGTACGATCTGTTGCAGAACATCCAAATCACCGTAGCTCAGTATTGGCGTCACCGCCTCGGCTCGCAAGTGTTCGGGGACATTTATCAAGGAGCCATCCTTTACCACCTTCCAGACGCGCTCCTGCGGGTCCATCACGTGCCACGGATCGTAAACAGCAGGGCTGCCGACATACTGCACTTCGCCGCCAACGACCGAATGAATCGCTCGGGCGACTCTCTCCCGGGTCACACCGATGACCTCCAGTTCGACTCCGTAATTTAACGACCGCATGTCCACGTAAACAATCTCCTAACGCACTCTGCCGAAATAAGTTACAGCCACATTCATTGCTCTTTGCATCGCCAAAAGCAAGAGAATAATTCAGGGCCGTATCACTTGACTTCCGGCGGCGCCAGAAGCGATTCATGTGGATAAATCGGCACGGGGCCGACGCGGGGACGCAGAAAGGAAACCGAGGATGAAGAAGGGCGAAGTGAGGATTGGCGAGACGTACACCGTCAAGGTGTCCGGACAGCTCGCGTCGGTGCGGCTCACGGGGACATGTCCCAAGGCGGATGGGTTGGACTCAACACGAAGACGAACCGGGAAGTGCGTATCAGGACCGCCGCCAGACTGCGCGGAACGGCAAACGGGAGATAGGCCATGAAAGACTGCACATTGCACGAAGCGACCCAAGCGTACCTGGAACACCTAAGGGTGCAAGGGAAAAAGGAGCGGACACTTTTTACGTATTCAAAGGACTGCGAACAAATCGAGGCTTTCTTCGGTGCAGACAAAAAGGTCCGGGCGATCCTGGTTCCGCACGTGAGCAAGTTCCTCAAGTCCGACGCGCTGCTCCGGCTGCCCAAGGGGAAAGATCGGGCCAAACCCACGGTGGACAAGACCGTTCGCGTGCTGCGTATGCTTCTGGAGTGGGCTAAAGATACGGGCCGGATAGCCAAGCTGCCATTGCCCAAGAATCTGCCCATGGGCCGAAGCAAGGGGAAGCAGCGTGACGAGAGCATTGAAGTAGAACACAAGGAAGTTGAAGTGATTCCAGAAGCCTGTGCCGCCGGGTGAGTGCCAGCTACTTCATGTGAACACAATAGAGAGAACTGCCGGGCCCCAAAGTCCCGGCTCTCTCGTTCCTCGCGAGCGCAACGCCCGTACCGCGCAATAGCATGACGATATATATGGACTTGACATCATATGTCTTCTGTGCCATAATTCGCGCATGACTTGGACGGTTGAGATTGGTGATGAGTTTGAACCGGAATTCGATGCTCTGCACGAGGACGTGCGGATAGAGATTCTGGCGTTGACTTGTCTTCTTGCGCAATTTGGCCCGCAATTAAAGAGACCCCGCGCCGATACGCTGAAGGGCTCTCGCTATGCGAATATGAAGGAACTCCGCTTCGGCGTCGCCGACGGTGAGTGGAGAGTCGCATTTGCCTTTGATATGAAACGTAAGGCTATCCTGCTTGTAGCGGGAGATAAATCAGGTGTCAGCGAAAAACAGTTTTACCGCGAATTGATCCGCAAGGCCGATGACCGTTTCGGTGCTCATCTTGCCCGGCTGAGAAAGCAACGACAAAGGAAATAGCCATGCCCACGAACGCAAATGACAAAATCAGGAAACTTGGCCCCGTCCAACGCAAGAAGGTCGAGATTCGCGCCGCCCAACTTATTGCCGAGGAAATGACCCTGCGCGAACTTCGGCACGCTCGGAAGCTCACGCAAATGCGTTTGGCCAAAACCCTCGGTATTACCCAAGACAGTGTTTCTCGCCTCGAAAAGCGCAGCGATCTCCTGCTTTCCACCCTTCGCAAAACGATCGAGGCCATGGGCGGAAACCTGTCTCTTATTGCCAAGTTCCCCGACCGTGAGCCCATTGTCCTGTCCGGCATTGCCGGAGACGGGAAGAACACTTAGTCCCTTGGCAAGGGAAACCCGAAAACACACAAAGCGGACTGCGCCCAACTCTTTGGACTGTATGAGTCGGCACAAACCAAAGGGCTCTCTACGTCTCCGCCTCGATGATGTCGTCCTGTGCGCGACTTGCAGACATGGCGGCATTCTTGCAATGGTCACGGCCGCTAGCCAACAGATCTGACGCCCATTCCGCTGGCGTGATTTCACGTACGGGCTTTTGTCCTTCGCGGGATGCCCGGGTGGCCTTGAGGCGGTCGAGCATCGCCAAGATGGATGTCATCGTCTTGTTTGCAAGGTCCTGCTCGCCCGCAACAACGGCACGCCCGTGCCGCATGAACAACAATGACGCCGCGTCCAACATCGCCGTGTCCGGTCCGGTCTCTTTCTTGAACTCCCGTGCGATCTCCTGGCGCAAGGCCAGAAATATTTCCTTTTCCTCATGTGTCGCGAAGACCGTGGCGTAGACGCCGTGTTTGATAGCGGCTCTGTTGCCTGGAATGAATTTGCCGCCTCCGGTATGGTTTCTGCCTTTTCCAGAGGCTGTCCTACCGGGCATCTGCGCTCTGATACGCAAAGCCTGATCGGTACTCACTTGTTTCGTCATTTTTTCGCCTCCATGGGGTAATGTTTCATCGCGGTCTTCCTTGAAGAAAATGGTGTCACGTCCGTGGAGAAGCGGGCTGCGATATGATCTTCGCAGATACATGAGTTACGCACCATCCACCCATCTCAGGTAACTGAAATACATGCACTTCCTCGCCCGTCGTCAGGTTCACGGCAACCGTGAACGGGGACATCCAGGAATAGGCCTGATACTTGACGGAATCCACAAGCCCATCCAAGGATTTTGGCTGGCAATATGTCTTCTGCGTGAAATCGCAAGTACAAATCATCCATAGCTGTTGATTGTCCATTTGGGAGAAGTCCTTTCATGGATGCCGGTCTGGCATCAATGTAATGCTGTTTTGACGGCAGATAGGCAACACATTGCTTGAGTGTCCGCTTGGCCTGAGCCAAGTCACCGGAAGATATCTGCTGAAAAAGTCATAACCAGGTCTCTGCGCAGCCTTTGCAGAGCCGCCAGATGCGGCGGGCGTTCTCTAGATTAGGCATGGACAAGTCCTCCGTTGGGCGCGACGAGCGCTGGCGTTGCCCCACGTCGCGCGTTCGTGCACGGGATGGGATGTTCACGCGCATGTGGTTTCCCAGGCGCGTACGTGGCCAAGGCGACCCTTGACT
>JBHELB010000035.1:0-2867 GCA_041859045.1 Candidatus Hydrogenedentales bacterium | reverse complement strand
CACACCCCCTCCCGCGGGAGGGGGTGAAAAAGCCCCAGCCCAAGTCGACAACCAGGTCCCTAACCAGCCCTTCTCCCGGTAAGATCATAAATGGCAGGACAACTACCGCCCCGGTAAGATTCTTAAATGGCTTGACACGATCTTCGTCGGGCACGTTGATGAAAGCGCGGCTCGCCTCTTGGTATAGTGGAATCATGAGTGACACGTCGCCGATTGACCGCCTATTGCACGTGGCGGATATTCATTTTTGGAGGGTGGTGCTGAACCCTTTCCTCCTGTTCAACAAACGTTTCCTGGGCAACCTCAACGTCATCTTGCGGCGACGACGTGAATTCGCCACGCATCGGGCCGAAGCCTTCTCGGACGCGCTGGCGGAGGTGGGGATCGATCAGATTCTGTTAACCGGCGATCTCACCAGCACGGCGACGGATGCGGAGTTCAAACTGGCCAAGCGCTTCGTCGATGGACTCGAGCGGCGCGGGTTGCGGGTCTGGGTGCTGCCCGGCAATCATGATGTTTATACCTACGAGGCGCGCCGTGCCCATCGGTTCGAGCGTTACTTCTCGTCGCAAAGCACCATCCACGGCCATACCGTCACCAAACGCCTGCGCGGCGGTACGCCACTTGTGCTGATCCCCACTGTTTCCCCGAATGTCATCTCCTCGCGCGGCATCGTCACTCCCCGCACGCGCGAGGAAACGGCAAAACACCTCGAAAAGCTCAAGGCGCCGTTTCTCGCCGCGGGACACTACCCGCTTCTCAGTCGGACACGCGCCTATTCATTGACACCGGGCCGCCGTCTTACCGGCGCAGCGGATCTGCGCGAGCTTCTGGGCGCGGCCGCGCGGCCACTGCTGTATTTGTGCGGGCATGCGCACCGTTTCAGCTACGTTCAGGACTCTCGTTACCCTGGCCTTTCGCATTTGGCGACCGGCGCGTTTCTCCGCGACGATTCAAGGGAATCCTGCCTGGGCGAATTCAGCGAGATTCACGTGTTGAGCGACGGTTTCCGCGTCTTTCGCCATCGCTACCAGGGAGAATGGATACGCGAGTTGGCCGTCCCTTGCACACAAGGGGAGTAATTCCGTTACTCCGCCGGGACAGCGAGATCCGGCGCAAGTTGCCGGGCGCGCGCATACGATTGTGCGGCACGAGGCATGTCGCCGAGCGTCTCCAACACGACGCCAAGATCCTGGTGCACCAACGGATCCTCGGGTTCCAACCGCAAGGCCTCGACCAATCCTTCCAGCGCCCCCTGCACATCTCCACGCGTAAACGCCTGCTCTGCGGCGACGCGGTGCTGGTGCGACGCCAACCAACGTCGAAACTCTTCGATGCGTGGCGAGTTCTCGACGGCAACCAGCAGTTGCTGCTGCGCTCGGACCGGGTCGCCCAAGCGGTCAAGGACTCGCGCGAGATAGTAACGCGCCATGGGAGACGGCGGGCGCACTTGGAGAGCCGTCTCTAGATAATGGCGAGCCTCCGGCAAACGCCCCTGACGACAAGCAATCGCCCCCAGTACAAGCGGAATATGCGCCGCGGAAAGCCCCGCCGCCGCAAGGCGCTCAAAAAGCGCACGGGGCTCGTCGAGCACGCCCCGGTTCAGCAACACGTTTGCCAGCATCGTCGCCGCCCCCAAGTGCAGCGGCTCCAACGACAACGCTTGCCGGCAGGCCGATTCCGCCTCATCCGCCGCGCCCGATGCAAACAACAACTCGGCGAGATCGTGCCACGTTTTCGGGTCATGGGGCCGTTGCTCGATTTTCGCTCGCGCGATCGTCAGGTAAAGCGCGGTCTTGGCCTGGTCGCGTCCGTGATCGCCTCGGTAACCGTAGTGGTGAATCAGGATCGGCTCCGCGCGAACCACTCCCCCTCGCTCGCAAACGCTCTCTGTAATGTTCTCGTGCACCGGCTCGCGGTACTCGTATCCGCGGCCATTGCGAAACAATCGCAGCAACGGCGCGGCGACATACCCCGAAAACCCACGCGCCGCAACGTCGTCGGGCGCAACCGGAACCCAACGCCACGCGCGCGGTTCGTCGCAGTAGTTCGCCAGTATGACCTCGATGGCATCGGCCCCGAGCCCATCACCGTTCACCACCTCCCGAATGCGACGAGCCCCCGCCGCGTCCACCACTTCATCGGCGTCGAGGTGCAATAACCAGTCCCCTTCCGCCTGGCTGAGCACGGCATTCCGCGCCGCCGCAAAGTCATTCGTCCACGGAACGTCGATCACCCGCGCGCCCAGCGACCGCGCCAGTTCCTTGGTACCGTCCGTGGAACCGGTATCCCCAACAAGTACCCCGTCAGCAATACCCGATACGCTGCCCAGGCACTCGCCCAGACAGTGCGCTTCATTTCTCACGATCATAACCACGGTCAACGTCGGCATGCCGACAGTATAAAAGAGCGCTCCCGTGAAGGGAAGAACGCGAAACGCGGACTGACCTATTGAGCATCGTTGATACATGCCCCAATCGCCGGGTAAAACGAAGTAGCTTGCGCAATCGCTTATTGTTCAAACAAAGGGGGTATTAGGGAAGCACCCGATGGGTGCATGCAGTCCCCGCACGGTTAGCGTAAACGTTCTTGCGACGAAAGGCGGGTCTGGCGCAAGCGTGCTGAATCCGCGAAGCGGATGACGGAAGGTAGCCCAGGGTGGAGCGAAGCGGAACCCTGGGGTAGCACCCTTCCAAACAGAAAAACCGCGCAGCGGGTGTGAGAGCCGCCTTCTTGGAGAAGCATTCCATTTTCTAACACCCCGTTCCGGGGTTCTTTTCTTTGGGAGAGCATCCCCCGGGTTCCACTTCGCGGCTACGCCGCTCCGTTCCACCCGGGGCTACGTTCTGTCATCCGCTTCGCGGATT
>JBHELB010000018.1:0-40880 GCA_041859045.1 Candidatus Hydrogenedentales bacterium | reverse complement strand
GGTCCGCTTGCCGGTAGCGTTTGCGGTAACTCGCTAGACTTGCCAAGGCGCGTTCTCCTGCCATGTTGCGGCCCTCCCCCGGTAAGATCGCAAATGGCGCGACAACTTCTCCCCCGGTAAGATTTTAAACGGCGCGATTCGTCGGTTCGATTTCTGGAGTCGATTTGCAGTATACTCCATGACTTAATCGCGGGGCGGTCTCCGGGCAAATGGGGCTGCCGGCCTCGCGGGCGTTTACGGCAGTCCGCGTAGTGTAGACCAGGAAAGGAAAGGTTCGTCATGACACCGAAAGTCGTCGCCGTGGCAGGAGCCACCGGTCTCGTCGGCACCAAGATGCTCGAGACCCTTGAACAGCGCAATTTCCCCGTGAAACAGCTCAAACTCTTGGCCTCGGAACGCTCGAAGGGAAAAACGCTCACGTTCAAAGGCGAGACGATTCCCGTAGAGGTCCTGAGCGAAAACTCGTTCAAGGGCGTCGATGTCGCGCTGTTCAGCGCGGGCGGCTCGACGAGCAAGAAGTTCGCGCCATGCGCCGCGAAGGATGGCTGCGTGGTGGTGGACAACTCGAGCGCGTGGCGTATGGACCCGGAGGTGCCGCTGGTGGTGCCCGAGGTAAACGCGCACGAGATCAAGAATCACAAGGGTATCATCGCGAACCCGAACTGCTCGACCATCCAGATGGTGGTGGTGCTCAAGCCGCTGCACGACGCCGCGAAGATCGAGCGTGTGATCGTGGATACCTACCAGGCGGTTTCCGGCGCGGGCATCAAGGCGCTTGAGGACATGTACAACCAGATCAAGGCCGTGATCGAGGGCCGCGAAGTGGTCCCGACCGTGTTCCCGTACCAGATCGCGTTTAACTGCATCCCCCAGATTCCGCAGAGCGACGCCTTCACGGACAACGGGTATACGTCCGAAGAAATGAAGATGGTCAACGAGACCAAGAAGATCATGGGCGATCCGAATATCCGCGTGACGGCGACCACGGTGCGTGTGCCCGTGCATACCGGCCACAGCGAGTCGGTCACCGTCGAGACCGCGCAGAAGCTGACCGCCGCGCAGGCGCGCGAACTGCTGTCGAAAGCGCCCGGCGTGATCGTGCAGGACGACCCCGCCAAACAGATCTATCCGCTGGCGAGCAAATGCGCGGGCCTTGGCGACACGTTCGTCGGCCGCATCCGCGAAGACCTGTCGCACCCGCGCGGCTTGACGATGTGGGTAGTCTCGGACAATCTGCTCAAGGGCGCCGCATACAACGCCGTCCAGATTGCCGAACTGCTGTAGTTTTTGAAAGACTATCGGCGGCCTTTGCACGAAGCGAAGGCCGCCGTTGCTCTTGTGTCCCAGCGCGGTCACACCTAAAGTTAGGGGATGCGAGGGTTCAAATCCGATAGATCAATTACGCTTTCCCCTCGGTCCTCGACTACGATGACACGGCTTTGCTTTTTCCTGACTCCGTCCCCCGTACAAAACACGTGCCTCTTGTCACGAGCAGTCTCCGCCTTACTTTCGTTGTCACGATAGATGCTCAGGATTGCATCAAGTTCTTCAACGCTTAAGTCAACGTCCACATCGCGATATTCTTCCCCCGTATCGGCATCAATAAATATCACAGCCCCCTCCTCTCCAATAACCGCGCGCGTAGGATCCTGGAAACGCCTCCCGACCCATTGGCCCAATGAGGAGCCATTTCCAATCACAAAATGTCGCTATCGTTAAGACAATATATAGTGAGAAAAGCGAGATCTTCTTCCTCTTTATGTGATTCACTCACGTCACAGCGAAAGCCTTTCAGCCTGCGGCAGATTTCCATTCTATTGTCAGTGCCATCCCAATAATGGATATGTGGAAAAATATTAGGTGGGAGGAGACGAGAAGGGTTGGTCGCATCTTTGTTTTCTAAGAAAGACTGATGATGGTCCTTTAGACCAAGAAGATGCGCATGCAAATCGTCAAGCTCAGACGGAGTCGCAACTATAATTAAGTTAAAGATTTGGCATTTCCCCTCTTCTTTCAAGCCCAAAATCTTCATTGCTCCTCCCATTTCTCGGCCCAGCTATCGCTGCGCAGCAAATCGCCAAAAACCGAAATCCCTTCCGGCTCTTCTGAAAAGTTACACGGCGATTTGGTCTATTTCCACCACTTCAGCGACAGCGGAGTCTTTCCGTTCGATTCGAACGCGAGTTTGAAGCGTATCTCCCCAGGGATCTTGCTGATCTTGACGAGCACCGTGTTCTTGCCCTGCTTGATAAACACGGGCACCGAGTAATGCTCCAGTTCGGTGTGTGGAATGTGCGTCCGGCTCTCATGCACGAGACGCCCGTTAAACCATACCTTGCAATAGTCCTGAAGGCCAAGCGTCATCGTTGCATCCTGACGCTGATCCGTCGTGAACTCCGCATAGGCGTAGCCCGTGCCCCAGTCGAAACGCGGGTAGTACTGATAGACGGGGGAGAAGGCCCACTGCAAATCCACCAGATGGTCGTCCTTCGCGCGGGAATGCCAACGTCGCCAAGTAATTGGCTTGTACCACCCGGGATACACCGCGCCGGGTTCGATCTTGCTCTCCGGTGGGTACGCCGCGTCGTGTCCCTTCTTGCCCCAGTTCGGGAACAACCCCAGAGTCAACCACATGCGTGTGTTTTCCACGCGTTCGCGCCGCAACCAATCCTCCGCGGCCTGCTGCACTGGTGAGATCTCTTCAGACGGAACGGCCCAGCGGGAGAAGTGACGCAGCATGTTCACGAAGAGCCGATTGGCGACGGGATCCTCGCCAAGATTTTCAAGGATGCGCATATGGGTGAGCACGATTCGGCCGCTTCCGTAACGGCGCACGAGTATATCGCTGCCCCACCACTTCGTTTCGCCCATCATGTAGTGCCCGGCCGCAATGGGGCCCGTGTCGAACGTGCCGCAGATGTCTTCGTCCGAGGTCTCGATAAATGTCTTCGGCGCGATCACCGCACGGTATTGCTGGCGCATCAGGCCCCGCGATGGCAGCCCCTCAAACACGGGATGCAGTTTCACATAGTGATACATGCCAAGGAAACTGCCCGCCGCATCTTTCGCGGTCGCACAAAGATCGGCGTCAATGCGATCGGCGAAATCGTTCCAATCCTCTGGAGGCGCGAAGAAAATAGCCACCGCGCCGCCGCGTACCGCGCTCATCACCTGCGCCAACTCGCGATCGGGGTAGGCGCGAATCGTGTTGGCCAGCGGCGGCACGATAAACACCGGCGCCTTCCAGTCGCCCTCGCGCACTAAGGGCAGGCACCGCGGCTTCCACTCGTCGAGCGGGTCTATAACGTGCACGGGCACATCGCACGGCGCTGCGGCCTCGAATACATAGAAATCCGCTGAGTTCTCCGCGATGATTTTATTCGCTTGAGAAATGCGCACAACAAATTTGTGGGTTCCCGGCGAACCTGAAGCGGAAATGGTACCGGTCCACAGTTCCTTGCCGTGGCGTGGCAACTTCATCGAGCGCTTCTTTTTCCACAAGACTTGGTTTGTTGGACCAACGACCTGAAGCGAGACATCGACCATCGCCTCGAGACGATCGTCGTTCGCGAGCATCACCTTCACGTCGATTTCTTCGCGCGGCACGAGATTGTATCGCGCGGCATGAATGAGCGGACGCAGCGATTTTTGGACGTGCTTCAGGGTCTCGAACACCGGCTTTGCACGTCGCCAACGATCCAGTACGCCCGCGCAGAACTCATGTCCCGCATCGCAAAGTTGCGTATAGCAGTAACCGGCGTATTTCACATTGGCGCGGATTGCGTCCACTTGATAGCGCGCCGCGTCGCACTGTAGTTCGCGCGCGGCCGCAGTGAACTTTGAGAAGTCGCCAAAGATGCGATCCAACTCGCGCTCGGCATATCCCTGGCGCGCCGCTTCAAGCATATGTTGCAGGAACTTGGCGTCCTTCAGCCCCTCGGCATCCTCGCCATACTGCGCGATAACGTCTGGCAAATCTTCCATGCCGCCGAACCCGAATTCGGAAAGGAACACCAACCCTTCTGGATCGCCGCTATGCCGAAAGTAACCTTCAATATCGCGGTCCACCGGCGCGCGCTGGTAAATGTGAAGATCATCATACGGCTCAAGTTCGTCATGATATGGACGCATGAACCGCGCCACCTCGCGCGTAGCATTCACACCGCCAGAATCGTCGATGATCACACGGCTGGGATCAAGTGAGCGAGCCAGTTTGCAGAGTCCATCCTTGATATCCTGCGCGCCGCCATGGGTCACGTACTTGGCGTTGCCCGTTTCATTGAGCATACCCCATATGACGACTGACGGATTGTTGCGATCGCGCAGAATCAACTCGCGCACCTCGCGCTCGCAACGTTCCTGCATGTACTCCGATTTCTTTATCCAGCCAATCGGCGGCTCCGCGTAAACAAGCAAGCCAATCTCGTCGCACAATTCGACGGTAATCTTCGGTGCGGTCTTGATGTGCAAACGAATCAGATTGAATCCCGCGGCTTTGGCCAGTTCCAGTTCCCGGCGTGCCAGCTCAGGTGATTCTGGTGCGACCAAGGTGCGCGCATAGTCGGGCTGATGCAGCACGCCTTTGAGCAGAATCGGGTGATTATTGAGGTAGAAACGGTTTTCCTTGATCGTGAATTCGCGCATGCCGAAGCGAACGGTGGTCACGTCCACGACTTCGCCGCTCTCGATGAGTTCGCAGCGCAGGGTGTAGAGCGTGGGGGAGGAGGGGGACCAGAGTTCGAACTCCTCCATCTCGACGCGCAACGCCCCCACGGGACCTGTCGCGCCGTAGGGCGTTCCCTCGACCGTCAGGCGCACTTCCTGCCCGCCGGTGGACGCGACCTCCACCGCGATGCGTTTGCGCCGAATGTCCGGTTGCACAAAGACATCCGTGATATGGCTCGGGTTCTTGGCGCAAATCGTCACCGCGCCCCAAATACCGCCGAAGGTCCAGTAACCCGTTTCTTTGGCGGAGGGAAACTCTCGGTAACCGTATTTCTGGAAGCCTTGTTCACCATGAGGATCGATGATTCGGACAGCAATAAAGTTCGTGCCTTCCTTCAAGTCCTCGGTGATCTCAAACGCGAACGGCGTGTAACCGCCTTCGTGCTCGCCTACCTGCCCGCCGTTCACCCAGACCTCGGCGACGTAATCCGCCGCCTCGAACTCGACGAATACGCGCTTGCCGTGCCAGGCCGACTCGTAGTCAAACTCCCTGAAATACCAGCCGACGCCATCGTAATCGGGCACCCAACGGTCCCACACGCTCGGCACCTGCACCTCGATGCTTGCGGGGAGTCCTTGGGCTTTCGGCATGAACCAGCGCTTCTGCTTGCCAATGTCCTCGGGATCGAGCACCAGCGACCAAGCGCCGTTGAGCGAACTGGATACGCGCACGTCGTTCATCACTATCCTTCCATCTGACCGTCATTTATTACGCAAGGAAACTTGCGATGGACTAAAAGGTTAGGGCCATGGCCAACAACATCATGAACCCACACAGCAACTTGGCAAACAGCCCGAGCACTTTTCCGAGTGCTGCGCCGAATCCTGTGCGAAGCGCCTCGTCGGGGCGCTTCTGCAACGCAAGGTACTCATACGCAGCGGCGAACAGAAAAGCCCCCGCACAGGCGCCGATCAACGTTCCGATAATTGGGAATAATGGCGTTCCGACTAAGGCGCCCACGAGGCAGCCGATCAACGCCGCGACGATAGCTCCCTTGCCGCCCCCGTATTTCGCCGCGCCGTAGCCAGCCGCCAACGTTTCCAACACCTCGCCCGCAACTGCCAGCGCCACGAGAATGGCCATCGTCCATCCATTGAAATGGGTGAAGCCGGTGGCCACCCACGCCAACGCCGCAGCGGCCAAAATAATCCAATTCCCGAAAAGTCCGACAAGATCCAACAGGAGCCCGGCCACAATCGCCAAGCCGAAAAAGGACCAGCCAAGGATGGAAAGCGTTAATGCCACAAAGAACCTTCTTTCAGCCGCCAGAGGCTGGCAAGGTATTACCAAAACCGGCGGGATAAGTCCAGTCGCCCCGGGAAATAATACCTCTTGGGACGCTACGGGTTCCCGTTCCGCGGATGTCGAGAGCCCTTCAGGAAACGCTGCTCGACTCCACCCCGAAGCGTGGCTGCCCAAGCTCACGCTCTAATTCATCGTGCAATCGGTTAAGCGAGGTTTCAACCGCCACGCGGCATTCTTCAATGCTTTCAGCCGACGTGTTAACCGGCGGGGGAATGGGATCGGCGTACGCACAAACAACGCGCGCCATCGGCCGCGCAAGCATCAGGCGATCCCAGGAGTGCATTCGCCAGGCGGGCTCGACCGCAAACGCATTGGGCACAATAGGAATACCCGTTCGCGCGGACAGCACCGCCGCTCCTGCCTTGGCCTCGCGCCGGGGACCGCGCGGTCCATCGAGCGTGAACCCGATCGTGTGCCGCTCGCGCAGGGCCTGCTCCATCCGCACGAGAGCACGCGCGCCGCCGCGCGATGACGAACCGCGCAACGCGGTAAGGCCAAAGTGCCACACCAGTCGCGCCGCAAGTTCGCCGTCAAAACTGTAACTGGTCAATGTGTGGTAGCCCGATTTTCGGTAGCGCCACGCGGCCAACCCGAGAGATTCGTGCCAAAACGCCAGCAATGCGCAGCCGTGGATCTTCTCCACGGATTCAAGAACAGGAAGGTTGCGAAACTCCCATCGCGCGCTGCGGCATAACACCCGCAGTCCAGTAGCGATCGCCCACGCCCCTGCGCGCAACGTAAGCCGCTCGCGCCACGTGAACTTGTTAGGGCTAGGGTGAAAAACGGGAGGGCTCACCTCCGTTCGATGCCCTTCATTAACTGCCAGATCACGCGGGTGCGCGGGCAGGGCAGCGCGGCCAATTGCGCACGGCGCAGAATCTCGCCGCTCAACGCTTCGATCTCCGTCAAACCGCCCGCCTTCACGTCCTGAAGCATGGGAGAGAGGACCTCGCGCGTTTCCGTGCAGAATTCCTCGGCACGCTCGACCAGACTGTACGCGAAGCGGTACCCTTCGGTCGAAGCCACTTTGACGGCCTCAACCACGAGATCGCGCATGAGCTGACGCACCTCGGGAATGTCCAGCAAACGTCCATTGGGAACGCCCAGCAACGCAGTAAGAGGATGCACGCCTCCGGCAATCGCCGCATATTCCCAAATCAACTGACCAGGAGACTCGGTAATTTCCACCATGAAGCCGGCCTTTGTCAGAACATCCGCAGCCTCTTCGAAGGAACACGTCGTCCAACTGCCAAACACCGTTCGGCCGGAGCAGATATGTTTCACATGGCCTTCGTCTTCGAGCACCGCGCTTTCGTGCGTCGCGCCCGCTAAAACGTGCGCACTGCCCGCCATCGAGCACAGCGTTTCGACGTTGCCAAGACCGTTCTGAAGCGTCAACGTCCGGGTGCCGGCGGGAATATGTACATCTTTCAGGTGATACGACTTCACCAGCACAATCACCAGGTCTTGTCCAGCGGGAAGCGCTGAAGCCACCTGCGGTGTCGCGGTAAAACTTCCGTCAGGACCGTCCACGATGATCCCCGTCTGCTTCAGACGGGAAGCCGTTTCGGCATCGCGGCAGACTAACGTCGTCTGAACTCCGCTCCGCGCGAGCCGAGCGGAAAACAGAGACCCCAGTGCGCCCGATCCTACAATCGCTACCTTCATGACATTCCCCTCTTTCTCGCCACCGCGTGTGCGCGGGGGTGGGACGGCTGGCTCATCCCTTTAGCTGCTTGACCCAAGCAGAACTGAATCCCTTGCGCTTTCTCAGTTCGTCGCGCGCCTTGACCGCTGACGCGTAATCGGAATATCGGCCATAGAGCACGTGAAACTTCCCGTCTTCCATTTTCACAATGTTGACACGAAGATCGCTATTGGTCTCCACACGCTTCTTGTATTCGTCGGCCTGTTTCTGAGTATCCAACGCCGCCATCTGAATCGTGTAATCGCCTTTGCCAGCCGTCGCAGCAGCAGGTTTGGATGTCCCTGCTCCGTCAGGCGTCGCCCCAACGCTCGCGGCGGGTTTCGCAGGCGGCGCGACCGCAGCGCTATCCGCTTCCCCGCTCGAGGAGACAGCGGCGCGAACGGGCGCAGGGGGAGTGGCTGGCGATGTACTGGACGCAGGGGCCGCCGCGGGCGCAGGCAGTGGTGCGGCGGGAACCGTCGAGGGGGCGGAAGACGACGCGGAAGCAGAGGCGTCAAGCTTCGTCGGCGGAACAAGCGTTGTTGCACGAGCCCCACTGGGCTTTTCGGCAAACTTTGGAGTAGCCGTTGCGCCGCCGGCGGGCTGCGAAATAGCGGGACGAGTCTGACGGCTCTCGCTTGCCGGGGCTCCGGAACTCTCCGACGTCGGCTGCGGCTTGTTGTCCTCTGTCACGCCCGCAACGTTCTCGGCAAGTTCGCGAATCCCCGTCGACGCGTTGCGCTGGCCAACAACGACGCCCAACAAGAAACAGGCGAGACAAAGCACGAGAATAAGAATGATTCCAAGCAGCATCTGGAAAGGAGTGGCCTCACCCAGCGCCGTGTCTTGATCGAGTATTGACTTATTCTTGGGCATCTTGCTCCGTCGTCACTTCTTGCGAGGTCGGTTCGGCCGGTTCCTCAGGCTGCTCCAGTTGACGCAAACGCTCCAGAAGCGCCTTGCGGCCTTCCTCCAATTCCGTGTACGTCAAACTCGGATCCCGCACCTCAATCAATCGATCGCCTATGCGGTCCGAAAACAAAATCACCTTCACTTCGCCGTCCGTCGCATCAGACTCCTTCAAAAGTCTGAAGACTTTCTGACGTCGAAGCAACTGAGCCGCCAAATAGGCTTTCGCCAGTTCCAATCGCCCCTCGGATTCGGCCGCTTCATAGAACGCCTGCCGCAAAGGCGAAAAGACTTCCGCAGGCTGCTGCTCCGCCACCGCCGGATCAATGTACTCCGTCGTCCAGACGGCCAACGTGCCCAAGGCAAAGTCATCATTCCACGCATCTCGTCCGTAATCTTCCCGAACGAGCATTCCGTTTTCAAGCCGAACCAATGAGACTACTTGCTGACCATGCTCAAAGGGACGCTCCGTTGCGCGGCATACCCGAGCCCCCTTGCCAATTCGAATTTCCATGATTCCTCTCGAAGCAAACCCTGCTTGACTCGACGCAATACCTCACGACCCTGCCGCTGGCGCTGAATCCGCCGGCGGCGATGGCGCGGAAGGTTGCGGCCGGGGAGCGCCCGCCCCAACAATGCCCCCGCCAATTTTAAGCAAATCCACCAGAACTTTTCTAGGAAAATCGATGAGTTCGCTGGTTACCTCCAGCGCACCGCTCACAAGGGTCACACGGACCGGAGGAATCCCCGATACCGTGCTTCTGGGACGAAAGGTCGGCCCAGCGACTTTGAACGAAAGGTCGATGTTCTGCTGCGCCAGACGGTGCCCCTGAACCGTGATGCTATCCCGGATGGCGGGAATTTGCTCGGCAAGGGCCGGACTAAGCGAAACATTCAAGTCATAGTCCATGTCCCCGTTGCGCACGAAACCGCCCGTTCCGGAGATCTTCAGTCCCTCCGACACAAGCTCAAGATTGGGCGTATCAACACGATTTCCCGACAGTACAACATCGGTACTCAAACTGGTGAAAGAAAGCGACGAGGCGGGAAGCGCGGTCATCTCTCCTTTCATGCGGTCCTGCAACTGCGTCAACACATAGTCAGAGTTGAACTTACCCTCGGTAATATCGAAACGCCCCTTGCCCGTCAACGAGGGAGGGTCATCCCGGTCCATGCCATATTCCACATTGCCTGTCACCACGCCGCTGAGTACCTCGGGAAGATTGAGGTATTTCATAAAATACGACGCAGGAACACGTTCCCACTTCACTGCGGTGTGATAGGCATTCTCAGGACGTCGGTTCTCATAGCGGCCCTCGATACGCCCGCCGTCGATCGTCGCGGTATAATGCTTGAATCCGCCGCCGGTCTTCGCCGTGTAGGCCTCCGCATCAAAAGCCGTTCCCTTCCAGGGCGGCATCTCGATCCGATCCGCAGCCAACACATACGTCCAGTCGCGGTCCGCATCGGGGAATTTCTCTCGAAGCTCAGGGGCCGGCTCGATAGGCACAAACCAGTCCGAACCCAGCGGCGGCGTCACCGCATGTTCCGCCTTCACGATGAGCTTACCCGACGTCGGGTTCTTGGCGATGGTTCCCTCGAGCGTGACATTGTCGCAAACAACCGGTTCGGGCTTCGCAAGCGGCAGCATGGTAATTGTGTCTGCTTGGAGCGCTACCGTAGCGGTCCAGGCGCTGGGCTCGGAGCCGAGGCGCACCCAGTGATACTGCGCCGCCTTTGCCGTGCCCCCGGAGATTCGATATGGAATGGAGATGCATTGTCCCGCCGTCACAACGTCAAGCGAATCGCACTCCGCATCGAATGTTTGAAGCACCATACGCTTGCCGTTATGTTTGATAAATAACCGGGAATTCAGCAGCGAGCCAGCCAAATTCAACTCCGAAGTCACCGTGATCGCGGAGCGCGGCTTTAGCTCGGCATGCACCTTCGCGGTAGCCCCCATGCCCGCAGGCTTTCGGAACCACCACTCGTAATCCACCTGGGTCTGCGTGCACTCAAGATCCGCATCAACCACCGCGCCGGACTCGCCGAAAACCGCCTTCCCGCGAATGCCCGCCGCGCCGATGATCGTTGTGTCCTTAATCGCGTCTTTCAGGATTGTTCCCTCAATCTGCGAAAGCGCCCCACTCACCGAAAGCTCGCCGCGCCGCTCTTTTAAGTCATAGCGCAGCGCCCCGACCATAGGATTACCCGTCACCAATGCATTAAACGGTTTAAGCTCGGCGATATCCTGCGCAAAGGAAAGCTCCCCACTCAGGCGCTCCGCTTTAATCCCGCTCTCCGCATGCACAACTTTGCCATCCAGAAGCGCCATCTGCCCCGAAAATTGACGAGTGGACGATTCCCAGGCGATTTCAGTCCGTCCGAAGCGGATTTCGCCACTGGGCCAGTCCTTTTTCACTGGATCAACGGAGACGTTTCCGCCAGAAACCTGGAATTCTGTACGCAACAACGGTTGCTCAGCCGTACCAGTCAGACTGGCTTTGAGAAGACTCGGCTCTTCGATGGTGAGCACTACAGCGCCGAAATCCTGCACGTGTTTCGTCATGTAGGTGTCGAGAAGCTGCTGGAAAGGCAGGCGACTGGCGTCGAGTCGCAGATCAAACGTGGGGGAGGGACCGTCCCAGCGAATACTCCCGCCTAACAATCCTTCCAACTGCTGCGTTTGCACCCGCGCGGTCGAAAAAGTCAACGCGCGTGTGGGAAGGGAATACGCAGCAAGCACCGTGTACGATCCGGTAGCGGGCTCGAATACCTCGGGCATATCCCGAATTGCGAGCCCCTCCACAGTCCCATTGAGGGACAACTCCAGAGAACCGTCCGAACGCCCCTCGACCCGCACCCGAGGACTGGCCTTTCCTGAAGTGACAAAACGCTGCGAGGCAGGGAGAAATACGTTGGCGTCGTCCGCGGAAAGGCCATCGCACGAGAGACGCAGCTCGAAATCCTCCAAGGACGCGTACCGAAGCCCCGCCTGGAGAGGTTTCTCGCTGTCGGTCCCCACCAGCGCCGAGAGACGCCCCGTAAGCTCCCGCGCGTCGCGGAGAAAGGAAACATCAAACTGAACGCGCCGCAACGAAAATGAGGAGCCCGCCACGACGTTGGCCACATCGAGGACACAATCGCGGCCTACCACCCGGAAAGGCGGCAGCGTCAACGCCGCGAGTCCTATGCCATCAGCCGCTGTCGCCCCTTCCCGCACCGGGAACCACCGGGCGCCCTCTGGCCGACCGACATGGACCTTTGCCCGGTTCACCTCGACACGACTTACCTCGACGCGGCCATAGAAAAGTTCAATCGGGTTTATGAGCACGGTCGCAAGGGGAACTTCCAGGTCTACTGAAGGGCCCTCCGGCACCACATACGAAACCCGAAGGTCCGAAATATGCAGCCCCCGGAGCCCCGCCAGCGAAACGGAACGCATCGAGACTGTGGCGCGGCTGCCATACTGGGCGGCATGAACAACGCCCCCCCGCAACGCTTCCAGCTTATGGCGAAGAAACAATGCCCCGCCCGTGGAAAGAAGCGCCACTACTAAGAGCCCCAGCAACCCGATGCGGGCCACTTGGCCATACCGCGCATTGAGCAAGCGACCGGACTCCGGCTTAGTCGTCCTCTGAGTGCCCGTCGTCACCCCCCTTGGAGGCGATCACCCCCGTCATTCCATGGATCTCCAAGACCTTCTTACGCAGTTCTTGGCATACTTCGGGATTGGTCTTCAAGTACTGGCGCGTCGCTTCGCGACCTTGACCAAGATTCTCTCCATTGTACGAAAACCAGGAGCCGCTTTTCTGAACCAGCTTCTCGTTCACCGCCAGGTCTAGCACATCACCCTCGGCCGAGATACCCTCACCAAAAAGCAGGTCAAACTCGGCCACCCGGAAGGGGGGACTCAACTTGTTCTTGACTACCTTGGCCCGCACCCGGTTGCCAATCTCTTGCTCGCGCTCTTTAATCCCGGCAATCCGCCGCACATCGATGCGCATACTCGAGTAAAACTTGAGCGCCCGGCCACCTGTCGTCGTCTCCGGGTTGCCAAACATCACGCCAATCTTCTCGCGCAACTGGTTAATAAAGATAACCAACGTATTAGACCGACTGATCGAGGCGGTAAGTTTCCGAAGTGCTTGGGACATCAGGCGAGCCTGAAGTCCCATGTGAGAGTCTCCCATTTCGCCTTCAATCTCCGCCTTGGGAACCAACGCCGCGACAGAGTCGATAACCACGACATCCACCGCATTGCTCCGAACCAGGGTCTCGCAAATCTCGAGCGCCTGCTCGGCCGAATCCGGCTGAGAAACAAGTAGATTGTCGATATCCACCCCCAACTTCCCGGCAAAAGTAGGGTCCAAGGCATGCTCAGCATCGATAAAACAGGCAATTCCACCGTCCCGTTGCGCGCTAGCCACAACATTCAGAGCGAGCGTCGTCTTGCCCGAGGACTCCAGACCGAAAATCTCCACCACGCGCCCCCGCGGAAGTCCGCCAAGGCCTGTGGCGATATCCAGGCTCAGACTCCCGGAAGAAATTGCATTGACCCGGTTATCAAAATGGTCGTCCCCAAGGCGCAAGAGAGTACCGCGCCCAAACTGCTTCTCCAACTGCGAAATCGCCACGTCCAAGGCCTTGCCCCGCGCATCGTTTTTCTCTTCTTTTGCGGCCGCCATGTTCTCTCCTCCCCTGATATACTGAAAACTTTTTCAATAACCACCGCATTGTGGCATAACTTAAGCCAATTGTCAAGACCTGACAGTATGACTCCGCGTAGCGACAAAAATTCATGCCATATGAAAGCAAATTGATGCGAAAAGCAACTGAAACACCTCGAAACACTATTAAGGGTACACACCCGCAAGAAAAGGAAAGGAACTCCGAGAGAACGGAAGTCATAATTTCCGGTACGAACAAGCTCCCTCAGAAGCCAGAATTTGGAGAAAATACTTGTCAATGGTTCCCGGGGCATCAGAACGGGGATCCAAATTCAAAGCAGAAAGGCCCTCTTAAATAGGATGAGTTCGGCGAGCATTCCGATTCCGTATCGGAAAACCGCTGAATCGGAGACGCTCCTGAGGCACATTAATCTTCATACAGACAATAAATACACAGACGCATCAAGAGGGGATAGGAGGGCGATTTGCCTTGACACCGCTACTGCAGGGTGCTATGATCGCCTCGTTGAGCGGGATTAACTCAGTTGGTAGAGTGCCAGCTTCCCAAGCTGGATGTCGCGGGTTCGAACCCCGTATCCCGCTCCATTTCCTTTCTAGCTAGTCTTCCTTCGCAAGAATCTGACACCAGAGCCTCGTCGTTCCTATTTCTGCCACATCGCCTCGTGAAACACGCCGAAACATTTTGTCATCGTGGATTCTTGCGCCCCGGGCGAACCACTGAAAATCCGACGCAGACGGCAAAGTTCATCGCAAAAGTCAACTGGGTAAGGCAATTAATTAAAATATCTTACGGCGACATATTGATATTTACGATCATGAAAATAAATGAGATTTTTCCTGTCATCATCCGGATTCGGAGCTTCGACAGCGCCGTAGAATGCCCCGAAAAATTAACATAATATATATTATCGGACGTTAAATGAGGGCACAAAGAGGCCCATTTCTCTCCTAAAATTGACTCTCTGTGATGTCTTGGGTACCTTAAGACGGCTGGGGATTCCTGGCGGACTGCGCTTCGGGAGGCGCTGGAGGTCTCCTACTCTATCGTCCGCAGGATCTCGCGCAGCGCAGTTGTGAGTGACTCGACGGCCCGGATCATTTCCCGGGTCTCCGCTTCATGCTCCCGCTGAAGCTGGTCGGCGAGGCGCTCAACGCGCTCGGCCTCGGCGGCAAAATGAAGCGCCGCCTGGAGCGCAAAGGCCTGGGAATCGATGCGCGAACTCTGGCCCTCAATAAGACGAAGCTGCTCATTGACACGGTCGGCAAGTTTTATGGTTTGGGCCCGAGAACCATGGACCGGCACGTCGAGCGTGAGATTCCCCAAGCTCAGCCTGATGGTTTCCGGCGACTCGCCGCTCATGGGTTGTCCTCCTGCTCTTGGAGGGCGCGTGTTAGGGCTAGAAGGTCCTGAAGGCGCTTGCGCACTTCTTCCTCTTTTTCTTCATAGCGCTGGCAGCGGGCCTCAAGTTCCTCGTATTCCTCGACGGCCCTCTGAGCGGTGACCGCCTCGCGCTGACGACTCCAGTTTTCTTGGCGGATTTTACTGACTTCCGCCTTTGCCTTCGAGACTTGGCCCTGGAGTTTTGTAATTGCGTCAGCCGTCTGCTCGATGACCGCGCGCAGTTCCTGGACCTGCCTCTCGAAAAGCGGATTCACCGAAGTGTAGCTCCAAAGGCCGTTTGCAGCGTTTTGACGATGCTGTCCATTGCCGATTGAGTGTCCGCATCGGTAAGTGTACGGTCTTCCGCCTGGAATACAAGGCTCAGGGCGATGCTCTTATGGCCTAGAGGAATGGGTTTGCCCGTGTAGACATCGAAAATGTAGACGTAACGGAGCAGTTCTCCCCCACTTTGTGCCGCTGCAGCCTGGAGGTCGGCAGCGGGCACGTTGTTTTCAACAACTACCGCAAGGTCTCGCAAGGATGCCGGAAACTTGGGCGGCTGAACCATCTCCGCCACGGGAAGCGGCATGTCTAAGAGCGGGTGCAGGTCCAGTTCTAGAACGTAGACAGGCTTGTTGAGATCGTATGTCTTTGAAACTTCACGATTTAACTGTCCCAAGAACCCGATGGACTTGCCATTCAAGGCGATATCCGCTCCTTGGCCGGGTTGAAGTACTCCGCTGCTGGACGCGGTGAGGGTGGGAACAGCCCCGAAAGACTCAAAAACCGCCTCCAGTATGCCCTTCAGATCGTAGAAATCGTACTGAGTCTCCGCAGAACTCCAGTGCTTCTCCCCCGCTGTTCCGCCCATCACGACGCCAAGTCGTTGGTGCTGCTCGGGCAGCGAGCCGGGAATATCACGATAGACGGCCCCCATTTCGAAAGCAGCCACTGAGGCGACCCCGCGCCGGAAGTTATTGGAAATCGTGGAGATAAGTGCTGGCGCGAGAGAAGTCCGCATCGTGGCGTGGTTCTCAGAGAGCGGGTTCTCGAGAGCCACCATCTGCTTGTATTCCTCACCGAGTCCCGTCTTTGCGACTTCGGCCTGGCTCGAGAACGTCCAGTGAATCATTTCGGTAAGCCCAAGCGATACTAGGACGTTACGCAGTTGGCGCAGCTTCAGTTCCGCCGGAGCATAAACCTGCTCACTGGGCCGAACCCGAGGAAGCGTAGCCTCGATCTGGGCATAGCCGTGAAGACGCGCAACCTCTTCTATAAGATCGATTTCGCCGGTCACATCGGGACGCCACGTGGGAACGCGAAATGCGGCCGAGTCCGCGTCTTCATTGGTAACCGCAAAAGAGAGCCGTTCTAGCAACTCCTTCTGCTCCGCTCCGGGAATATGAGTGCCGAGAATAGCGCCCGTACGTGCGTAGCGGAGGGAGATCTCCGGAACCGTCGCTGGGCGCGGATGGCAGTCAATCGCCCCAGGTGCTACTTCCGCCCCGGCCAGTTGCTGCATCAACGCAGCAGCGCGGTCAAGAGCGTACACGGCCATTTCTGGATCCGCTCCCCGCTGGAACCGGGAAGACGCTTCTGTGTTCATCCCCAGCGTTCGGGCCGTGCGACGTATTGAAACGGGATTGAAGTAGGCACTCTCCAGCAAGATCGTTGTTGTTTCAGAGTGCACCTCGCTCGAACTTCCGCCCATAACACCAGCTACAGCAACCGGTTTTGCGGAGTCGGCAATAACAAGCATCTCTGCGGTCAGCTTCCGAGACACACCGTCCAGTGTTTCAATCGTTTCACCTTGTTTCGAATTGCGAACAATAATCCGGTGACCCTCCAGACGCTCGTAATCAAATGCGTGAAGAGGATGACCGGTCTCCATCAGGACGTAGTTGGTGATATCGACGATGTTATTGATTGGCCGCTGCCCCACCGCCAGCAGCCGCCGCGCGAGCCAATCGGGTGAGGGAGCAACCTTCACTCCCGTAAGGATTCGGGCGCAGTAACGTGGGCAAAGTTCGGGAGCATCAATGGTAATCGAGGTCCAGTCGTTGACGGATTTGCGTGCTTCCCGAAGGTCAACCTTGGGCAACGTCCAGGGTACGCGGTAGTACGCGGCGACCTCACGGGCAACGCCGATGAAGCTGGCCCAATCGCCACGATTGGGTGTGACAGAAACATCGAGGATAACGTCATCGAGACCAAGGAGCGGCTTGATATCCTCGCCGAGCGGGAAGTCCTCTGGTAGTATGAGAAGGCCCGAGTGGTCGTCGCCCAACCCCAGTTCGCGTCCTGAGCACATCATGCCGTGAGACTCGATGCCGCGCATTTTGCGCTGCCCAATCTCAAAACCGCCGGGTAGACTGGCCCCAACCACTGCCGTCGGAACGAGGTCGCCGGGCTTCATGTTCTTGGCGCCGCAGACAATTTGCAGGGGCTCTCCCCTGCCGACATCCGTGCGACAGACGACCAGCTTGTCGGCGTTCGGATGGGGGTCTAGGCTCAGAATACGGCCCACGTAGACGCCATGAATTTCCGCCCCGGGCCGTTCAATCGCCTCGATCTCGAGACCGAGGAAGGTAAGGGTCCGAGCGAGTTCCTCGGGATTCACATCGATACAAACATAGTCTTTAAGCCAGTTTATGGAAATTCTCATGACTAGAATCGCTCCAGGAATCGTAGATCGTTTTCGAAGAAATGGAAAATATTGTTCACCCGATGCTTGAGCATTGCGATACGGTCAAGCCCCATGCCAAAGGCATAGCCGGTAAACTCTTCGGGGTCGTACTTGGCGTAGCGAAACACGTTGGGATGGACCATGCCGCAACCGCCTATCTCTAGCCATCCTGACATTTTACAAACGCGACAGCCGCTTCCGCGGCACACGGTGCATGAGATGTCGATTTCGGCCGATGGCTCGGTAAATGGGAAGAAGCTCGGCCTGAATCGTACTTGGATGTCGGGTCCAAACAGGCGATGTACGAAAAACATCAGAGTCCCTTTGAGATCAGCAAACGTCACGCCGCGATCCACCAGCAGCCCTTCGACTTGGTTGAACATCGGGCTATGGCTGGCGTCGTTGTCTACGCGATAGACCTTTCCCGGTACCACCACCGCTACTGGCGGCCGATTCGATTCCATGACGCGCATCTGGACCGGTGAGGTATGGGTGCGCAAGACCACCCCCGGGCGCACAAAGAAAGTATCGTGGCTATCGCGGGCGGGATGATCGGCGGGAATATTCAGACTCTCGAAATTATAGTACTCGGTCTCGATCTCTGGCCCGGCCGCGATCTGGAATCCGAGCTGAGTCAGGATGTCCACCACCTCTTCAGTAACCTGGGAAATGAGGTGCTTGTGTCCTTTGCGAGGGCGACGGCCAGGCAGCGAGAGGTCAAGAGCGTCTCGCTGCGCGATCTGCTCAGCCTCTTTCGCATCGAGCAGTTCCT
Source organism: Candidatus Hydrogenedentales bacterium (assembly GCA_041859045.1). GTDB lineage: Bacteria > Hydrogenedentota > Hydrogenedentia > Hydrogenedentales > SLHB01 > JBHELB01. Next base: position 22,723 of record JBHELB010000018.1, on the reverse strand, counting down.
TACGTGCGTCGATGGCGTCCGAGATCGCCTGTTTGACCTCGTTGGCCACCTTTCCGATGAGTGGCCGTTCCTCTGCCGAGGCTTCCGCAAGTCCGCGAAGGATCTCGGTTAAGACGCCTTTACGCCCCAGATACTTGACGCGGTAGTCGTCCAACTCTCTCAGTCCGGGAGCTTGCTCTACTTCGAGCAAGGCCGCTTTTTTGATGTCTTTGAGTTTCTCTCTCATGAAGCCTTTCCTGCCTTAAAACGCGTCGACCTAGCATTCGTTGAATAATGCGGAACCTATGCGCACCTGAGTGGCGCCTTCTTCAATCGCCACTTCAAAATCATCCGACATACCCATTGAGCGTTCTGGAAGCCCAAAACGCTCGGCTAATTCCCGAAGACCGGCAAAGGTCCTTCGGGCGGCGTCCAGTCCACCTTCCAGCGGAGCCATCGTCATCAGTCCACGCACCCGCAATGCCGAGCAACGTCCCAAGACCTCGAGTGCGGCCTCTAGCTCCTTCGGAGCGAACCCGTGCTTGCTTGCTTCGCCGGACACATTTACTTCAACCAGTGTCTGAAGCGTTTTTCCCTGTTCCTCACAGCGTTTCTGAAGTTCGAGGAGCAGTTCGATACGGTCCAGACTGTCAACGGTGTCAAACAGCTCGGCGACGTCACGCGCTTTTCGGCGTTGTACGCTGCCGATCATATGCCACACCACGTCGCTACGGCCAACGGTCTCGATCTTGGGGCGCGCCAGATCGACTCGGTTCTCGCCAAAATGCCGCACGCCAAGCCCGCGCAGAGTCTCTATCTCCCCCACGCCGACGCTCTTAGTCACCGCGACGAGCGTGATCTCCTCGGGCTTGCGTCCCGCGCGGCGGGCCGCCTGTGCGATCCGCTGGAGAATCTCGTCCAGATTGCGGCTAATCCTGTCCATGCCCCTCCAGCCAACAACGACGCCGCCCCTGTTTGTAACAATGAAACGTCGTCTTTCGCGACGTGGCGGCATACTCGCCCACAGTGGGTTCACATCATAGAGCCGCTCTCGATCTGGGTCAAGTTCGCGGGCTGGGAAACCGCCTTTCGTCTCCCTGCAGAAACGGATAGTGGGCCAATACAACGCGAAGCACTGTTCGCAATCTAGACAATAGTAATAACTTAAGTAGCCATTATTGTAGTGTGTTGTGTATAATTTTCCAGGTCTCGAAAACCGGGCAAGGCAAATTTACAGCACAGGGGAGCACAAAATGAAAAGATCAGGTTGGACCATTGGAAAGAAATTGGTCATCAGTAGTCTCGGGCTGGTCGTCATTCCATTGCTGGTTATGGGAGGGCAATCGATCTGGTCGCTCACCTCTTTCAGCCGGGAGGTCACACATTCCTCGGTGCAGGCGCTACGGGAGGAGGCCGAGAAGAATCTCACTGCGGGCGCCAAGAGCGATGCGGCATCGGTTCAGAGTTTCATGCGCAGTATTGAGGCGGATGCGCTCAAACTGGCGCAGACGGGAAGCATGCAGCGCTACACGAAGTCGCTAGTGGGCAAGGATCAAGAATCGAATCAATCGAGTGAAAATGAAGCGACGGCGGTGGTCACCAACATTCTGCGGCTTTGCCGCCTGCAGCAGACGTATCAGGCGCCGACTCTTGAGCGCGATATGAAGATAGCCGCGGGGACTCTTGAAAGCGCAGGGCGTCCCGCGTTAGGCGCTGAGACCATTACCTGGGCGGTTGCCAATCCTTCTGCGGGCGGTGCAGCGAGCGTCACGCTGCCCGTTCTTCAGTTCGGCGCAACCGTGCTTCGTGAGAATCGCCTCATGGACACGCCGACGCCGTTGGTGGACGACATCGGACGCTCGACCGGCGGCGTCTGTGCGGTGTTTCAGCGGGTTAACGATACAGGCGACTTGCTCTGTATCGCCTCGAACGTGCGCCGCGCGAGCGGAGAACGCGCCGCGGGACAGCTCCTTCCTGCGCGCGCTCCCAATGGGAGCGTCAATCAAGTGACGGCGGCTTTGCTAAAAGGAGAGGTGTATCCGTCCGGTAATATTATTGTGGACAATAGACGCATCATCGCGGCCTTTACCCCGCTCAAGGATGCGTCGGGGCGTGTAATCGGAGCGCTTGCGACGGGGATTACCGAACGGGAACAAGACGAACTCACAGCGGCGATCTCGCAGCAGAAGATCGGCACGGAGGGGTATCCGTTTGTGATGGATTCGAGTGGGATAACCATTCTGCATCCCCGCAAAGAACTCGTTGGGAAAAATCTGCTCACGGAACTCAAGCTGACTCAGCTTGCGCCGGCAGCGGAAAACAGACGCAGTGATGCCCCGCAGACCCTGGACTATGAGTTTGAGGGTCGGCGGAAGTTCATTGTGTATCAGCACTATGCAGAATGGGACTGGATCGTTTGCGCCAGTGCGTACTGGGATGACATGAGCCGATTGTCGGCCGCGGAGGCAAAGGAGCGGCTGATCGGCGAGATGGTTGATCTTTCTCGCATCGCAAAGTTGCACGATAAGCCCGTCTATGCTCAGGTCCGCTATCTCGACGCCAAAGGGGACGAAATCGTCGTTATCAAGAATGGCAAGAACGAACCCACGCTTGGCTCGCGGGGCAATTCGGATTGGTTCAAGGAAGCCTCGAAACTTTCTGTGGGGGAGACGTACTTCACGCCGGTCGAGATTGCGCAAAACACCGGAGAGGCCGAGATTCGCGTCGTGACGCCGGTTTATATCGAGTCAGAGCTCCAGGGCGTGGTGGTGCTGAATGTGGACTGGCGCCTGAGCGGCGATCTCTTGGCGTCGCGCGTCTATGGAAAGACCGGTTTCCCCTACATTCTTAATTCCGAAGGGGAAATCATCACACACCCCACGTTTTCTATGAAGGAGAAGAAGAAACTTTCCTCGCCTGAGAATGGCGAGCTTGCTCGAATCGTCACGGAGAGAATACTCAAAGGCGAGGAAGGCTGCGCCAACTACACGCTGGATGGTGTGTCGAACATGGTAGCTTTCGCGCCGTTGCAGATCGGGCAACACAGGTATGCAATGGCCGCCACTTGCCCAAGCGAAGAGGTGATGGTGCTTGCCAATTCGATCCGTGAGCAGTCGCAAGAACAGACTGCACGCTCCACGTATTTTGGGATCGTGAGCCTGACCGTAATGGGCCTGCTGGGTGTCCTGTGTGGCTTCTTCCTGAGTCGCGGCATCGCGGGCCAACTGCGCCGCATCGCGGGCACTCTTGGCGAGGGCGCATCTCAGACGGCCTCGGCGGCGTCGCAGGTCGCGGAGTCGAGCCAATCCATGGCCTCGGGCGCAAGCACTCAGGCCTCGAGTCTTGAGGAGACGTCCGCCTCGCTCGAAGAAATGACCTCGATGACGCGTCAGAACGCGGAAAACGCCAACCAGGCGTCAATCCTGATGGGACAGGCCAAACAGGTCGTCGATGAGATGGCGCGGGCGGTTCAAGAGATGTCTGTGGCCATCGAGGAGATCAAGACCTCTTCCGATCAGACGGCCAAGATTGTGAAGACGATCGATGAGATCGCGTTCCAAACCAATCTGCTCGCGCTCAACGCCGCAGTGGAGGCCGCACGCGCGGGGGATGCAGGCAAGGGATTCGCGGTGGTGGCTGAAGAAGTGCGTAACCTTGCGCAGCGTTCCGCGGACGCGGCGCGAAACACCACGGAAATGATCCAGGAATCGGTGCGTAATGCGGGCAATGGCGTGGAGGTTGCCCGACGCTTGTCGGATGCCCTGAATCAGACCGTAGCGAACGCGGGCAAAGTGGCCGGACTCGTCGCCGAGATCGCGGGGGCTTGCACGCAGCAGGCGCAGGGCATCGAGCAAATCAATACTGCGGTCGCGCAGATGGATACGGTCACGCAATCCAATGCGTCCGATGCGGCCAATTCCGCTTCGGCTGCGCAACAACTTAGCGCGCAGGTGGCGGAGACGCATCAGATGGTGCAGGAACTTATGGCGCTTGTTGGGGGAACAGGAGATTCGGCCGAGCGCGGAAAGCGGACGTTTTCACAGTCGATTACTCCCAGAAACTCCCGTAAAGGCGCCCTCCTTGCCTCTGATCAGTCGTCGGGAACATCGCGGAAGACTTCGATTGTGTCCTCTCAAAAGCAGGGGCAATCTGTGCTGAAGCCGGATCAAGTGATCCCGCTTGATGACGACGATCTGAAGGATTTCTAGGAAGAGCCGGTTGTAGCGGGGCGCGCCAGACCAGCATGGCAACCGCCATCGGTTTGGCGCGCTTCGCGGTATTCCGAGAGATTGGAGGCATTAACGGGCTCTTGCAAGCGCTTGCCTATATTGTGGTGCTCGTGTCGTAGCCTAGTTGTTTCGCTTCTTTTCGAACAACGCGCATTACGGCGTGGATATCGCGGGCGCTTAGTTCCGTCTTCCATTTGGTGTTTTCACGAATGCCTCCAATACGCGCGAGGCGCATAGGGTTCCCCACGATATGCTCCTCTCGGTGAGTATCGTGCAGCATGGTTTCCTGATAGGGGACGCCAATGAACGCGCAAGCGCTGCTCAAGACCTTGGGCACATCGGCGCAGAGATCCTCATAGCGTATGCGCAAGACCTGCTCTGGCGAGAAACCGCGTGTAGATTCAAGGCTATCCCGGTAATTGGCCCTCCAAGCAACGGCGCTGAAGCGCGGCGTGTGCCCGTGGTAGGACCTAGAGGATAGCGCGCACGCGGCGGGATGTCGCACCAAGTGAATCACCTTAAGGGACACGTCCTCCACATTCCTGAGCGCGAGGAGTTGAACGGGCACCTTCGAGGAATCGACAAGTATGGATGTTTTCAAAACGTCGCAAGCAGCGCCGATAAAGCGTCGATAGGTTTCCTGAACCCGTGCGAGATGCGCGCCGCATGGCCGGATGGCGGTTCGTGCGATCGATTGGGCGCGCGCAAGCGTATCGGATGAGCGAGGGGCGAACCAGATTCGCTGCGTCAGCGTGGATGGTTGCTGAAGGACGCGGGTATTCCAAACGTTACGGGCGAGGGAGAAATGCGGACTGGCGGTCCGTCGTTCAATTTCGCCGTAGAATGGGCATTGCCGAATAGGGGCGCCGCAGGAACATTCGAAAGGGCGGCCTTGGGCAAAATGGGGCGGCCCGACAATCTCTCCCGTTGTGGCGATTTGCGAGTGATTCGATAGCAGCCTCGCCAGAAGCGTCGACCCAGAATAGCTGAATCCCAGAAGATAGACTAGCGTTACCATATGTTCCTCGGCGGCCGTTGCTGACTATCATTTCCGTGCTGTAACTCATATACAAATACTACTGTATTTCATTTTGTATGCCGTCTGCAAAACGACTGCCCGCACCATATTCGATTCTATGCCTTCCCTCCTCTCATCTTGACCAATGGAATGGAAACGGTCGCGAATGGGAGCGCCTCAGAAAAGAACGACATCCATCTCACAGCGGCGTTGTGTTCCGGGATGAATGATCAGCAGGTCATCGCGCGGATCGCTTTGGATGCGGTACGTCTGTGCAAGCCCGAAGGCGTTTACATCGATCGTCGTGAACGGCTTTGGCTCGAAGAATCGCTCTTTTGAGCCGCGATGCACGACGAGTTTTCCTGCGCCGACGCCAAAGGCGACATCGGCGCGACCGTCGCCGGTGAAATCCCCCATGCTATACGCTACTTGCTCTCGTCCCTCTGGCGCTTCCAACGTTAGCGATTCAACGAGATCGGGCTCTTGCGCGAAGCCGGTTCCGTTGAAGCGATACGCGTTGACTTCGACGGAGAGTTTTCGCCGAAGAAAGAAATTCGTGATTGAGGTAATGCCAAACGGCACCTTCACAAAGAGGATATCCGAGTGGCCGTCGCCGTCGAAGTCTTTGATCAGCGGAGTTGCCAGGGCGCCGCGTGCTTGAAATGATGCGGAAGGTTGCGCGGGATACGTTCCCACGCCAGAGGCCATGTAGACTTGCGTGAGCACCTCGACGTTCAGGGTGCCGCGCGTTTGCGTAACCAGCAGATCGGGAAGGCCGTTGTTGTCGAAGTCAGCCATTTGCGTGCTGGCTTCCCACTTCTCCTCCAAATTCACAGGAACGGTGAACTGCGCGCGCTGTTCCCATCGCGGTCCCCAAGCGAAATCCGCGAAGCGATCGCTCAGAAAAGCCAGCCCCTTCTCCCCTCCTGCCGTGGCGTCGAACACGCGCGCCGCGGGAATTCGCGTGGAGACCGTCAACGCCGCCGCACCGCGAATTTCCCCCGGCACGTCGCAAGGCACGGTGGCAAGAGTACGGTCCGCACGGCGAAGCTCGAATCCCATGGGAACAGGAATGAGCCACTCTTCAACGGCGTCGCCATCGACATTCACGACGGCGTGCTTCAAGAAAACGGGTTCGCGCGCCCCCGAAGGCAGCAACGAAGCGAAGCGGGGACACTGGCGCAGCACGAACCCGTTGCCGTCGAACCCGTACACCGCCGCGCCGGTGGCGTCCAGCGCGATCCATTCCCGAGGCGCAGTTCCATCCACCTCCGCGAAGAACGCGCAGCCCACCTCCGGTCCGAGCCGCAAGATAGACGACGGCGTTTGCGTGTAGCCGCCGCCCGGTTGGGAGAGAAACACGGCGAGGCATTTCTCAAGCGGGCGCTTGCGGTCATCGCAGCACAGCGCAAACAGATCCAAGACGCCGTCGCCGTTGACATCCTCCGCAACGGCATCCCACACGCCCACGGGGACAGTGAGATGATGAACCACAGGGGCGGGCGCCCCGTGTGGAAGTATTGGCGATGCAGCCAACAGGGTGGCGAGTAACAACCACGGCATAACGCATTCCTCCAAGAGCGGATTTCGCTCACGGTTCTTGACGCATCCGCGCGGCGATTATTCGAAACGTTCCGCCGCTTTTCGATAGACCCGGTTGTGCAGCCGCAGGTTTCCGCGTCCGCCTTCAGCCTAGAGAGGATGGACGGCAAGCGGACCTGGGGCGTGTCTCTCGTGTAGTATAGAGACATGAAGTTTCCCCGACGATTCAAACGGTGGATGGCGGCAATGTCGGTGGCGGCGTTGGTGCTGCTGGCGATAGAGGCGTGGCGCTCGCAGGAACAGATTGTGCCGCCTGACTCCCCTCCCGTGGCATCTGAGCCGCCGCCGGCCGAGTTGCTCGATCGCATGTTCTCCCTGCTTGTCGACGATCCGAATGTCATGCGGCCTGAAACCCGCGCGGCAGTCGAGGCGGTGGCGACGCTGACGGTGTCCAGCGGCATGGTCACGGCCGAGACGAGTTTTGCGCAGGGATTGCTGTCGTATGGCGCACGGGATCTCGCCGGAGCCGAGGCCTCGTATCGCCGGGCGATTGGGCAGGCCCCGGACTGGAGTTGGCCGTACGTGGGCTTGGGAATTGTGCTCAGCGAAGAAGGGCGCGTGGCGGAAGCCGAACGGGCGTTTCTCAAGGCTTCCGAACTGGACCCGGAATGGAGTCGGCCTCACAATGACTTGAGTATCCTGTTGCGGTCTCAGGGGCGGCTTCACGAGGCGGAAACCCACGCCCGCCGCGCCATCGCGCTCGATCCCGAAAATGCCGCCATCTACAATAATTTTGGCAATCTACTGGTGACGGCGGGGGATTACGATGGCGCCGAGACCGCATACCTGCGATCGATTGAGTTAAATCCGGCGCGCCCAGCGCCTCATTACAACCTTGCGTGTCTCTACGCAATCGAGACACGTGTTGACGACGCGTTGGCCTCTCTCGGTGAAGCGATTCGGCTCAATCCCGGGTTTGCCCAAACCGCGCGCGAGGATCAGGACCTTGCCGCTCTTCGCGAAGAGCCGCGCTTTATTGCGCTCACGCAGGGCACAGAATCCGGCGAAACACGCTAATCGTTTGGATTCTGTTTCGCCTTTGCGTCGTCTTTTTCGTAAGCTTGCGGAGTTCCCAGGGGATAGATATAAGGAAATGCGAATGACCAAGCCTTCGAAACGAGAGAAACATATCTCGGCGTCCAGGAACGTTCCCGCCCAGAACTACTGGGTATGGGGCGTCTTGCTGGCGATAATTTTGCTCACCGTTGCGATTCGTGTGCGTCTCTTGGATGCTCCTTTGGAGCGCGACGAGGGCGAGTACGCCTATGCGGGACAACTGCTGCTGCAGGGAGTGCCGCCGTTCGCCGAGGCGTACAACATGAAGATGCCGGGCATCTATATCGCCTATGCTGCGGTGATGACGGTGTTCGGTCAGACCGTGAGCGGAGTGCATTTGGGGCTGTTGCTGATCAACGCCGCAACCATCACGTTCATGTTCCTCCTCGGGCGGCGGCTTGTTGACGACCGCGCGGGGCTTGTCGCGGCCACGGCCTACGCGGCGATGACACTTAGCGTGGGGATTCTCGGCCCCTACGCGCACGCCACGCATTTCGTCACTTTCTTTATGGTGCCCGGCGTGTTCTTGCTGCTGCAGGGGCTGGAGAAGGGGCGCTGGTATTGGTTCTTCAGTGCGGGACTATTGCTCGGCCTGGCGTTTCTTATGAAACAGCACGCCGCGCCGGTGATTTTGTTTTCCGGTCTGTATCTGGCGGGAGTACTGTTTGCTCGAAAGCCTTTCTGCTGGCGAATGCTCTTGAGCGCGTGCGCGCTGTTTAGCGTGGGCGTGTTTGTGCCCTATTGTTTAATGTGCCTGTGGCTATGGAAGGCGGGCGTCTTCGGAACGTTCTGGTTCTGGACGATGGACTACGCGAGCGAGTATGTCTCAATTCTGTCTTTTCGCGATGGCTGGACATCTTTGCTATACACGCTTCGTTCGCTGGTTCCCCCCGTGGCGCCGTTTTGGGTATTGGCCCTGGTAGGCATCGTGGCGTCGTGGTGGAATAGAGAAGATCTCAAGCGCTCGTTCTTCGTGACCTTCTGGTTTGTAGCCTCGTTCTTGGCGGTATGCCCCGGACTCTACTTCCGGCAACACTATTTCGTAGTACTCATGCCCGCCCTGGCGCTCTTGGCGGGATCCGGCGTCGCGGCGTTGGCCGTGGCAACGCAGAAAAAATGGGGCCACGCGGCCGCCGCGGGGTTGACACTCGCAGCCATTGGGATTGGCTACGGCTACCTGCTGGCGAAGGAGCAGGTGCTTCTGCTGCGGTTTCCGCCTTCCATGGTGACCCGCGCGATCTATGGCGCGAACCCGTTCCCCGAGTCCGTTGCGATTTCGGAATATATCCGCGAGCACTCATCTCCTTCCGACAAAGTGGCGGTGCTTGGATCGGAACCGCAGATATACTTCTACAGTCAACGCCGCGCGGCCACAGGGTACATGTACATGTATCCCCTCATGGAGCCTCATCCTTTCGCGCTGACCATGCAGCAAAACCTGATCCGGCAAGTCGAGTCGGCGCATCCGCGTTACTTAGTGTATGTCCGCGTATCGACGTCATGGCTGGCGCGGCCAAAATCGCACAACGAACTTTTCAACTGGATGGGGAAGTACGTGGATTCCCACTATCGCCGGGTTGGACTCGTCGAGATTTCTAACCAAAATGCCACACGTTATGTCTGGGGCGCTCGCGCGGAGGCCGCGGCGATACCGACGGGCGGCGCTTGGGTGGCCGTATACGAACGCCGCGATTCGTGATCGTTTCTTTGTTCAGATCTGCTTTGACCGTTCGGTAGCGGTGTCGTACAATAAACGCACTCTATGCCGTAACGGGGAAGGGCGGCTTGGTCGGAGTGCGGAGATGAACGCTTGCTACTAAACACGATTTCTGGCATTGCGCTTATTGTTCAGGTACTGGCCCTGCTGCTAGCGCTACGCCTGTTCAGGCTGGGGCGTCCCTTGATCGCGATGTTCGCCTCGGCGGCATTGGCGACAGGCATTGTGAGTTCAACCGCTTTTTTTCTACGTACCGCGGAACGCGCAGAGATTCATGGCTGGGAATGGTTCTACGTCGCGGAAGCGCTGCTGACAGAAACTCTACTCATTGCCTTGTTGCTTTGGCTGAATCACGTGCTTCCTCGCCTGGATTCCGCGCGTCGGTCGCTTTCCAGTCAGGCGCGAGAGCTTGAACGGTGCGAGCGGGGCTCGAAATGCCTTGTCGAACTATCGTCTCTTTACCAAGAGCGAGACTTGGACATAGACGAACTGCTAACCCGCGCGGCAAGCATCTTGTCGGAAGTTGCGCCTGAAGGATGGACCGCCAAAGCGAAAATCAGGTATTTTGAGGGAGTATATGGAAGTCCGTTGTCAGAACCGGCGGATATTCGGATAGAAGAACCCCTGCAACAAGGCGGAAAGATCTGCGGCTCCATCGTCCTTGAATTGACCAACTCAAAAAAGGAACTCGATACCGCCGAACAGGCAGATCTTAAGATCTTTTTTTGGGCGGTGGCGTTGCGTATGGGTGAAGTGCTCGAGCGCAAACAGTTGGATGCCGATGCGCGTCGTCATCGCGAGTACTTGCAGCAAGCTCAGAAAATGGATTCCCTTGGTATCCTCGTTTCAGGCGTTGCGCACGAGGTCAACAACCCAAACCATTTCATCATGTCCGGCGCGGGGACTCTCCTGCGGGTGTGGGACGGCGTGAAAGACATTCTGGACGAGCACATCCGTGAGCATGGAGACACCAAAATCGGCGGGATGTCATGCAGCGAAGTCTCCGCGTTTGCCCCAGAACTGCTTCAAGGCATTCTGAGCGGCGCAACGAAGATCAAGGACATCGTGCAGGAGTTGCGCGATTTTGCCATGCATCGTCCCGGCGAGACGAGTGAGGAACTCGACCTCAATGCGGTAGTGAAATCGGCGGTGACGCTGCTCTCCAACATGCTGCGACGAAGTACGAACAACTTCTCTCTTGAACTGGGCGAGGGCATTCCGCTTCTTACGGGATACTACCGACGCCTCGAGCAGGCCCTGATCTCGATCATAACCAACGCATGCCAATCGTTGCCCGATCGTGACGCGTTTGTGCGCGTGGCGACACGCTATCGCCCCGAGTCAGGGCAGGTGGAGGTCGAAGTTGCTGACAGCGGCCATGGAATCCCCGCTGAAATCATGAATCACGTGACGGATCCGTTCTTTACCACCCGCCGCACCGCGGGCGGCCGTGGACTAGGCCTGTCGATCGCGGCGAGTATCGTACGCGAACACGAGGGCGTCTTGGAGATAGAATCAACACAAGGTCAGGGGACGCGGGTGCGTCTACTGTTGCCGATTACGCCGCCGTCCGCGGACGGGCAACAAGAGGGTACGTCGTAATGGGACAACTGAAGACTCCCTGGGCGCCGATCGTGCTGGTGGACGACGAACGCCCTATTCTGGTGTGTTCGGAAGCGGCCCTGCGCTACGCGGGGTTCGATAACATCGTGACGTGTTCGGATGCCCGCGAAGTGGCGGGGATTCTCGACGAACATGGCGCGGCGGCTCTGGTGCTTGACCTGACGATGCCGCACCTCTCCGGTGAAGAAGTGCTTGCTTCCACCACACAGGAGCACCCGGAAGTCCCCGTGCTGATCGTCACCGGCGCAAACGACGTGGGCACGGCGGTGGCCTGTATGCGGTCCGGCGCCTTTGACTACCTCGTCAAGCCGGTGGAAGATACCCGCCTCGTCTCGGCGGTGCGACGCGCGGTGGAAATTGGAGAACTCCGCCGCGAAAACAGCCAACTGCGCACTCAGATGCACGCCGAAGGACTGCAACATCCCCAGCTCTTTTCCGAGATTGTCACACGTAACGCGACGATGAAGTCCATCTGCCGCTATGTCGAAACGGTCGCCATCACCGCCTGGCCCGTGTTGATCACGGGCGAAACTGGAACCGGAAAGGAGCTGTTCGCGCGCGCGGTTCACGCCCTGAGCAAGCGCAAGGGCGAATTCGTCAGCGTCAACGTGAGCGGTGTGGACGATCTCCTGCTTTCGGATACGCTCTTTGGACACATCAAGGGCGCGTACACCGGCGCGGAGACGGCGCGGCCGGGGCTGATCGAAAAAGCTGCGGGCGGAACGCTGTTTCTCGACGAAATCGGCGAGTTGAGTCAAGTGTCGCAAGTGAAACTGTTGCGCCTTTTGCAGGAGCGGGAATATTTCCAGCTCGGCGCGGACCATGCCAAACGCACCGATGCGCGCATTGTGGTGGCGACCAACCGCGACCTCGAAAAACTGCAAGGCGACCGGCAATTTCGCAAGGACCTCTACTATCGTCTGCGCACGCACCACGTGCATATTCCGCCGCTGCGCGAACGGACCGACGACATCCCGCTGCTGCTCGATCACTTCATTACTAAGGCGGCGACGCTGCTCGGCAAATCTCGGCCAAGTGTGCCCAAGGAGTTGAGCGTATTACTTGGAACGTATGCGTTTCCGGGGAATGTGCGAGAACTCGAGTCGATGGTCTACGAGGCCGTTGCTAATCATCAGTCGCATGTGATGTCGCTCGAACTCTTCCGGAACCGGATCGAATCTCGCCCTGCGGTGTTCAAAGGCGATGAGCCTGTGCCCCCGCTTTCCGTGCAAGCCAGCTTCCCCACCTTACGCGAGGCTACGAATTTCATCGTCAAGGAAGCCCTTCGTCGCGCGGAAGGCAACCATACCATTGCGGCTCAATTGCTCGGAATCAGCCGCCCCGCTTTGGTTAAGCGCCTTCATAAGCTCGAGGGCGCTGAAGAAGACTAGCTTCTCTCCAAAGGGGTGTAACCTCTGTCCAGTTCCTGACAGAAGTTTCTGAAGACAACTTATTGATTATCAATAAGTTACACAAAATACCCGCCTCAGTCGGATCTTTGGTTACTCCGGATTTCACCTACAGGAAATTGCGGAAAATACTGCAAACCCCGCTATAAAAAGACATTTCGTCCATATTTTCCTTTTTCATCGTTATGGCATATCCCTTGCATTAGAAAAGGCGATGCAAGCATACACACCGCCTGTACGGTGTCTGTTGGAAAGGTCTGTCAGGGAAGGGGCGAAGTTAAAAAGCCGGGGAAGCGATGCACGAGAACTCCCCGGACCGCACGCCACCAGAAGGAGGGGTAGCAATGAGTGAGACTGGGATTGGGACGATAGCCGCGTCCGAAACTGGACGAGTGGCCCAAGCCGGAAAGTACCTAACGTTCAAGTTAGGCGCCGAACTCTACGGGCTCGAGATCCTGAAGGTCCAAGAGATCATCGGGATTATGAGCGTTACCCACATTCCTCGCTCGCCGGAATACGTGCGGGGAGTGATCAATCTGCGAGGAAAGGTGATCCCGGTGGTGGATCTCCGTCTGAAGTTCGCGATGGAGCAAATGGACGACACCGATCGCACCTGCATCATCGTGGTCCAAGTCGCCACGGCGCAACGGGAAGTGACGATGGGCATCATCGTGGATGAGGTTTCCGAAGTGCTTGAGGTCCGTGGTGAACAGATCGAACCGCCGCCTACCTTCGGCAGCGCGGTGGATACGGATTTCATCCTCGGCATCGGCAAGGTGGAACAGAAGGTGATCATGTTGTTGGACGTTGACCGTGTGTTGGGAGGGGGCGAGCTGGTGGCGTTGGAACAAACGGCTGGTCAGGCCTAGGCCGGCCCGCAGTACTAGGGAGGAACGTGCGTATGTTTAAGAATATGAAACTCGGGGCAAAGATCGGGGCGGGGTTCGCCGCATTGTTGATTATCGCCATGGGGCTTGGCGCGCTGGCGATGTGGAATATGGTGAATGTGAAGGGCAAGGCCACGTTGATGGTCGAGTCCTATGTGCCGGAAGTGGGCGTGGCCAATCTGGTTGAGCGCACTTCATGGGAGACGATGTACAACATCCGCGCCTACGGCCTTGTGGGCGAAAAGGACTATCTGGACGCCGGGCGCGCGGCTCTGGCGAAGGTGGAGTCCAATCTTGCGGAGGCCATGAAGCTTGGCAAGGAGCGAGGTCTGACGGCTCTCGTCGACAATGCGGGAAAAGCGACGACCGAAGCGGGGCGTTACAAGGAGCTGGTCGACAAGACCGAAGCGCTTGAGACGGGGGCCGACAAGATTCGGGAAACCCTCAATGAATCAGCCGCAGCCTATATGAAAGAGTGTGCAGAGTACCTCAAAGGACAAAATGAGAAGCACCAGGAAGAGATTGGTGCGCTCGCCGCAGTGGACGATGCCGCCAAGAAGGCATTGACGGAGCGCGCCTGGAAAATCACCGTTGCGAACGACATCGTTGACCTCGGCAACGCGACGCGCATCGCGGTTTGGCGTGGAATGGCGCAGCGCGATGCGACTCCGATTAGCGAGGCGACGAAGAATTTCGCGGGCATCGGCCAAAAACTTGAAGAACTCAAGGCCGTGACCCGCGATCCCGCCAATTTGGAGCAGATCGCGAAGTGTAAAGCCGCAGGTGACTCCTATCTCGCCGCCATGAACGAACTACTCAAGAATATGGAAGAGTCCGCCACTGTGGCAAAGGCTCGGGCTGAGGCGGCAGAGAAGGTTCTCGACGCGGCGCAGGCCACGGCCAAGCTCGGTATGGAGCAAGTCACCGGTATGGCGGGAGAGGCGGAGAGCGCGCTCGCCATGGCTACGATGGTGTTGGCGGTGGGGCTTGGCTGCGCGTTTGTGGTGGGCGTTCTGATGGCCATAGTCATCACGCGCAGTATCACCAAGCCGATCAACCGCGTGATCGAAGGCTTGACTGCGGGTTCCGAGCAGGTGTCGGCGGCGGCGGGCCAGGTGGCGCAGTCGAGCCAGTCGATGGCCGAAGGCGCGAGCGAGCAGGCCTCCAGCCTCGAGGAAACAAGCGCGTCGCTTGAAGAGATGGCCTCGATGACCCGTCAGAACGCGGACAATGCCAACCAGGCGAACTCGATGGCGGGCGAAGCGCGCGAGTCGGCGGAGCGCGGCACGGTGGCCATGGAGCGCATGATCGATGCGATCAACAAGATTAAAGAGTCGTCGGACCAGACGGCGAAGATTCTGAAGACCATCGACGAAATCGCGTTCCAGACGAATCTGTTGGCGTTGAATGCGGCGGTGGAAGCGGCGCGTGCGGGTGAAGCCGGCAAGGGCTTCGCGGTGGTCGCTGAAGAGGTGCGCAACCTGGCGCAGCGCAGCGCCGAGGCCGCGAAGAACACGGCGACGTTGATCGAGGGTGCGCAGAAGAACTCGGATAACGGCGTGGCGGTATCGGCGGAAGTCGCGGATATCCTGCGTCAGATCACCGACAAAGCCCAGAAAGTATCGCAGTTGGTGAGCGAAGTGTCGGTGGCCACGAACGAGCAGTCGCAGGGCATCGATCAGGTCAACACCGCCGTCAGCCAGATGGACAAGGTGACCCAGGCGAACGCGGCGAACTCGGAAGAGGCAGCGTCGGCCAGCGAGGAATTGTCGGCCCAGGCGGGTGAACTTGAGAACATGGTGTCCGACCTGTTGGCGATCGTGGGCGGCGCGGGCGCGGCCTCCGGACAACGCCGCAACGGCTCGGCTTCAAAGACTGCGCCTCGTAAGAAGGCCTCCACGGCCCTTCCTGCGTCGGCGAAGCACCATGCGCTGGGCAACGGGTCCTCGAAAGGCTCCAAGGCTATGGTGGCCACGGGGGCTCGTCACGAGCAGAAAGTAGTGAATCCGGAGGAAGTGATTCCGCTGGACGAGGACGACTTTAAAGACTTCTAGACCAAGCTCCTCCCCTGGTGCACGTGGGGGGTGTGGACCAAAATTGGTTCACACCCCCCGCGGTGATGAAATGCGGGTAAAATAAGGAGGACGGATTGGGCGTGAATGGCAAGGGAGGAAGGGTATTTATGAGCAAAACGGCTTACCGCCGCCCCAATGGCACCTCAGAAAAAGCTCCAGAGGCTGGCGTGCGGCGTATCGAGCCGATTTCCCCGGACTTCCCCGCGATGATTCACTGCACGGATCGGCACGGAACGATTGTCTCGGTGACGGACCTCTGGCTTGAGCGCCTGGGATATGCACGGGAAGAGGTCGTGGGGCGCCGGTCGGTGGATTTTTTGGCTCCTGAATCCAGGCGAATAGCGGAGGAAATCAATCTGCCGGAATTCGCTCGCACGGGCCACGTGACGGGGGTGCACTACCAGTTCATACACCAAAGCGGCGAACTGGTGGACATGGCGCTGTCGGCCACGGCGCAGCGGGATTCGGCGGGCAGCATTCTGCGTTCGGTGGCGGTGTTGGTGGATGTTACTGAAGCCCTGCGTGCACAGGCCCGCGCTCGTGCGGCCGAGCAACGGTACGCGCAGCTTTTCAACGCTGTGACGGATTACGTCTATACCGTGCGCGTGGAGAACGGTTGTGCGGTATGGACAAAGCACGGTGTGGGTTGCGAGCGAGTGACCGGGTTTACTCCGGAAGAGTACGAAGGCGACCCGTTCTTGTGGTATCGCATGGTGCACGAGGTGGACCGCGACGCCGTGCTGCAACTCGGACGCGCGGTGATGTCGGGCGAGCAACCTGCGCCGCTTGAACATCGCATCTGGCACAAGGATGGACGGTTGCGGTGGATTCGGAGCGTGCTAGTGCCGCATGTGGATGATGCGGGGCATCTCACTTCTTATGACGGCGTCATCACCGATATCTCGGAACGCAAAGAAGTGGAAGAGGCGCTGCATGCGCAGGAAGCGCGTTTCCGGTCGTTGATCGAGAACGCCACGGACTTCATCGCCGTTCTTTCGGGCGATGGGCGATTCACGTACCAGAGTCCGTCCGTGGAACGGGGACTGGGCTATCCCCACGAGGCGCTGCAAGGGAAATACCTGCTGGAATTTGTCGAGCCGGACGACATGGGTCGCGTG
Organism: Candidatus Hydrogenedentales bacterium; assembly: GCA_041859045.1. Classification (GTDB taxonomy): domain Bacteria; phylum Hydrogenedentota; class Hydrogenedentia; order Hydrogenedentales; family SLHB01; genus JBHELB01. The sequence continues at coordinate 6,010 of JBHELB010000018.1, read as the reverse complement.
CGAGATGCTCTCGACAGTTTGCGTGCGGCGGCGGGGTCAACGGCTTCGTTTGAAAGTCGTTTTCGCCATTCCGATGGCGCGTGGGTGCACCTCGACTCAGTGGCGAAAAATCTACTAGATGCGCCGTACGTGCACGGTATTGTCCTTATTTCCCGTGATATCACCGACCGCAAGCGCGCCGACGCGGAACGTCAGATGCTTGAGGCGCAGTTGTATCAAGCGCAGAAAATGGAGGCTGTCGGGCAGCTCGCGGGAGGCGTGGCGCATAGTTTCAACAACCTGCTCACGGGGATCCTGGGTAATCTTGGCCTGGCGCGAGAGGAAAGCGAGGGTACCCCGCTTGCGGACTATCTCCAACAGGCCGAACAAGCCAGCCTGCGCGCGAGCGATCTGGTGCATCAGATGCTTGCGTTTAGCCGCAAGTCTCAAGCGCTCATGCAAGCAGAGAACGTCGACAAGATTGTGCGTGAAGCGGTGGGGATCGTGCGCAATAGCGTGGATCACTGGATAGAAATATGCGAGGAACTCGAGCCCGATCTCCCCTCGGTTCGCTCCAACCATTCGCAACTTCAGCAGGTATTGCTGAATCTCTGTATTAATGCCCGCGACGCCATCGAGGCGCGTCAGGCGATTGACCCCTCCGCGCCGCGCCGGATCAGTGTAGCGGCGCGCCACGTGACGGGGCCGGATGGAAGCGCACTGGTGCGTCTTTCCGTTGCGGACACGGGAACGGGGATGGACGAAGAGGTGCGAGCGCGTTTGTTTGAGCCGTTTTTCACGACAAAGGCGCTAGGGAAAGGGACAGGACTTGGTCTAGCCACGGCCTACGGCCTGGTGAAGCAGCACGGCGGCTGGATCGAGTGTGAGAGCCAACTGGGGAGTGGAAGTGTGTTCCATGTCTATCTGCCGACGGCGTCCGGGGCGACACGGGAAGCGGAGGGTGTGCGAGAAGCGCCTCAGATTCCTCGCGGTACAGAGACCGTGCTCTTGGTGGACGACGAGGCGGTGGTGCGCACTTTCGCCGGGCGGGTATTGGAGCGCTTAGGCTATCAGGTGCTGTATGCGGCGGACGGACAGGAAGGGCTCGACGTCTTCGCGCGCGAGCGTGAACGAGTGGGGCTGGTGCTGCTGGACCTGTCGATGCCGAATCTGTCCGGACGTGAAGTCTTGCAGCGTATTCGCGCGATGGAGCCGGATGCGAAGATTGTGATATCGAGCGGATATTCGGAAGAAGGCATCTCGGATCTGGTGGGCGATCTGGGGGCGTCTGGCTATATCGCCAAGCCTTACCAGATGAACGAATTGGCGCACATCCTTCGCGAAGTGCTCGATTCGCGCTAGAGTATTCAAAAAATGCGCGGAGCGCATTGATAGCTTGTTAGGGAATTGGACCGTAATTGCCCACTTCCGCCAACTTCGCGATGTCCATGTCGGCAAGCGCAGTCAACGCGGGGTGCACCGGCCACGGGCCAGGATAGCGGATAAACTGAACGTGGCCATCCATGAATAGGACGTTCACGCCGCTCGGCAGATGGTTGAACGGGCGCCCTGGCGTCGTGGGCGGGCGGTCGAACATGACCACGATGGAGCCCTTGGCCTGATTCACGACGGCGGCGTTATTGACGTCCGTGACGAAATACCGCGCAATATCGCTGTTCAAGCGCACCAAGTCCATCGAAGTCGGCGCGTCGGCAAGCGCGAGATCTCCCACTGGCACAACCCCCATCCTATCCGCATTCGGAGTGCGCGGATCGTGGGGATTCATCCCAAGCCAGGTGTATTCAGTGAGAAACATTCGCGCCGTCGCGATGTATTGGGGGGTCGTCTCAAGCGGCCCCACGCTGTCGGCCTTGGGGTCTGCAAAGAGGGCCGGCTGGTCGAGCAGCCAGCCCGAGTAGAAATAACTGCACGTCGCCGCACTCGGTTCGCAGGGATAGAAGTCGCGGTTGGGGGTGGAAGCAATCGTCTCTTTGCGCGGTTCGCCCGTGAGCGGATTGGGCATATCGCTGACGATTACCGAAGTGAGCGTATCCGCCACGGAGTAGACCGTGGCGGGGTCCGTTCCCAGCGGCGACCCCGGACAGAGAGTGACCGAGGGATCCTGAAGGTAGTCGGGACAGATTTGCAAGAAGTTGACGACGAATTCCCCTTTGACGCCCTGGCAGTCGTGCATCTTGTTGCCGGGATATCGCCCGCCATTCTCGCTGGCATACATATCGAGAACCGCGGCGAGCTGGCGCAAATTGTCGGCGCAATTGCCGCGGCGCGCGAACTCGTTCGAGCGCGCCAGAATCAGAACGCCGATAAACGCAAGGATGGCAATGATCGCGACGATTGCGACGACTTCGCCTAATGACATTCCCCGCTTGGTCACGGCCTGAAGCTCCCTATCCGCCATTGCGATTCTCCCCGGACGCAGCATGCGCCTATCCGGAGCCAGCCTATCGGCCTATGACCGGAAAGTCAAGGGAAGTCAGTGCGTTAGAAGGCGCTACGGTCCTCGAGCCAGGTTTCGAAGACGGCTTCGATGTTCTCGCGTGGATCGTCGTTGCCCCATTCGCACTGTGCGATGACGCCGCCCGTGCCGTCGTCGAGGGCGCGGCGGACACGACGGACGGCCTCGCGCACGTCGTCGGCCGTGCCGAACGGCAGAATGCGCTGGCGATCGATCTCACCGTAGAAGGCGATCTTGCCCTTGTACTTCGCGGCCAATCCCTCGATGTCCATACAGAAGAGCTGTGAATTCAGGGCGTTCACGCCGATCTCGATGAGATCGGGGTAGATGGACTCAATATTGCCATCGGAATGCATCATGAAATACTTGCCGTGGGCCTTGGCGATGTCGGTATAGTCCTTGTAGAGCGGTTTGAACAGCTCGCGCCACAGATCTGGCGAGATCAACAGACTGGCCTGCGATCCCCAGTCGTCCATCATATAGAGCGCATCGACCTTCGTCTTCGCCATGATCTCGAAGAAGCGAAGGTTCCATTCGTGGATGCGGTCGCGCAGGGAAAAAAAGGTCTCCGTCTGCATCGCAAGGTCAAGCAGCACGTTCTCCGTACCGCGCAAGAACTGCATGCGCTCAAACGGGCGAACGTCGCCGCCGGTCATGACAAAACGATCCGTGTTTTCGCAAAAGGCGTTGATGCGGTCCACGCGTTCGAGGTCGAACATGTCGAGAGGCGCTTGCCATTCCGCCACGGCCTCTTCGGTATCGAGGATCGGGCGCTTCACCTCACCGCAGACGCCAATCTCCGCGACCGTCCACTCCACACCCCAGTCGTCGGTATACACGCCGACCTGCCCGGGGTCGCCCTTGGCGCGGCCAGTGGATTTGAGCGGCAACGGCGCAACCGCGAGGTCGTTCGGATATTTGTCCTGAACGGCCTTCAGGTCGTCTTTTCGCAACAGCGGCACGCCGGGCAACGCCCAGAGGTCGCGCGGGGCGCGGTCGGGACGATCAAACTCAAGGGCTTTCTTGAAGCGTTCTCGCGAAGTCATCTAACGGGCTCCTTCTGCTACGGGAAAGGAAATCAGGCTATCCCTTGAATGTACGCATGGCTGCCGCGAACTTGTCGAACAGATAGCGGCTGTCGTGCGGACCGGGTGACGATTCCGGGTGGTACTGAACACTGAACACCGGCCACTCCCGGTGCTCCATTCCCTCGACCGACTGGTCGTTGAGGTTGGTGTGTGTTACACGAACCTTGGCGGGATCGAGGGACTCAGGATCCACCGCAAAGCCATGGTTCTGCGCGCTGATTTCAACGCAACCGGTGTCGTGGTTGTACACGGGCTGATTGCCGCCGCGGTGACCGAACTTGAGCTTGTAGGTACGCCCGCCAAAGGCATGGCCAAGAATCTGGTGACCAAGGCAAATGCCGAACATCGGTTTCTTGCCAAACAACCCTTGCACGGTGGGGTAAATATACGGCAGCGCAGCGGGGTCGCCCGGGCCGTTCGAAAGAAAGATACCGTCGGGGTTGAGCGCCAGCGCATCCTCGGCGCTTGCCGTTGCCGGCAAGACGGTCACCCGGCACCCGGCCGCATCGAGCAGGCGCAAAATGTTGTATTTGATGCCGTAATCGAACGCGGCGACTTGGAACTCGGCCTTCTTGTCCGGGTTCCAGACATACCGTTCGCGCACCGACACTTCCTTGACCCAATCGCTGCCCGCCATGTCCGGCGACGCTTTGGCTTTCTCGACCAAGCGCTTGCCGTCGAGGTCGGTCGTGCTAAGCACGGACTTCATCGCGCCCTCGGTGCGCAGCATCTTCGTGATCATGCGCGTATCGATACCGTCGATGGCAACGATGTCGTGCTCACGCAGGTATTCCGGAAGCGATTGCTCCGCGCGGAAATTGCTGGGCTGTTCGCAGCATTCGCGCATAACGAATCCCGCCGCAAACGGCTTGCGCGACTCGATGTCCTCGCGATTGACGCCGTAGTTGCCGATGAGCGGGTAGGTCATGGTGACGATCTGCCCCGCGTAGGAGGGATCCGTCAGGATCTCCTGATACCCCGTCATACTCGTGTTGAACACGAGTTCGCCGTGGGTCTCGCCGTCCGCGCCTACCGCGCGTCCTTCAAAAACCGTTCCATTCTCAAGCGCCAGAATAGCCTTTTTCACGAATATCGACCTCCAAACGATCGCGGAAGGATACATTTTCAGAGGGGGGCGGTTCAAGAAAACTCTCTTTCGCCGGTGATTGAGGACGGCTCACGCGCATGGAGAAATGCACGTTCCGCGTCACTTCATCAAGAGCAGGCTAAGAGACATCACGAGCATACCCGCTAAGAGCCCAAAGAGGCTGTCGTGGCCTTTACCATAGGCCCTGCTTGTCGGCAGAAGTTCATCTAGGCTGATATACACCATGATACCCGCTACGCCGGCAAAGAGGACTCCCATCACGTGTGAGGGAATGGCGCCATCGGTTCCTCCAGTAAGTATACGCAACGCGATGTACCCAATGATCGCCCCGGCCGGCTCGGCGAGTCCGCTAAGGACGGAGTAGAAAAAGGCCTTCTTTCGATTTCCCGTGGCGTAAAAGATGGGAACAGACACACTAATCCCCTCGGGGATGTTATGCAGTGCAATTGCCACCGCGATCGCCGCCCCCACGGCAGGATTCTCTAGGGCGGCCAGAAATGTCGCCAATCCCTCCGGGAAGTTGTGAATGCCAATGGCCAACGCGGTAAACAGGCCCATGCGCATAAGCTTATGATGATGCGCGGTATGGTCGTGTACGCCGAATTCCGCTTCCCTTTCGGACTTGGGATGGGGTGTATATTCGGGCAAATCCGCTGCAGGGTCGTGCAAAGGCTTGGTTTCGTTTTCGGCATGCGTCTCGTGGGGATTCTCGGCCGCCGGAATGAGATTGTCGATGACGCCGATCACAAGGATCCCGCCGAAAAAGGAGGCGGCATTAATCCAGTGCCCCCAGTAGTCGCCGAATTCCTTCGACAACGCGTCAACGCCTTTGTAGAAGATCTCCACAAAGGAAACGTAAAGCATCACGCCCGCGGAAAATCCCGTTGCCACAGAGAGAAAACGGTAATTGGTTCGCTTTGCGGTGAAGGCGATTGCGCTGCCAATTCCCGTGGCCATTCCCGCAAAAACCGTCAGCCCTAGCGCTAGCCAGACATCCGCCATGGTTCACCCTTTTTCCAGAGACCAGAGAAGTATTGGAGACAATAAGCAAGCGGCGCTATTGAAACAGAGAGAGTGGAGGGAGATCAAACGACTCGGAGTTTTTGGGGAAAACCGGACGAGAACGAGTGTGCGGGTTCTCACCGGAAAAATGGGCCGACGAAGGCCGTGTCAAGCCATTTAAGAATCTTACCGGGGCGGTAGTTGTCCTGCCATTTATGATCTTACCGGGAGAAGGGCTGGTTAGGGACCTGGTTGTCGACTTGGGCTGGGGCTTTTTCACCCCCTCCCGCGGGAGGGGGTGTGCTGCTATAGTACAGTAACTCATTGGGCCTCGTTTCGCCGGGGCGATTTGGTCGA
>JBHELB010000069.1:0-6841 GCA_041859045.1 Candidatus Hydrogenedentales bacterium | reverse complement strand
TGCCCCAGCGATCGGGACGACGTACGCGGTACGCTGGACCTACGTGCGACAAATGGAGAAGGGCGTCGATTACGTCGACGGCGGTTGGTTCGGCCGCGCGAACCATCCGGAACCCGGTGAGTATTTCTACGCGGTCACGGTGAAGTCTTCGACGGGCGAGTCCGCGTATGACGGGGCTGCCGTGAAGTCCATCGAGATTCCTGAAGGCGGTGTGGTGAAGCTCACGTGGCTGCCGGTGGCGAATGCCACGGCCTACCGGGTGTATCGCGGCCTCGAGAACTCAGGACGCACGGCGTTCCAGTTGCTGAAAGAGGTATCGGCGAGCGGCACGTCGTACGTGGACGACGGCGCGGACGAGATCACCAACACGAACCCGCCCGCGGTGAACTCGAGCGGGCTCACGATGTCTTCCTGCTCCATCGCGCCGGACGCTGCGAGCATCATCAACTTCGGTCGCACGACGCTCGGTCTTGCGCCGGTACCCGGCTCGAATTGCAGCGTGGACTACGACTACTACCTCGCGCGCAAGGACATCGTCTACGCGACGCCGCGAGAGATTAAGAGGCTGGAAGGCGCGCCGTCGGATTCGCCGAAGCTCCCCATCGCGCCGGAAGGCACGCTCGCGCTGGCCAGCGTAGATTGTCCCGCGAACTCGGTCGAGATGACCGTTCGCAACTTCGGCCTCACGCGGGTCACGATGGACCAGTTGCACCAGCTCATGCGGGACATCGAGGACCTGAAATACAACGACGCGCAGTTCCAGATGCACAACAACCTCCAGAACCGCGACGCACAGACCAAGAAAGGGGTGTACTCCGACGACTTCTCCAATGCCAACCAATCCGACGTATATCATGCGGACTGGAGCGCGCGCGTTGATGGCGTACGGCAGTTCGTCGCGCCGGACCGAACGGCGGCGTCTTGCCTGCTGGAGGTGAATCCCCAGGCCAGCGACGCGCTGTTCAAAGGCAGTCTCGCGTTCCTGCCTGCTGCGGAGCGGGTGTTGGTGGAGCAGGCAGACTGGTCGGAGGAAAAGAACGTCAATCCCTACGCGGTCTTCGCGAAACCCGATGCGACGTTGCAGGTAACGCCGAACATCGGGCGGCGCGGACAGACGGGCGTGGCGGTGATGGGCGCGAACTTCACGCCGAACGCCACGAACGTTGTGGTGCGTTGCGATGGCATCGTCGTCGCCACAGGTCTTCACGCGGACGCCGCGGGCCGTGTCACTGGCGCGTTCACGGTTCCAGACGACGCGCGTAACGGCAATCGTGTTGTGGAGATGACCGACGGAACCTACGCCGCGCAAGCGAACATACAAGTGAACGATCCGCTCGTCATCACGCGCATCCAGCGCGTGGAGGTGGAGCGGGTCATCGTGCAGACGCAGGTCATCGTTCCTCCTCCCCGCATCATCCGCGTACCGGTGGTGCGCATCGTGTGGCGGGAAACGGTCCGGGACCGAAAGATGGACCCGCTCGCGCAGACGTTTAGTTTCCCCGAGAGCCGGGTGGTTTCCGCGGTGGGCGTCCAGTTCACGCAAAAGGACGCGGCGTTGCCGGTCACCGTGCAAATACGGCAAGTGACTACGGGCTTGCCGAACGAGGTGGTGTTGGCGGAGAAGGTCGTCGCGCCGTCGGAGGTGCTGCTCAACGCGGAAACGAAGGTCACCTTCGACGACCCGTTCCACGCGGATGCGAACACGAGCTACGCGGTCGTGCTGCTGACCAACAGCAACCAGTACAAGGTGCGCGTCGCCACGCTCGGACAGATGGGACGGCAAGGGCTCATCACGAGACAAGCCTACGCCGCGGGCGTGTTGCTCGAAAGTTCGAACGCGGAGACCTGGACGCCCCTCAACGGGTCCGATCTCACCATGCGGCTGTATGGCTACGATTTCGAGTCCGAGGGGACCGTCGTGTTTCAGTCCATTACCGGCGTGCAGTTCTCCGACCTGAACCTCGATGAGTACTCGTCCATGCCCGAAGGCAGTTCCATCACCTGGGAGTACTCCGCCGACGGCGGTTCGACCTGGGACGTCATCGTCCCCGCCGAAGAAGAGCGGCTGCCCAACATCGCCTCGCAGGTTTTGGTGCGCGCGAAGATGACCGGCGCAACCTTGGCGGACAGCCCCGCGCTGAACTACAAGGACGTGAACCTTGTGGGGTACCACAACAACCTCAATGGCACATACATCACGCGCCAGAACGAACTGACCCAGGGCATCGCATCGACCAAAGCCTATGTCCAGATGAACATCCCCAGCGGCACCACCGTTCTGTGGTACGCCACCAACGACGGCGGCGCGACCTGGGAACCCATGACCCTCGACTCTACCCGCGCCATCGACCAGGACTGGACCGAGTACACGTTCTTGCGGACCTTCACCAACCCCGCCGGAAACAAGGTCCGGTACAAGGCCGTCATGACCGCAACGCCGTTGGTCTACCCGCGCATCCATTCCCTCGGCGCGACGCTGAGCTAAGGAGGAGCCAGCCATGCTGACAAGGCGTACCGGAGGTCTCACCGAATACATCCCCACGCCCCAGGAAAAACGCGATGGGCTAATCCGCGACCACACCCTTGCCCTGCTCCGGAACCTGCACGAACGGGTCTGTCTTATCGAGCGCAGCCTAAGACTGCCCGACAATCTCGCGCAAAACTTTGGCCAGATATGGAAACAAATAGAAGAGGGAGAAGCTGAAGCCTGGCGAATTTGTTCCCAAACCCCTCCATCGGGATGAGTCCTCCTCTACTGGAAAAATTGATAAAAACGCCAGCCGGGCACTATTATTGCCCGCCACTGATTGGAGATGCGATTTCGCCCGGCGCCGCGTTTTCCGGGAGTGTTTTTCGCCGATTCAAAAAAAGGACGAAAGCGCTTTTTCGATGTGAACGCACCTTCGGACATCCTCGGCGTAATTGCCTGACGACCATAAGGAACGCAGAACATGGCCCAGCTCGAACACATCGAGGCTATTGAGAAACGTCTCTGGAGCGCCGCAGACACTTTGCGGGCGAACTCCAATTACGCGAGCAACGAGTATTTTTTGCCCGTGATGGGCCTGGTATTTCTCCGGCACGCCTACAGCCGTTATCTCGCGGTCAGAGATGGCATCGAGGCTGACCTTCCCAAACGCGGTGGAAAACCCCGCCCTTTGATGAAGGAAGATTTTTCTCAGAAGGGCGCCATCTTCTTGCAGCCCAAAGCCCAGTTCGATACGCTCGTGGCCTTGTCCGATAGCGCGGACCGCGCCAAGGCCATCATCGACGCGATGGAATCCATCGAGGCCGACTACGAGAACCTGCGCGGCGTGCTGCCCAAGAGCGAGTATCAGGAGCTCGACAACGCCGTTCTTGGCCAACTCCTCCGGACCCTCAACCCCGAGGAACTCAAGCGCGTCTCTGGAGATGTCTTTGGTCGCATTTACGAATATTTCCTGACGCAGTTTGCCGATCAAAAGGCCCACGACGGCGGCGAGTTCTTCACCCCCGTTTCGCTTGTCTCGCTAATAGCAAACGTCATAGAGCCTGCCAAGGGCGCGGTGTTGGACCCCGCCTGCGGCTCGGGCGGCATGTTCGTCCAGAGTGCCCGTGTAGTTGAACGCCGCCACGAAAACCCGACCGAGAAACTTACATTCTATGGCCTAGAGAAGAACCCCACCACTATCCGCCTCGCAAAAATGAACCTCGCGGTCCATGGACTCGAAGGCAATATCCAGAAAGCCATTACTTATTACGAAGACCCGCACGAGTTGCTCCGAAAATCCGACTTCGTCATGGCCAACCCCCCTTTCAATATGGATGAGATCGACGCCGACAAAGTCAAGACCGATCCGCGCCTGCCCTTCGGCTTGCCCGGCGTCAACAAGAAAGGCAAAGTCTCCAACGGCAACTACATCTGGATCAGCTATTTTTACAGCTACCTCAACGAACAGGGCCGGGCGGGCTTCGTCATGTCGTCCCAAGCTTCTAGCGCCGGGCGCGACGAAGCGAGGGTCCGACAAAAGCTCATCGAGACCGGCGATGTCGACATCATGATCGCCATCCGCTCCAACTTCTTCTACACACGCACCGTCCCATGCGAACTCTGGTTCCTTAATCGCGGCAAGCCCGATCAGCACCGCGACAAGGTGCTTATGCTCGACGCGCGCAACATCTACCGCAAGGTCACGCGCAAGATCTACGACTTCAGCCCCGAGCAGGAAAAGAACATCCTGGCCATCGTCTGGCTCTACCGTGGCCAGACCGAACGCTACCTCGAACTCGTGGCGGGCTACTGCAGTCGCATGCAGAACGAGGGCGCGGCGTGTTTCATCGCTCAGGACGATGACGGTCAACCCGCCGTGCCCCTACCGAATTTCATCGGAGCGCTGGACGCACTGCGCTGCGCAATCCAACCGTTCCTCAATACCTTGAACAAAGATGCTGCCCATGAAGAGACTCTGAAGGAACTGGAGAGCGCCCTTTCCGCATTCAAACAGGATGTCCGGGCATTCGAGAAATCCATTTTCTTAGAACAAAAAGCCTGGAAAGGGCAAGAGACCAGCAATGGCGCGCTCAAGAAGGCGGTCGAGCGGCTCGCGCCTCTCGCCGAAACCAGCCGCGACCTGGTCAAACAGACCGACCTGATCTACAAGCTCGCCTGCCGCCTCATCGAGACCTGCGAGAACGAATGCGACGCCCGCGACAGCGACGCCTGGGCGAGCCGCGACATCGTCCGCGCCCGCAAAGCAGCTGACGAAGCCCGCGCCATGGCCGTCGAACAGCTCAAGCAGGTCCGCTACTTCTGGAAACAGGCCCACTGGCTCACCGAGCGTTTTCCAGAAGCCAAGCTTCGCGACGTCGAAGGCTTGGTCAAGCTCGTGAACCGCGCCGAACTCGAAGCCAACGACTGGTCTCTCACCCCGGGCCGCTACGTCGGCGTCGCTCCGGAGGAGGTAGACGAGGACTTCGATTTTGAAGAGGCCCTTCGCGAGATTCACGTCGAACTGGAAGACCTCAACGCGGAAGCGGTACAGTTAGCGGCGACGCAAAAGCCGTCTCCACCGCCGCGCGGCGGGGACTAGGGCTGTAACATTGGGCAAAAAGTGAATGCCAGGCAAACGAGAACAGGAAGAACTCGCACGGCTACATGGCCAGCCGGTTGGGCGCACCCCGAAGCGGCTTGAGAACCTGCGTGCGAATGCGTATGCGCGCAAGCACGGTGTGTTCGCCGCGTACTTCATCGACGATGAGGAGCAAGAGTCCTTCGCGCGGCTACGCGAGCGTTTTTCGCAAGACTATCCGAGCGAGACGGCCGCGGATGAGACGGCGTTGGACTTGGTGTGCTTCTACCTGCTGCGGCTGGGCCGGGCCATCAAGGCGGGCGAGGTGGACTACATCGTGAAGCTCGACGGTACGGTGCGCAATCATCTGCGCGACCTGAAGGCTACGCGCATCACCCGCGAAGGGGATAAGCCGACCGGCCCAGAAACGACGCCCGCGGAGTGGGCATCCAACCTGCTGGCGTCGGGCAAGACCGGCTCAGGCAAGGCATGCGCCAAGGTCTCACGGAAAAACGCGGAAAAGATGGCAGATAACTCCAAAACCGCCGATCCAGTGACTTCGGAGAACGCGGGCGATTCTGACGGTAGCGAGGCACAAAATGACCACTAACCAGCCTTAGTGATCATTACAACGGCGGCTCGGGATGAATACCCGGGCCGCCGTAAAGCATCTACAACGGACGGGCGTGCTTGCGAAAGAACTGGGCTGCATCTGTCTTGGTGCGTTTCCCGCTGGCAAGCGCCATCACGAAATCGACCAGCGCGCCCGACGGCGCCCGCAAATCATAACCATTCAAAGCCAGAAACGCATACGCTGCCATCGTTCCGGTCCGCTTGTTGCCATCGATGAACGGATGGTTCTGAACGAGGTGAAAGAGGTAGGCGGCGGCCATCTCGAAGAGGTCGACGTGAAGGTAATTTCCGTCAAACGTCGCCGCGGGCGTTCCTACCGCCGACCGAAGAAGATTCAGATCGCGCGTGCCCGGTTCGCCGCCGTAGCGCGCGATCTGGTCTTGATGAATCTCAAGGACTTCGGACAGCGAAAGAAACGCGATCGACATCGTTACTCCGCAAGCTTTTTCAATGCGTCTGCGTATTGCCGATTCCCGCGGTCAAGGGCCGCGCGAAACGCCTCGCGTCGTTTCTTGTGATGTACGGGCGTCAAGACCAACGCCTGCCCATCGGTCATGACTTCGAACGGAGTCTCGGCGTCCGCGCCAAGCAGGTCGAGAATGGGCTTCTCGATGACCAAAGCCATGCTGTTCCCGTGCTTGACCAAGTTTTTCTGCATGCGCTTTACCTCCGCAAGTGCACCATTGTGGCTATATTGTATCACCCTCTCAGGCAAAACGTCAACGCCAGCGCCATCGTTTCCGGTAGATAACCTTCGAGTGCATACAACGAACCACTTGGAGGTTTCCCATGGAGATCATCGTAGACCCGGAATTCGAGCGACTCATTCCGCCATTGTCCGAGCACGAATTCACGCAACTGGAGTGCAACCTGCTGGACGACGGGGCCTTGAGTCCGCTGGTCGTCTGGGCGCCGCAAAACATTCTCCTCGATGGACACCATCGCCTGCGTATCTGCCGAAAGCATGACATCCCCTTCACCACGACCACCTTAGAGTTCGATTCCCGCGACGCCGCACGACTGTGGATCATCGGTCACCAGTTGGGCCGCAGGAATCTTCCGCCGGAGCAAGTGGCCTATTTTCGGGGCGGGCAGTATGAGCGTCAGCGGTGCGACCCTGCCGAAAACCTGAAAAAAGACCAATGTTTGTCGAGTGGACA
>JBHELB010000066.1:0-2560 GCA_041859045.1 Candidatus Hydrogenedentales bacterium | reverse complement strand
GCCGGTCACACGGGTCGCACGCACGCGCCGTACGTTCGCGACGGGCCGTCCTTGCGTATCCTGATGCCGCCTGTGTTCGGAATGAACAATGGGGACCAGCAACACGGTTGCGTCACGACCCCGGTGGTCCGCCAGACGGATGCGCCGCATTCTCACCATGGGACGTCACCTGTCCCAGCATGAAAGGCATTCATAGGCCAATCCTCCCAAGAGTCCTCCTCTTCATCGAGGTCATTATCCAGGACTATCGGTTGATCATGCCGCACGAACTCGGCCAGACACGGTTTGCACTGAAACAGGAATATCCCGTGCTCGTTGCCCAGGAGAAATGCGGGCGCGTCCGTCGTCGACGAGTGTAGGCGGCAAGCGACCCGGTAGATCGCGCCGCCGGTAAGGGCATCCCCCAGGTCGCGAGCGAGGACCAGCGCGGTCAGCGCATAGGCCTTTACGGTCACATAGTCCAGCAATTCCTCCGGCGCAACAGGTCCCCTGGGGTGTTGCGGCCGCCCCAGGGTTGCAGGAAGACTGCGCAAGATATTTCCGTCGGCGTCTGTCTGGAGGACGTCCCCCGGTTCGACCGTGTTGCCGTCGGCATCTTCATATAGCGCCGCCACCGCACCCGGGACTAGAAGCAGCCCGTCGTGCGACATGAGCGCGCGACGACATTCACGACCTTGCGCGTCCACAGCGACTCGCTTACGTCGCCGCCATCCCAACGCACGCTCCAGCGGCTTCATCATAAACTCCGATACCCCACCATCCGTCTCCAATACCAGCGTCGACATGTTCACCTCCCGCACCACCAGCCAGTGGCGGTGCTTGTTCCGCGCATGAACGCTCTTCAGAGGGGGAAACATCAAGTCCAGGGAGTGGCGGTTCAAAACGGACGGAAGCGGGCGAAGAAATCAAGGTTTCCCGCAGGATCACTATGCCATTTGCCTCGTCTCTCGCGACTTCTGGACACGATGTCCAGAAGTTCACCTTGACGAAAAATGCAACACGCTAGTCCGCAGTCTTGTCCGGTGGTTGGGGATCATCGTGGCCCCCAACCACGCAGGCGTACTGATTCCGGCCAGCGGGGCACCTCTGCACCTCTTTTGTTCGCCAGCGTTTCTTGCCGTGATAGTTTGTCGAGTGGACATTATGTCCACTCGACAAACATTGGGGTTTCTGCAAATTTTCCGAAGGATATCACACCGCTGACGCTCATATTGCCGCGCCCCGAGAATAGGCCACTTGCTCCGGTTAGATATCTGCGCCCCAACTGGTGGCCGACGAGTCGCAGTCGCGCGGCGCCACCTCAAGTTCGTCTGCGCGATCGCGCCATATAATCCTCGGGAAAACGCAGCGGTCTTGGCGAGACGTTGTGCCGCGATGTAACTCAACTTCGGGTCACTGCGACCCGAAGTTCCCTGCGCGCAGGATTGGGGTTGTCCCGGAAGACTTCTAGCCCCACCATGTTAACAACTCCATGCGCGAGTGCGCGGCGGGAGGTAGATTTGGAGGGTAGTCTTTGTTCGCTTGGCATTAACATGCCAAATGTGGCATAATTGGCCATGCGCGATTTGAACATGGCCAAAGAGGTCTATTGGGTTGCTGGCGCCCGACAGGCTCTCCGGCGTTTTCCCGAAGAGGTGCGTCAGGTGATGGGCTATGCGCTTTACGTGGCGCAGACGGGCGACAAGTATTCTGACGCTAAACCACTCAAGGGGTTCGGCGGCGCGGGTGTTCTCGAGATTGTTGAAGACCATGAGGGCGACACGTACCGCGCTGTCTATACTGTCCGGTTCAAGAACGCCATTTACGTGCTGCACGCTTTTCAGAAGAAGTCCAAGAAGGGTACTGCAACGCCGAAGCCTGACATTGATACGATCAAGGAGCGGCTCAAGGCGGCCGCCGAACACTATGCGGCGTCCAAACAACGCCCCCGAGGGTAAACACTATGACTACTAAATCCGGCATCACGAAGAGCAGCGGCAACGTGTTTGAGGACCTCGACCTCCCCGAATCTGAAACCGCGCTCGCGAAAGCGGAACTCGCGCGACGTGTCAACGCCATTATCCAACAACGCGGTCTCAAACAAGCTGAGGCGGCGAAAATTCTTGATATCGACCAGGCGAAGGTCTCCGCGCTGAGTCGTGGTCGGCTGGCGGGTTTTTCCACGGAGCGGCTTTTCCGTTTTCTCAACATGCTTGGTCGCGATGTTCAAATTGTGATCCGCGTTAAGCCGACCTCTCGCAAACAAGGCCATATCAGCATCGTGGAGCCTGTGCATACGGTGCGGTGAAGCTTGGATTCCCCAAGGTTAGAAACGCCTGCCTATCACCGCACACCACCTTCGGCCTCATTCCCGCCGAGCTCAAGCGAGACCCTGCTGTACGTCCGCCTTGTACGCTGTAGGAATGAAACCCAATCGGCGCAAACCAAAGGGCTCTCTACGTCTCCGCCTCGATGATGTCGTCCTGTGCGCGACTTGCAGACGTGGCGGTATTCTTGCAGTGGTCACGGCCCTTAGCCAACAAATCTGACGCCCATTCCGCTGGCGTGATTGCGCGTACGG
>JBHELB010000052.1:0-40430 GCA_041859045.1 Candidatus Hydrogenedentales bacterium | reverse complement strand
GGTCGTTCCTCGCGTCCTTACACGATTGGAAAGGCCCAAGTCTATTCCGATTCCCATATCGATCACTCCCAAAACCGTCTATAACGCATTGGCAAAACTCAAATTACAACCCACAACCTCAAAAACAACCGGACAGCAGTGATACGAAAACAGTTGTATACGTTTAGAAGTTGGATCGATCTCGTTCAGAAATTGCCCAATTCGCGCGAAAATGACCGATTTTTTCTTCGCCGTGAAATATTGGAACGATATCAAACTAAGAAAGAATTCCTCGAAAAATAAAGGTATCCCTTATTTTTCTTTGGATAACTATAAGGAATGTCGCTCAGATGAGGATATGTTTTGTGAGCAAAGAATGAACATGGTGTGGCGAAGCGTCGAGCGGCAGGAACCCGGTGGCCGGGGCCGGTTCCTTGTCCGACGCCGGGTCGCTTGTGACGACAAAAATGGGGAATTGCTCGAAGCCCGTCGTGCTTCGAATGATCCGGCAGAGGTCTATCCCCGTGATGCCGGGGAGCGATTCCCCGACGATAACGGCGTTGACCGGGACCAGTTTCATTCGCGAGAAACTATCGATCGCGTTAGAGGCCCAGACCACATCGAAGCCCGCATCCGAAAGCGCGCTTGCCCACGCTTTGAAGGAATCGGTTTGCGGGGAACAAAGCAAAAGGCGAGGGGCCTGGTCCTTCCTGCCGCGCATCCGCTCAAGGGTACTCATCACATAAAACGCGACATCCGAAACGGCGGCCGTTTCACGATCTGGAAAGTGCAGGCCATAGGCGCGGCGTCCATCGGAGAAATCCTGACGGTTGCGGACAATCGCGGTGAGATTCTCGATAGCCGTCGCGTCGGGAAGTACGAACGTCGCGGTACACCGGCTCCCCGGAAGTAGTTCCAGCGTGGTCAGTACGCGACACCCGTTGGCGCTGATGTCCAATAATTCTCCAGGAGTGGGGTCGAGCGTGGGCGCTTCGAGCGTGCAGGGCAAGCTAAGCGTTAAACGCTCGTCCTGCCGTATGTTAAGCGCCTCGAGTTCGTCGGGCCAACGAAACAACGCGTAGGGATAGGGCGGTTTCCTCTCGCATTCTAGTACCGTGGAAGCGAAACCGCAGACGGCCCCCTGCGACATCATGCGAATGACACAGTTGAGTCCGGGACGAAGAATGGTGGCGTTTCCGCGAATGTCGGACATATCGGCAAGAAGATAATGGCCCGATTTCCATCCCCGAAGAGTGCAGCGGAGCCGGGTCTGAGTAGAAGGGGAGGACGTGCCAATCTGAAGGAAAAGAGGCAGATCTATCGCCAAAAGTGGCTCGAAAGAGCGTCCGCTTTCGTGTGGATTTCCCGGCATGGTACTGCTGCGCCCCCCAATATGACGTATATATACCGCTTGGCGTTCTTTGTGTCAATAAAAAACTAGCAAATCCCGTTTCTCCGGAAATTTTTGGGTTTGTGTTCATTCAGGGCCTTTGGTAGACTTCAGCGTTTCCTTTGGCGGTCTCCGATCTTTGTGGATAAGCTGTGGATAAGTGCCAGGAAAGATCGCGGAGGAAAACCCGATTCCGCTCGTGATGGGCAGGTAAAGCCCAGTGTTTTGGTAACTTGCGCCGAAAATATCGAAAATTGCATATCAACTTTTCGCATGCTTAAGTCGTTTGTTTAATAGTTGTTACGTATTCTACCTTTTTTTGTTTTCAGGCGGTTGTCGGCTTTTTTTCGGAGTGTTCCACGCCGGTGGAAAAGGGTGTGGAAAACTTGTTTCAGTGCAACAAAGCGCTCAAAAATAGGTGTGGATAGTTTTTGGTTGACAACGTGGAACATCGTGATGTGCGAGATGGGGAAAACTTGGTCTGCAATGGGGATAGACCAGGGCACTTTTCCACGAAACGAAAGCTTGTTTTGGGAACCAAATTGAGTAGAAAATGGCGGCTGTGAGGAATGGGGATAATTTTGAACGAGTTATCCCCAGGGGATTGACAGTCCAAGCATTTATAGTGTAAAGGTTTATCGCGTTTTCCCTGTTATCCAGACTACCGATGATTACTTTGACTGAATAGCTAGATAGAAAGACTCTTCTCGGAAGAGAAACGTTTTGAACACCAAGTGAGGGGTGGACATGAAAATCAGCATCTCGTGCAAAGACCTTCTGGACGGGGTCAATAAGGTCAAAACCGTGGTGGCGCCGAAGTCCGCGTTGCCGATCTTGTCGCATATTTTGATGGAGACCGGCGAGGGCTTTGTACGGCTGACCGCTACAGACCTGAAGGTGAGCATCGAGTGCCAAGTGGATTGTCAGGTTTATGAAGAAGGATCGCTGACGGTGAATTCGCAGCGTCTTTCGTCGGTGCTGAGTGAATTGCCGCAAGGCGATTTGCTGATTTCGTTGAGCGAAAACAGCGTCATCAATCTGAAGAGCGGTCGGATTGAGACCAAGCTGTTTAGTATGTCTCCGGACGAGTTCCCGGCGGTACGGTCGTTCGAAGGGATCGAACCGATCGTGGTGCCGCAGAAATTGTTGAAGCGGTTGTTTTGGAAGACGTCGTATGCGATCTGCACCGATCAGGCGCGGTACAATCTCACGGGACTGTTGTTGGAGGTTAGTGACGGAAAATTGATCGGCGTGGCGACCGACGGTCGTCGAATGGCGATGAGTCTTGAGCGAGAAGGGATTCCGACAGGAATCGAGATCAAAGTCATTGTTCCGGGCAAGATGATCGAGGAATTGGAGCGGTTGCTTGGAGACGATGAGGATGTGAAGGTACTGATCGACGAGACGCAGGCGGCCTTCGCGTTTGGCAATGTGCGTTTGGTGACGGCGTTGATCGAAGGTACGTTTCCAAACTATGAAATGGTAATTCCGAAGAAGAACGACAAGGAAGCGATGATCGATCGGGCGCCGTTTATGGAGGCCGTTCGCCGTACGCGCACGATGACGAGCAACAAGTTCAATTCGGTTCGCTTTGGACTGAACCCTGGCCAGTTGGTGCTGAAAGTAGTGACGCCTGAAGTGGGTGAGTACGAGGAAGAAGTTCCGATCGAGTATGAGGGTGGCGCGGTGGAAATCGCGTTCAATCCGGATTTCGTTCTTGATGTTGTACGCCGGTTGGAAGGCGATAAAGTCTGTCTTCAGCTCAAAGACGCAAACAGCCCTGGATTGGTGAAGGGCGTTTCGGAATCGGGCGTGGACAATTACTTTAACGTCATTATGCCGATTCGAATCTAGAAAACCTTCCGGCAAGCGCAAGTCAGAAAACGTGCTGTTTTATGCGCGCGGAAGGGCTTGCGGCCGATAAGCAAACATCAATTGCGATGTTTGCCATCTGAGCGTTTTTCAGCGCGGGATACTTCGATAGAATGTCCGTGGAATCGCACGCCGAAAAAGAAACCGTGGGAGCCGCGAAGCCTGGCAAAGTGCAGCAGTCGCGGTTGCGGTCGTTGGATATCCTGCGCGGTATCGCGATTCTGTTGGTGTTTGTAAATCACTTTGAACCTAGAGTGATTCCATATACTGCGAATTTGACCGGCGGACTTGCGACGTTTGTTTACTGGCGGGTGAAAAGCCTGGGGTGGACAGGCGTGGATATGTTTTTTGTGCTGAGCGGTTTTTTAATCAGCGGTCTCCTCTTTCGGGAAATGGACAAAACGAACGGGTTGAAATGCTGGCGCTTTTGGCTTCGTCGAGGATTCAAAATATGGCCGTCGTATGCGTTTCTATTGGTGGTGCTGGGTGTTGGAAACGTGACGGAGTACATTGACTATTCCTCGGCAAAAAGTATAGTTCTTTCGATCCTCACCCACGTTCTGTTTCTGCAAAACTATCTCGCAAGCAATCCGAATGGTCCAACATGGTCTCTTGCGGTGGAGGAACATTTTTACATATTGCTTCCGTTGCTATTCCTCGGGATATTGGCGTTATCCGCGAAGACGGGAAAGAGCTGGCGCGCTTATCTTCCGTACGTAGCGGGTGTGTTTATCGTCGGTTGTCTTGTTTTTCGCGTCCTGCAAGCGTTTTTTGGCATTGCGCCCAATGACTTCATGCAGACCCATCTGCGTCTAGACGCCCTGATGTATGGCGTCTACATCAACTACCTTTGTCTGACGAAATCGCCGCTGATCGAGTTTGTACACCGGCATCGAATCGGCTCGTTGATTGTGTCGTTGACATGCCTTGTACCGGCGGCTTTTTTTGGAAGAGCCCATCCCTTCATGTTTACGGTCGGGTTTTCCTTGTTGAGTATTGGCTATGGAATCTTGCTGGTGCTGATGTACGGCGGGATGTTCAGCGCTTTCGAGAAGCGTCCCACGGCAGTGGCCATTTCGAGTATTGGAACGTGGTCTTACAACATCTATCTGTGGCACTACTTCATCGTGGCGTTTCCGGCGTACTCGGTGGTGAACGATGTGCTCATGATGTATCTGGGATCCCCCGTGACGGTTGCGGTGGGCCAAGCGTTGGCGTTTGTACTAGGCAGCATCGTCGTGGGCTACATCGTAACCAAGGCCGTCGAAGATCCGCTCCTGCGCTTGCGAAACCGTGTTGTCCCCTCGGATTTTGGCATCGCGCCCCGCCCCGCTTCGGAACCGTCGCCTGCCGAATAGCATTTGCTGCTTTCTCTTGAAGTTCCTTGGCGTTCCTTTCTCTTTCATGCTAGAATCCGCGAGTTTTTCAGGAGAACTCTGTGCTTACACTTATTTTTGGCGCACGTGGCCAACTTGGGCGCGATTTGATGACGCTTTTTGCCCAGGGGGGCGAGGTGGCAGGGTACGATCTGCCGGAGGTCGATGCAGCGGATGCGGCGGTCGTCGGTGGACTCGTCGCGCAACATCGGCCCACGTTGGTGGTGAATGCCGCGGCGTATACGGATGTTGAAGGCGCGGAGGAACATCGCGAAACGGCGTTTCGTGCCAATGAAACAGGGGCGCGCGTGGTGGCGGCGGCGGCGCGGGAAGCGGGTGTGCCGGTCGTGTATTACAGCACGGATTTTGTGTTTTGCGGCGACGCAACGCGGCGCACTCCTTTTGAGCCCGAGGAACCGATACATCCCAAGGGGGTTTACGCGGAATCGAAGGCGGCGGGGGAGGCGGCCACGCGCGCGGCAAATCCACGACATTTCATCCTGCGGACGGCGTGGCTCTATGGTCCGGGCGGAAATAATTTCGTGGAGAAGATTTTGCGGGCGGCGGCTGTGCGCCCGGCGTTGACCGTGGTGGACGACGAGATTGGTTCGCCGACGCATACGTTAGATCTGACGCAAGCCACCCAGGCGTTGGCGCAAACGACGGCTTTTGGAACGTACCACGCAGTAAACGCGGGGATGTGCAATCGTTTCGAGTTTGCGAAGGAGATCCTGCGCCTCGGAGGTCTTGATACCCCAGTAAGTCCCTGCAAAGCAGCGGATTATCCAAGCAAAGCCCCGCGCCCCGCCTATTCGGTGTTGTCCTGCCGCAGCCTGGAGGCGGCCTGCGGATATCGTATGCGGCCCTGGACCGAGGCGTTGGCGCATTATTTTGAGCGAAGGGAGATTCCGGCATGAAACGTATTTTGGTCACCGGCGGCGCGGGCTTCATTGGGTCGAATTTCGTGCGCTTCCAGCTCGAGCGGTACCCGGAGGTCCACATCGTCAATTTGGACAAACTCACCTACGCGGGAAATCTGGCCAACCTCGAGGGGATCGATGAATCGCGGTACACCTTCATCAAAGGTGACATTGCGGACTCCGCGGTGGTGGAGAAGGCGATGGCGGGATGCGACGCGATCGTGAATTTCGCGGCGGAGAGTCACGTCGACCGCAGTATCGAGGGTGCGCTGGAGTTCATCGACACCGACGTCAAGGGCGTATACAACATCGTCGAAACCGCCCGAAAAGTGGGGACGGCCCGGGTGCTGCACGTGTCGACGGATGAGGTGTATGGCAGCATCGATCAGGGATCGTTCAGCGAAACGGATCGATTGAATCCGCGCAATCCGTATTCGGCGAGCAAGGCCGGGGGCGAAATGATCGCGATGGCGTTCTTTCACACCCACGGTGTGCCGGTGATCATCACGCGAGGCTCAAATACGTACGGGCCCCGGCAATATCCGGAGAAGGTGTTGCCGCTGTTCGTCACGAACGCGATCGACAACCAACCCCTGCCGCTGTATGGCGATGGCCGCAACGTGCGCGACTGGCTGTATGTCGATGACCACTGCGCGGGGATCGATACCGCGCTGCGCCGGGGGACCCCGGGTGAGGTGTACAACGTCGGCGGGGGCAATGAACGCGAGAATATCGTCTTGACCCGCCGGATTCTCAAGGCGTTGGGAAAGCCGGAGTCGCTGATCAAGCCAGTAACCGACCGTCCGGGCCATGACCGCCGCTATGCCATCAATCCTGCGAAACTGCGCGGGTTGGGTTGGTCCCCGCAGATGGACTGGGACGAGGGGATAGAGCGCACGGTCCGGTGGTACGCGGAGAACGAGGGGTGGTGGCGGCCGATCAAGTCGGGCGAGTTTATGGAGTACTACCGGCGGCAGTATGAAGGACGCTGATCCCCAGCCAAGTTCGCTTCCTACAACGCCCGCGCCAGTTGGCCGGGCGTTTTTCGCTCTAATGGTGGCCACGTTGGCATGGTCCCTGACGCCGGTGTTCATTCGGGGACTCAAGGACGCCTACGATCCCTACAGTCAGGCCTTCTACCGCTTCCTTTTCGCGACGATTGCCCTGACCGCCGTGTGTTTGTGGCGACATCGCGCGGAGTTTCTGCGGTTGCTGCGCGGGTCCTGGGGGCTGGTGGGCCTAGGCGTGGTGAATGCGCTGCACATGTGGACGTGGACCGAAGGGGCGTATGGTTCGACGGCGACCATCGCGCAGTTGATCAACAAACTCAGCGTCGTGTTTGTCGTGGTCATGGCGTACATATTTTACTCCGAGGAGCGCGCGGTGATCCGGAGCGGGCGTTTTCAGGGAGGTACACTACTCAGCATTGCGGGGCTGGTCGCCGTATTGTCCCATGATGCTGTCAGTACGCCAAAGGCGACCGCTTTTCTCGTTTCGACCTCGTTTTTGGTGGCGATTTATTTAGTCTGGGCGCGCCACCTCGTTCTGCGGTCTCATCCATTGCCCATGTTCGCTGTGTCGGCTATTCACACAACACTGGTATTGGGCGCACTAAGTGCGTTGTTTGGCGAGCCTGCCTGTATTTTGCGTGCGACTGTTGAGCAAAATACGGCGCTGATCGTTTCCGGCCTGATTCCCATCGCTTCCGCCCATCCCTGTTACAACTTTGCCCAGAAATATCTCGGGGCGGCCCTGACCCAGAGCCTGAGTCTTATCAACCCCCTTTTTACGCACCTGATCGCCCTTGGATTCTGGAGTAATGAGCGCCTATCGCTGTTGCAATGGCTTGGGGCGAGCGCGCTTATAGCCGGAACCCTCCTAACCTCCACCGGCGGGGGTGCTGTCCCCTCGAAATCATCACCCATAGAGTAGTTTTGGTCTTAAGGGGTGAACCTACAGGGGCTGTAGGAAAATGCGAATACCTAGAAAAGCGCTTGCGTTTTTTGAGAAAGCCGGATAGAATACGGACGAGGTGGTAGCGCGAGGAGGCCGAGCCAAAGACCTGCACTGCCCTGCGATATTCATGACTTTGTTTTGGTGGGTCCAGTAAAGAGCAGGTCATTGAGCTGGGGAAAGGGGAGAATTTCTCCAGAGAAAGGAGGTGGCCGGGCAAACAAGACCGAGGCGATTTCCCGAGGAGGGAGGAACCTCGCGGCGAGATGAGTGCGTTTTTCTCGTGTATGGCTTTCTAAAATTGTAATGAATCTGAGGAGGAAAGTAGTCATGTCGAGTAAGAAAAAGGGTTTCACCCTGATCGAGCTGCTGGTGGTGATCGCCATCATCGGTATCTTGGCGGCGATCCTGCTTCCGGCGTTGGCCCGTGCGCGCGAAGCGGCTCGTCGTTCGTCTTGCGCGAACAACCTGAAGCAGTTTGGTATTATCTTCAAGATGTACTCTGGCGAGAACAAGGACAAGTTCCCGCCCAAGACCAGCTATCCGCAGATGGATGCTCCCACGCTGGTGTACGAAGGCTCCGTGATGTACCCCGAGTACTGGACGGACCCGAACATCGCGATTTGCCCGTCGGATAGCCGCGCGGACGCCAATGCGTCGCAGATTTGGGAAGAGCATGACAGCTATACCGACTTGGTGAAGGCGGTGGCGTCGAAGTACGATCCGACCAACGAAGTCAGCCGTGCGTGCTACAACAGCGTGTTGGCGCTGCCGATTTCCTATTTCTACATTCCGTGGGCGACCGACGATGCGTCGAAGCTGACGGACGTTGCCGAAACCCTGCATTGGTGGGAATACCGCCGTTTGACCAACGCTCTGACCCAGGGCTTGAACGCCGATTTCGTTCCGTACACGGAACAGGGCTCGAACATGGCATACTGGGGCTGCACGTTCCCGGTGGTCTATTACCCGCAGCGCTTCAAGGGTGATTTGAGCGGCAAGGTCGGCGATCCGAAATACGTCCTTGCGCACCAGGAACAGACCTTCGGTCGTGGCGATCGTCCGGGCGCTGCGTGGGAAGTTGACGATGCTGGCAACCCGTTGCCGTCGACGTACTACGCGATCAAGGAAGGCATCGAGCGCTACTTCATCACCGATATCAACAATCCTGCCGCGTCGACGAAGGCGCAGAGCACGATCGCGTTGATGATGGACGTGTGGGGCACGGCGGTTAACTCCAATCCGCTGGACACGCCGGTTGCGCGCTTCAACCACGTCCCGGGCGGCGCGAACGTCCTGTACATGGATGGTCATGTGGAATTCGTCCGCTACAAGTCGAAGGCGCCGGTGGCGAATGGCCCGGCGAATACGTGGGGCGTCCGGCTTGATATGGCTCTGACCGAAGCGGGCGGCGGTGGCTGATCCCAACGGTCTGTTGATTTCACTAGGGCCTGCCTCTTCGGAGGCGGGCCCTTCTTCTTTGGGAAGGGAGGTTAGGGCGTCTTGCGTCTTTGTGCCTGCGCTCTCCGGCATTAGACCATTTTCACCACGCAGCTTTGGCGGGCGCGCCGTAGGCATTCTTGGTGAAAATGCTCTAGCGTTGGATAACGAGAAGATTTCCGCGGCGGAGCCCGGCATCTGACCAGGCGTCAATGACGTGTTCCACGTGGAACACAGCGGCAGAGCAGTTCAGGGGAACGGCACCTTGGTAAAGGAAGACTTGAGCAGGGTGAAGCCGTTTCAGGACCTCTAGGGCGACCTGCTCTTGGCGTTCAACGGCGCGCGCGGTAATCAGCATCTCGTCTATCTCGCCGACGGCGCGCGGGAACTCGCCGTGTACGATGCTGACCCCCTCCAATCCAAGCGCCCCGATCGCCTTGCGTAGAAACCCCACCTTCCGAGTGCTGCGCTCCACGAGGCGGACTTTCAGGGCGGGAAACACGATGCGCAGAGGGATCGCGGGGAATCCGCCGCCGGTTCCGATGTCCAGCAGGGCGGTCTCGTGGCGCTCTAGCCGCTTGATTACCCCCGCCAGGCTGAGGCTGTCGGCCAAGTGCGCCTCCCAAAGGCGATCCACATCTCCATGCGAGACTAGCCCCGAGACGGGGGTCCACTCGCGGACCAGGGCCTCGAAACGACACAACTGCCTGCGGAGCTGGTCCGAAATGGGCACACTATCGCGTTCCAGAAGTTCCCAGCACCGATTCTGCGTCATCTGATTCCCCTTTCCCCGGCATCATGCCATTCTCCATCAAAAGACGCAACAAAGCGCTGCAAGTGCGGCCATTCCCTTGACTTGCTCCAGGGGCTATGGTATGTTTTCTGGAATATTTCATTGGTGACCTGTGCGGGCGCGAAGCAGAAGCGCACCTGCCGGTGGAGGTGGTAGTGAGGTATCTGATTCTCGTGGGCGACGGCATGGCCGATTTCCGCCTCGACGAACTGGGCGGACGCACCCCTTTGGAGGCCGCCAATACGCCCGCCATGGATGCCCTTGCGCGCGAGGGGCAGTTGGGTGAGTTTTGGCCGATCCCGGACGACCTTCCGCCCGGAAGCGACATCGGCAATCTCGCCTTGTTCGGATATGACCCGCACGCGACCTTCACTGGCCGCGCGCCTCTCGAAGCGGCGAGCATGGGGATTTCACTGGACGCGACGGAGGTGGCGTTCCGCTGTAATCTGGTGACCCTCGAGGACGGGCGGATGCGGAGTTTCACCTCCGACCATATCTCGTCGGAAGAAGCCGCGCGCATTATCCCGGATCTCAACGCCGCCGTCGATACCTTGCCGGTGAAGTTTCATGCGGGGGTCAGTTACCGGCATCTGGCGATCTTTCAGGGCGGGCCGATGGCCGATACCCTGGCGGCGGTCGATTGTACGCCGCCGCACAACATCACCGGGCAAGAATACGGCTCCTATTTGCCCAAGGGCCCGGGCGCGGACCTGCTTCTTGAGATTACCGAGCGGACTCGGCCGGTCTTTGCCGATCATCCTGTAACGCGTGAACGACTTGAGGCCGGCAAGCTTGCCCCCACCAGTATCTGGCTGTGGGGCCAAGGGCGCGCCCCCCGGATCGAGCCCTATCCTCAGCGGTTTGGACTCCACGGCGCTGTGGTGTCGGCGGTGGACCTGGTCAAGGGGATCGGCCTTTGTGCCGGGCTTGAATCGCTGAGCGTGCCTGGGGCCACGGGGTACCTGGATACCAACTACGCGGGCAAGGTCGCCGCCGCCCTTGGCGCGTTGGAACGGTCCGACTTTGCCTATTTGCATGTCGAAGCCCCGGACGAGACCGCCCATGAAGGGCGCGTCGACCTCAAGATCAAGGCCATCGAGGATTTTGATGCGCATATCGTCGCTCCCTGTAAGGCGTATGCGGAAAAGCACGGCGATGTCCGCATCTTTGTCGGCCCGGACCACGTGACCGCGATTCCGACCAAGACGCATGCCGGAGGACCGGTGCCGTTTGCCGTCTGGGGGCCGGGCATTCCGGCGGGCACCGGCGCTGGATATTCCGAGCGGGCCGCGGCAGACTGTGGACTGCAACTGCGGCGTGGATACGAGGTCGTTCCCGCGCTGCTGACCGAGGCGGCGCTGGACGCGGCGGCGTTGCGCCGCCGGGCAGGATAGACAGAACGATCGCCCCGCGGGGCGAATGCGAGGACGAGATGGCTACAAAGATAGAACTATATGACACTACGCTTCGGGACGGCGCGCAAGGGCCGCGGGTGAAGTTTTCGGCCGACGATCAGCTTCGCATTGTCAAAGAGCTGGACACGTTCGGCGCGGCGTACATTGAGGGCGGCCAGCCGGGCTCGAACCCCAAGGCGGCGGAGTTGTTCGCGCGGGCGCGCGACCTCGATCTGCGCGTGGCCAAGATGGCGGCGTTCGGCAGCACGCGGCACCCCAAGCACGCGCCGGAGTCGGACCCCAACATCAAGGCCCTGCTCGATGCGCAGACCGAAGTCGTGACGATTTTCGCGAAGTCGTCGCCGATGCACGCGCGCGAAGTCTTGCGCGTTTCACTCGAGGCGAACCTGGCGCTGATCGACGACTCGGTGCGCTATCTTCGCTCGCAGAACCGCCGCGTGTTTCTCGATGCCGAACATTTCTTCGACGGCTACGACGAAGACGCGTCGTATGCGCTGGAGGCGCTGAAGCGTGCGTACGATGCGGGCGCGGAGGTCCTCGTGCTGTGCGATACGAACGGCGGTCACTTGCCGTGGCAAATCGAGGAGATCACGAAGGCTGTGCGCGCGCATCTTCCCGCGGCGCAGGTTGGCATTCATGCGCACAACGACAGCGGCTGCGCGGTGGCGAACAGCTTGAGTGCAGTGCACGCCGGGGCAACGCAGGTGCAAGGGACCATCAACGGATACGGCGAGCGCACGGGCAACGCGAACCTCGTGACGATTATCCCTGACTTGCAGTTGAAACTTGGCTACGACGTGGTGACGAGCGATCAACTCGCGCGGCTCACGCGCCTGTCGCATTTGGTGGCGGAACTCGCGAACATGGCGCCGATCGACAGCGATCCGTTTGTGGGCCGCGACGCGTTCACGCACAAAGGCGGCATGCACGCCGACGCGGTGGGTAAGGTCAAGCACAGCTACGAGCATGTGACGCCCGAGTTGGTCGGCAATCGCACGCACATCAGCGTGAGCGAGATGTCCGGCCGTTCGAGTCTGCTCCAAAGGGCCTCCGATCTCGGCATCACCTTGGATCGCGAGACGCCCGAGACGCGCCACATTCTTCAGCGCGTGAAGGAGCTTGAAAACGACGGGTACGAGTTCGAAGGTGCGGATGCGTCGCTCGAACTGCTGATGCGCAAGGCGACCGGCCGCTATCGCACGTTCTTCACGATGCTGGGTTTTCGCGTGGCGGTGGATCGCCGCGACGCGGCGACGGTGTGCGAGGCGACCGTCAAACTCTCGCTGCCCGATGGACAGATTGTGCACACGGCGGCCGAGGGTAACGGTCCGGTGGACGCGTTGAACAGTGCTTTGCGCAAGGCGCTCGAGGCGAACTATCCGGAGTTGGCCGAAGTGCACCTCGAGGATTACAAGGTCCGCATTCTGAATGCACAAGCCGCGACCGGCGCAAAGACCCGCGTGCTGATCGAATCCGCGGATCGCGATTCGTCGTGGGACACGGTGGGCGTGTCGGAGAACATCATCAACGCGTCGTATGAGGCGCTGGTGGACAGCATCGAGTACAAACTCCTACAGACCCGCGGGCACGAGTGAGCGTTTCCGGCGATTCCATACATCGCGCCGAGGACAGCATGCAACAAGGAAAAGTCACCGTTCTGACGCTCATCCCCAACGCCGGTGACCGGCTCCCGCGTTGTCTGGAGAGTGTGGCGTGGGCTGACGATCTGTTCTGCGTCGTGGACCCGCGCACCACCGACGGATCGGACGACGTCGCGCGGCGCTATTCCTCGCACGTCGTCGTGCATGAATACGAGAACGCTGCCGCCCAACGGAACTGGGCGATTCCGCAGATCGATACCGAATGGACATTGGTGCTCGACGCCGACGAATGGGTGTCGCCCGAACTGCGCGCGCGGCTTCAGGCGATTATCGCCGATCCCGGCAGTTGCGATGGCTACCGTATTCGCCGCCGATCCTACTTTTTTGGCAAGCTGATCCGCTTTTCCGGGTGGCAGCGCGACTACAATGTCCGCCTGTTTCGCACTGCCAAGGGACGCTACCTGGACAAGCGCGTTCATTCGCGGATCGTCGTCGACGGCCGCATGGGCACGATCCACGAGCCGATGTTCCACGACGACAAGCGAAATTTCGAGGAGTACTTTGCCACCTTCCAGCGATTCACCTCGTGGGGCGCGCAAGACCTCTACGACGCGGGCAAGCGCGCGGGGGTGTTTCACCTCGTCATTCACCCGATCGCGAAGTTCTTCAAGATGTACTTTCTGCGGCAGGGCTTTCGCGACGGATATCATGGACTGATCTTATCCACACTGGGCGCTTTTTCCGTGTTCACCAAGTACGCCAAGCTGTGGCATCTCCATTTTCGCAGTTCGCAGGACCCCTCCTCCGGTCCGAAGTAACCGTTTCCTGTACCTTAGGAACGTCCCTTACCCCATATCTTGGGGGTGAGACCGGCATTTTTTGACAACTTATCCACAAGCCCCCGCAGGAGCGAGAAACCCGACAAAAGCGCTCCTTGAAAAACACCTATCCCCAGAAAAACTAGGGACCGATTTCGTAAGTCCTTGTTTATCAAAGAGAGATTGACGAGAGGGGCAGGTGGCGTGCTCAGTGAAGTGGGGCATGGACCGCAGCTTATCCACCTTCATTCACAAGTTATCCACAAGTTACTCACAAAAGATTGCGTCTGAGCGGGCCAGAAAATAAGATATCCCTCAGGGGTATGGCCTCGATTTGTCGGGGAAGCGTCGGGGCGATTGGCTCCGAACCTTTCGCACCACATTGCAGTCTCTGCAGCAAATCGGAAACACGTGCTTCTGTTCTGTATGAAGGGTCGAGTGCTTACCTTATGCTTCAGCAGTAAAGATGGAGGTTATTGCCAAATGCGCCCGAAGAAGATTCTTGCTCCGTCGATGGTCTGTCTCATTGCACTGATGACGTTGCCTTGCGGCGAGACCAGGGCGGCCGACTTCCGCCCGCAGGCTTTCGCGTTGCCGGTAACAGTGGAAACTGAGACGGTCAAGTCGTCGGCATACGTCGAGGCGCTTGTAGGCAGGGAATCTCTAGAACCTTTGGCTGATCAAGTATGGCTTGACCCCGGAGACAAAGTAGTCGCGGATTTCATTAGAGCAGCCAGGAGTGGGGATTCCAAATCGTTACTGTCGCTTGTCGCGGAACCCAAGAACAATACATCGAAAACGAAAAGCAATACCGATCTCGAAATGGCAATGAAACCATACGAGAGAGTGTATGGGGCAGCAAACAGTATTGCCTCGCCCTACAGACTTAAGATTGGGAACATTACGCTTTATGTGCTCTCAGTGTCGGGGCCAGAACCTGAAAAACGTACCGCCGCAACGGTATTTCCGGTGGAGTACCTCAGGCCCGAGGGGGCTAGGTGGGCGAAGGATCTCGAATTCACCCCTCCTGCAGCGTTGCAGGCACTTTGTGCTGCAGCAAGAGCTGTAGAGAAGTCTCCAGAGGTCTTTGCATTGGGCGACTCTCTGAAGGGTAATTTTCTCAAAATACCACTGGATGAAGCTATTGCCTCGGAGGTGGGAACGAACTCGTTTTTTCTCCTTCTTAAGGGCGACGTAGTGAGGGGCGACACGGTTGTTTTGAGGAATGGTGTTTACGTGGATGGCACGTCAGATGTCGCCGACGCCGATTCGGCAAGCACACTCACGTTCTACCGGCAAGCGTGCCGTGCGTTCGCGGAAATTCCAGAGGAGAAGGATTTTGCCACAGGTCCAAAAACGACGGAGTATTTCGCGTTACTCACCCAAGAAAGCGCCGCTAGAGTGCGCGAAAATCTAGACAAGTTGGACGGAAGCGCAGAGGGTTTTAGGGGCTACAAGCAAGTGCAGAGAGCCAACTTTAGATCGGTCCTGTATGTCATAAATGCCAGTCCTGTTTTCTATATAGGCTATTCGCCTGAGGAGCGCGAAGAAGCAAGCGAGTTGCTCTTTGACGTAGTATATTCGCCAAGTCCGGGAAGATTCCTCTTGGCGAATGTCCACTACGGCACCACCTTTGTCGGATTGCTTCGTGACAAGATGGTCCAAAAAGCCCTTCTGGCGGCTGTGAACGGGAGTCCGTCCGCGAAAGGAACGGAGTAGCTCGTAGGCAGGCGTCATATCTTGTGGATTGGAGCATGAACAGAATGCGATCTGTTATGGTGCGAAGAACCAATGATCAACTGGAGATATCCCACGCGCCTATTGAGCAGCTCGCTTCAAAGATTTTTCTCGGTGCAGTCTTCGGAGGCTTGGCGCTCTTCTCGTTCGCGGATTTTCCGAACAGCGAGTTGCCATCTTTTGTGCGATGGGGGTGGCGCATCGCGGGAGGCGTAGTTGTCGTTCTCTTCGTTAGAAGTCTTTACGTTGACTGCCGGATTTCATCAATATCGATAGATGTCGGCCTGAAGTCTCTGACAATTGTCCGTAGGCCGTGGCTGACCTCGTGGTTCTATGCGCGCACCTCGGAACGGGAAGTTCACGGCACGGACGGGATAGCAAGAGTTGTGTTGAGGGAATGGGCGGAGACGACGGGGACCGGAGAAGACAGAATGCGCACCCGCTATCGTTCTCTGCAGCTCGAGAAACGCGACGGCGAAAAAATATCTTTGTTCGACAAGAAGAGTAAGGCGTCCGCATTCAGTGGCATGTCGATCGGAAAAGAGACAGCAGACTTTTTAGGTGTGAAGTTCGCTGTGGAGTAAGATTGATGATGTGCGAGATGACCTCAGGAGCTGTCCATGATCGTTGATGCCCATACGTATGTGAATCCGGACCCGGCGGGGTTTGGTCCTCGGTACAATGCGAGTCTGGAGTTCTTGCTGCGCAATCTCGACGAGGCCGGGATCGACCGGGCGGCCATTTATCCGATTGCGGCGGACTCGCCGAAGATCAAGCGGACGCAGAACGCCTACGTGGCGGAGTGTTGTGCGCGGTACCCGGAGCGGCTACTTGGGTTCGCGTCGGTACACCCCTTCGAGGAGGCCGATCCCGCGCGTCGCTTGCGCGAGGACGTTGAACGGTATGGACTCGTTGGGTTGAAACTTCATCCGCGTTGGATGGGGTTTGCGGCGAGCGACCCGCGCATATTCCCGTTGGTGGAGCAGGCGGCGGACCTGGGGATCCCGGTGGCGATTGATTGCATGCTGTGGCGGCCGACGCCGCTGCGGATGCAGGTGCCTTTTCACATCGACGAGTTGTGCAAGGCCGTGCCGTCCGCCAAGATCATCATGTGCCACACGGGTGGGTTCCATTTCCTGGATGCGCTGGCGGTGGCGCTGGCGAATGACAACTGCTATTTCGACCTTTCGCTAATGCTCACGTACTTTCACGGCACGCCGTTTGCCGATCAGTTCTTCTTCGTGCTCCAGAAGATAGGGGCGCAACGTCTGGTGTACGGCTCCGATCATCCGCAAGAAACCGCAGCGGAGTGCTATCCCAAGGCGCGGGCCATTCTGGCCGAGCGCGGCTTTTCGGCGGAAGACCAGGAATGGATCTTCGGCAAGACCTTCTTGTCCTTGTTGCCAGGCGGGGCGGACTAGACGCTCGGAGCAAAAGTGCGGCCATTTGGGCGTACGCGTGCGGTTGACATTCTTTCGAGCGGTTGGCTATACTCTCGCTCCGAGCCGGAGTGGTGAAATTGGCAGACACGCATGGTTCAGGTCCATGTGCTCGCAAGGGCGTGGGGGTTCAAGTCCCTTCTCCGGCACCATAGTTATTTCCCGGGTAACTGGGTTCTTCGAACAGGCGCTCCGCAAAGCGCCTGTTTTGTTTTACGCAACCCCTTGGCAGAAACGGCCCGGCTGCTTGAACCTCCTTCGCGTGGGTGGCACAATACCGGCGCTACAGAATATGAGGTGACGATACATGCCATGTGAAGAAACGAAAGAGACCGCCGCGCCGGACATGTTGGGCGGGCGGCTGCTGAAGACGAGAACGGTGTTGGTGTCGGGCGAAGTGGACCAGGAACTCGCGCAGCAGGTCATCAGCCAGTTGTTGATCCTGGACGCCGATTCCGACGCCCCGATCCGCGTGTTTATTACGTCGCAAGGCGGGCACGTCGACTCCGGTTACGCGATTCACGATGTGATGCGGTTCCTGCGTTCGCGCGTGATGACCATCGGCGCGGGGTGGGTGGCCAGCATCGCGGTGCCGATTCTGTTTGGCGCGGACAAGAAGGATCGTTTTTCGCTGCCGAACACGCGCTTTCTAATTCACCAACCCAGCGGCGGCGCGGGCGGTCAACTGGCGGATCTGCGCATCGAAGCGCAGGAAATCATCAAGATCCGCGAGAAGATCAACCAGATGATCGCCACCGAGACTGGCCAATCGGTGGAAAAAGTGGCGCACGACAGCGACCGCAATTTCTGGATGTCTCCGGAAGAGGCGCTGGAGTACGGCCTGATCGCGAAGATCATCCGCAACGCAAGCGAACTGCCCGCGTAGCCTTTCGCCGTTACGTATTTCGAGAAGGTTTTCTAGCAGGGCCGGGCATGCACATCGTAGACGTCGGCACGGGTGATCTCCGCGTTGACGAAGTCTCCGACGCGCAATGGCGTCGCGCTATGGACAAATACCGTGCCGTCCACTTCGGGCGCCTCCCACGCGCTACGGCCGAAGTACGTGCCGCGTGGTCCAGCCCCTTCAATTAGGACACGGGTCTTTGTGCCCACGCGCGCCTCATTAATCTCGGCGGTGATTTCCGCCTGTAACTCCATCACCGCGTTCCACCGTTTGCGCCGCGTGGCCGCGCCCACCTGTTTTGCCATGCGCCCGGCGGGCGTGTCCTCTTCGCGGGAGTATTCGAACGCCCCGAGCCAGTTGAAGCGCAGTTCCGTGAGGGCTTCGAGCATGGCGCGGTGGGCCTTGGGCGTTTCGCCGGGAAAGCCCACGATCATCGTTGTGCGCAGGGCAATGTCCGGCACACGTTCGCGCAGTTTTTCCACAAGCGGCAGCGTGCTGACGTTGCTGAACGGACGCCGCATGGTCTTGAGCACGTCAGGGTCGGTGTGTTGCAGCGGGATGTCGAGATACGGCGTGACCTTGGGGTTGTGCGCGAGGGTATCGATCAGTGCGTCCGTTACGCCGCCGGGGTAGACGTACAAGCAGCGCACGCGGAAATCGCCCTCGAGCGCGGTCAGGTCGTTAAGCAGATCCGGCAGGCGATAGCGCTCAGACGTGTCCTTGCCGTATGCCGCGAGGTCCTGCGCCACAAGAATGAGCTCGCGCACGCCTTTCGCGACGAGTTCCTCCGCCTCGGCCAGCAGCACCTCGCGCGGCACCGAGCGCAGACGGCCTTTCATCAACGGAATCGAGCAGAACGTGCAGCCGTGGTTGCAACCGTCGCTGATTTTTAGGAAAGCATGAGGTGCGTCATCCAGGCGGCGTCGGCGCAAATGGCGGTAGACCTCGACGCGCGGCGTATCATGCACCTGTTTGCGCGGCGCGCTGCCCGCCGCCAACACCATCGCCGCGAGATGCTCGAACTGTCCCACTCCGGCAATGCCGTCGAGTTCGGGAAGTTCTTCGAGCAGGTCGCCCGCGTAACGCTGCGACAAACAGCCCGCAACGAACACGCGCGCGGGATCGCCGCGTTCCTTCTTGCGTTCGCTCCACGCCAGCAACGCGTCGAGCGACTCTTCCTTGGCATCGCCGATGAACCCGCAGGTCGTGATCACGACCGCGTCGAGATCGAAGGTATCCTCCGCATCCGCATGCGGCACGATCTCGCACCCGGCGTCTTCGAGCAAACCCGCCAGGTACTCGTTATCGACGGTGTTTTTGTCGCACCCGAGCGTTACCAGCCCTACGCGGCGGCGCTTTTTCACGGCATGTCCCTCGCGACACTCTACTCGGGTAGGATGATTCGGCGCTTTTCCTCGTCGTCTTGTTGGCGATAGAGGATGGCCACGTTGCCGATGATCGCCACCGTTTGCGCGCCGGTTCGCTCGCAAATGTCCGCGGTCAACGCCTCGCGTTCCTTTTTGAAGTCGTTGAACTTGACCTTAATCAGCTCGTGCGCCTCGAGGGCCTGCTGGGCGGCGTTGATCAGTGTGTCGGTCACGCCCTGTTTGCCCACCAGCACAATAGGATCCAAGCTGTGGGCGTGCGCCCGCAGATAGTTACGTTGTTGTCCTGAAAGTTGAATCATGGCCTCGGCCTTTCTCGATTTATCATTGGAAACACGCTCATCGCCGATGACCATACACGTTTGGGACGGCGTTTCGCGACATTTCCGCGCAGGGCTACGCTATGTTCACCCGATTCCCGCCACCGCGGCGGCTGGCGTCGAGCTGTAGCGTGGCGCGCGCCAACGCATATTTCTCGGTGTCGTCGGGTTGGAGAATCGTCCCGCCAATGGACACGGTCACGGCGATTTTCCCCTGGGTCACGCGGCGGCTGGATTCGTGGACCAGCGTGCGTAAACGCACCGCCATCTCCATCACCTTGATCGACTTGGCGTACAATACCAGGATAAACTCCGAATTCGACCAGCGCCCGATGAATTCGTGAGGCTGAATCGCGCCGCACAGGGTGCGCGCCACCATTTTCAGCGTGAGGTTTGCCACGTTGGGGCCATAGGCTTCGCGCAATTCGGCAAGTCGATCGACGCCGACGAGCAACAGTACGCGCGAATCGCCCCCCTGCGGCACATCCTTGAACAGTCCATCCAAAAAGTGCTGGCTGTACGCCGTCGACCCGATGCCGGTCACCGAGCACAGGAGCGATTCACGCTCTTCCTCGGCAACGGCTGTCAGCGCGGCAAGCTCGGGCGTGCGATCATGAAACAACTCCATCGCCCCCACCACCTTGCCGCTCGCCGCGCGCAGCGCCACCGCACGCACCGACACGGGCACGCGATGTCCGTCTTTGTGATGAAGAAACACCAGCGCTTCGCGTTCAACGCCGTCCAGCGTGGTCGCGGCGAGAGGACATCCGTCTTTGCATAGCGAATTTCCGTCGCAATCCACATGCTCGAGAATATCGTCCGCGCAGGAGAACCCGATGACTTCGTCCCGCTTGAACCCGGTCAATCGCTCCGCCCCGTTGCTCCAAAGCCGGATCTTGCGATCCAAGTCCACCACGTATACACCCTCGAACAGGTGATCCGACAGAATCCGGAACACGCTGTCCGACGACAGGAGATCGTCCAGGGTATCGAATGGTTTCATTCTTGCCTCCCACGTTTGGCAGCGCGGCCGTCGGCCTCATGCACCGCGAGACAGACCGAAACAAACCGCTTGGCAATGTCCGTATTGGTGAACCACTCGTGCCCGCGCAGATACGTACGTGTGCGGTTTCGAAACGGTTTCCACCAATGCCCGGGCAGCCCCCGCTTACCTTGCGCCGCTCCCATCATGGACCCAACCGTGGCTCCGGTGCAATCATTATCTAGCCCGAGTGCGACCGTCGTACCGATGGTGCGCGTGAAATCGCCTTGCCCCAGCGCGATGCCGAACACCGTCAAGCACGCGTTGTTGTACGTATGCACGCCGCTCATGCCTGCGAAGCGCTCGTCCACCGCGCGCCGCGCCGCCCGCCAGTCCTTGAGGCGCGTCGCGCGAGTCAAGGCCCAGCGCACCTCCGTTGCAAGGCGACACTCTGCCGGAATCTCCGTCAACCCGATGCGCAGGGCCTCAAGCGGATCGTCCACCACAAACGACGCGGCAATCGCCGCCGAGAAGAACATCGCGCCATACACGCCGCCGCCCCGATGTGACAGGCGCGCATCGCGCCACGCCATCTCCGCCGCGCGTTCAGGCCAACCCGCACAGGCATAGCCCCAGGGATCGCTGCGAATGTCCGCGCCGATCCACTCCACGTAGGGATTGTTGCGCACCGCGGCACGCGCGGCGGGGATGCCCGCCTTCAGATTCTCGAGCGCGACATGTTCCGCGGTGCATGCCATCGGCAAATAACGCAGCCATGCCCGCGCCACGTCCTCCGTCGTGAAGCTCGTCCCCGATTCTTCCAGGATCAGCAAGCCCAGTGCGGTATAGGTCAGATCGTCGTCCACCGGCACAAAGCGCAGGTAATCGCGCAGGTAATCGCGTTGCGGCGACGCACCATAGCGCAATTCCTCGGGGCGCGGATGACCCGTCCAGTAGTCCTCCGGTGGAAACGCCATGCCTAGCCGCTTTGCCAACGCTTCCATTTCCGCCACCGGCCACAATTCCACCGGCGCACCGAGCGTACATCCCGCCGCGCGCCCCAGCCACGCGCCTTCCATGCGATCCCGCAGTTCCGCCGTGCGCCAGCGCGTGCACAACCGGCGCGACCCCTTTGGCCTCAGCGCCTGGATTGCCCGTAACGACTCCGGCTCGCGCCGAAGCAAGGCGGCCGGCGCCGCCGTCTTCTCGAGCCTTCGCCTCGCGGCCGCAAGCGCACGGCGAACCGGCTCGAGTTCCTTCGCGGCATTGATGCCCTGCTCGTGGCGCAGATCGGCCCACCACAGCAAGTCGGTCAATTGGGTGTGAAGATCGGCGAAATAAGACATACTACGCTCCATGTCTTCGAGCGGAAATGCGGGACTAGTCCTCGTCTTTGTCCAGACTCAACTCGCCTTGCTCGACGCCTTTCGTTGCCGCTTTCGGGGCCTTCTTAAATGTGGCGCCGACTTGCCGCAGCGGCGGCATGTCGACCTGTTTTCCCGATAGAAGGTCGGCCACCGTCAAAAGTTGCAGCCGCGGGTATTTTTTGTTGTACATCGGCGACTCGTAGAACCCGGCGGTGACGGCTTCGGTCTGCATGGGCTTGGTGGGGCTTTCCATCGAAATCAACACGCCAATCGCGGCGTTTTCGCGTTCGACCACACCGCGCAAATCGCGAACCTGATTAACCGTCACATGCCCTGCCTTAACGGAGAAAATGACGCTCTCAAACTTCCCGGCGGCGTCGCCCTGAAACACGATCTTGCCGTCAATGCCCTTGTCCGCGCCCTTTTTGCCCTCGACCGGGCGCGCACCCACAAGTCCCAGCGCCCACCATTGAAACTGATATGGGTCCGCCGCTGCCAACGACTTCGCATCCGGCACGCTCACCGGTTCGCCCACGACTTTGAACTTCGCCGTCGTGCCAAAGGTATCCTTGAGGCGTTCCTTCATGAGGGTGATGGCGAGATGGGTGATGTCGATTCCGAGCCACCGGCGACCGAGTTTTTGCGCCGCAGCCACCGTGGTTCCGCACCCGCAAAACGGATCGAGCACCACGTCGCCTTCATTGCTGCTCGCGCAAATGATTCGCTCAAGCAATGCCACCGGCTTCTGAGTGGGGTAACCAAGGCGCTCGGCGGACACCGCAGAAAGAGGAGGTATATCCGCTATAATGGACTGGATGGCGGCCCCGGCCATTTCATCCAAATACCTTTTGAAACGGGGAACGCCGTCCGGCTTTTTCGGCCAAATAATGCGGTCCTCGGCCTCCAGTTCGTCCAAACGCTCGATAGTATATTTCCAATGGTTTCCGCGCGCTCGTGGGTCAATCCCGCGCCACGGCTGGCCAGACGAACCTCGTCGAGTTCCCGCCGCCATTAAGTCACTCGATGTGTATCGGCGCCCTGTTTCCTTCTCGACAAAGCGGTAAAACTTTTTCACGTAGGACTCGTCATACGGGAGGAACTGTGTGTTCCAGAGAAAAGCCGCGGATTTCGAATAGAAAAAAATCACGTCGTGTATGTGGTTCCAGCGATGCGAATCGCTTCGAGCGCTCGTTCTTTTCCAAATGATTTCGTTACGGAAATTATCCGATCCGAACGCTGCATCCATCAACAGTTTCAAGTAATGGCTTGCTGTGGGATCGCAGTGGAGGTAGATGCTCCCAGTGGATTTCAGCGCACGGCGCAATTCGATGAGACGCGGAGCCATCATCACGAGGTAGGCGAGCAGATCGCAAGGGCCGAGGAGCTTGCGGAACGCCTCCATCGCATCCGCGACTTTGCCTCCCGCCATTACGACTTCGGCGTAGGTTTCTTCGCTTTCCCGAACCCAACTCCACGTGTCTTTGAACGCGCGAATTTGCGAAGCCGCCTGCGCCCCGTCTCTTTCCTTAAACAAAACGTTGTAGTTCTGATTGCTGTTGAAGGGTGGATCCAAATAGATGAGATCTACCGATTCATCTCCGACGTAGCGTTTGAGAATATCCAGGTTGTCGCCGTAGTAAAGCGTATTTTCCATTCGAACCGCTGCCTCCAGTAGCGTCATTATACCTGGACGAGAGTTTCTCTTCCCGGTAAAAAAAGAAGCGTCGTCGTTGCGCCAACGTGCGGCGGGAAATTCCGGGCGGCTGTCGCGCCGCCCGGAATCCATGCTCGGAACTTAGATGCGCACCACGCGCAGGAACTCCTCGGGCGCGACGATGCCG
Organism: Candidatus Hydrogenedentales bacterium; assembly: GCA_041859045.1. Lineage (GTDB taxonomy): Bacteria > Hydrogenedentota > Hydrogenedentia > Hydrogenedentales > SLHB01 > JBHELB01. Next base: position 16,898 of record JBHELB010000052.1, on the reverse strand, counting down.
TCCTTCACTTTTTGGCGGCAGCGATCCGCCATGGTCTTCATTTTGGTTCCGGTGATGATTTTTTCAATCTCGACCTCGGCCACGATCTGTTTGCGGACCTCGGGAGTGATCTCCAAAATCTCGAAAATGCCCGTGCGGCCTTTCGAGCCGGTGTGGTAGCAGGCTTCGCAGCCCTTGCCGTGGTAGAGTTTCTTGGTCGATTCCGGCAAACCGATTTCCTTCAGCAAACCCTTGGAGGGGGCGAACGGGGTCCTGCACTTCTCGCAAATCTTGCGCACGAGCCGCTGTCCGACGACCGCGGTGAGCGCGCTGCCGATGAGGTACGACGGCACACCCATATTACGCAGCGTGCTGATCGCCTCGCCCGCGTCGTTGGTGTGCAGCGTGCTAAAAACGAGGTGTCCCGTCATCGCCGCGCGCACGCCGATCTGGGCCGTCTCCGCGTCGCGGATTTCGCCCACCAACAGCACGTCGATATCTTGCCGCAGGGCCGCGCGCAACGTGCTCGCGAACGTCACGCCGATATCCGTGTCGATCTGCACCTGGTTGATCCCCGAAAGCTGGTATTCGACCGGGTCCTCGAGCGTCACGATGCTGTCCGTCAGCACGTTCTTGTGGTTCAGCGCGGCATACAGGGTCGTCGTCTTGCCCGATCCCGTCGGCCCGGTGACCAAGACCATGCCGTACGGCTGCTTGATCAGCCGCAGCAGTTTGTCCTCGTCGTCTTTTTCCAGCCCGAGGTCCTTGATGCCCGCCAGTACGCTGCTTTGGTCCAGCAAACGCAGCACCACGCGCTCGCCCAGGAACGTCGGCAGCGACGCCACGCGCACGTCGTACTCCGCGTCCCCGATCACCATGCTGATGTGGCCGTCCTGCGGACGCCGCGTCTCCGTGATGTCCAGGTCGGCCATGATCTTGATGCGCGAGACTGCCGCGGACTCGATGTCCGGCGAGATGCTCATCACGTCATGCAGCACGCCGTCGATCCGGTAGCGCACGCGCATTTCCGGGTCCTGCGGATCGAGGTGAATATCCGTCGCGCCCGAGTTCACCGCGCCTTCGAGGATGGTTTCCACCAGGCGCATTACCGGCACGCCCGCCGCTTGCTTGGCGATTTCTTCGAACCGCTTACGCTCACCGTTCGCCATCGCCTTTTCGTTCTTCGCGTCTCTGGACTCTTTCACCGTTTCCTTCGCCATGGTCTTTCCCTTTGCTGCATCCGCTTCGCGCTTCTTACTTTTCGCCACGACCGGTTCGAGCGCCGGAGTCGCGGGTTCTCGTTTGGTTGATTTCGTGGCGGGCTTCTCGGGCGGCGGGGGCGTCTCCCGCTCGCGCAAGCGCGACAGCGAGAAGCCCAGGCCCTTTCCCTTGCCCCCGTCCTGATATCGCGCGGCAATCTCCGCGCGAATGTCGTCGACGTCCGTGAGCAATCCGTGAATCCGTTTGCCCAGCAGCACGCCCAAATCGCCCAGGCGCTCGCGGTCTTGCGGATGACTCACCAGCACCGACAGACGATCCCCGTCCACACGCACCGGAATCACCTTGTAGCTGCGCGCCAAATTCTCGGGAATCATCGCCATTGCCTGCGGCGTGCTCGGCGTTACCGCCGCCTCGGCGTATTCCATGCCGTGTTGCCGCGCGAGCGCGATCGAGATCGAGCGCCGCGTGACCAATCCGCGATCAAGCAGGATGTTGCCGAGCAGACGCCCGTTCCGTTTCTGTTCGGCCAACGCCTCGTCGAGTTGCGTCTGCGTGATCGCTTTCATCTCGACCAAGGTGCGTCCGAGTGCGCCGTGCTCTTCACGCACCGATTTCGGGTGGAACTCGATATTCAGTCGTTCGAGATCCCCCAGCACCGAGAACGCCACTTTCTTCATCTGCAAGAGCTGACGGTACCACGGTGTGCCCGTCTCCCTTTCCCGCTCACGCGCGCGATCCAATTCCTCGCGCGTGATCATCTCTTGCTTGACGAGGGCGTCCCCCATCGCGCCACGTTTCTGTTCTTCCGCCATAGTTGAGTGTGCCCCCCGCGTTTGCCGCGCTGCGCCACGTTGTCTAGCGATTATAGGGGCTTTCCGTTCCCACGTAAAGGGGGCAGCCAGGCCGGAGACTTGACCCGTCCGGGGCGAATCCTCCACCCTGTCCAGAATACATACCGGGTGCTGGTGCGAAATGCCCACAGCCAGGAGGAATCGCATGTATTCGCAGGTTCAACGCGTGTCGGTTTTCGTCATGGTCGTCTTTTTCCTTTCCGCGTGCGTCACTACACGCCCGCCTACGCCCGCACCCGGAGCAGTGCCGCCCGTTGCCAAGGGGGCTGTCGAAGTTCCTCCAATGGACCTCGCGCCGGTCGCGGGGCACGCGATTGCGCTCGATCCCGGACATGGCGGGCCATGGCCCGGCGCGGTTGCGGACACGAACGGCCTACGCGAGGCGGACCTGAATCTGCGTGTCGCGCTGACGGTGCGCACGTTGCTCGAAAAGGCGGGGGCAACCGTCGTGATGACCCGCATGGACGATGCCGTGCCCGTGCCGGGTTCGATGTCCGACGATCTGGCTGCGCGGGCGGCCCTCGCGCGGAAAGCGGGCGCGGAGATACTGGTCAGCATCCACCACAACGCGTCCGGCGACCCCCTCAACTCACGCGACGACCTCGAGGTCTACTACAAGTTCCGCGATGACGCATTGAGCCTTAGCCTCGGCGAATCGCTGATGTGGGAACTGGCCCGCCGCGCACGCAGCGATGCCGAAGTGAAGAGCCTGCTTCCGGGCAATTTCAAAGTGCTGCGAGAGGCGGCGCTTCCCGCGGTCTTGTTGGAGTCGTACTACCTTTCGGACCCGGCCAGCGCGAAGTTCTTGGCGACGGACGACGGCGTACGCACGGAATCGCAGGCGATTGCCGCGGGCATTGCGCAATATTTTGCGCAGGATCCGCCGTGTCTGAAGACGATCTCCGCGACGTTGGACTCGGCCAATCGCGGTGCAACGGTCGACGTCACGTATCTTGGCAAGTCGCCGATCGTCCCTGCGTCGGTCACGGTGCTGATTGACGGCGCGGCGGTGGAAGGCGTGGCCGCGGGCGGCGCAGGCCAACTCAAATGGGTTACATCCACCCCGCTGCCGAACGGCGATCTGAAGGGGCTTGTTGTGGGCCGCAACGGCACGGGGGTGTCATTCCGGTGGCCGTTCAGCCTGCGCGTGATGCGCGCCCCGGCAAGTGTCGCAGCGAGTCTGACGTCCGCGGCGCTTCAACCCGATGCCGAGGCGTGTGTGGAAGTGCGCGTGCTCGACGCCTACGGTCTGCCTGTTGCGGACGGCACCGAGGTCACCGCGACCGTGCACGGCCTCACATCGTCCACTCGCGACGGCGTCGCCCGGCTCTACACTAAAGCACAGGCGGGTGAGGTGCGCGTGCGCGCGGGCAATGTCGAGGCCTCCGTGCGCGTGGAGACCAAGGCGGACGGCCTGCGCAGCGTGCGCGTGACGAGTGCAGCGGGCAGTCCAGTTTCCGCCAGGCTGACCGGCGCGGATTCGCGGGTGCAGGCGGTGACGACTCCCGAAGGCTGGGCGGCGGTAAGCGCGGATGTCCGCGCCGTGCACGTGGAGGCCGCTGGGTATGTCGAAAGCGATGCCCGGCTCACGGGTTCGACAACAACGATCTCGCTGACGCCGCTTGAGGATGGCGCGCTGCTGGGGCGCAAGATCGCGATCGACCCGAACTTCGGCGGACGCAGTTTCGGCGCGGTTGGACCAACGGGGTTGCGTGCTTGCGACGTGAATCTTGATGTTGCGCGCGCAGTGTCGGAGCGTCTGCGCGCGGCCGGCGCGTCGGTCACGCTGGTGCGCGACGGCGACGAGGATATGACGGAGCTTCAACGCGTCGCGCGCGCCGAAGACGTAAGCGCGGAACTGTACGTGGGCATTTCGTATGGCGCGCCCGCGCGCGAAAATGCGCCGCGCGATGAACGCAGTAGCGGCGCGTTCGTGCGGCACTATTGGAACAGCGAGAAGGGCAAACGCTTGGCCGGGTTGGTGGCGACGGTGTTGGGCGGACTCACGACCGGGGCCTCGGGCGCATATCCCATCGCACAGACCAGCGGCGTCGCGGTGATCGTGCAGCCCGGGCATATCGGCGACGCCCAGACCGAGGACCGCATGCGTCGTTTCGAAGAAGTGCAGCGCGTAGCGGACCGCGTTTATTCGGGCCTCCTCGCGTATTTCAGTAAAGACGCTGCAAAGACGCGTTAGCGCTTCCGGAAAACGAAGATCTCGATAACCGAAAGGCCTTGGACCTATGCGCTCTGCAAGGCCTTGAGCCAGTTCGACAGCTCGAGACGGCGCAATGCGGGATCGTGCACAGATGGCGCACTGCAACCGATCGCGATGCCGCGCTCTTCCACGGTCTCGCCACGATGCAGGGTCTCGAAGGTAGTGATGAACTCCGCAACGGCCTCAGCGTCTTCCGCGATGCCTTCTTCGATCAATCCCGGGCCGTTACGCGTGACGACGTTGGCCATGACGCCGAAATCGAATTCGGGATGATATTGCACGCCCCAAAACGACACACCGCCGGTCTCGACCGCCATTGCTTGCACATCGCTGACCGCGTTTGAGGCCAAGATCACCGCGCCAGAGGGCATTTCCTCGACTTCATCCATGTGCACAGCGAGCGCAGGAAAGACGCGTTCCTTACCTGCATACATGGGGTGTTGCGCGCCCGCTTCCGTGAGGGCGATGTCGCGGGCGATGCCGATCTCGCGGCCTTGAGGATTCTTGCGCACCTTGCCGCCAAGGGCCACAGTGAAGAGCTGAAGCCCCCAGCAACTGCCGAAGACCGGTAGCCCAGCCTCAAGCACGCGGTCGGCAAACTTCAACTGATTCGCAATGGGCTCTGTGCAGTCGTAGACGTTGAGCGCGGAACCGGTCCACGCGACGCCGTCGTAGTTTCGAAGCGATTGCCCGGCAGGCAGACAGTCCGGCCCGGCCTCGCTGGGCTGAACGACCGTGCATTCGACACCCGGCGCGAGGGATTCCAGCACTTCAGCGTAGGCGATGCCATACGGACGCCCCCCGAGCTGAATCATTCGCTCCGAACCCGCGCGCGCGTTTCCTTCGACTATTAAGATTCTCGCCATTCGTGCGCGCTCCCGGATCAGATGATTTCGAAGTACCGCTCAAGTTCCCAATCCGTGATGGCCTTACGGAACTGGCGTTCCTCCCACTCGCGTGACTGCGCGTAATGTTCGACGAAGTCGTCGCCAAACAACGCACGGGCCGCCTTCGACGCGCGCAGGCGCGTGGCGGCGTCGAATAGCGTGCGCGGGAAATCCAATTTCTTCGGCAGTTTCACGTCGTATGCGTTGCCCTTGATCGGCGCGGTTGGTTCGATCTTGTGCTCGACGCCCCACAGGCCCGAGCCAAGCGCCGCGGCGAGCGCAATGTACGGATTCGCGTCGGCGGCGGCGATGCGGTATTCGACCCGCTGACTCTTCGGGCAGGCGGGGATCGCGCGCAACGCGCACGTGCGGTTTTCGACGCCCCAACTCGCGCTTGTCGGGGCCCAGAACCCAGGAATAAGGCGCGTGTAGCTGTTGACTGTGCACGCGATCATGCTCAACAGTTCGGGCATGAGTTTTTGCTGTCCGCCGATGAACCAGCGCATCGTGTCAGACATGTCGTGCTCGGCGCCTTTCGCGTGGAACACCGGATGCCCGGCTTTATCCTTCAGTGAAAGGTGGATGTGTCCAGACTGGCCGGGCCATTGCGCCGACCACTTCGCCATGAACGTCGCCATCCAGCCGCGGCGTTGCGCCAGCACTTTTGTGAATGTCTTGAACAACGCGGCGCGGTCGGCGATTTCGACGCCTTCGCAGGGATTCAGCGCAGCTTCAAGCACACCGGGGCCGGTTTCCGTGTGCAACCCTTCGATGGGGAAGCGCATTTTGTCGCACATGCCGAGGAGATCGTGATAGAACTCCGAATGCACGGAATTGCGCAAGACCGAATAGCCGAAGTATCCCGGCGTGATCGGTTTGAGATCGCGGTAGTTTTTCTCTCGGATTGAGTGCGGACTTTCTTCGAACAGGAAGAACTCGTATTCAAATCCGCCGACCACCGAGAAGTTCATTTTCGCCGCGCGGTCGAAGACTCGGCGCAACACCCCGCGCGGGCAAACCGGCTCCGCGTGGTCGGTGAACTCGCCGAGGAACAGCAGGGTGTCGTTTTCGAACGGCAACGGTCTGCAGGTCTCGGGCAATACGCGCACGGGAGCGTCCGGATACGCCGTGTGCCAGCCGGTGAACGACGCGCTGTCGTAGAGCTGATCGTAGCAGTCCCACCCCAGTACCACATCGCAGAAGCCAAAGCCCTTGTCGAGCGCGGACAAAAACTTATCGCGGTGCATGTACTTGCCGCGCAAAATGCCGTCGACATCGAACACGCCGATCTTGATGTATTGGATGTCCTCGTTTTCAATCTTTTTCCGGATGTCGTCGGCGGTTGCCTCGCTACGTGTGGCCATGAGTGCGTTCCTTTGGTTAGAGTGATCCCGGAAGACTCCCCTTTACTGCGCATTCAAACAGCGTGGCGTACTGCGATTCCGTGAACTGGATCGGGTTCCCCCCCGCGGACGGGTCGTTGTACGCCATCGTGCCGATCAATGCGCAGTCCGCCGTGTCGATCTTGATATCCGCCAGGGTATGCGGAATTCCCACTTCCTTGCGTAACGCCAAGACCCATTCCAGCACGCCATCGAGGCCGTTCTCGAGGCTGAGGCAGCCCGCGAGGTACGTGGCATCGGTTTCAATGGCGCTGCGGTTGGCCGTCAACACGTAGGGCATGAGAATCGCGTTCAACAGACCGTGATGCGCGCCGTACAATGCGCCCAGCGAATGCGCCAGCGCGTGCATGCCGCCCAGGCCCTTCTGAAACGCCGCCGCGCCCGCCTGCGACGCCGCCATCATGTGCGCGCGCGCCTCGATGTTCGCGCCGTCGCGGACCGCAACCGGCAGCCACTCTTTGCACAGGCGCATGCCTTCGGTGGCGATGCCGCGCGCGAAGGGGTGGTAGAACGGCGAGAAAAACGCCTCCATGCTGTGCGAGAGCGCGTCCATGCCCGTGGCCGCGGTGAGCGGAGCCGGCAGGCCGACCGTGAGTTCCGGATCGGACAGCGCGACGTTCGGCAGCATGCGCGGATGGAAAATGATCTTCTTTTTCTTCTCGACCTCATCGGTGATGACGCTTGCGCGGCCCACTTCCGAGCCCGTGCCCGAGGTCGTTGGAACGGCAACCACCGGCGGCAGGCCTTCGAGCTTTGCACGCTTCCAATTGTCGCCGATGTCCTCAAAATCCCAGAGCGGTCGTTCCTGGTTGGCCATGAACGCCACGGCCTTCGCCGCATCGAGCCCGCTGCCGCCGCCGAACGCGATCACGCCGTCGTGCTTGCCCGCGCGAAACGCCGCGACGCCCGCATCGACTTGCGCGCCGGTGGGGTTCGGGCTAACCGCGCTAAACACCGCGCAGGGCAGGCCCTTCGTGGCGCAGGCGTCGAGCGCCTTTTGCGTGATAGGGTGCTCGCCCAACTGCGCGTCGGTCACGAGCAACGGGCGCGTCATGCCGAGTTCGCGGCAGATGTCGGGCAATTCGCTCAAGCGTCCCGCGCCGAAACGTACGGCGGTCGGGTAATTCCAGTTCGCGCGAAGCGTCACGTCGGATACTCCTTAAATGGTTACGCGGTAGTGGAACGATTTCGGCTGCGTCAGTTGTTCATAGCCGAGGATCGACAACGAACACCCGCGGCCCGAATCTTTCACGCCCGTCCATGTCAATTCCGGGTCGAGATAATCGCAACGGTTCAAGAACACCGTGCCCGTCTCGATCTGATCGCCGATCGCCAGCGCCGCATCGACGTCCGAACTCCAGATCGCCGCGGTCAGGCCGAACTCGCTGTCGTTCATGAGGCGCACGGCCTCGTCGTCCGACTTCACCTTCATGATGCCGACGACGGGCCCGAAACTTTCCTCGGTCATCACGCGCATCGAATGATCGACATCCACCAGTACCTGCGGTGCGAGATACGGCGTGCCTTCCTTGTGCAGCGGGAACGCGCGGGGATCGATAAGGGCTTTCGCGCCGGCGGCGACGGCCTCGGCCGTCTGTCCTCGCACGAAATCCGCCGCGGAGGTCCGCACCACGGGACCCAGGGTCGTGGCCTCGTCGAGCGGATCGCCCAGGACGTATTGATTGGTCAGGTCCACAAAGCCGTCGACGAAGGCGTCGTAGATGTCCGCATGCACATAGATGCGCTCGATGCCGCAGCAGCTCTGGCCGGAGTTGAAGAACGCGCCGTCCACGAGGTTCTCGACCGCGTGCGCCAGGTTCGCGTCGGGCCGCACATACGCCGGGTCCTTGCCGCCCAACTCGAGGCCCACGGGAATGAACCGGCCCACCGCCGCGCGCTCCATTTCTTCGCCGCCGGGCACCGAACCGGTAAACGCGACGCCGCTGATCGCGGGATCGCCAATCAGTTTGGTGGTCTGTTGTCGGCTAAGGTGCAGGAACTGGAAGACGCCTTCCGGCAGCCCCGCTGCGGCGCCCGCTTCGACGAAGCGTTCGGCGCACAGCGGAGTCTGGTGCGAATGTTTAAGCAGTACCGCGTTGCCCGCCATCAGCGCGGGGATGACGCTGTTTACGGCCGTGAGGTAGGGGTAGTTCCACGGTGCGACGGTGAGGACCACGCCGAGGGGATCGCGCCGGATAAAGCGCTTGAAGCCGGGTTTCTCGGGGATCTCGATGTCGGCCAGGGCCTTTTCCGCCAAGCCAATCATACAGCGCGCCCGTTCCTCGAATCCGCGCACTTCGCCCTTGCCGTAGCGCACCGGGCGACCCATCTGCCACGCCAGCTCGAGCGCATGCTGGTCGGCCTTGGCCTTGAACGCATCCACCACTGCGGAGCACAGCGCCGCACGCTTGGCTAGGGGCGTCCGCCGCCAGTCTCGTGCCGCGCTTGAGGCCTTCGCCACCGCACGCTCCACATCCGCCGCCGCCGCATACGCCCGCTCGACATACAGCGAGCCATCCACCGGAGAAACACACTTGACCACGCCCTGTCTCCTTTTGCCCGGCTGCCACGCCCATGAGGAATCCCGGCGGGAGTCTACCCGCTTGCGAAAGCCGGTTCAACGAACGTCACCACGGCCTTGGACGTAGGAGGGGAGAGAATGGAAGCCCCAATCCCAGGTGGAACGAAGCTTCTTCCAAAAGGAAATCCGCGCAGCGGATGTGAGAGGCGTTATCTTGGAGCGAATACCGCGCTACAGGGTGTATTGGGGAGTGGGGATTGGGCGATTCCATGTGTCCATGTTGAGGGATGGAATCAAGCGGATTATAGTGTAGGAAATATATACCACAGAGGCACAGAGGACACAGAGAAGAGGAAATTCTGAACGCATTCGGAAGACAAAGAATTTTTGCTCGGATTCTCAAACGTTCTTGATAGTTTTTTCTTGTCTTCTCTGTGTCCTCTGTGCCTCTGTGGTGATTTCTCATTTTCTAACACGCCGTCCCGGGATTCTTCTTGGGGGAAGTGCGCCATGTGCAAATTTCCGAGAAAAAGGCTAAAATAGAGACAAGGATTCGTTTCCTTTGTCCTTACAAGGGAATGCGCGGAAAACTGTCAGGTGTTTTACTAGCGTGACGTGCGCCTCGGGCTACCGGACCACGCGAGGCGCGGAAGCGGCGAACACGACTGAGGTACTGCCCATGACAACGCCAGAGCGTGATTCTGTCGAGGCGCTACGCGGTGAGCTGCAACATCTACGCAGGCAACTGAACAACGTGGCGCGGCGTACGGCGGATGAGCGGAGCGAGTCGTTGTCGTTGCTGGTGCGCGGTATCTCAAACGAGATCAGTAACCTCACGGCGACGATTATCGGAAACGCCGCACTGGTCCGTAACGACCTTCACGACAGCCACCCGGGCGCGCAGCGCCTCGATATGATCCAGAAAGCCGCCGAGGAAATCGGCCGCCTGAACAAGCGGTGGATGAACGTGATGCAGGGCGAAGTCGTCGGCCACGAGCCGGTCAATCTGAACACCCTGGTCTATCACACGATGCTGGTGGAAGAGGCGCGTCTGGCGCCGCGCATACGCATTACCCGGTACATGAACCCCGACTTGTGGAGAGTCCCGGCGGACCAAGGACAACTCTCCCAAATGTTGGTGCAGTTGACGCTCAATGCGATCGAGGCGATTCAGGATTCGGGCAAGGTCGTGCTGCGTACGCGCAACGTGGAGTTCTCTGAAGGCATGACGCCCCCCGGATCCACCCTGACCCCGGGACGCTGGGTATTGCTCTCGGTCGAGGACGACGGCGAAGGGATGGACGAATCCGCGTTGGCGCGGGCGTTCGAGCCCGGCTACAGCACGCGCAACGCGCGCCAAGGCATGGGCCTGACGCTGGTCGCCAAGACCGTTGCGCGTCACGGCGGCCATATCACGGTAACCAGTAACCGCGGCGCGGGAACCACGGTCCGCGTGTATCTTCCCGCCCTTGAGGAATCGGCGGAGAGCCGCACGGTATCGGTGCGCGATCTGCCGCACGGAACCGAGACGATTCTCGTGGTCGATGACGAACGCATGATCGCGGACGTGCTTCAAGAGACGTTGCGGCGTCTTGGGTACAAGACGCTCGTCGCGCGCAACGGTCAAGAGGCGCTCGACCTAGTGCGCTCGCACCAGGGGCCGATCGACCTCGTTCTACTCGATATGGCGATGCCCGTGATGGGCGGTGCCGAGGCGTATCCCCTCCTCAAGCAGGTGCGACCCGATGTGAAGATTGTGCTCTGCACGGGCTTCGAGGAACGCATCGTCACCGATCCCCTACTCGAACGCGGCGCGGACGCGTTCCTGCTCAAGCCGTTTCGTCCCACCACGCTTGCCCACGAAATCCGGCGTGTCCTCGAACAGGAGCCCGCCACCGCGAAGAAAGAATAGGCGTGCGCGGCAGGGCAATCGCACTAAAGCCTACCCCTCGCATCTACCTGAGCACGGGGCCCGTAGCGCTCGGCCTCCGTGCCGGGCGTCTTCGTCTTCAGCCCCGGAGGGGCGATTGACTGTAGCCCAGCGATTCATCGCTGGGTTTTCGACGGGAAAAAGAAGAAAGTGCCGTAGGCACGGTTGAGCGCTTGGCGAAGACCTTCAACCGTCCCTACGGGACTTCGTTCAGGGGAGGCCAAGATCCCAGCACTGAAGTGCTGGGCTACCCTCGACCGTCCCTACGGGACTCGAAGAACGTCCGCTGTCACTGGCATCTTCGCGAAAGGTGGGAAATGCTGTATTACGTCATCGCTTCCACGACCACAAGCCGAAGACGCCCGGCACGGAGGCCGGGCGCTACGGGCCGCGCCGGGGCGGCGCTCTGAGAATACAAAGGCGAATTTTAGTGCGATAGCCCTCGCGTGCGCGGGTTGACTCCGCGCGAGGGCTGGGCTAGAGTTCGAGCGGCGCTGCGGAAGGCTCCGCGGCATGGCAACGTCGGGAGGCTGATGCGATGACGACTCGAATGTGGCCCTTGCTGGCCGTGGTAGTGGTATGCGTGGCGTCGGGCTGCAATACGCTTGCGCGCCAACCTCATCTCAGTGAAGTCAATGTGTCGCCTAACCCTGTGATCCCCGGCCAGACCGTCACGCTCACTGTCCGCATTACCAGCATCGATCCCGTTGTCACCAAGCTCGAAGCGGTGGTGCGCGAGGAACCGAGCATGCGCTTGCCCCTGCGTGACGACGGTATTGCGCCGGACGTCACCGCGCACGATAACATCTGGACCCACGCGATCGAAGTGCCGTTTACAGCGCCGTCGGGTGTCTATAATCTCGACATCCACGCCTACAACAAGAAGGGCGCGCCGGTGATGGTGCGCACCGCCGAAAACAGCGTGGTTCCGCTGACGGCCGCGTGCGAGGTTCGTATCGAAGGGGCCACGCCCGCGCCATGATCGCGGCGCTGGTTTGCTTGGCCGCGGCCTTTGGCGCACCCGATGTCGTCCTGCTTTCCGTGGATACCCTGCGCGCCGACCAACTTGCGATCTATGGCGGCGACCCGGCGATTGCGCCGAATCTCAACCAGTTCGCCAACGAATCGGTCGTCTTTCTCGACGCCGTCTGCGAAGTCCCCCTCACCGCGCCCTCGTTCTCCGCGATGCTCAGTTCCTTTCCCCCGCGTCGCAACGGCTGCCTGCGGAACGGACTGCCACTGACCGACGCGACGCCGCTGTTGGCGGAAACGTTTCGCGCGGCGGGATATCAGACGTATTGCGTGCAGAGCAATTGGACCCTCAAGGCGCGGCTCTCGAAACTCAACCGCGGCCTCGATGTCTACGACGACAATTTCCATCGTGGCCGCTGGGGGTTTGTGAAGTCGGAGCGCCCCGCGAACGAGGTGACCGACCGCGCATTGGAGCTTATTGACAAACGCGACGCGGCGCGCCCGTTCTTTCTCTGGGCGCATTACAGCGATCCGCATGCGCCGTACCGAACTCACCGGGGATTCAGTCCGTTGGAGAAGCCCCGCAACGCCGAGGAACGCCTGCGCGCGCGTTACGCCTCGGAGGTGGCCTTTGCCGACGCGCAGATTGCTCGCCTGCTTGCCGCACTGCCGAGGGAAAACACCGTGGTGCTGTTCGTGGCGGACCATGGCGAGAGCTTGCACGAGCACGGCGAACTGGGGCACGGCCGCAAGGTCTACCAAACCACCCTGCGCATCCCCTTCATGCTTCGCGCACCCGGGCTAACCCCGCGCATCGAGACGGCCCCGGTCCGGGGCATGGACGTTGCCCCGACGCTGCTCGGGCGCGCGGGCTTAACGCCGTGGGCAGGCGTGCGCGGCGTGGACGTGATCCAGACGCCGCCCGCGATGGACCGCCTGCGCATTGTGGAGACCTACGGCGGCGCAGTACCCAAGGTTCCCGGCGCGAAAGCGTTGATGGCCCACCGTCCGCCGCAACGGCAGGCCGCCTTGCGCGAGGGGTGGAAACTGATCCTAGGCGGCGATGCGCCGGAACTCTACGATCTCCGCACGGATCCCCAGGAAATGCGGCCGCAACCCGACACCGCGCGCACGGAACCCTTGCGCGACGCGATCACGACATGGGAGCGCGAGTTGGGCGACGGGGCGGTGGCAACGGATGCGCCGTTGCAGCCGGCCGATGTGGAAGCGCTAAAGAGTCTCGGCTACCTCTAGCGCAGGCTGCGGCGTCAGGAATGGCATGGGATCGATCGCCTCGCCGTCGCGGCGAACTTCAAAGTGCAGGTGCGCGCCCGTCGAGCGGCCCGTCGAACCCACCTCCGCGATCACGTCGTTCGGCGTCACGACATCACCCTCGGTCACGTGCAATTTCGAACTGTGGCCGTATACGGTTTGCAGCCCGTTCTCATGCTCGACGATGACCATGCGTCCGTACCCGCTTTTCCAGCCCGCGTACGTCACCACGCCCTTCTCCAGGGGGTGAATCGCGGTGCCCGGCGTAGCCGCCAGGTCAATTCCGTCGTGCTGCGCCAGCCCCCGCGTGAACGGGTCGCGCCGCACCCCAAACTCCGACGTCAGCCGCGCTTCGCCGTCCAGCAACGCCGTCCATGGCGACTTCGGCGGCTCGATATTCACCGGGCCGTCGAGCACCGGCGGCGTCAGCGCGGCTCTCGCTGAAGAAAGAGACGTTTCGAGAGGGATTTCCTCGGGGTGGAGAATCGACCGGATAACCGTGTTGATGTCCACCGCGCGGTAGGCACCGCCCAAGGGTTTCGCGATGGCGGATACCGGTTGCGCAATGGGTTGGCCAATGCCGCGCGCAACGCTAGGGGCGGCGGCTTGTTCCGGAAGCGCCGCGCTCAGGTCGAGCGACTGGCCGATGTGAAGGCGATTGGCGTTGCGCAGCCCGTTGGCCTTGGTTACGCGCTGAACCGCCGCGTCCACGGCGTCGTGGTTGGCGGCGAGCCCCTGCGCGCGCAACTGCTCCGCGCAAAGTTTCCAGAGGGTGTCGCCACGGGCCACCGTACGCGTCGCTTTCGCAACAGAGGCGGAGCGGGTGGACTCGAGGACCTGTGCGAAACCGCCCGCCGCTTTTCCTGCGGCGGCCCCCGGCGCCGCCTTTGGGGACGACAGCGCGCGGGCAAGGTCTACGGCACTGATCCGTTGAACGCTCATATGCACCCCTCGACTTTCACACCCCGGAAGGGAGCAAGGGGCGTGCCGAATACGCAGAATTCAAGAAAATAGTCAGAATTGCAGGACTTAGTATTTGAGACACCGGGGTGGGGCGGCTGAGTCGCGGAAATTTTTGCCTGTGGGGGAGAAGAATTACACCACAGGCACAGAGAAAAGGAAGAGAGAAATCGAGGAGAGAAATTTGGAAAGTGCTCGGAAGATGAAGAGAGCAGTAATAAGTATTACAGAATTTCCAGGCCTATTTCCCTCCATTCTTCTGTATTCTCCTCTTCTCTGTGTCCTCTGTGCCTCTGTGGTGCAATTCCCGTTCTCCTTTCGGCCAAAATGACACACAATCGTGCCATTTTGGCGCCGCCATCGCCCCTCTTTCCTGCCATTTGGGCAAACCGGCCCGCCGCGCGAAAGAAAGGCTTGATCTTAACCTATTTTATTCGTTAAACTTCCGATTCTGAAGCGAGTTGGCACTCACCTTGCTTAAGTGCTGATAGGTACGGCAATGCGTTGCGCCTCAAGTGCAATGGGCTGTGCCAAGTTGGCGAGTAGAACAACCCGGGCAAAACGGCCCGGAGAAGCAACAACGGAAAGGGAGTAGGTCATGAATGTTCGTCCTTTGGCAGACCGGATTTTGGTGAAGCGGGAAGAGGCGAGTGAGACCGTGCGCGGCGGGATCATTATCCCCGACACGGCCAAGGAAAAGCCGCAAGAGGGCAAGGTCGTCGCGGTGGGTCCGGGCCGCTTGGATGAGAACGGCAAGCGCGTGGCGCTTGAGGTGAAGAAGGGCGACCGCATCCTGATGGGCAAGTACGCGGGTACGGAAGTGAAGATCGACGGCGTCGAGCACCTGATTCTTCGCGAAGACGACGTGTTGGCGGTGATCGAATAACGGACGCGCCCGCGAGCGCATGGATCATAAAAGGAGAGAAGCGGTATGAGCGCAAAGAAACTTGAATTCGGCGAAGACGCGCGGCGTGGCGTGCTCGCCGGCGTGGCGAAGCTGAGCAAGGCGGTGAAGGCGACGTTGGGTCCCAAGGGCCGCAACGTGGTGTTGGATAAGAAGTGGGGCGCCCCGACGGTCACCAAAGACGGCGTGACGGTCGCCAAGGAAATCGAGCTCGAAGACAAGTACGAGAACATGGGTGCGCAGATGGTGAAGGAAGTTGCGTCGAAGACGTCCGACGTGGCCGGCGACGGCACGACGACGGCGACGGTGCTGGCGGAGGCGATCTTCCGCGAAGGTCTGCGCAACGTGACCGCGGGCGCGAACCCGATGGCGCTCAAGCGCGGCATCGACAAGGCCGTCGAGGGCATCGTCGAAGCGCTGGCGAAGATGAGCAAGAAGGTGAAGGACGACAACGACGTCATTCGCCAGGTGGCCACGATTTCCGCGAACGGCGACCACGAGATCGGCAAGATCATCGCCGAGGCGATGCAGAAGGTCGGCAACGACGGCACGATCACCGTCGAAGAGGCCAAGAGCATCGAGACCACGCTTGAAGTCGTCGAAGGCATGCAGTTCGACAAGGGCTACCTGTCGCCGTACTTCGTGACCGACAGCGAGTCGATGGAAGTCGTCCTCGAGAATGCGTACGTCCTGATCCACGAGAAGAAGATCGCGAGCCTCAAGGACCTGCTGCCGTTGCTCGAACAGATCGCCAAGAGCGGCAAGCCGCTCCTCATCATCGCCGAAGACGTCGAAGGCGAGGCCCTGGCCACGCTCGTCGTCAACAAGATCCGCGGCACGTTCCAGGCGTGCGCCGTCAAGGCCCCCGGCTTTGGCGATCGCCGCAAGGCCATGCTCGAAGACATCGCCGTGCTTACCGGCGGTCTGGCCATCACCGAAGACCTCGGCCGCTCGCTCGAAGGCGTCACCCTGGCCGACCTCGGCCGCGCCAAGCGCGTCGTCGTCGACAAAGACAACACGACCATCGTCGAAGGCGCCGGGTCGAGCGACAAGATCATGGGTCGCATCAGCCTGATCCGCCGTCAGATCGAAGAGACCACGTCCGACTACGACCGCGAGAAGCTGCAAGAGCGCCTGGCCAAGTTGGCGGGCGGCGTTGCGGTCATCAACGTCGGCGCGGCCACCGAGATCGAGATGAAAGAGAAGAAGGCCCGCGTCGAAGACGCCCTTCACGCGACCCGCGCGGCCGTGGAAGAAGGCATCGTCCCCGGCGGCGGCGTGGCCCTGCTGCGCGCCAGCGAGAGCGTCGACAAGCTGACCATCGAAGGCGACGAAGCCATCGGTGCGAAGATCGTCCTGCGCGCGATCGAAGAGCCCCTGCGTCAGCTCGCCGCCAACGCGGGCGACGAAGGCGCGATGGTCGTCCAGAACGTCAAGACCAAGAAGGGCAACGTTGGTTACAACGCCGAGACCGGTGAATACGAAGACATGCTCAAGGCCGGCATCATCGACCCGACCAAGGTGACCCGCACCGCCCTGCAGAACGCCTCCAGCGTCGCCGGGCTGCTGCTGACCACCGAAGTGCTCGTGGCCGAACTGCCCGAGACCGACAAAGCCCCCGCGGGCGGCGGTATGGGCGGCGGCGACATGTACTAGGGCCTATGCCCCCAAACGTCCCCTCATAGACCCACACCACGGCCCCGCCAGGCACCCCCCGGCGGGGCCGTGAACTCTAGGGAAAAACTGGGGGAACCTTTCTGTTCACAGAAAGGTTCCCCCA
>JBHELB010000027.1:0-256043 GCA_041859045.1 Candidatus Hydrogenedentales bacterium | reverse complement strand
CACGTCAAAATCTTACTCGGGCTGTACATGGTCTTTTCCTCCGGGTGGACCCTGTTTCCTCAACTTGAGCCCATTTTAGACGGAGTCAGACCATGTACGCCCTCTATTCATGCACCCCTCACAAAACTGGGGATCGTTGAGCCTGGAAATTCGAACTGTTGAGAGATTTTCCGCGCTTCGCTATACTATTTTCTTGAAATTACTCGCTCGGACATGTGTGGAGGGAGCCCTGCATATGTCTGGCCCGTGCCTTCTCCTAGCGCAGGATGTGTGTGTCCGCGGGAGCAGCGTGGTGTTCGCGGCGGGATTACAAAGGGGAGTGTCATGTTTAGAATCGTGAAGAAGGCGGTGCTCGCGGAAAAGATCAAAGAGATCATCGTGGAAGCGCCGTTCATCGCCGCGAAAGCACGTCCGGGCAATTTCGTGCTGGTGCGCGGCGATGAGCATGGAGAGCGCATTCCGTTGACGATTGCGGATAGCGACGCGGCGGCGGGCACCGTCACGTTGGTGATGCAGGAGATCGGCAAGAGCACGCAGAAGCTGGGCACTTTTGAAGAAGGCGAGAGCTATCTCGACGTGGTTGGGCCGCTGGGCCATGACCGAGAAATCCCCACGGGCAAGACGATCTGCTGCGTATCGGGCGGGCTGGGCGTCGCCCCGATGTATCCGCAGACGAAGGCGTGTTTCGACGCGGGCAACCGCGTGATCTCGATCATCGGCGCGCGTTCGAAGTCGCTGTTCTTCTGGCAAGATCGCATGGAAGCCAAGAGCGAAAAAGTCTACTACGCGACCGACGACGGCAGCTTTGGCCACCACGGGTTCGCCACGCAAATCCTGGAGAAGCTGATTCAAGAGGGCGAGAAGTTCGACGAGGTCATTGCCATTGGTCCCGTGCCACACATGAAGGCCGTCGCGAACTGCTGCAAGAAATACAACGTCCCGGTGATCGTGAGCCTGAATCCGGTCATGGTGGACGGTACGGGCATGTGCGGCGGCTGTCGTGTGACGGTTGCGGGCAAGACGAAGTACGCCTGTGTGGATGGGCCGGAGTTTGACGGCGCGGACATCGATTTCGACGAGTTGATGGCGCGTCAGGGTTCCTATAAACACCTTGAGCGTGAAGCCGTCGAGGGCAAGACCAACGACAACGGTCACGTGTGCAACCTTGACCGCCAGGTTGAGGAATGGCTGGCCAAACAGCGCAAGACGGAACACGTTCACCGCACACAGGAATTTGAAGAAGAAGCGGTCGCGATGGTGCTCAGTTCGCTTTCGCGCATTGTCAGCGGTACGGCGCGATTTGACGAAGTCGCTCCGGGCCTCACTGCGCTCGAGGCCGAACTCGAGGCGTTCCGCTGCCGCATATGCTCGGATCCCCAGTGCGTGGCGGGGTGCCCGGTTGAGGTTGAAATACCGCAGTTCATCCGCGCGATCCAAGAGGGCGACATGCCGCGGGCCGCGGCGATCTTGAAGGGGAAGAACAGTCTGCCGGCGATCTGCGGTCGTGTGTGCCCGCAAGAAACGCAGTGCGAAATCAAGTGCATTTTGGGCAAGTACGAGCGGCCCGTGTCGATCGGCGCTCTCGAGCGCTTCGTCGCCGACTGGGAGGCGAAGCACGGGCTCGCCGCACCGGAAGTCGCCCCGCCCAACGGCCACCGCGTCGCGGTGATCGGCTGCGGGCCGGGCGGACTCACCTGCGCGGGCGATCTGGCCAAGCAGGGGTACGCGGTCACGATCTTCGAGGCGTTTCATGACACGGGCGGCGTGCTGCGCTACGGCATCCCCGAGTTCCGCCTGCCCAAGACCATCGTCGACCGCGAGGTCGAGTACGTGAAGAGTCTCGGCGTCGAGATCAAACTCAACATGGTCGTGGGCAAGGTGTTCACGGTTGAAGATCTCGTGGCGCAGGGCTACGAGGCCGTGTTTATCGCCGTGGGCGCAGGCGCACCGGCGTTCATGCGCATCCCCGGTGAAAACCTGGTCGGCGTGTTCTCCGCCAACGAATTCCTCACGCGCGTCAACTTGATGAAAGCGTATAAGAACGACTTCGACACGCCGGTGCTGGTTGGCAAGAAGATCGCAGTGATCGGCGCGGGCAACGTGGCCATGGACGCCGCGCGTACATCGCTGCGCTTGGGCGCGGAGACGGTCACCATCGTCTACCGTCGCTCCGAAGCGGAAATGCCGGCGCGCTTGGCCGAAATCCACCACGCCAAGGAAGAAGGCGTTGTGCTGCAGCTTCTCACGAACCCCAAGCGCATTTTGGGCGATGACAAAGATCGCGTGATCGGCCTCGAATGCCTGCGCATGGAATTGGGCGAGCCGGACGACTCCGGACGCCGCAGGCCGGTGCCGGTCGAGGGCTCCGAGTTCGTGATCGAGTGCGACATGGTGATCCCCGCCCTGGGCAACAACGCGAATCCGTTGCTCACTTCGAACACGAAGGGACTTGCGCTCAACAAGTGGGGCAACATCGTCGCCGACGATGCGACCTGCGCGACGTCGATTCCGGGCGTGTATGCGGGCGGCGACATCGTGATCGGCGCGGCGACGGTCATCGAGGCGATGGGCGCAGGCAAACGCGCCGCGCGCGCCATCGATCAGTATCTACGGGAGAAAAACGCGGCGGCCGTGCGATAGGCGCGTGGTTCGCAGTGGTTTACGGGAGAGCGGAATGACGTACCAGAGTCCTGAACAAT
Organism: Candidatus Hydrogenedentales bacterium; assembly: GCA_041859045.1. Classification (GTDB taxonomy): domain Bacteria; phylum Hydrogenedentota; class Hydrogenedentia; order Hydrogenedentales; family SLHB01; genus JBHELB01. The sequence goes on along the minus strand of JBHELB010000027.1, from coordinate 253,344 downwards.
TCGAAAACGTAACCGCGGTGTGCAAGGCCAACGTCTATTTCGACGGCAAGGTCGCGAGCCACACGCTGTTATTCGCCGATGGCGCGAAAAAGACCCTCGGTCTTATCTATCCCGGCACGTTCACCTTCAACACGGGCGCGCCGGAGTGCATGGAGATTGTCGCGGGCGAATGCCGGGTCAAGGTGGCGGGCGCGGCGGACTGGACACGCTACGGCGCGGGCTCGTTTTTCGATGTGCCGGGCAACTCGTCGTTCGACATCGCGGTCGATGAGGGCATCGCGCAGTACGTCTGCTCGTTCAAATAGAAAAACTAAGGGGAACCTCTTTGCATCGAGAGGTTCCCCTTCGCCCTTTTTGCTATTTCTTCACAAACATCCCCGACCCTGAGTAGGTCTGTTTGGTGCGCCAATCGGGCCGCCACCAATGGTGGTCGATTCGGGTCGCGTCGCGGTCGTTGATCGTGAAATTGAGCCGGACGCCATCCCACGCCTTGCCGCTTTGCCGATCGAGATACGCCGCAGGCACGGCGACTTCGACGATGTAGCCGCCGGGCGCGGGGGCCGACGCCACACGCACACCCGCAGGCAGCTTCTCGTGGCCGAACAGGTTGGTCTCGTTTTGTCCAGGAACCGTGATGAGCACGAGCACGTCGTCAAATTCTTTCTGACCGTTGCTGCGGGCGCGCACGGGTTCGGGGCGCGCGTCAAGGCGGATCTCGAAGCTGTCCTGCTCCCAGGGGTAGCGTCCGGGCAGCGTCTGTAGTTCATCGTCGGCGATTTGAAAGGCCATATAAAGGCCCTGCGCGTCGTATGCAATGGCATAGCGACTGGAAGCAGTCGGTTGCGTCTGTGCGCCGGGCATCTGGAAAGGCTTCTCGAACACGTGCGGAAGTGACTCCCATTCGCTCAGCGACGCATCGATCGCGACGGGAGACGTGCGCGGAGGAATGTCGTAGGAGGAGCGGTCCAAGGCAAGAAAGGCGTTGACGGGGAGATTGGGGCCGTTGGGGTTGCCGAAGGCGGATTCTATCCATGCTTGAAATGGAATGACCACCGGCCCGTCTTCGAGTGGCCGAGCAAACACGAGCGATACGCCGATATCGCGGGTCGAGCGCGGGTCGAGCACGAGCCGCCGTTCTTCGAAAGCCCCCGCGACGCCTTCGGCCATTAGTCCGCTCAGCCTGACCGTCATGGGAGCGCTGCTGTTGTTCGCAAGGTGAACCACGGCGTGGGCGCTCGTCGCGTCGGGCGTAAACCAAACCGGATCGGCGGCGATGCCGAACTGTCCCCCGCTATAGGCGGTTCCGATCAGGCGCGCCTCGGCGCGGCGCTGCTCGGTCACGATATCGTTGGGCAGCATGCCCTCCAGGGCGATCGGCGTTACGCGCGGACCGTCCGAGCCCATCGTTACCCACATGATATGGTCAAATGAGCCTGTGGGCGATTCCGGTTGTTCGAGCCCGCCGCCGGTCGTGGCAAGGGTGTAGTAGTCATAGCCGCCGCGCTGGTATTTGGTGTAGAGATGCTCGTGCCCGGAGAAGACGGTGCGCGGCCGGTCGCCCAGGAGCGCTTCGATTTGGTCCCACCGCGTCTCGGGAGTATTGGAATCAATCGTCTTCGCGGCCCAAAGCGGTTTGTGCAGAAAAACAAACGTCCACCGGGCCCGCGCGTTGTCTTTGAGCACTTGGGCGGCCCAGTCCACCTGCGCCTGGCTCAGTTGCCATTCCGTCGGAACTTCGCTGTCCAGCACGAGAAACAGGCAGTCTTGGAACACGAAATGGTAGTACGTCTTGCCGAATCGCGCTTTATACGCGTCCACAAGCGCCGTGTCGCCCAAGTCGTGGTTGCCGCCGACGAAAAAGAACGGACGATCCAGAAAAGACAGATCGAAAGCGAGGTCTTTGTACATGTCGTCGATAGCCGCTTTTTCTTGCGAGTAGCCGTCGATGAGATCGCCCACGCAGATTACAAACTGCGGCTGCAAGGCGTTCACCTTCTTCACTGCATCCAGAAAAACGCCCGGGCGATTTCCTCCCGCCCGATCCCCCATCACCGCGAATTGAAGCCGGTCCGGCGCATCCGCAGCGGCGAGACTCGTCCATGGTTTCAGGCCAGGACCGACGTCCGTACGCACGCCACGCGCCGCCTGCGGCCCCGCGCAGGAAGCGAGTACGAATACCGAAAGCATCAGGGCTAACGCTGAGATTCTCATGTCGGGTTCCTTTCGAGTTGGGTCAGAAATCTTATTCCGCATGGCTTACGCTCTCGCGCCTGTCTAGTGCGATTACCCGATTCCGCATGTCTCTCTATTCCAGTTCTCTTCCGCAGTGCGGACACTTGCGTGATCCGGATTTCCTGCGCCTCTGAATCTCCTCAACGAATCCAGACCCAAGAATACCGGCGGGCAAGGCGAACATGCCAATGCCAAACGCAGCAATAGTTCCAGCCAATGCGCGCCCTGTACCGGTCACAGGATATACGTCTCCATATCCCACCGTGGTCAGAGTCGAAACCGCCCACCACATTGTCGCCGGAATATTAGGAAATTTATCCGGCTGCACCGCGTTCTCTACGCTGTACATCAGACTCGAGGAAACGATCAACAAAGCGCCCATCAACGCCAGTGACATTAGCAATTCTTCTCTACGAGAACGGAGAACCGCTACAATCAAGTCAAGTGCCGTGTAGTATCGCCCCATTTTGAGGATACGGAAGACACGAAGGACCCTGAGCAGACGAATATAGCGCAAGTCCACTCCGAGGAAGGGCAGATAAAATGGAAGGAAGGCCAATAGATCGATAAGAACCCGTGGCGCGCAGGCAAACCGAAGGCGTCCCCAAAGAGGTTTTCTATACCTCTCATGAACAGTGCAGCACCAAAGTCTGACGAGATACTCCGCAGTAAAGATGCTCACGGAAACCGTCTCGAATGTGGCAAAGAATTGCCCGTACGCTTCCCGTATCGGTCTGATGGATTCGAGTATCACCGCCAGCACATTGAGAGCGATCAGGAGTAGAATGGCTAATCCGAACACCCTACTCCCTCTGCTATCTCCCTCCAGTATTTTCCATGCCAGTTTCCGAGACTTCATGACAAAACACGCCTTTCTGTACGGCTAGGAAATCTTCGAAGCAGCGATGCCTTGCTAAGAATAGATTAGGATACCCAGGTCAAAGCCAATTCACGCCTTCGAACTGAGCTTCGAAAACAGGAAACCGGTGGAGGCGCTCTGGAGCATCTCCACCGGTTGTGTCTGTGAGGGGGATTAGGCGCTGGCGAACTCGGCGAGCATATCGCCGATTTCCGTCGTGGATTTGTCACCACCGGCGCTGAGGGTCTTGATGTGGCCTTCGCCGAGGGCCTTGCTAATGGCCTTGTCGATGCGATCGGCGGCCTTGGTCTGGCCCAACTGTTCCCACATCAGCCCAGCGGACGCGATCGCGGCGATGGGGTTGATCACGTTCTTGCCCGTGTACTTCGGCGCGGAACCGTGGATCGGCTCGAACATCGAGACGCCTTCGGGGTTGATGTTCGCGCCCGCGGCCACGCCCAGGCCGCCCTGGATCATCGCGCCGAGGTCGGTGATGATGTCGCCGAACATATTGTCGGTCACGATGACGTCGAACCACTCCGGATTCTTCACAAACCACATGCAGATCGCGTCGACGTGCGCGTGGTCCTGTTTGATATCCGGATACTCCTTGCCGACTTCCTTGAACACGCGTTGCCACAGATCATGTGCGTAGGTGAGTACGTTCGACTTGTCGCACAGGGTGAGCTTCTTATCCTTGTTGCGCTTGCGGGTGAGGTCGTAGGCGTAGCGCACCGCGCGCTCGACGCCCTTGCGCGTGCAGATCATTTCCTGCATCGCGACTTCGTCGGGCGTGCCTTGCTTGAAGAAGCCGCCGATGCCGACATACAGACTCTCGGTGTTCTCGCGCACGACGATGAAGTCGATATGCTCGGGCCCTTTGTCCTTCAAGGGCGTCCACACGCCGGGATACAGCTTAACGGGGCGCAGGTTGATGTATTGATCCAGCGCAAAACGAATCTTGAGCAGGATGCCCTTTTCGAGCACGCCCGTCTTGACCTCGGGGTGACCGATCGCGCCCAGGTAGATCGCGTCGAACTTGCGCAGTTCGTCCAGGGCGGAATCCGGCACGGTCTCGCCGGTCCGCATGTACCGCTCGCCGCCGAAATCGTATTCGTGGGTTTCGAAATCGAACCCTTCCACCTTCGCCACGGCGCGCGACACTTTGAGCGCCTCGTTCGTCACTTCTGGTCCAATGCCATCGCCCGGAATCACTGCGATCTTGTACACGGCTGAATCTCCTCTGGGTAGCGCCCGGCCCTCAAAAATGGAAAGACGGATCATGCATTTCGCGCGAGGCGGTTGTCAAACGCACGGCGACGGCGTTTCTTTCTTGCGGCCCGCGCGGCGCGGCGCTACACTAGGGGCTGTTTCCGCCTATTCTTGCGCGCCTGTAGCTCAGGTGGATAGAGCAACGGCCTTCTAAGCCGTAGGTCGAGCGTTCGAGTCGCTCCAGGCGCGCCATTTTTCTTTTTTTCTTTCTTCTGAAACTTTTGGGCGATCAGGAGTATTATAGAGGCGCAAAGGGCCCTTTGTGCCTCGTGAGGGGAGGGGCCTTGGCCTGTGCAGTGCCGATGCAGTGAGGTGTCTGGTCGGCGGCACAAGGGGAAGGTGCTGCGGTCTTCGGGTTGGACCGCACGGGAAGAAACGCGAAGCGTATCGTAGGAGGAGAAGTCATGAACAAGTTATTGGTCGTCCTGATTGCGGTTGCCTTTTCGGCGATGTTGGTGGCGTGCTCGCAGCCTGTTGAGCCGTCAACCACCACTCCGCCCGCCACGGATGTTGACAAGAAAGCCCCGGCGCCGGCGCCTGCGCCTGCACCCGCGCCCGCGCCTGCTCCGGCCCCGGTACCTGCCCCGGCACCGGCCCCCGCGCCTGCCCCGGCTCCGGTGCCCGCTCCGGCTCCGGCCCCGACGCCTGCCCCGGCCCCTGGCGCGGCGAGCTAGTGGTCACAGTCCCATCTGGGACGCATCGTTTGAGAGTGAAATCCGGCGGTCTCTTGGAGACCGCCGGATTATTTTCGCCCATGCGGAATAAGGGATAAAGGCAATCTCTTATCTCGATGTTGGATTTTTGTTGTTTTCCCTGCTATACTTTCGCCGCGTCAGAGGGCCGACGCATTCGCCGTCGGCTGGGTGGCAACCTCCCTGGATGAGGAGTACATGCGATGCCAGAGTATGCGTTTCCGGCGGCCGATCCGATTCCTCTTCCCGCGCCGGTCTGGATTTTCAAGTTTCTCCATCTGCTGACCTTGGCAACGCACTTCTATGCGGTGGAGTTCCTTCTTGGCGGGCTTTTCATCGCGACGCTGTGGAATCTGTTTGCGCGCGCGCTCAAGAGTCCGGCGGCCGTGGACGCCTCCGGCGTGGTGTCGCATCGCTTGCCCGTTGTCGTGGCGTACGTGATCAATCTGGGCGTTCCACCGCTATTGTTCTCGCAAGTGCTGTACGGCCGCGCGCTCTACACAAGTAGCGTCGTGATGGGCGTGTGGTGGATTAGTGTCGTCTTCCTGCTGATGGCGGGCTATTTCCTGCTGTATCAGATGGCGAAACGCGCGGAATCGAACCGCGCGTGGGGCTGGCTGGGCATCATCGCGTACCTGATTTTGGCCAAGATCGCCATGATTTACAGCGCCAATATGACCCTCATGCTGCGACCCGAGGTATGGCGCGAGATGTACGCGGCAAGCCCTCAGGGCGGCTTTCTGCCTTCGGGCGACCCCACGGTTCTTGCGCGCTGGCTGTTCATGGTCGTGGGCGCGGTGGGGCTCAGCGGTATGGCGATGGCGCTGCTGGGACTGAAAAAGACCTTGGCCCCCGAGACCGCACAGTTTCTGCGGCGTTGGGGCGGGGCGTTGGGCGCGCTTTTCACGGGCGTGCAGGTGATACTTGGGTTTTATGTGCTCAGCACGCAGCCCGAGGAAGTGCGCGAAGCCTTGATGGGAAGCGCGGTGTACAAGCCGATTGCATTGGGCTGGCTCGGCGCGCAGGCGGTAATGGCGCTGCTGGGGCTTGGCGTATGGGCGACCGCGGCAAAGCGCACGCCGCTCCTTCCCTGGGCGATGGCGGCGGTTAGTGCAGTAAGTATGGGGCTCATGGTGGTATTCAGGGATGGGATCGTCAACGTCACCCTCGGTCTCAAAGGCTTCGACGTGTGGGCCAGCGCGGTGCAGACGAACTGGAACGTCGTAATCCTTTTCTTTGTGCTGCTGGTGCTTGCGGTGGCGTTCTTGGCGTGGATGGTGTGGGTGTTGGCAAAGGCACGGGGAGAGCGCGAGACCTATGCGTGAGGGAAACAAGAACCCCGCCCCTGGCCGCCGAGGCTTTCTGGGCCTGTTGGCGGGTGCGCTGGCGGGAGCAGCGGGGCTACTCTACATCGGCGGGCTGGGCTATCCCGTTTACCGTTATTTGATGACCTCGTCACGCCGGGCGGAAGCCGCCGCGGCGGTGACCGAGGTGAGCATTCCGCAGGCGGAAGGCCCCGCCGCGGGACAAGCTAAGATGTTCAAGTTTGGCGGGCGGCCGGCGATGCTGATTCGCCTGACGGAAGACCGGTATGTGGCGTTCAGCGCGGTGTGCACGCATCTCGGGTGCACGGTGCAGTTCGAGGCCGACCATCAGCGCATTCATTGCGGCTGTCACGGCGGCGTCTACGACATGCAGACCGGCAAGAACGTTTCCGGTCCGCCGCCCAAACCGCTCACGGCATACCACGTGGAGGTCGCCAATGGCCAAGTCGTCATCTCACGCGCCTAGTTCGCAGGTCGCGGGACTCTACGGCTGGGTGGATGCCCGGCTCGGGATAGAGGAACTGCTCGCGTTTGCGCGCAAGAAGCAGGTGCCCGCGCACAAGCATTCGTTCTGGTATTACTGGGGCGGAATAGCGATGTTTTTCTTCATCGTGCAGGCGATCAGCGGTATTCTGCTGCTGGTCTACTACCAGCCCGGCGCGAATGCCTACGACTCCGTGCGCCAGATCACGTACGACATCGATTTTGGCTGGCTCATTCGCTCCGCGCATGCGTGGTCGGCCAACCTAATGCTGTTTGCCGTGTTTGTGCATATGTTTTCGGTCTTCTTCATGAAGGCCTACCGCAATCCGCGCGAGTTTGGATGGTGGAGCGGCTTGGCGCTGCTTGGCCTGACGATGGTCTTTGGGTTTAGCGGTTACCTGCTTCCGATGGACGACCTCGCGTTCTTCGCGACGAAGGTGGGGCTTGAGATTCCGGCGGCCATTCCCGTCGTCGGAAATATCATGGTCAACATGGTGCGCGGCGGCATAGATGTGGGCGAGGCGACGATCCAACGCTTCTTCGCATTGCATGTCGTCGTGTTGCCGGCGTTGTTCGCGGGACTGATCGGCTTCCACCTCTGGTTGGTGCAACGGCATGGGAACGCCCTGCCGCCGTCCGAGGAAGCCAAGCCGGAGGCTGCGCGGCGGAGCATCCCGTTCTTCCCCAATTTCTTTTTGAAGGACTTGGGCATGTGGCTCATCTCGCTCAACGTGATGGCGCTGCTGGCGTCGTTGTACCCGTGGCAACTTGGCCCGCAGGCCGATCCGCTTGCCCCCGCGCCGATGGGCATTCATCCCGAGTGGTATTTCATGAGTCAATTCCAGGTGCTCAAGGTTCTGGGCCGCTGGTTCCCCGGCACGCTGGGCGAGGCCTTGGGGATTGGCGCGTTTGCGGTGGGCGGACTGCTCTGGGCGCTGATTCCGCTTTATGACACACAGACGCCCACTGGACGCCGCGCGCGCGTGGCGTCGTGGTTTGGCCTGGCGGCATTGGCCGCGCTTGTCGTGCTCACGATCTGGGGCTATTGGGACGTAAACAATGTGTAACCACGTCACGGGCGGCACGGCCGCGGGAGGCGTCGTATGAATTACCCGTCTTGGGATGTCCCCCTGATCGGGAGCGGCTGGGTGATCGGAATCATCGCGATTTTTCACGTGATGATCTCTCACTTCGCCATCGGCGGCGGGTTCTACCTCCCGATGGCCGAGAGCATGGCGTTGCGTACAGGCCGCAAGGATTGGATGGAGCACATCAAGCGGCACTCGAAGTTCTTTCTCATTCTGACCGCCGTGTTTGGCACGGTCAGCGGTGTCGGAATCTGGTTCTCCATCGGCCTGGCCAACCCGGAAGCCACGAGCACACTGATTCACAACTTCGTGTTTGCGTGGGCGATCGAATGGACCTTCTTCATCGTCGAGATCAGCTCGGCGGCGCTCTATTACTACACGTGGGGCCGCGTGTCGGACCGGCTGCATTTGCAGATTGGCTGGGTGTACGCGGGCAGCGCGTGGATGAGCCTGTTCGTCATCAACGGAATCCTGACGTTTATGCTGACGCCCAGCGACGCATGGCTGGGCGTGGCGGGCACGGGTGCAGAGGCAACGCGCTTCTGGAGCGCGCTTTTCAATCCGACGTTCTGGCCGAGTCTGTTCTTGCGCACGCTGATCTGCGTCAATCTGGCCGGTATCTGGGCGCTCGTCACGGCCAGCCGTATTGACAGCGAAACGCAGGGCGAGTTGAAGGAAGAAGTTGTCCGGTGGTCGGCGAAGTGGCTGATCCCCGCGTATGTCCTGCTGCCTTTCTTTTTCGCGTGGTATCTGTATCAAGTGCCCGAGTCGCAGCGTGGTCTGTTGACGCTGGGCATTTCGACCATTGGCCAGGGCGTGTTCACGCAGGTGACGCGCAGCGCGCTGCTCATCGCCATGACCTCGGCCACCATCGCGTTTGTGGTGTACCTGTTCGCGTGGCGGTCGCCGCGCGAGTTCGGTTTTGGGCCGGCGTGCGCCATTCTTTTCTTGGCGTTGACGGCCACCGGCGCGACGGAACATACCCGCGAGATGCTGCGCAAACCGTACGTCATTGGGAAGCACATGTACTCGAATGGCGTGCGCGTAAGCGAGGTCCCGAAATTCAACGCCGAGGGATACCTGCCCCATACCGTCTGGCTGAAGCCCGAGGAAAAGATGGCCTGGACGAGCGGGCCCCTCACCCCGGAAGCGAAGGCCCGCGGCGGCGAACTGATGTTCCGCGGACAGTGCATGGCCTGTCACACGCTGGACGGATATCGCCCGATGCGCCGCCTCTTGCAGGGGCGTGATCGGGCTTCCATTCAGAATATCCTGGGCATGCTTCATGAAACGCCGGAAGCGTCGCCGTATCGGGCGTTCATGCCCCCGCTGGTGGGCACAAAGACGGAAATCGACGCGCTGGCGGACTTCCTTGCGGGGCTCAATCCGCCCGCGCCCGAGGTTCACGCGGCCGCACAGTAAACCGCTTTTGTGACACCCGATCCTTTCTGATATAATCTGCCGGGTTTGGGTGTCCGGATGTGCTGGCCGCCAAACGCATGCCTGCAACGTCGAAATCCGGCCGGGGCCCGTGCATGGGCCTGTGGGGAAAAGGGATAGATCGTGTTTCAGTTTCTAAAGTACTTGCCGGGCCTCTTCTCGCACGACATGGGGATCGATCTGGGCACCGCGAACACCTTGGTGTACGTCAAAGGCCAGGGAATTGTGCTCAGCGAGCCCTCGGTGGTCGCTATCAATAAAGACAGCGGCAAGGTGCGCGCCGTCGGCAACGAAGCGAAAAACATGATCGGCCGCACGCCCGGCAATATCGTGGCGATTCGCCCGATGAAAGACGGCGTGATTGCGGATTTCGATGTGACCGAGGCCATGCTGCGCTATTTCATCGAGAAGGTGCACAACCGCCGGCGCCTGGTGTCGCCGCGCGTGGCGATCTGCGTGCCGTCGGGCAGTACGGCGGTCGAACGCCGCGCGCTAACCGAAAGCGCGGCACAGGCAGGCGCCAAGCGCGTATACACGATCGAAGAGCCGATGGCGGCGGCGATCGGCGCCGGGTTGCCGGTGCATGAAGCGCAGGGCTGCATGATCGTGGACATCGGCGGCGGCACGACGGAAGTGGCCATGATCTCGCTGGGCGGGATCGTGTTCTGCAAGTCGGTGCGGGTCGCGGGCGACGAAATGGATCAGGCGATCATTCAGCACCTCAAGCGCACGTATAACATGATGGTGGGCGACCGCACGGCCGAGGAAATCAAGATTGCCATCGGTTCGGCGTTCCCCCTGAAAGAAGAATTGGAATTGCAAGTCAAGGGCCGGGATCAGGTCATGGGGCTTCCCAAGATTCTGACGATCACCTCCGAGGAAATCCGCGAGGCCCTCAAGGAGCCGGTCAGCGCGATCGTGGACGCGGTTCGCGTCACCCTCGAGCGGACGCCGCCGGAACTCGCCGCCGACATTGTCGACCGCGGCGTGGTCTTGGCGGGCGGCGGCGGACTCCTACGCGGACTCGACCAGCTCCTCTCGAAGGAGACCGGGCTGCACGTCACCGTCGCGGAAGATCCGCTGACGGCGGTCGTGCTGGGCACGGGCCGTTACCTCGAAGGCCTTCGCAGCTTTAGGGATGACGAAGGATAAACTTTCCGTCCTCTCCTGACCGCGGGCCCCGGCTTGCCGACAGAAAACGGAGTCGCGCGTGTTTCTTTCGCGCCGTATCAGCGAAAACCGTCCGACGATTTTACTCGTCGTGTTGGTGATGCTTTCGCTTGCCTCACTTGCTTCGGGCACTCGCGCCGGGTTTGTGCGCATCGCCGCGCGCAACGTCGTCACCACCATTGTGCATCCTTTCTGGTGGACCTTCCGCACGTCCGTCGATACAAAGAATCGCGTGGCGGACTTTGTGTCGTCGCGCAGCGAGCGGTTGCTCGAGATGGAGACGCTGAAGACGCGCGTGGCGGAGCAATCGGAAGCGATGCGCGATTACCGCGAACTGCGCGCGGAGAATGCGCGGTTGCGCCAGATGCTCAACTACACGCGTCGCCACTCGCTTGTCTTGCTCGAACCCGCCCGCGTGATCGCGCACTCCGAAAGTCAGGCCACGTTGATGATCGATCGAGGCCGCATGCACGGCGTGCAAGAGATGATGTGCGTGATCTGTCCCGACGGCGTGGTGGGCCTCGTGACCGAGGTCAACTGGCTGAACAGCATCGTCTTCACCGTCAACAACGTGAATTTCCGCGTCGCGGGATTGATCGAACGCAGCCGCGTGCGCGGATCCGTGGCGGGCAGCGGCTCAAGTTTCGTCAAGCAGATGTGCACGATGACGTATCTCGACGCGAAGGACGATATCGCGCGCGGCGATCGCGTGTTAACCAGCACCGAGAGCATGTTTCCCGCAGGGTATTTGATCGGCACGATCTCGGATGTCTCGGACGAAGGCTATCTGTTGCGCACGGCGACCGTGACGCCCGCCGTCGACCCGTTTAGTCTCGATGACGTCTTCCTGGTGCGACAGGCGCAGCCCGCCGCGGCGGACCTCACCGGAATACCGCCCACAGAGGCTGCGCGGCCAGCGGACTCCACGTTTCCCGAGCTTCCGTCCGTGCAGGAAAAGTACGCGCCGTAGCCCGGCGTAGTGAGAAGGAGCATATGCGCAAGAATTTGGTCTGGGCGGCCTTGGTGCTGGCCGGCGCCTTGTTACAGACCACCGTAGTGCCCAGTATTCGTCTCGAAGCCGCCGTGCCGGACCTCACGTTGCTGTTGGTCATTTTTTTCGCGTTGGCGGACGGCGAGGAGCGCGCCATGTTCACCGGCGTGCTGGGTGGAGTTTTTCAGGATGTCTTCGGACACAACGTTCTCGGCCACCATATGCTCGGCTTGGTCATCACCGGGTATCTTGCGGGACGTGTGGCGCGTCGGCTCATGATCGATCACCCCGCAGTGAAGGTCGCGCTGGTCTTTGTGTCTGCCGTCCTGTCCGGCATGGTGTTTACGACCGTTCAGTTTGTTCAACAGCCGTATATCGGCGCAACGCATTTGATCTTCAGCAGCGTGGTGCCCAGCGCGTTCTATTCGGCGCTTATCACGCCGCTGTTTTTCTGGTTATTGGACCTTGCTTTTACGCGGCGCTTTCGGCCGTTGACGCAGCACTGATATGCCTCAAGATAATCAAACCAAACAATATCCCGGCTTTGAGCGGCGCATGACGCTGCTGACCGTCATTGTCGTGGCGATTGCCGTGGGTCTGTGCGCGCAACTCTGGCAGTTGCAGGTGGTGCATGGTTTTGAATATGCCCGTGAGGCCGAAGACAACCACCTCAAGATCGAGCGACTCAAAGCGCCTCGCGGCATCGTCTACGGACGGACCAACAAAGTGGTGCTGGCGGATAACCGCGCGGCGACGGACGTGGTGCTTGTGCCGAAGGAATGCGGCGACGTGGAGGTCACGCTTGCGCGGTTGGCGCAAGTGATCTCGATCTATCCCGAAGGGGTGCGGCGTGCGGTGAAGGCGCGCAAAGGCGCGCCCTACGAGCAGATCGTGGTGAAGCAAGACATTTCGAAGAGCGAGCTGCTGCGCGTGGAGGAGTCGTCGTACGCGCTGCCGGGAGTGTACTGCATCGCGCGACCGCAGCGACGCTACACCTACGGGAAAACCGGCGGCCAACTGCTTGGCTATATTAGCGAAATAAATGACAAGGAGTTCAAGACCGTCACGAACTACCGCTTAGGGGACTACATCGGGCGTTCTGGTCTCGAGAAAACCTATGAAGATCGCCTGCGCGGAACGGACGGGCAAATGTGCGTCAGCGTGTATGCGCGCGGCAAGCCGCAGATGCGCACGGACGCCACCGGCACGCCGTACGTTGTGGCCGATACGTTAGGCCATAAGCTGAAAGAGGAGACGCGTTACCGCCGCGATCCCGCGCCGGGCAAACCCATCTTCACAAGCCTCGATATGGGGCTTCAGGCCGAGGCCGAGGCGGCGCTGGCGGATAAAGTCGGCGCGGCGGCGGTGTTGAACGCCGACACGGGCGAAGTCCTCGCGCTGGCAAGTTCGCCGGGCTATGACCCCTCGGTATTTGTGTCGCCCGCGCTGGCGCATATGCGCGGCGAACTCCTGACAGACAAGAAGATGACGCCGATGCGCAGCCGCGCGTTTCAGAGCGCGTACCCGCCGGGTTCGACCTTCAAGGTGATGCTCGCGATCGCGGGACTCGAAGAGGGCGTGATCGATCGCCACACGACGTTCGGGTGCAATGGCTATTTCCGACCGCCTGGCGCGAGCCGTGCGTGGAGATGCTGGACCTGGAAAACCGGTGGACACGGTAGTGCGGACGTCGTGGGCGCGTTGGCGTATTCGTGCGATGTGTATTTCTACAACGTTGGACTTAAGCTCGGGCCGGAGCGCATTAACAAATGGGCGAACGCCTTGGGGCTCGGCGTGCCGAGCGGGATCGATTTGCCCGATGAAGCGGCGGGGATCATCGATTCACCCAAAAACAAAGAGGCACGCAACCGCAAGGCCTATCCGAAGATTCCGTCGGAATGGCGATGGTACCCCGGCGATACGGTGAATCTTTCGATCGGACAAGGGCACGTGACGGTCACGCCGCTGCAGAGCGCAATCATGATGGCTGCGGTGGTGAACGGGGGCAGCCACGTGCGTCCGTTTATCAACCTCGAACTGGGGCCGGAAGTTTCCAAGCCGCTCATACACCCCGAGACGTTGAAAATTGTGCAGGAGGGCATGCGCCTGTGCGTGGAGGACAACATCCCTCCGCGCGGCACCGGCACGGAAGCGCGCATTCCCGGGATGATTGTTATCGGAAAGACGGGCACAGCGCAGGTGGCGAGTTCGTCGGCGTATGCGCAGTGGGACACGAAGGAAAAAGAACACTTGATCCCGTATGCGCTGCGGCCGCACGCGTTCTTCATCGCGGGCGTGGTGGATCGCACGCCGCATCTCGCGGTGAGTGTGGCGATTGAGCACGGCCTGCACGGCGGCTCCGCGGCAACGCCCATCGCGCGGCGGCTCATCGAGTACTTCTATAACCATCTTGACGAGATTGACGCACCGCCTCCTCCCGCGCCGGTGGAAGTGGCCGCAGCGGCTCCGGAGGAAGACCATGACTAGACGCGCCCGCGACCTGGATCTGCGCGATGCGCGCGCCGGCGTGTTCTACATTCGCAATCTGCTGCGCGTGGACCCGTGGTTGCTGCTGCTCACGATCCTGCTGGCCATCGCCGGGTTTGTCGTGTTATACAGCGCGTCTTCCTCGTTGCCCGAGGGCAAGACACCGTATTACATCCGTCAAATGGGATACTTCGCGTTCGGCTTGGCCATTGCCGCGGTCCTGATCTGCATTGACTACCGCGTACTGCTGTCGCTTGGACCGGTGCTCTACATAGCGGCGGCCGCAAGTCTCGCGGCCACGATCTATTTCGGGCACGAGGCCAAAGGCGCCGGGCGCTGGATCGGCACGGAATCCTTTCGTTTTCAGCCGTCGGAGCCCAGCAAAGTGGCGTTGCTTCTCGCACTGGCGTGGTTCTTAAGCACATTCCAGAAATATGTAAAACGGCTACCTTTCTTTCTCGTCACCTTCGCGCTTAGCGGGGTCCTCTGCGTACTGATCCTCAAGCAGCCCAGCCTCAGCACGGCCATCACGTTGCTTCCGCTCACCGCGGCGATGTTGTTTGTAGCGGGATGCCGGTGGTGGCATTTGGTTGCCCTGGCGCTTATTGGCGTGGCGGCCGTCTCCTTCATCTATCCTCACCTCGAGGACTACCAGAAACTGCGCGTTGAGGTCTTTCTGCATCCTGAGATGGCCGACCCAAACAGCGAAGCCTGGAAACCCACTCAGGGGAAGACCCGTACAAGCGCCGAAGAGGAAAAACTGGTGGCCGCTGCCTGGCAGCCCATCCAGAGCAAGATCACCGTCGGTAGCGGAGGAATGAAGGGCAAAGGCTTCATGAAAGGCACACAGACCCACCTCAAGTTTCTTCCGGAGCACCACACCGACTTTATCTTTTCGTTGCTGGCGGAGGAGTGGGGATTTGTGGGCGGCGTTTCGGTGATCGGGTTGTACGTGTTGTTCCTGTTGCGCGGCATTGGATTGGCGCGGGATTGCCCGGATCCGGCCGGGACGCTTATCATCGCGGGCGCAACCGCCTTGTTCGCGTTCCACACCTTTGTCAACATCGCGATCACCATCGGACTGATGCCGGTCACGGGCATGCCGCTGCCCTTCTTGAGTTACGGCGGATCGTTCTACATCACGACCATGGTATGCATCGGGCTTATCCTGAGCGTACACGCCCGGAGGGGCCGCATTGGATAACCATGCCGCTTCATCTGCAACCGCTGCGCCGTCCGCGTCTGTGATGCGGGCGAAATTCTCACGCGAATCCGCCGCGCGCGAGTGGACGTTTCAGGAATTCCTGCGGCACATCCACGATGCCGCGGAGCACTCCGGCTTGCCGATGGCGCGCACCGCATCGCGCCGGCTGCGAATTACCGCCGGGCCGCCATTGATCCAGGGACAGACGAGCCGCTGCGAATATCTCGATTTCGATCTTGGCGCGCCGTTGACGTCAGCCGAGTTTGCGAAGTGTCTGGCGCCGCAATTTCCGGACGGCGTGCGGCTCTTGTGGCAGCGCCGCGTCGGCTCGAGCGTGCTTCACCTCAAAGCCGCCGCGCAGGCGTTTGCGTACCGCATCGCGGGCGCATTCGATCCGGCCGCGGTGTCCGCGTTTCATGCCTCGGCTCGATGGCCGATGGCCCGCACTAAAACTAGTGGCCTCCGGCATTTCGACCTGAAGCGCAGCGTGCTGCGCCTTGAGGCGGACGCCGAGGGCCTGTCGCTCGTAATCGCCGTTCAACCCGACGGCACCCCTAAACCCGCGGAAGTCGTCGCCGCCGTGTTCGGACTGGATCTTGAACACGCCGCCAGCCTTCCCACTGAACGGATCGCGATCGGCCTTGCTCTTGCAGGTCGACCCCGTTCTCACAGCAAGGAGCGTTTATGAAGGAAATTGTTATCAACGTCACTCCGCTCGAGACGCGCATCGCGCTGATCGAAGACAAACGGCTGGTGGAACTCTCGATCGAGCGCAGCGAAGCGCGCAGCGTGGTCGGCAATATCTACAAAGGCCGTATCGACTCGGTTGTGCCGGGGATCGAGGCCGCCTTTGTCGATATCGGTTTCGAGAAGAACGGCTTCCTCTACGTGTCCGACATTGCAGGGCTCGAGGGAACCGGCGACTTCGATTTCGAGGAAGGCACCGCCAAACCGCGCTCGCGCCGGGGCCGCCCCGCCAGCATCGACACGATCGTGCGCAAGGGGCAGAGCATCATGGTGCAAGTGTGCAAAGACACTCTGGGCACCAAAGGGGTCCGGCTGACAAACTTCGCGACGCTGCCCGGACGTTACATCGTGCTTATGCCAACGGTAAAGCAGCTCGGCGTATCGCGCAAGATCGACGACGACAAAGAGCGCGACCGTCTGAAGAAAATCATGCAGGAGATTCGCGTGCCCGGCGTGGGTATGATCACGCGGACCGCCGCCGAAGGCCGCACCAAGGCGGAGCTGCAGGCGGACGTGAAATACCTCATGCGCGTCTGGCAAAAAGCCAAGGCCAAGATGGAATCGATGAAGGGTCCGAGCCTGTTGCACGAGGACCTCACGCCGATTCTACGCATGGTTCGCGATTCGTTTACGTCCGACATCGAGCGCCTGACCATCGACGACGAAACGGAATACACCCGCATCCTCAATTTCCTCGACAACTTTGCGCCGCAACTCAAAAAGCGCGTTCGGCTGCACAACGTGAAGAAGCCTATCTTCGAAAAGTATGAGGTAGAGAGCGAAATCAACAAGGCCCTGCATCGCAAGGTTTATCTCAAGAGCGGCGGCTACATTTGCATCGATCAGACCGAGGCGCTGGTGGCCATTGACGTGAATACCGGCCGCTTCACCGGATCGCGTCACCTTGAAGAGACGGTATTCAAGACCAATCTCGAAGCCGCCGACATGATCGCGCGCCAAGTGCGCCTGCGCGATCTCGGCGGCATCATCGTGATT
Source organism: Candidatus Hydrogenedentales bacterium (assembly GCA_041859045.1). Lineage (GTDB taxonomy): Bacteria > Hydrogenedentota > Hydrogenedentia > Hydrogenedentales > SLHB01 > JBHELB01. The sequence continues at coordinate 236,358 of JBHELB010000027.1, read as the reverse complement.
GACTTTATCGACATGCAGTCCGAGCGCAACCGCCGCGAGCTTCTGAAACGCCTGCAGGACGCGCTCAAAGGCGATCGCGCCAAGACCACCGTATCGGAAGTGAGCGAGCTGGGCATGATTGAAATGACCCGAAAGCGGGTTAAGCACAACCTGATCAAGGCGCTCTCGCAGCCGTGTCCCAACTGCGAAGGCACGGGCATGGTGCGGTCGGTGACGACGATGACCGCCACCGTGCTGCGGCAACTGGAAAACCTGTTCTGCACTTCAAAGGAAAAGCGGGTGGTGGTGCAGGTGCATCCGGATGTTGCCCGACGCCTGCGCAACGAGAACAAAAATCTGGTCGACGATATCGCGACGAAATTCGAACGTGAAATCCTGGTGGAGAGCGTTTCCGATTTCCATATCCACGAGATCAAAGTGATCGGCGCGCGGACGCGGAAAGAGCTTACCAAAGAGTAGCGGGCGGCTATACGGCTCGAGCCATCTCCGCTCCTGTGGCAAGGTGCATGATTTTCTCCTGCGTCGCCTCGCTGCGCGCGAGTTCGCCCGCCAAGCGGCCTTCGTGCATCACCAGAATGCGATCGCACATGCCCAAGACTTCGGGAAGCTCGCTCGAAATCATCAGAATCGCCACGCCGCGCCGCACGAGATCGTTCATCAACTTGTAGATCTCGACCTTTGCGCCGACGTCGATGCCGCGGGTGGGCTCGTCAAAGATAAGGACTTTGGAGTCCGTGAACAGCCACTTGGCCAGCACGACCTTCTGCTGATTTCCGCCGCTGAGATTTTGCGCGGTCTGCTCGATGGAAGGCGTCTTGATCTGCAAATCGCGCACGTACTGCGCCGCCACCGTGCGCTCGCGGCGTCGATTCACGAAGAAGAACGCACTCAACGCCTTGAGATTCGCCAGCGTCGTGTTCTCGCGCACCGATAGCCCCAGCACGAGTCCCTGGCCTTTGCGGTCTTCCGTCAGCAGGCCAATGCCGTGCTGAATCGCCCCGCGCGGACTGGTCAAGCGCAGCGGCGCGCCGTCGAGCAGAATCTGGCCGCCGTCGATGGGGTCGGCCCCGAAGATCGCCCGGGCCACCTCGGTGCGCCCCGCGCCGACCAATCCCGTCAGGCCCACGATCTCGCCGCGATGGACTGAAAAATCAATGTCGCGAAACGCGCCGCGCCGTGAAAGCCCCTCGACGCGCAGACGCTCTTCTCCGCGCGCGAATTCCTCTTTCGGGAACTCGTTCTTGAGCGTGCGGCCCACCATCATGCTGATGATCAGTTCGCGCGTGAGTTCCCCCACAGGTTTGGTGTCGATGTATTCACCGTCGCGCATTACCGTGACACGGTCGCCAATCTCAAAAATCTCCTCAAGCCGGTGGGAGATGTAGATTATTCCGATTCCCTCGCGTCTTAGCTCGCGAATAAGGCGAAATAGCGAGGCCAACTCGTGGTCGGTCAACGTGGCGGAAGGCTCGTCCATGACGATGATCTTCGCCTGAAACGACAACGCCTTGGCGATCTCGATCATCTGCTGTTGCGCGACGCTGCATTCATTGACAGGCTTGCGCACGTCGAGATTCATCCCGATTCGCTCAAGCAGCGCTCGCGCGTCCGCGTACATCTTGGTCCAGTTCACGAACGGCGTCTTGGCGATCCGAGGCTCACGGCCGAGATAGATGTTCTCCGCGACGCTGAGGTAGGGACTAAGATTGAACTCCTGGTAGATCATGCTGACGCCGAGCTGCTGCGCATGGTGGGGAGACGCGATATGCACGGGCGCGCCCGCGATCCGAATTTCGCCCGCGTCCATCGGCTGCGCGCCCGCGAGAATCTTCATCAGCGTGGATTTCCCCGCGCCATTCTCGCCAAGCAGGCAATGCACCTCGCCCGGCCGCAGTTTCAACTGCGCCTTGTTCACCGCCAGCACGCCCGGAAAGCGCTTGACGACATCCGTCATCTCGAGGACATATTCGCTCATGGGACCCATTCCTTGTAGCCAAGAGTTGGTCCTAGTATATCGTTTCCCCGCACGGAATGCAGGCGCGGAGTGTGCTTGGCGAGGCGACTTTGGTAGGATTGTCGAGGGAGGTCACCTATGGACACAACTCGGTTTCGTGAGGCGTTTTGGAAACATTTCAAGGGCGCGGAGCGCAACCAGCCCGCATATGAGCATTGGGACCCCATTGTGTCCTATCAGCTCGACCTCTGTCCAGATGTCGAGGGCATGCTCTCGCTCAAGAAACAGCAACTGCTGAACCTCGCTTACTCGCTGCTGCCCGAGGAGGAGGCCTATTTTGAAGTAGGCACATACCAGGGCAAGAGCCTTCTTTCGGCCATGCTGCGTAACCCCGAGCGCCGCGTATTCGCCTGTGACAATTTTTCGTTGTTCGAGGGAAATTCGCTCCAAACCACAATGGCCAATCTCGAGCGCTACCACCTGCGCGATAAGGTGACGTTCTACGATATGGACTTTCGGGACGTCTACACGAAGCAACACCTGCCGATACCCATCGGCTTCTATTTCTACGACGGCTCGCACGAGTTGGATTGTCAGTACGACGCAATCCGGTTAGTCGAACCATTTCTTGCGGATGAAGCGTTGGTGGTCGTTGACGACTGGCGGCAAGAGATCGACTCGCCGTCGTATGCGCGCGTGGGTACGTTACGGGCGATCGGCGAGTCGAAGCATTTCTGGAAGCTGCTCTATGAGTTGCCCGCACGTTTCAATGGCGATCGCGCGATGTGGTGGAACGGCGTGGCAGTGCTGGTTTTTCAGCGCAACTCGGAAGCCTAACTTTCCAGGATAACGACCGCGGCGGCGCTGAGCGGGGTGTGCGAGATGGAAAGATGGATGCGCGTGTCCGCGGGCAACAGATGGGCAAGATCTGGTCCAAGTCGCAGTTCGGGCTGACCGCGTTCGCCGCGAACGATCGTCATCTGGGCGAGCGGCCATTCCGCGCGCAGGCCCGTGCCCAGTGCCTTCGCGAAAGCCTCGCGCGCGGCCCAGCGGCCGGCGAGAATCTCCGCGCGCCGCGCGGGCCGCGACGCCGCATAGGCCTGTTCGTCTTCGCTAAACGCACGAAGCACGGTGCCTTGCTCGATACGCCGCGCAAAGTCGGCCACGTCCACCACGTCGATGCCAATGCCGCGGATCATGATGCCCTGCGTTAGTCCTTGAAGTGCGGAGTGATGCTGGAAAAGTACCCGACGGGAGGCTCCGGATCGATCCCCTCGAACGTCAAGCCCAGGCGCTCCAGCAGCGTCCCTTCCGCCAACCGCAAATCCACCAGCGCCTTTTCGGCATTCACCAGCGCCTGAACTTCCTGCATTTGCGCCAGCGTCAGGTCCTCCTGCACCCGCAGCAGTTCGAAACTCGAGGTAACGCCGAGCTTCAGGCGTTTTTCCTCGGCGGCGAGGTTGGTGTCTTGTAAAATCCGCGCTTGTCGCGTGCTTTCGACCAGCGTGCGGCTCGTGTTCAGATTGCGTACCGCGACCCGTACGTTCAACAGCAATTGCTGCTTAACCTTGGCCAGCTTCTCTTCCGCTTCCCGCACGTCAAACTGCGAACGCTGATGCGCGCCGCGCGCCGCATGGTTGCCCAGCGACACACTGCCCTGAAGCCCGACAGAGTACGAGGTGTCCTCGCGTTCACGAATCCGCGCAAAAACCTCTTCGAGGTAATGGTTGCGGCCGCCGCTCATCGCCGTGCCTTGCAGATCGAGCTGCGGCAACATGTCACGCCGCGCGCGGTCGCGCTGGAGCGTGGCGATCTCGATCGCCTTCACGGCTTGCCGCACTTCCGGGCGATTCTCAAACGCTGCCTTGAGACTGGTCTCGTCGGACGCGGTGGCCTCGATCGGCTGTGGACTATCCAGCGGCACAAGTTCCTTGGGCAACAGGTCCGCGTGTTTGTCGGTATTCAGTAGGTTTTTGAGCTGATCTTCCGCATTGCGGACTTGGGTTAGCGCCGTGATGAGATCGTTCTGACGCGAAGCGATGCCCGCCTGCGCTTGCACTACGTCCAACGCGGTGCCTGTGCCGATGTCGAGACGTTTCTGGTTCGTTTCCAGCAGGCGTTCGGCGTGTTGCAGCGCTTCGCGCCGGACACGCACGTTCTCGCGCGCGCCGACGAGATCCCAGTATGCCTTCAACACGCTCGACGTGCTCGTCAACACCTGCACGCGCAGCGTGTCCTCCGCCGTGTTCAGCGCTTTCTTCGCCACGCGGATGCGCGTCATGCCGTAGTCCATACCCCAGCCCCGCAGCAGCGGCTGCGACAGCGTGATGCTCGCATCGCCGTTGAACTCTTCGCGGAAGCGGTTGTAGGTATTTTCGTCTTTTTGCATGTCGAGCCGCAGGCTATACGAAGTGCCCCATGGCAGTTTGCCCGACACCGAGGCCATGGTGGTCGTGCGGTAGACGTCGATGGACGAAATGCCGCCGCTGTACGTGCGAATATCGGAGGAGGTCGATTGCGAAGAACGAAGGTATTGGGCCTGGCCATTCAAAATCGGGTCGAACTCGCCCCAGGCGCTAAAGACATCGGCGGTCGCCTTAAGCGGGGTGTATTCCGCGATCAGGATGTCCTGATTCGCGTCCAGCGCGACCTTTGCGCAGTCGATTAAAGTAATCTCGGCTGTTTCGCGGGCCGGCAGCGACTCAATCTCCTTGTACAGCCGCTGGAGCTGCACTTCGCCCAGATCGATAGGATTTTCCGCAATATCTCCGGACGGTGTGGGCGTCGCCGCCTCCTGGGCCCAGACCGGCACGCAAAACGCCAACAACAGCAATACCCCGACGCGCGATACCATAAAATCCCTATCCCTTCCTGAAAGGTCTCAGACGGCCCCGGACGGTCGCCCATCGACAGAATAGACCCCTCCCGGGCGGAAGGGGTTTCAAGACGCTCAGTGTACCGATACAGGAAAAATGGGTCAAACGACCTGGGGTGGACGGGGCAATCGCACTAAAATTCGCCTTTGTATTTCTCAGAGCGCCGCCCCGACGCGGCCCGTAGCGCCCGACTCCCACGCCGGGCGTCTTCGCTTTTATGGCCGCAGGAGCAATGCAGTAGCACCGCATGACCACCTTGCGAGAAGATACCGGTGATATCCCCGTGTTCTTCAAGTCCCGCAGGGACGATTGAGAGTAGCCCAGCACTTCAGTGCTGGGATCTTGGCCTCCCCAAAACGAAGTCCCGTAGGGACGGTTGATGGTTTTCGCAAAGCACTCAACCGTGCCTACGGCACTTTCTTCTTTTTTCCCGTCGAAAAACCAGCGATAAATCGCTGGGCTACAGTCAATCGCCCCTCCGGGGCTGAAGACGAAGACGCCCGGCACGGAGGCCGGGCGCTACGAGCCGCGCGCTCAGATAGATGAGAGGGCAGGTTTTAGTACGATTGCCCTGGTGGGCTGGGGTGGTTGCACAACTCCCGTCCATCCCGTACCATGCAGACGAAAGGGAGGAACGTCATGCAGAAGCGGATTGTGATCTTGCCGAATGCTCCGGAAGCCAGCGAAGCCTGTGCGCGGCAGGCGGAAGCCCGGGGACTGACCTTTACAAAACCCGGGGCGGGGGGGGCATTGCCCGTCGCCACGGTCGCGTTGGTGAGTGCGCAATGCGACGATGCCCTGCTCGCCGCCGCACAATCGCTCGGCGCGCGCACGGAGGAGCTTCTATACCTGCTCGCAGAGGCGATCGACAGTCGCGAAGGCTTTTCGCGCAACACGTCGCGCCGGGTTCAGGAGCATGCGAGCCGCATGGCAATGGCGCTCAACCTCTCGCCCGAAGACCGTCTGCTCCTTGAGCGCGCCGCCCTGCTGCGCGATATCGGTAAACTTCACATTTCGAACGAGGTCTTGCTCAAGCGCGATGTGCTTACCTATGACGAATGGACGTTGATCCAGCAGCACGCCCATCTTGGCGCGGAGTTGCTGCTTGAAACCGCGGGACTGGGCGATTCGGCCGTCATCGTTCGGCAGCACCACGAATGCTGGGACGGCACCGGCTATCCCGATGGCCTCGAGGGCGAGTCCATCGCCTACCTCGCCCGCGTCATGAAGATTCTCGATGTCTACTGCGCCATGACAAGTCCCCGTCACTATCGCCGGGGGTCGAGTTCGCACGAGCAGACGGTGCAACATTTGCTTAACGAGCGCGGCAAGCACTTCGACCCGGCGCTGGTGGATATTTTCATCAACGCGAACATTGGGCAAGTAGACCGCTAGCTGTTCCGTCCCATAGGCCTATGCCGCGCCAACCGCAAACACGTGGGGGCGCGGTCTTCTCTTTACGTCCGGCGGCGAAGCGTGCTAAAATCCAAATTACCTTATGATTCCCGTGACTTGCCCACACTGTGGTTTGACCATTCAGGCGCCACCCACCGTGCAAGGCCGCCGAGGCGGTTGCCTGGGGTGCGGCGGCGAGATCGTTGTGCCTGTTGTCGGCGCGGCGCAGGAATTGAGCATCATCTTCGGGCGCGCCCAGCGCATTTCGAACCGCTACGAAATTGAGGAAGTGCTCGGGCGCGGCGGCATGGGCATCGTATACCGCGCGATGGACCTGCTCATCCAAGAGCCGGTGGCGCTCAAGTTTGTCAATCCCGCCCTGCTGCGCAGTCAGCGCGGCATGCAGCTCTTCATCCAGGAAGTGCAACTGGCGCGGCGGTTGCGCCACGACCACATCGTGGCTGTGCACGACGCGACCTGTACGCCGGAGGGCATCGCGTACATCAGCATGGAGTTCCTGCGAGGCCGGTCGCTGCGCGAAATCCTGCGGCAGCAGCGGGTCGAGCGCCGTCATCTCGACGTTCGCCTGGCGGTTCGTGTGACGGCGCAAATTCTCGACGCGCTTGCCTACGCCCACCGCATCGTCATTCACCGCGACATGAAGCCGGAAAATGTCATGTTTCTGCCCGGTGAGCATATCAAGGTGCTCGATTTCGGGCTGGCCAAGGCCATCGACGCGGAGTCGTTGACGCCGGACAAGACGATCGGGCCGGGGCGCGTGGTGGGCACGCTGGCCTACTCCGCGCCGGAGCAGCGCGAACGCCTCGATATTGACGCCCGCGCCGATCTGTATGCGGTTGCGCTGATCTTCAAAGAGATGTTGACGTTGCGCACGCCCCTCGAACCGATCGAGGTGACCGAGGCGCGTCAGGACGTCGCGCCGTCGCTTCTGGCCGTGCTCGATAAGGCGCTCAAACCCGAGAGGGAAAACCGCTGGCAAACCGCGCAAGAGTTTCGCGCGCAGTTGGTGGCGGCCTTCGAAGATTCGTACCGCAATAGCGTATCGCCGATTGAAAGCGACGACGGCACGCGCGCCTCAACGGAGGGGATGATTCATTTCGAGGGCGGACACTTCCTGATGGGCAATTCGCTGGTCGGCGATGAGGCCCCGGAGTTCGAGGCGCAGGTTGCGCCGTTCTACCTCGATACCGCCCCCGTGACGGTGCGCGAATACGGTGCGTTTCTCGAAGCCACGGGCCACCCCAAGCCCCGGTTCTGGGGGCAGCCTGACCTGATGGGCGCGGATCAGCCGATTACCGGCGTCAGTTGGCACGACGCCAATGCCTACGCCGCCTGGACGGGCAAGCGCCTGCCCACCGAAGCGGAATGGGAGTTCGCCGCGCGCGGCAAGGAGAATCGCCGTTACCCTTGGGGCAACGTCGAGCCCGATTTCACGCGCTGCAACTACGGCGATTATCTGAACGGCCCTTCAATCGTCACCATGCATGACGACGGCATGACGCCCGAGGGACTGCTCGATATGGCCGGCAATGTGTATGAATGGACTCGGGACGTGTTCGAGCGCTATGACCCCGTGCAACGCGGCGCCTGTGCCACCGGCGAAGGGCCGCGCCGTGTGGTGCGCGGCGGATGTTGGCACTCGGGGCCGTATGAACTGCGCTGCACGCATCGGCGCGGGTTGTTCCCCGAGACGCAGGACAGCACCATCGGCTTCCGTTGCGCGGTGAGCGCGGAGCGAGTCTGAAAATCCAACAGCAGGAGGAAACGCCATGTCGTACCGCAAAGCGATGCTCGCGATCGCGTTGGCGTTTATCGTGTGGACATCCAGCGCGTGGGCCGAGGACGGGGCGGTGACGTTTAGCGGACGTCCAGGGCAGAATGTCGTGGTGATCGAGCCCGACGGCACGCGCCGTGAACTGACGCCCGAGGAGTTTCGCCTTCGCAACGACGCCGCCAAAGTCGGCGATGCCCAGCGCTCCGAGCGCGACGCCGAGATCGCGGCGCGCGACAAGGCGGCACAAAGCGCCGCCAAGGCCAAGGCCGACGCGGACAAAAAAGCGGCGGAGCTTCAAGCCAAGGAGGCCGCCAAACAGGCCGCGCGCGATGCCCGCCTGAAAACCGCCGTGGAAAAGCAGGAAAAGAAGATCATCAAGAACTACGTGGACAAAGAGTATACGTACGGACCGCGGTCCGCGCCGCTCGAAGTGCCCCCTGAGCCGAAAGAAGAACCGCCCGCAACAACGGCTGCGCCCGCGAACACCGTACAGAAATAACCCACGCGGTCCACGCTCACTTAGAACTGCGAGAGCGCATCAAATAAGATGCGCTAGGCGCCCGGGTTCTTTTCCGCGCGTTCGCGCAGATCATCGCGAATCCGCAGGTATGACGCATAGCGCGCGCGCGGCACATCGCCGTTCTCGACCGCCGCAGCGACGGCGCAGCCCGGTTCCTGTGTGTGCGTGCAGTCGCGAAAGCGGCACTCCATCGCGTATCGGTCCAGTTCAGGGAAGTAGCGCGTCAGTTCCTCGGCGGTCACGCCCCAGAGCCCGAGTTGGCGAATCCCGGGAGTGTCGATCACGCGGATGCCGCCGGCGAGCGTGTGTATGCGGCCCGCCGTGGTGGTGTGGCGGCCCTTTTCGTTGTAGCCGCTGACCTCCTGCGCGGGCAGTTGGAGTGCGGGATCGAGTGCGTTGATGATGGACGACTTGCCGACGCCGCTTTGCCCGGCCAACACCGTCAATCCGCCCGCAAGCGTCTCGCGCAACTCGTCGATGCCCTGACCAGTGACGCAGCTTGCCGCGATCACGCGAATCCCCGCGTCGCGGTAGGAGGCCACTGCTTCGGGCTCGGCTTCCACGAGATCGATCTTGTTCACACACAACACCGGCTCGACGCCGCCCAAGTGCGCCGCTACGAGACAGCGGTCCACAAAACCGGGCTTGAACATCGGTTGCGCGGCAGCGGCGACAATCACCAAGCGATCGACGTTCGCCGCGATGACCTGCTCGCGTTCCTGGCCGATGGCGAGACGTCCGAGCTTGCTGCGGCGCGTGGCGACGGAGCGCACCAGGGCTTTGTCGCCCGCGATTTCCACAAACACCGCATCGCCCGGCGCGAGTATGGAACTACGGCCAAGCAGGAAATCCTTGTTCACCTCGCACAGTCGTTCCGCGCCTTCGTATTCCACCCACGCCAACGCGCCATACGCCGAGATGACCGTGCCGTTTGCTTCGAGACCGTCGGTGAACAGGCCCTCGATGGCTTCCGCGATTGTGGCATCGGGGCGCAGGCTGCGGTGGCGCTTGCGGTCGCCGCTGAAGGTCGCGTCGTCCTCCGGACGCCAATTGCGTTGCCGCGTCGTAGGCGCGCCTTTGCGCTTGAGCCGTTTCTCTTTCACGCGCGGTCCAGTTTTGCGCGCAACGCACGCGCCGCCGCGCAAACATCCGGCGCTTGCGTCACTGCCGTGACAACGGCCGCGTGCCGCGCGCCGCGCGCGGTGACTTCGTGCAGGTTGTGCGCCTTGAGTCCGCCCATTACCGTGAAGGGGATGCGCAGGTGCGGGGCAATTTCGCCGATGAGATTCGGTCCGACCGCGCCCGTGGGCACGGCCTTCGTCTGCGTGTCGAAGATTGGGCCGATGTTCACGTAGCTCGCGCCGGCGTCCTGTGCATCCAACGCCTCGCGCAGGTCGTGACTCGACGCGCCAAGCACCAGGTCGGGCGCAATACGCCGCGCGACGGCCATCGGCAAGTCATGCTGCCCCAGATGAACGCCGTCCGCATCCACGGCCAACGCCACGTCCACGCGGTCGTCGACGATCAGCAGCGCGCCTGCGGCGGCAGTCCGCTCGCGAAACGCCACGGCGCGGCGGTATAACTCGGCGTCGTCGCAATCCTTCTCACGCAACTGCACAAGGCGCACGCCCGCTTCAAGCACGGCGTCGAGGACCTCCAACGCACTGCGTCCGCCGCAGAACGCCTCGGTGATCACCACATACAAATCGGCCTCATGGAAACGGGCCATGCGCTCCTGATGCGTCATGGTCATCCGCCGCCGACGAAACGCACCAGTTCAAGCGCGTCGCCCTCCTCCAAGATCACCTCGGCGTACCGGGCGCGATCGAGGATGTCGCGGTTGCGTTCGACCACTGTGGCCTCCGGCTGGAGGGATAATTCGGCCAGCAACGCCGAGATCGACGTATTTTCGCGGACTCGGCGGGGGACTCCGTTGACAGTAATGGTAGGCATATTCAGTTCCTTGAGCGCGGCGGTGTGCCGCGTGATTGCGTACAAAGATATTTTGGCGCATATGCCTCTTCAAAACAAGGCCGACTGACGACCCAAATCGCCGGGTAACTTTCAGAAAAAGCGTCAGGAGCGTTGTATCGCGGATTAGAGGCGCGCGTACGGAAGCCGAGTTTTCGCTGTTTGACTCGACCCTCTGGAAAGTGGTAGCATTTCCACCGCTTCGGACATTTCCGAATGTCCGTGGCGAGACCACGTGGGGCTGTAGCTCAGATGGGAGAGCGCTGCGTTCGCAATGCAGAGGCCAGGGGTTCGATCCCCCTCAGCTCCACCAAAAAAGACATTGAAGGCCAACAGGTTACAGAATGACGCCTGTTGGCCTTTTGCATTACATAAGCCCATCTTGCCTCGCTCCCATGTTGCACACGGGGCGCAGCTCTCCCGAAGCTCTGCTTCGTCTTTTTCTCCCGTGCCCTCCTAACCGCATAGCGGGCAAACTCGACCACGGAGTGGCCGCCCAAGTGCACAACGCGGCATGGCGTCTCCTGCTGAATTAGAGGTCAGAAGGCTGGAGTTACTATTCTTCGTCGCGTGCCGGTTCGGATTTCGGACGCGGCGGAGAGTACAGCAGATTCTCGAGCAGACTCCACAGCAACCACATCATTCCGGCGGCCACCGTGCCCGCGATAAGCGAAATCAGCACCATCGACATCAGCGGGGTCATCGCAATCTCTCCGCAAAACCCTTCTCGGAACCGTCGCTACTCCTCGGCGGAGTCAACGGCGGACTACTCAACGCGGGGGCATCGAGATGAATCGGCGGGCGCTGGCGCAGTTTGTCGACCTCCGTGCGCAGGCGGTCCAGTTCTTGGCGAAGTTCACGAAGTTGGCGCGACATTGCGGCGTTCGACGAGCGCAACGACTCGTTCTTTTCCATCAGTTCCGCCAGATCCGCATTCGGCTCAAGCGCCTCCAAGCCTTCGGCCAAAGGAGCCAACGCTTCCGGCGCGACGCTCGCCTCAGATTCCGCCGGCGCATCTGATTTACCCGTATCCGGACGCATCACGGGACGTTTGGGCAGCGCGGGCCGCTCGACTCCTTGCGGCGGCGCAACGATAGGCTCGCGCACCGGCGGTGCTTCGGACCCCGCTTCCGGCGCGGTGGCCTCAGGGGGGGCTGTGGTCGCGGCGGGTTCAGCCGGTGGCGCCGGTTTCGGGGCCTCGGCCACACGTTCGAGCGCGAGGTCATCAAACCACCCACTGCCCTCGCCCTTGATCACACAGCGCACCGCCACGTAATCCGTTCCCGGGGGCGCTTTCACGGTCACTTCCACCGGCGTCCACGGCGTCTCGCCGTAGACAGGCGTCTGCGTGGCGCTCGTCGCGGTCTCAAGGACCGCCCACGGCTTGAGGCGGCCACATTGCACCCACACCTCCGCCTCGGCCGCGCCGCTGCTCCGAACTTGCGCCGTCAACTTCAGCGTCGCCCCGGCCATCGCGCCCAGGACATTCTGGCTCCAGTTGTTCGCGGGCTCCACCGCGTACGCCTTGGCGTTGCGCAACAACGCGCTGAACTTCCCGCTGGCCGCCACCGCGCCGTCCACCCGCGCCAAAGACCCCGCCTGCGGCTGCACGAAGACGGCCCAGCCCGCAGGACGGCTGCCCAGCACTTCCTCAAACCCAGGGTTTTTCAGAAGGTTTTCGGCGGAAGCCTGTATGCCCGCGCAGAGTAGGAAGAAGTACAACCATTTTCGCATGCGCTCAGAATAAAGTAGCGCGTAATGCAGGTCAACAGCGCGGCATGCGTAGGCCTTAGAAAAGAAAAAGGACGCACCCGTTTCCGAGTGCGTCCCGAGTCTTGTGTCTGATGAAGCCTAGCGCTTCGAGAACTGGAACCTGCGGCGCGCGCCGGGGCGACCGTACTTCTTGCGTTCGACCTCGCGGGCGTCGCGGGTGAGCAAGCCAGCCCTGCGCAGCGGCGATTTCATGTTTTCGTCGACCAACACGAGCGCCCGCGCAATGCCGAGGCGAAGCGCACCGGCCTGACCGGCCACGCCGCCGCCCGCGCACAACGCGCGCACGTCGAACTTCTCGTTGCTGTTGGTGATGTCGAAGGGCTGCTTGGCGACCATCACCAGCACTTCGCGCGCCATGTACTCATCCACCGGGCGGCCGTTGACAATGATTTTGCCCGTGCCGGGAACCAGGCGCACACGCGCCGTCGCCGCCTTGCGCCGGCCGACTGCTACGAACTCGTTCGCTACTTGAGCCACTGTCTCGTCCTCTCTTTAGAACCGCTTGCGGTTTCCTGAAAACTACTTTATCTCGTGCGCAATGGGATTCTGCGCAATCTGCTCGTGCTCGCCGTCCGAATAGACTCGGACGTGGCGGGCCAGCGCCCGGCCCAGGCGGTTGTGCGGCAGCATGCCCGTCACGGCGAGCATCATCGCGCGCGTCGGGTGCTTAGCCACCAACTGCTCGTAGCTCATTTCCGAAAGCCCGCCGGGATACCCGGAGTGGCGATAGTACATTTTGTCCGTGCGCTTACGGCCTGTCACCTTTGCCTTCGAAGCATTGATGATAATGACGTAATCCCCGCAATCCAGATACGGCGTGTACTGCGGCTTATGCTTGCCACGCAGAATGCGGGCCGCTTCCACAGCAACCCGGCCTAATACCTGGTCCTGGGCGTCAATCAGGTACCACTTTTTCTGCAATTCTCCCTGCTTGGGGACATACGTCTTCACGCCTGGAATCCTCCGGAACGGTTTCGTCCTTCTCACGCAGTTATCCAAAAACTGACGCGACGGGAAACTGTAGCAAATGAAGCCGCCGATGTCAAATCTTTCCTCAAAGGCCGATTTCCCCGCCCTCGCGCGCTGGAATATCCCCTGTACCGGCTCATTTTCTCCTGCTAAAATACGCACAACACTGGGGACATTGGCCGCACCGAGTAGGGGACTTCTTGAATGATGGACGAACGTGTGGCGGCGCGACAACTGCTTGGCGTCGCTTTAGGACTCGGCGTGCTCGGCGATCTGCTCCTGCGGGCGAAGTACATCACGGCCGACGGATTCGAGTACTCGAGCATGTCCAGTCTTGGCGCGGCATTGTGGGCGTTCCTTTTGTGCGGCGCGCAGATCTTCCTGCAGCGCAGTCTCCAAACCCGGTTCCAAGGGGGCCGAAACGCCATGCTCTCGTTCGTGGCGCTGTTCGGCGCATGCCTGGCGTGGCGTGATTCGAATACGCTGGTTACGCTCAACGTGCTCATGGCGTTCGCGGCGCTTGGGATGGTCGCGCTCCACCCACGCGTCGCCCACGTGCAACGTTCCTCGTTGTTGCACTATTTCATCACCGGGATCGAGGGCGCTCTTGCCGCAATGGCCGGTCCGTTCCTGCTCCTCGCGTACGCCAACCGGCGCAATGCCCCCGCGTCGACCGAGGCGGCTCCTGAAAAACCACGGAAAGACATATCCGGTGCGGTGATCGGCGCGATCATCGCGGTGATCTTGGTGGCCATCTTCGGCGCGCTCTTCGCTTCCGCCGATCGCGCTTTTGGTCGTTTGTTCAAGAACATCTTCGATCTGTCCTGGTTGACCGACTTTGAGAACACCACCCCCCATCTCTTCTTCACGGGTCTGTTCACCTGGTGCGTCGCGACATATTTCGCTGTTGCCTTTTCGAAAATGAGAATCACCGTGCCTGAAAGTCAGACGGACAATCCCCTGGCCACGTCTCCGCTGGCCACGACCATTCCCCTGATCGCGCTCAACGTGCTGTTCCTAATCTTCCTTGCGGTGCAAGGCCAGCACCTTTTTAGCGGCGACGCCTACATCCGCGATCCCCAGGGGCCCAGCTACTCCTCCTACGCCCGGCGCGGATTCTCGGAGTTGGTCACGGTCGCGACGCTGGCGCTGGTCGTGTTGTGGAGCGGCGATTGGCTGGACCGAAAATCGCCGCCGCCTGCCCGCCGCCGATTCCGCGTTCTTTCGGGGATTTTTGTTGCACTGGTGTATGTGGTCATGCTCTCCGCGCTGCACCGCGTGCTCCTCTACAAGAACGCTTACGGCCTCACGGAATCGCGGTTCTACGCCGTGGCGTTCATGGCGTGGATCGCCGTCACCTTGGCGTGGTTTGCGTTCACCGTGCTCCGCGGCCAACGCGACTGCTTTATTTTTGGCGCGATCATGGGGGCGATGTTCGTCGTCTTCGGGCTCAACGTGCTCAACCCGGACGCGATCATTGTCCGCACCAACTTCGCGCGATGGCAACAGACCCAGCGGATGGATCTGGAGTACGTCACCTCACTGAGCGCCGACGCCGTACCCGCCTTGCGAGAGGTACACTCACAGCTTGACCCGAAGACTCAGGCCGCACTCGATAAAAGCTGGGGAACTTTGACTTCGCCCGCGTCTCAAGACTGGCGCGCGTGGAACTGGGGTCGCGCCCAGGCCGATTGACCGAGAGATACCGCGTACGGGCTTTCCGGACAAGACAACGGGCCGTTTTTCTGGGAAAATTCCAAGAAATCCCTTGCCGCAATTCCCCCCTTGGTATACACTGACAGTATCGCGCGGAAGAGTGTTGGCTCCGTTCTTCCTCGTCGCCGTTGGACGAATCGCGCGCCGTGACGTCATGCTAGATAGTGGTCTTCAGGCGTTGCGAACTGAGAGGGGGTGATGCGGGCAAGTGCAACGACTTTTCGGGAAAATGACCCAAAGACTTCTACTGTGTCGTTATTCTTTTGAGCTATATGTAGACGGTTTTTCCTGAGGAGGAAACAAGAGATGTTTGGAAAGAAGAAGGGGTTTACCCTGATCGAACTGCTGGTGGTGATCGCCATCATCGGTATTCTTGCGGCGATTCTTTTGCCGGCGCTTGCGCGTGCTCGTGAAGCCGCGCGTCGTTCGTCCTGCGCGAACAACCTGAAGCAGTTTGGCGTGATTTTCAAGATGTACTCGGGCGAGAACAAGGACAAGTTCCCGCCGCGTACGAGCTATCCGCAACTTGACAGCGCCCCTCTCGTTTACGAAGGCTCGACCATGTACCCCGAGTACTGGACGGACCCGAACATCGCCATCTGCCCGTCGGACAGCCGTGCGGACACGGCCGCCAGTCAGATCTGGGAAAACAATGACAGCTACACCGACCTCGTGAAGGCGGTTGCGTCGAAGTACAATCCGGCCAACGCGACCAGCGTGGCGTGCTACAACTCCGTGTTGGCGCTGCCGATTTCGTACCTGTATGTGCCGTGGGCGGCCGATGACGCTTCGAAGCTGGCGGATATCGTCACGACACTGTACAATTGGGAGGTCCGCCGCGGAACCAATCAACTGCCGGCTGGCGAATTCACCGTATATCCGGAAGAATCCGCTGGCATGGCCACCTGGGGTTGCACCTTTGGCGTGACTTACTACCCGAATCGCTTCAAAGGCGATCTGGCTGGCCAGGCGGGTGCGACGAACGGTTACATTCTGGGTCACCAGGAGACCGGCGCGATCCAGACGGATGACGATGGCGACCTGCTTCCGAGCGTGTACTACTCGATCCGTGAAGGCGTCGAGCGTTATTTCATCACCGACATCAACAACCCGGCCGCTTCGACGAAGGCCCAGAGCGTGATCCCGCTTATGCTGGATTCGTGGGGCCTTGCCACAAACGCCAATTCGTTGGATACGCCGGTTGCGCGTTTCAACCACGTTCCGGGCGGCGCGAATGTGCTGTACATGGACGGTCACGTGGAGTTCATCCGTTACAAGGCCAAGTACCCGGTCATGAATGGCCCGGCGGGCTCGTTCGGTGAAAATCTGGCCTTCGCGTTGACGATCGCCGGCGGCGGTGGCTGATCTCGCTGCTTGCTGACGCGTTCAGAAGGCCTGCCTTCTTCGGAAGGCAGGCCTTCTTCATTGATGGCAAGCCGGGTGTTATACTGTTGGTGAGCAGTACACCAGGAATTCGAGGAGCCATGCACACTGAGCCGTCCGGCGATCCCGCGCCCTGCAAGACACTGTGGGACCATGTCCGCACGGTCTCCGCGGAGATTCGCCGCTCGCGTCCGGTGAGTTTTTACCTCCTCTTCGCCATCATTGCCGTCTTGCTGTTGGGCGCGCCGTTGCTCGATGCCCGGAGCGATCCACGGCGATTCGCATTCTTTCTGGTGCTGTACTTCGTTTTCTTTTTTGCGGTCATCGTGCGTGCACTCCTTGACGCTTTTGAGATTATTCGAGGCCATCTGCGAGAACAGCGCCGTCTCTATCGAGACACGTTGGGTGACGCGGAGTTTGCCGAAAACCTCGGCCGTCGCGTTCGCGACCGGCAAGAGAAGGACTGATGCGTGCCTATCCCTTTTCTAAAAAACGTGCGCCGTATCGCCGCCTTCGCGCCCAATTGGCTGGGCGATGCGGCGATGTGCACCCCTGCGCTGCGCGCGCTGCGTCATCGTTTTCCTGAGGCCGAACTGGATGTTATCGGGCGGCGTTCGGTCTGCGAACTGCTTGAGGGATTGTCCTTTCTTGACCGCTGCGCCGTGCTGCCCGCGCGTTTGGGCGCGGTCGGTTTTCGGGGGTTGAGAAAGCGCCTGGGGCTTCAACGTCCCGACCTTGCGGTGTTGTTTCCGCATTCGTTGCGCGCCGCGCTAATGGCCCGCGCGCTGGGGGCGCGGCGCGTGGCGGGCTATGCGCGGGGGCAACGGTCCGCGTTGTTGACCGATTGCGTGTTTCCACATCTCGAGCACGGCCGCGTCACGCCGATCTATATGGGGCACGAATACCTCAATCTTGTGCGCGCTCTTGGCGGAGAAGACGACGGGGCGGGCCTGGAATTGCATGCCGACGCGGAGGCGGTGGCGTGGGTACGGGCGAAGTGGAATGGAGGCGGTCCGTTCGTCGGCATCGCGCCCGGCGCCGCCTTTGGTCCGAGCAAGCGCTGGATGCCTGAGGGGTTCGCCTCGGTTGCGGATCAACTCGCCGCGCGAGCGCAGGCGCGTTGCGTGCTGCTCACGGGGCCGGGCGAGGAAGAAACCCGCGACGCCGTGCTGCGTGCGGCCAAGAGCCCGCTCATCGTCCCAGACCGCGCCCCCAAGAGCGGCATCGCTTTGCTCAAGGCCATCGTGTCGCAGCTTGATCTGCTTGTCTGCAACGACTCCGGCACGCGCCATATCGCCGTGGCGTTCGGCGTGCCGACGGTGACGGTGATGGGATCCACCTCGCCGCGGTACTCGGACGGCCCTTATGAAAAAGGGGCCGTGCTGCGCATCGCCGTCGATTGCGGGCCCTGCCAAAAGCCAATCTGCACGACCGATCACCGATGCATGACGGGGATTTCGCCGGATTGGGTCGTAGACACCGCACTCGAATTCATCAGCGCGCCGAGTCGTTCTGCCCTGTAAACTTGGCCGGATGACGCCCCCTCGTAGCGCGGGCGCTTCAACGGGTTTGACGGCTGCTGCAATTCTGTGGACAATAAGAGGGAATACGAGCGGGCCGCCGCAGGACAGGACAGCATGCTAGACCGAAACCAGTTACCCTATCTTCTCAAATTACTCGAGGACGATTCGCCCTCCGTGCGCGAGTTGGTCGTGCGCGACCTGCTGTCACTTGGCCCGGACCTCGAAGACGTATTGGCGGACGTCGAGGACGGCATGACAACGCGGCAACGGGCGCTACTGCGTGGGCTGCTCACCAATCAGCGGGACGCCGAGACCCGGCGTCAGGCCTGGTTGCGGTGGCCATTCCTTGAAACCCCTGGCGAACAGCTCGAGGCGGCGTTCCAGCTTCTGGCGGAATTTCAGTACGCTTGGAAGCCGCCGGTGGCGTTGGCGGAATTGCTGGACGAACTCGCCGAGGAGTTTTTCACCTCCGGGCGCAGCATCGACCCCGTATCGCTCAGCCGTTTTCTGTTCATTGGGAAGAAATTCCAGGGGAACATCGACGATTACAACCACCCCATGAACAGCAACCTGCTTCATGTGCTCCAATCGCGCAAGGGATTGCCGATCAGTCTGGCCTGTGTGTTCATCCTCGTCGGCCGCCGCGTGGGCCTCACCGTTACCGGATGCAACGTGCCCGGTCATTTCCTGGCGCGCGCCCAAGTCGCGGGCACAGACGCCCTGTTTGACTGCTTCAACGGAGGCCGTGTGTTGTCGGCTCGCGAAACCGCGCAATTGCGCTCGACCCTGGCGCCTCACCATTTACATCTGCTCACGGAGGTTGCCGAACCGCCGGCCATCATCGCGCGGGTGCTGCACAACCTCATTAGCGCCTACGAGCAGATTGAGGAAACCGACAACGTCCGCCAATGCCGCGACTTACTGCGCGATCTTCTCGCGGTAACGGAGAGCTAGAAGACTTACGTCTTTATGTCCGCGGTCGTCAACACCAGCGAATATTTGCCGTCAGATAAAATTACTTGACATTCCCTTGGGGTTTCGCGTACAGTTCTGTCACTTAACCTTCTGCTCTGTGCGAGCGGGCGTCAAGACGCCTGCCGCCGTGCTCACCCGCGAGGCGGGGATTTCTCCCTAAGACCTCCTTCTCTCGTATCCTTGAGCAAGCAGACAACGCCGCTACCGGTCTGTCCGCTGCGGCAAAAGGAATATCGAATGACTTTTGACGAACTCCAGATCACCCCACGCTTTCTCCAGTTGCTGAAAGCGCAGGAGATCACCGAACCGACACCGATCCAGGCCGCCGCCGTTCCCCCCGCCCTCGAAGGGCGCGACTTGGTGGCCATCGCCCAGACCGGTACGGGCAAGACCTTGGCGTTTGCGCTGCCCGCGCTGACGCGTCTGGCCGATCTGCCGAACCGCGCGCCGCGTAACGCGATGTTGGTGTTGACGCCGACGCGTGAGTTGGCGCACCAGGTGCACTCCGTGGTGGATCCGCTGGCGAAAGCCGCCGGACTTCGCACGGCCTGTATCTACGGCGGCGTAGGCATGGACCGGCAGACGCAGACCTTGCGCCGGGGCTGCTCCATCGTCGTGGCCACGCCGGGGCGTTTGCTTGACCACATGGAGCGCGGTAACGTGCGCTTCGATCAGCTTTCGATCCTCGTGCTGGATGAGGCGGATCGCATGCTCGACATGGGTTTCATGCCGGACATCCGCCGCATTCTGCGCTCGATGCCGCGTGAACGGCAGACGATGATGTTTTCCGCGACGTTTCCGCGCGAGATCGAGCAGCTCGCTTCGAGCATGCAGCAGGATCCGGTGCGCGTCGAGTCGGGCCCCGTGGCCAAGCCGACAGAATCGGTGCGACAGGGCGTCTACACCGTCGTGCAGACCCAGAAACTCGATCTGCTGACCCAGTTGCTTGATGACCCGAGCGTGCGTTCGGCCCTGGTCTTTCTGCGGACGAAGCACCGCACGGACCGCGTTGCGCGTGCACTGCACGCTCGCGGCCTCAAGGTCCAGGCCATTCACGGCGGCCGCTCGCAGGGACAGCGACAGCAGGCCATCGACGGTTTCCGTCAGGGCCGCTATCGCATCCTGTTGGCGACGGATATTGCCGCGCGCGGCTTAGACGTCAAGGGCGTGACGCATGTGGTCAACTACGATGTCCCGGCGACGTCGGAAGACTACATCCACCGCATCGGCCGCACGGCGCGCGCCAGCGCGGAGGGCGATGCCCTCACGTTTGTGAGCCCGGAAGAGTGCATGGCGCTGGGGACGATTGAACGCGCTTTGGGACGTAACCTCCCGCGGCACGAGTGGGAAGGCGCAGTGCCGGTGATGTCGCTTTATAAGGAAGAAAACGACATTTCGAACTCCCCGCGCCGCCGCCGTCCGGGCCGCTCGCTGTTGCGCCGACGGTAGAACTTAGGTATGCCCCGGTTCTCGCGCACTGCGCGGGGGCCGGGGTATCCGCAACGGTCGATGGAGGAACCCGTGGGGCTCGAAGGACGCACGATGGCGCTCGATGTGGGCGATGTCCGCATCGGTATCGCGCTGAGCGATCCCCTGGGAATCATCGCCCAACCGCACAGCGTGCTCACGCGTACGAACGACGAGAAAGACCTCACGGCACTGGCGCAATTTGTGAAAGACCAAGGCGTCGTGCGCGCGGTGGTGGGTCTACCGCTGAACCAAAACGGCGAGCGCGGTCCGCAGGCGCTCAAGGTGGAAGCTTTCGTGGAATTGCTCCGTCCTGCGCTGGGCATTGATATTGCGCTGCAGGATGAGCGCTTTACCACTGCGATCGCCGAACGCTCTCTGATCGCATCCAACATGCGCCGCAAAGATCGCAAAGGCGTCGTCGACAAGGTCGCGGCGCAGCAGATCCTCCAGACGTACCTCGATCGGGCCGCGCGCCAGCGCACGCAGTAGGAAAAGCAGCGATGGACCCCGCGGCAGCCTCCTCCGAACAGAAACCCCGGCGGCGCTGGCTTGGTTGTCTTTTCGCACTTACGGCAATTGTCGTGCTCGGCCTGGCGGCGGCAGGTCTTGGTGGCGCGTTGCTCTACGACCACGTGATGGGCACGGGCAGCCCGGGGACGCCGGTACGCCTCGTGATTCCCGAGGGCGCCAGTGGTGCGCAGATCGCCGAACTTCTCACTCAACAACGCCTAATTGAACATCCCCTTTTCTTCAGGGCCGCCGCGCGGCTCGCCCCCGCCCACAAACCGATCCAAGCCGGGGCGTACATGATTCCTTCCGGGTTGACCGCGCGGGAAATTCTGGAGCTTCTCGAGAAAGGTCCTGGTGTGGGAATCCCCGCCGAAGTACCCCCGGAAAATCGGGTGACCGTACCGGAGGGCCTGAGCGTGGCGCAGGCGTCGCGCCTGTTCAGGAATCCGCAGGCGTTTCTGGATGCCGCCTCGGACCCGGCCCTGATCGCGAAGACGGGCCTTTCGGTGAAATCGCTGGAAGGTTTCTTGATGCCCGACACCTATTTTTTCGACAAACCGCCGGCGGAGCGCGAGGTGGTCGAGCGGATGCTTGACCAGTTTCTGAAGACCTACGCGGCGCTCCTGGAGGTCTACCCACAGAAGCCCGAACGCGGCATGCTCGAAGTGGTCACCGTGGCGTCGTTGGTGGAAGAAGAGGCGAAAACGGACGAGGAACGGCCAGTCATTGCCGCGGTGCTGTATAACCGCATCGCCAAGAAGATGACCCTGGATATCGACGCGACACTGCAATATGCGACAGGCAAGTACGGCCAGCGCTTACTCGACCGCGACAAGGAAGCGGATTCCCCGTATAATACCTATAAGCATCCCGGCCTGCCGCCGGGACCGATCGCGAGTCCGGGCAAGGCCTCGTTGGCTGCGGCGCTTGCTCCGGCAAAGGTGGATTATTTGTATTTTGTGTCGAACGCGGACGGCCACACGCATACGTTCAGCGCGAGCTTGGCGGAACATCAGCGCGCGGTGGCGCGTTTCCGAAAAGAGATTGCCGTGCAGCGACGACAGCAACGGGAGCAAACGCAGAATGGCGAACAGCAGCCAACCGCCCCTTGAGACGCCCGCCTTGTTGCCGCGCGACGCACTGCTGGTGGTGGTCAACGCCCATCCCGACGAAGAAGTCGCCTGCGCGGTCCGCTATGGCGTAGGGGTGGAGATTCAGAGCTTTTCCATGCCGCCCTTGCTGGAAGACCCGCACGGCCCCGCACTCGACGCCATGACGCGGCGTATCCAAGGGCGCGTGCCGCGTATTGGCTGCCACGGCCCCTTTATGGACGTCATCCATTGCAGCCCCGATTCCGAAGTGCGCGCGCTGGCGCGTCGACGGTACTTTGAATCGTTCGACATCGCGCAGGCGCTGGGCGCGTCTTATGTCATTTTCCACAGCCAATACAACGTTATGGTCAAAATCCCCGAGTACTCGGAGATTTACCATACCTACAGCATGAAATTTTGGCCGGACGTCCTGGAAGAGGCCGAACGCAGGGGGCTGAACATCTACGTCGAGAACATGTTCGACGACCGGCCCGAGCCGCTGCGGCGCTTGGCGCAGACGATTGATTCCCCGCGGTTCGGGCTGTGCCTGGATATTGCTCATGTCGCGTTGCATTCGGCGCTTTCGTCGGTGGAGTGGGTGGCCGCGCTCGGCCCCTGGTTACGCCACGTGCACATGAACGATAACCAAGGAGAATTCGACGAGCATCTGGGCCTTGGCCAAGGTCAGCTTGAATTGGACAAGGCGATTGCCGCGCTAAAGGCCGCGTCCCCCTCCCTTACGTACACCCTCGAAACCAACGGCCACGCCGAGGCCAGCCTTGCCTATTTGGGAATTGAGCCTCTCTAACGTTGTTTGGCGCGGTTTACAGATGGCGTGGCGCTTCTTCCTAAGACGCTCCAGGGGAGAGTGTTTTCACAGAGCGCTGCTCGAGACCTCGAAGAATATCCTCGGCAAACGCAGCCGTTTTTTCAACGACGGCGACATTAGAGGGACTGCTTTCCGAAGAGGGCATCGCGCGGGTGAGCGTCAAGGTGTCGTACCCACGCGCCAGCGGCACGAGGGCATCGCCAGGCAATCCGCCCTGTTCGATAGGAACTGCGTCAAAACGCGAGGCATGCGCCGCCGCGATCTCAAGCATCATGCGCGAGGATTGAAAGCGATGCAACAGACCTTCCCGCGTGACGTACGCGAGCGTTTCTCCGCTTATCTCGTCGAGATTGAGAAAAAAAGTCTCGTGGCGGTCCAGGTCGTGCTCATCAAGAAAGTGACGTATGCCGTTGAGGCCGCCTTCTTTACTTCCCGTGGCCACCAACCAAAGGTCGGCGTTAATAAGTGGGCGTTCCGCGAATCTCCGCGCCAGTTCGAGCAACGTTGCGGCGCTTCCTGCGCCTTCCTGCGCCCCATCGGCATAGCCCGCGCGCCATTCGCCATACCCCATCCAAAGAGCGGTGCTCGTTAGCAAGAGCGTGGCGCTCCAGCCGGCCACAAGATCGAGCCGATACACGTGATCAGCGTAAAGTCCCGCCGCCTGTATCACGCAGGAAATCAGCACAACGGCCATGCAGCACACCAGCCCCAAGTGGAAGTGGCGGAAGTGCCTCGACGAGAGGAAATGATGCGACGGGCCGCGCAGTGGCGAATCATAGTGCGCCGTGACGATAAAGAGGCGATGCGGCCGCACGGCGAGCAAGCGGGCAACCACGTTCTGACTTAGCGTTTGGGGAAGAAGCCGGCCGACAACGCGATAGCCGCTGAGTTCGGCGAAATAAGCCATGAAGACCAGTGTTCCATAGGCGAACGCGATGATCGGCCACCACATCGCCAAGAGCATGACAAAGAGGAATTCGCCGTAGTATAGCGCGAGGATGCTTATATAGGTGTCCGGGGCCTGAAACCCGTCGATTTCGACGTCGGGGCAACATGCTTCGAGCCGTCGCCGCAAATACTCCGCGGCGATCCGCTCATTTTCCGTGTTGGAGCCGCGGTGTTCGAGAACGCCCGCGAGATAATCGAGGTCCTGTCGAACGTCAGACGCTGCCACTCTCCCTCCCTGTCGCAGGCGTGGGACGACTCGGCCGCGCGCGCCCCTACAGGGTCACAAACGTGAACTTGGGCCGTCGAACTTCCGGGCCGCCATTGGCCTGACGCTGATCTTGCTTGAACTGCGTGAAGCGCTGTTCCGCGTCCCCTTTGACCTGCTCCGCCGTCGCTTCGAGGGGACTGCCGCTCCACACGTCGGCCAACACGAATCCGTGATCGTCCGTGCGACGCATCGTGACCTCGATGCGCCAGATTTTGCCTTCGGCATCGATATAGAGATCGCCCACCACGGAGTCCGTCAGCGCCTCGCCTTCCCCCACACGGGCACGAACGCCGCCAAACGCGACCCCCCGGGACTTGTCCCATGCCACACCGGCATTCGCCAGATCCGTTCGCAGTTGTTCGAGTAACTGCTTCGGATCCGCCTCATTGCGGGACAACGACGGCAACGACGAACACGTATTCAGGCGCAACGCTTCGGCCATCGCCCGGGCTGAGCCCGCGAGCGCGCCTTGCCCACTGTCGCGCAAGAAAAGCGCCCACACCGTTCCCGCCACAAGGAGCCCTCCGAGAAGGAAGATCACAAGGAAAAGCCCCGATGAGGACCTGGAACTCTGCTTAAAACCCACGGCTGCGGGAACGCGGTTGCCTGTGGTAGGGGTCTCTTGCGAATAGGCGGGACGCGATACGGGTGAGATAGACATAATTCCTCCAAGCCGTCTGTACGATTTTCACCGGTCAGGGGATGACAATCGCAAGATAGCGGGTTTCCTGAAAGGCGTTATACCATAACCGGTGGTCTGATGTGAATAGCACCGCAAGATAGGGGAATCGCCGTACAGACCTTCTGAGACGAAGGGCTCGACCGCGCTAAGAATTCCGCGGCGGTTTGGGCAGTCGGCGAGCGGCCAAGGCGAAGAGCAGCCGCAGCATGGCGTTGTTGGCGCTAAATAGTCGCGATAGCAGGACGACGGTATGCACGGAACGGCGGCGGATTTTGACTTCTTGCCCTGAGCGGAAGCCCGGGTTTCGCTCGATCTTGCGCAGCGTAAGCACCGCCATGCCCAAGGCCCACAGACAAAATTGCCGTAGACCGCGCTCGGACTTGGGCAGGAACAAGGTGTAGTCCAGCGCGTTCTCAAGGTGTCCGCGGGCAATTCCCAGCAGTTCGCGCAAGCCCGCGCGAAACGCGGGCGAATCGCTGCCGGACCGCAACGTGTGCAGGTCGAACCCATGCCGAGCGAACGTTGCCTGGGGCAGCCAGCACGCGCCGCGGGCGCGGTCTTCCCAGATATCCTTGAGTATATTGGTCATCTGAAGGCCTTGTCCGAAAGATACGGCGAGCCGCTCTAGTTCCGCGCGTCGCTGAGCCGTTTCCGGCGAGTGCGCGCAGAACAACGAGGTGAGCATTTCGCCGACAACGCCCGCGACGTGGTAGCAGTAGCGATCCAAGTGTGCCTGGTCGGGAAGTCCATCGGCAAAGCGCCCTTCCTGAAATTCCTCCATCCCTTCCGTCATGATACGTACACAGCGCGCGAGTGCGGCCTGGTCGTCGGGGGAAAATGTGCGGGTGAGCCGGATCACGCGCTCGGTGTTGGCGACAAGATCGCGCTCGTCCTCGAGGGTGTCCGTGCCGAGGCGCGGAGCGAGTTCGCGGGCGAACGCGTCCGCAGGTTCACAGCCCTCGACAACCGCCACGAACCGGCGCGAAAACGCGTGCTTCTCGGCCAACGGCAACGCGGCGGAATCCTCGATGGTATCCGCGGTTCGGCACAGCAGGTAGGCGTTGCCGATCACAACGCGCAGGGTCTCCGGCAACTGCGGGATCGTCAACGCAAAAGTGCGCGAGACACCCTGCAGGATTTCCTCCTGGTAGCGCAGATCTCCTGTCTTGTCCGTCTCGTTCAACGTCATATAATTCCCCGCGTTCCCTTCCCGCTCGAACTGCGTCGACCATAGTAGCCCCGCGATGGCCCTGGCACAAGCGCGCCTTGACCGCTCTGCGGAACGCAAGGTACACTCAGATGCGGCTGTCTGGGGCTACTGCAGCCGCTGGAGGCACATGAACGGCTTTTTCAAGGGCGGCGCGCGCGGGTATAGTCTGCCCGAACTCATTATTCTGTTGATCCTCTTGGTGGTGGCGGGCGTTTTCGTCGTCATGAATTGGAGTAAGCTACAGCCCCAGAGCGGTAGCCTGGCCATTTCGCCCGAACTGGTGACGGTCGAGGCGGTGAACCGTGGACTGGCCCAGTACGCGGAGAAGGCCCGCGCCGAGGGCAAGGAGGCGATCCACCCGCCGGAGTTGGACAACGTGCCGGTGGGAGCGGTTGCGTCCGAGCAGACGCCGTTTTTCACGCAGGTCCTCGGCAAGGGGGTTACGGCGGACTGGAAGAAAACGGGTGTCACGCGTTATGAGTATATTGGGGCGGAAGCCAAGCCGGCTTCGTCCAGCGACGCGGATGCACACTCCTACTCTTATGACGCGGCCACGGGCAAGTTCGGCAAAGGCGCGGGAATCGTCGCAAAATTGACGGAAGATATCACGCCACTGCGCGTTAATTAACAAAGGGTCTCCGTCAATGTACCTTTCGATTCGGGACTGCATGACGGCGTGGGCAACGGAACTGCCTGCGTTGGGCGGGTTGCGCGAGTTGGGTGTGGATTCCGTCGAACTCGAGCTTAGCGCGGAATTCGATCTGGCGCGCCTGGATACCCCCGAGCGCGTACCGGTGAAGACGGACGCAGACATCGCCGCGTACCGCGAGCATCTCAAGAGTATCGGCATTCGCCCCTGCGCACTGCTCACGGCCTGCGATTTCAGCGCGGCGACGCTTGAGGCGAACGTGAAATGGGTTGCGCGGAGCATCGAGATTGCCCACGGCATCGGGGCGCCCGCCGTGCGCATCGATTCGGCAATGGCGCGCGAGCGCGAACTGGACTTCGGCGAGCGGGTCGAGTTGTTCGCGCAAGGCCTTGGCGAATCACTCCGCCGCACGAAAGGCCTTTCGGTGACGCTTGGCATCGAGAATCATGGATTCCAGGGCAACAACCTCGCGTTCTTGCTCAACATTTTCAAGCGCGTCGAGAGCCCGCGCCTCGGCATGACCCTCGACACCGGCAACTTCTACTGGCGCGGCTACCCGTTGTCGGAGGTCTACGGAATCCTTGCGCTGCTCGCGCCGTACGCCAAGCACACGCACCTCAAGAATATTCGCTACCCTGAGTCCATGCGCGAAACCACCCGGGAAGCGGGCTGGGGCTATGAGCAGCATGTCTGCCCGCTCGACGAAGGCGACATCCAACACGCGCGCGTGGTCAAAATGCTCGCCGACGCGGGCTATACCGGCGATCTGTGTATTGAAGACGAATCCCTCGGCCACTACGCGCCCGGCGAAGAACGCCTTGGCGTGCTGGGACGCGACGTACGCCATGTCCAAGACCTCCTCGCCCCCCACGCCTGAGCCGGGGCGCGCGCCCTCGCTCTGGACCATCGTGCTCTATACCCTCGCGGCGAGCGCGTGCATGGCTGCGGCTGTCGCCGTTGCCAACGCATCGAGTCTGCCGCCCAAACTCATCCTCGATTTCACCGGCGGCATCACCCAGGGCCAAGCGGAGATTCTTCAAGGCCGCGACTACACCCTGCGGTACACGGGAGAAGGCGGCGCGATCTACCGTTGCCTCTACCGCGACGGCTTCCCCTGGCTCGGCGTTAAGCCCGGCGCAATCCGCCTCGCCGTACGCCCCGGAGAACCCACAGAGTTCCAGCCCGCTGGGGCCTCCTATGTTCCCGGCCTGATCACTTTTGCTCTGGTGATGTGTGGACTCACCTTCCTCACCTATGTTCGCCGCCTCATTTTCCGCCGTCATCGGGCGAAAACCGGTGTGGAACTCCACGGCCTCTTCGGCGCGTTGGGTTCGCGCGGTGAACGAAAGCGATGATCGGCCTCAGGCCCAATCGGCGGGCAAAACGAAGCGCTTGCGTAAGCCGCTGAATCCGCGAAGCGGAACCCTGGGTTAGCGCTTATAGTGTAAGAAATATACACCACAGAGGCACAGAGGACACAGAGAAGAGAAAGAAAGGAAATCGAAGAGAGGAAATTCTGAACGTGTTCGGAAGACAAAGAATTTTTGCTTCGGCTCTTCCGAACACCTTCAAGGTTTCTTTTCCTTTTCTGCTCTTCTCTGTGTCCTCTGTGCCTCTGTGGTGATTCTTCATCTTCTGACACCCCGTTCCGGGGTTCTTTTCTTTGGGAGCGCATCCCCGGGTTCCACTGCGCGGCTACGCCATTCCGTTCCACCCGGGGCTACGCTCTGCCACCCGCTTTGGAATTGGAGGTAAGCCCTTCTGCGACACAACGCCCTGACGTTCTTTCTGAAAGTTATCTGGCGATTTGGCCTCAGGGCTGGCGCATTTTCACCGAGAATGCCTACGGCGCGCCCGCCAAAGCGGCGTGGTGAAAATGCGCTACTGCCGGAGACCGTAGGTGCAAAAACGTAAAACGCCCTAGCGCTTGAAGTCGTAAGCCGTGCCCTACTTCTCCGCAGTGAAGAGTTTGAACGACTCGCCGTCCCAGGCGAGGTAGGAGTAGTGGTGGGTCCAGTCGCCGGTGTTGAGGTAGAGGCCCGGGCCGGTGGGGGTGGGCATTTCCTCAAGCGCAGGGCAATGCGAATGCCCGCAGATTACGATGTCGGCGTCGCCGCGGGCGAGCACCGCGCGGGCATAGGCCTGAAGAGGGCCGACCTGCGGTCCTTGCGATACGTCGTCGACTCTGGCCAGTGCCCGGCTGCCATGCGACACGCGCTGCGCGATCGCCATGGCCCAGTCGGGATGCATCAGGCGGAACAGCGCCACGACAATTGGGTTGCGTGCAATGCGTTTGTACGCACGATAGAGATAGTCCGCAGGGCGGATGCCGTCGCCGTGAATCAGATGGCCTCGCCGGGAGCCAAAGGCTAGCTCGAGGGGGCCGCGCGAGATCACGAATCCCAATTCGTCGCGCAGGAAACGGCCCGCCCAGAAGTCGTGGTTTCCGCAGACGAAATAGAGTTCGACCCCGTGATCGCGCAGGCGCGCGAACTCGCGCAGCACATCGAAATACCCGCTGAAAATCACGTGGCGGTATTCGAACCAGAAATCGAACAGATCGCCCAGCACAACGAGCCGCCGGGTCTGGGCCGGATCGATGGAGCGCAGGAATTGGGCGAGCCGTTGGATGCGAGGTTTGCCTTCCGGGGCGACGTCGAGATGCACGTCGGAGAACAGGATCGTGTGCATTAGAGAAAGCCGAATCTGCTGAGCGGCCAAATGCGGAACACCGCCCGGCCGATAATCGCGTCCTCGTCGATCGGGCCGAAGGTGCGGCTGTCGCGGCTCACGTTGCGATGGTCGCCCATCACAAAGAACTCGGCGTTCCCGACATCCACATTGACCGGCGGCTCGCCACGCATGTCCGACGTGCTGGGACTCAGGTAGGGTTCTTCCTGAAGGTTATTGTTGATATACAAACGCCCCTCGGCGATTCGGACGTTCACCAACGGTGCTGACTGGCCTTGCGCGCTCACCGTCGAGCGGCTCGGAGAGGGGCCTTCGGCCACGATGCGCTTGACATACCGCTTGTTTTTCTCGTCCGGACTGTTAAACACAACAATATCGCCCGGATGAATGGCGTGAAGTCCCGACATCCCCGGAAGATGGCTCAGCGCCAGCGGCAGCTTGAACACTAAGATCCGATCGTTGTCCTCCAGGGTGGGGTACATGGACGGCCCCTCGACCTTGTAGCCTTCGACCACGCACCACCGCAGTACGCTGAACAAAATGAGAAACAACACGACCATCTTCAGGAATTCGAAGAGTTCGTGCCGCACTTCCTGCGCGCCGCCGCCCTGAGACGGGGCCTCAGGAGGGGGGGCCATGTGTTCGTATTCGCCGCGGTCACTCAATGGTGGACTCGCTCCATACCGGTCAGGGCGCCCAGGCGGAATTTACCATGCTGCAGGGCAGGCTGCAACTCCTTAATTGAACGTACGGGGCGCTCAAATTCAGTAAAATATGCGCCAACATGAGCCAAATTATGCGCGTCGCTGTTGGCAACGGAGGGCAGTTTGAGCGATCTTGCCAAGGAGGCCGCCAACCGCTGCTCGTGCTCCTGCATGTTGACACTATGCACTTCGAGGGCGGTCAAGGGCAGTTGGGCGATGCGCTCGTCGAAACTCAGGCCCGCGCGGGTCGGATGGGCCGCCACGCAGAATCCGCCCATCGCGAGCACTTGCTCGACCACTTGCTCGGGACGCAGCATGGACGGGAAGCCCGTCGCCAGACTCGAGTGCAAGCCATAAACCAGTATGTCGCCTTGGGTTGAGGTATATTCGAAGCCCGCCCACACCATTACCCGATGCGGTCCGGCCTGCCGCTCCAGTTCCTGCAGTTCCTCTTCACCCCACTGGTAGTGGTGCTCGGTGATGACGATCGCGTCGAGCCCGGCCCGGTCCGCCTGGTGGATGATCTGTTCCGCCTCAATATGGCTGCACGCGGAATAGCGCCGCGTGTGCATATGCATGTCGATCTTGAAACCCATGACCTCCTTCTTCGCGCGTCTTCCGGGGCAAACCGGCCCGCAATCCGCCTATCTTACCATCTTGAGGCGGGCGACGAAACATTTCCCGCGCGATAATTTGCCTCTCTTTAGAAACCTTTGTCTGATTCCGCTTTTATTCCGCCCCAGATTCGAGGTACACTTTCCCCGCCATTTTTCAGCCAGTGAACCGGTGCAAAGGAAGTAAATCATGGACTTTATCGCCGATCGTATGAGCCGTATTGACGCCAGCGGAATTCGCAAGATCTTTGCCTTGGCCGCCCAGATTAAAGACCCGATTAACCTCAGCATCGGACAGCCCGACTTTGACGTGGCGGACGACGTCAAGGAAGAAGCGATCCAGCAGATTCGCGCGGGCTTTAACCAATATACCCAGACCTGGGGCATTGAGGAACTGCGCCAAGAGGCGTCGGCCTATTATCAGCGCCGATTCGGCGCGCCGCTCGAGAACGTGATGATCACCGGCGGCGTCTCGGGCGGGCTTTTCCTCGCGTTGCTTGCGACGGTTAACCCCGGCGACGAGGTGCTGTTCGCAGACCCCTATTTCGTTATGTATAAACACCTGGCCAGCCTGCTGGGCGGCGTGCCGAAGCCGATCAGTACGTACCCCGACTTCCGGCTGAAAGCCAAGGATATCGAGGCGGCGATCACGCCCAAGAGCAAGGTGTTGATCGTGAATTCGCCGTCGAACCCGACGGGCGCCGCGCTGACGCAGGACGAAATGAAAGCCATCGCCGAGGTCGCCCGCAAGCACAACCTGCTGGCGATCTCCGACGATATCTACGAGCAGTTCAGCTACGACGGCGCACCCGCCACGTTGGCGGGGCTATACGACAACGTCGTGGTGCTCAACGGCTTCTCGAAGATGGCCGCGATGACCGGCTGGCGCGTGGGGTTTGCGGCCGGGCCGGAGCGCGTGATCCAACAGATGAACACGTTGCAACAGTACACGTTCGTGTGCGCGCCGTCGTTCGCGCAGAAAGGCGCGGTCGTGGCGTTGCGCTCGCCGATTACCGAAAAGATCGAAGCCTACCGCCGCAAGCGCGACATCATCTATGAGGGATTGTCGGGGACTTTCAACCTCGTGCGGCCGGGCGGCGCGTTTTACGCTTTCCCCGAAGCGCCGGGCGGCGATGGCGACGCGTTTGTGGCCAAGGCGATTGAAAACAAACTGTTGATCATTCCCGGCAGCGTGTTCAGTGAGCGCAAGACGCATTTCCGGATCAGTTTCGCGGCTTCGGACGAAACCCTTAAGCGTGGTGTAGACGCGTTGACGAAACTGGCGAAAGAATTCGCTTAGAATTCGTGTCCAAGAAAGATGTGAAGGAGCTCCTGTGCGTACGTTTGTTGTTGCACTGACGTTGGTTGTCGTGGCGTGCGGCGCGTTTGCGTCGCAGGAAGGACCTTCCACGCCCTACCTGTTGCCGGGCGTGTTGAGCGATACGCCTCCGGTGGCGTCGGCCGCGTCGGCGATCCCCGCCAATCCGTTTCCGTGCTTGCCCAAGCGCCTTTCCCCGGTGAAGGTGCGCGCGCTGTACCTCACGGGGTGGATCGTGGGGATACCGTCAAAGCTCGAGCACTACGCCAAACTCGCGGACGAAACCGAGGTCAACAGCTACGTCGTGGACGTCAAAGACGTCGACGGCCACGTGGGCTATACGTCGACGGTTCCTGAAGTGGTCAAGAACGCCGCCATCGAAAAGCGCTACAACCCGAAGAAGGTGGTGGACACCTTTCACGCGCACGACGTGCGGGTGATCGCGCGAGTGACCTGCTTCAAGGATCCCGTGGGCGCGGCGGCGATGCCCGAACTCGCGATTCAGCGCGTGGGCGGCGGCGTCTGGAAGGACGACAAAGGCAAGACCTGGCTGAACCCGTACAAGCGCGAGGCGTGGGCGTATATCGTGTCCATTGCGAAAGAGGCGCTGACCTTTGGTTTCGATGAGATCCAATTCGACTACGTGCGATTCCCAAGCGATGGCCGGGTGCAAGATATCGACTTTGGCGGGGAAACGCGCCCGAAGTACGAGGCGATCAATGGGTTTCTTGCATACGCGCGCGAGCAGATGCCCGACGTGATTATCTCGGCGGATGTGTTCGGTATTATCTGCGTCAGTGCGGCGGACACGGAGGACATCGGTCAATATCTCGAGTTGGTGGTGCAGAACGTCGACTACCTCTCGCCGATGGTGTATCCCTCGCACTATGCCTTTGGGCAAATCGTGAACGGGCGCAAGTACGACCGGCCCGATCTCGAACCGCACGCGGTGGTGTTGGGGACACTTGAGCGCGCGAAAGAGCGCATCGCGAAAGTGAACGGCTGCGAGGCCGCGCGATTCCGTCCGTACCTGCAGGATTTCACGGCGACGTGGCTGGGTTCTGGACGTTACAAGAGCTACACGCCGGACGACGTGCGCGCGCAGATCAAGGCCGTGACCGATGCGGGCTATGACGAGTGGATACTGTGGAACGCGCGCACGAACTACAGCGAAGCCGCGCTCAAACGCGAAGCGACAGAAGTAGCCAAAGAGGATGCCCCGGCAGAACCCGCGCCTGCACAGTAAACACAGCGAAAGGACGCTTCATGGATCTCCAAGCCGCCCTTGACCATGCCCGCAAGGGGCATGACGCGTTTAAGAAAGATCTCCAAACGTTTTTGCGCATTCCGAGCATCTCGACGTTGTCGAACCACGCCGGTGACGTGCAGGCCGCGGCGGAGTGGCTCGTGGCGCGCTTGAAGGCCCTCGATATGCCGTTTGTCGAACTGTTTGCGACGGGCGGGCATCCGATTGTCTATGCGGAAGATCTGCGCGCGCCGGGAAAGCCCACCCTGCTTGTGTATGGGCACTACGACGTGCAGCCCGTGGACCCGCTCGCGGAATGGACCTCGGACCCGTTCGGCGCGGAGATTCGCGGGGACTACGTGTTTGCGCGCGGCGCGTCGGATATGAAGGGGCAAGTTGCGGCGTTTCTCGAGGCGCTCGGGGCGGTTCGCGCGGCGGGGCCGTTGCCGGTGAACGTCAAATGCCTGTTCGAGGGCGAGGAAGAGATCGGCTCGCCGCACCTGGAGTCGTTTATCGAGATCCAGCGCGCGCGTCTTTCGTGCGATGCCGTGCTCAACGCCGACGCGGGCATTCTTGCGCCGGATCAGCCGGCCATCGTCTATGCCCTGCGCGGACTCGCCTATTTCGAAGTCGAAGTGCGTGGCGCCGCGCGCGATCTGCACTCGGGGCTGTTCGGCGGCGTGGTGCACAATCCCGCGCAAGTGCTGTGCGAACTCATCGCGGGCATGCATGATGCCGAAGGGCGCGTGACGTTACCGGGCTTCTACGATCGCGTGCGCCCATTGCCGGAAGAAGAACGAAAGATGCTTGCCCAATTGCCGCAGTCCGACGAGGATTTCATGCGCATTACGGGGACGCGGGCGTTGTGGAGCGGAGAAGAGGGCTATACCCCGATCGAACGCCTGGGCGCGCGGCCGACGCTCGAGGTCAACGGCATCTGGGGCGGCTTCACAGGCGAAGGCAGCAAGACCGTGCTTCCCGCGAAGGCTACGGCGAAAATCTCAACGCGCCTCGTGCCGGATCAGGATCCGGCGGGAATTCTGGACCAACTCTGCGCCTACCTGCGCGCGCATGCGCCGCACACGGTCGAGTGGGAAGTCCGCGAACTCAACCACGGCCCGGGGTCCGTCATGGACCGCACGTCCCCGGCGATGCGGGCCGCGGTGGACGCGTTGACCACGGTGTTTGGGCGCGCGCCGCTGTTCCGCCGCGAAGGCGGGAGTGTGCCGGTCGTTGCGCACATGCAGCAAATGCTCGGGGTGGATTCGATCATGCTGGGTTTCGCCCTGCCCGACGACGGCATCCACGGTCCGAACGAGCGGCAACACCTGCCCACGTTGCTCAAAGGCATCGAGACGTACATTCGCTTTCTCGCGGCGCTAGGGGGCTGACCGTATTTCCCCCTTTCACGACTTTGTGAATGAATTAATCGGCCAGAACACTAGAGCGGCTGGTAGTTCACGCTGACCGGTTGGCCCATCGCCGCCGATTCGCGGATGGCCTCGTAAAGCGCCATGCTCTTGTACGCCTCGTAGATACTTGAGCGGCTCGTGGTGCGTCCGGCCTTGACCGCCGCGATGAAATCCACGATCTCCGCCAGGTGGCCGGTCTCGTTGCCGCTGTCGCCGGCGCTCGTGAAGACCGGCGGTTCGCGCCATTCGATGGGTTTCTCGCCTTCCGAGATGCGCCAACTCGAGGAGTTGTGCACGGTC
Source organism: Candidatus Hydrogenedentales bacterium (assembly GCA_041859045.1). Lineage (GTDB taxonomy): Bacteria > Hydrogenedentota > Hydrogenedentia > Hydrogenedentales > SLHB01 > JBHELB01. The sequence goes on along the minus strand of JBHELB010000027.1, from coordinate 201,566 downwards.
ATGAAGTTGCCGCCGCGCAGGGAGATTTCGACTTCCTCCGTCGGGACCGTGAACGAACGTCCGTCGCACAACGAGAGCGAGCCCACCGCGCCGCAGGCGAAACGCAGGCTGACCGCCCAGGCATTTTCGCCTTTCGCAAACGCGAACACCGTGGCGACGTCGCCAAACAGGAACGGCACAAGGTCAATGATGTGCACGGCAAAATCCAGCAGGAACATCGCGCGCGGCGAATTGTTTGGGTACGCGCCGGAGGCGTAATCGACGCTAATGGCGTAGCGCGCGTCCGGGGAGTGCGCGTCGATCCATTCTTTCGCCCGCTGATAGGCGTTGGCGTAGCGCTTCTTGAACGCCGTCACGCACAGGAGGCCGGTTTCGCGCGCTACCCGGGCGACCTCGAGCGCGGCGGCGGCGGTTGGCGCGGGCGGTTTCTCGGTGTACACCGGAATGCCCCGGCGCAAAATCTTCGGCGCGAGCTCGGCATGCTGTTCCGGGCCGATACACACGATCACCGCGTCGGGGCTTTCCGCGTCGAGCATCGTGTCGAGATCGCCATAGGCTTTCCCGCCGAAGCGCCGGGCGTTGCGCTCGGCTTTTTCACCATCGACGTCGCACACGCCCACCAACTGCCCCCCGGCAGTCCCGATATACGGGTAAATACGCCGAGAAGAGAGATTTCCAGCCCCAACAACGGCAATTCTAGGGTCCTGCATGCCGATTCTCCGTCGTTGTCGCCTCAGGCTGCGCCTGGGCGCCTATTCCACCCCACATTCTTGCTTCAAATACGCCATCGCTTCCTCAAGGTAGCGCAACGTATTCTCGGCATCCTTCACTTCCATCTCCACCACGACGGGGGCTCGACACTGCGCGGTCCTGAGCTGCTCGAACAGGCCAGGCAGGTCGATCTCGCCGGTTCCGTAGGGTACGGAGACGGGGCCGACTTGGTCCTTGATGTGGACCAGCCCGATGCGTCCTTCTAGAAACGTGTAGCCCTTCCGCCACGGAATCCCCGCCGTATGAAAATGCCCCACCTCAAGCACGGCCTCCAGGCGGTCGTCGTGAATGCCGTCCAAGACCTCGCGGTAATCCTCCAGCGTGGTGATGGGCGAACCGGCGTGGTTTTGCACCACGGTAATAAGCCCCAGCGATTCGGTCCGGTCCAGGAAGGTTCGCGCCGTGGCGATGTAGTTGGGGCGGTTCGTGGCTTTGAAGAGGACCACTTTCACCCCCAGCGCGGCGGCGAATTCGGCGGCTTTGATGGCGTGGTCGAGCGAGGCCTTGCGATCGTCATCCACCGGCGGAAGGTGCATCGAGGCGAAGGAAAACCCGTAACGCTCGGCCAGGTCGCGGTACGCCTTGGGCGACTGGGCAATATCCAGCGCCGACGCCGCCCAGGACGTGAAGGCCTCGAAATAGCGAAATCCCAGCGGCTGATAGGCCGCCAGCGCCGCCTCCAAGCCCAGATCGGGATTGCAGCACGGGCTGATGATCAGTTCGTCCGCGCGCATGGCTACTTTTCCTTCACAAAATCCCGTGTGCCCGAATTGTAGGCCACGATCATGTCCGCATCGACATCGCCCGTGCTGACCGCGTGGTGGTACACGCCCGCCGGAATGATGAGCGTGTCGCCCGCTTCCAGGATAATGAGTTCGTCGCCGAGCGTGTGCTCCAAGCGGCCTGCCAGTAGGTAAAGCGCCTCGGCGCAGGTCATGTGGGCGTGCGACGGGTTGCTCTGGCCGCGCTTGATGACCACTCGCCCCAGCGTCAGCCCTTCGATATTGCCCACACGGGCCTCATCCGCCAACCACGACAGACTGCCCCAGTCTTCGTTCAACTGAGCGGCCTTGGCCTCCTCAGCGGTGTACACCGGTTTCGACATGTCGAACTCCCTTCTTTCCAGACACCTCTGGCGATATTCTCCGATCGTTAGCCTACCATCTTTGCGCTTCCGGAAGAAACCGAGGCGGGCACTCCGCGCACTTCGGCATCTATGTGCGTCTATTGCGCTCTATTTCCCTCTCCTCGCGCGGCGCGGTATACTTCCGGCTCTGTTTTGTCAGAAGGAATTTTTGGAAAAACGGCAGCGCCTTAGGAGAGTTCGCGCGTCATGAAGAAGATGCATCTGGTGTCGAACGCACACATCGATCCGTGCTGGTTATGGGAATGGGAAGAAGGGGCGGCAGCGGCGATTTCGACGTTCCGCGCGGCGGCGGACTTCTGCGAAGAGTTCGAGGGTTACATTTTCAATCACAACGAGGTGACGCTTTACCGCTGGGTCGAAGAATACGAACCGGCGTTGTTTGAACGAATCCGGAAGTTGGTGGCGGCGGGCAAATGGCACATCATGGGCGGGTGGTACCTGCAACCCGACTGCAACATGCCCAGCGGCGAGTCGTTTGTGCGGCAGTGCCTGTATGGCCGCCGATACTTTCGCGAGAAGTTCGGCGTAACCCCGCGCACGGCGATCAACTTCGATCCGTTCGGCCACACGCGCGGGCTAGTGCAGATTCTGAAGAAGGCGGGGTATGACTCCTATCTCTTCTGCCGTCCGGCGCAGAATGATTGCGCGTTGCCTGCGGACGACTTCATCTGGGTGGGTTATGACGGTTCGGAGATCAACGGTCACCGTGCGTCTGAATTCTATGCGTCGGGTCTGGGCAAGGCGCGCGAGAAGGTCGAGAACTGGCTGACGGCTACGCAAGACCGTGAGATGGGGTTGTGCCTGTGGGGCGTAGGTAATCATGGCGGCGGGCCGTCGCGCAAGGACATCAACGATCTTAACGCGCTGGCGGCGGGACGCGAAGAGGTGCAGATTCTGCACTCCACCCCGGAACGTTTTTTCGATGAACTTCGCGCGAGCGGCGTGGAACTCCCACGTCACGCGGACGACATCAACCCTTGGGGGCCGGGCTGCTACACGTCGCAGGTGCGTATCAAGCAAAAGCATCGCCTGCTCGAAAACACGCTGTTCATGACCGAAAAGATGTGCTCGGCGGCCGCGCTTCAAGGCCTCATCGCGTATCCACACGAGGAACTGCGTGAAGCCACGCGCGACTTGCTCAACGCCGAGTTTCACGACATTTTGCCGGGGTCGTCGATTCAACCCGTCGAAGACGCCGGGCTGCGCCTCATGGATCACGGGCTCGAACTGTTGTCGCGGGTGCGCGCGCGGGCGTTTTACGCGCTGGCAAGTGGTCAGCCCAAACTTAAGGAAAACCAAATCCCGATCCTTGTCTATAACCCGCACCCCTTCCCGGTGCGTACTGTCGTCGAATGCGAGTTTCAACTCGCGGACGGCAGTTGGGAGGAACAGTTCACCGTGCCGACCGTGACCCGCGACGGTGTGCCGGTTCCGTCGCAGAACGAGCAGGAACTGAGCAACATCAACCTCGACTGGCGCAAACGCGGCGTGTTCGTGGCCGAACTCGCTCCGTCGCAGATGAATCGGTTCGACTGCACGCTTGAGGTCTTGCCTGCGCGGCCGCTGCCCACGGTGCAACCGCAGAACGGCGCGTACGTGGTGGAATCGCCGGGGTTCGCTGCGGCAGTAAACGTCGAGACGGGACTGCTGGATCGCTACGAAGTGGACGGCGTGTCGATGCTCCAGCCGGGCGCACTGAAGCTGCTTGTGCTGAACGATAACGACGATCCCTGGGAAACCCGCTATCAGCAGTTCCGCGATGTGATCGGCGCATTCACGCTGATGTCGGCTGAACGCGGCACGCGTTTTTCGGGCGTGGGCGTCGAACGGTTGGGGTCGGTGCGCCCGATTGAGGACGGCCCGGTGCGCTTGGTCATCGAAGCGTTGTTCGAGTACGGCGATTCCTTCGCGGTGGTTCACTACAAACTGCCGAAACAAGGCGCGGAAATCGAAATCGTCGTGCGCGTGTATTGGAACGAGAAGAGCCGCATGTTGAAACTCGCGTTGCCGAGTGCTTTCTCGGAGCCGAGCTACCTCGGGCAAGTGGCGTTTGGCGTGCAACCGTTCCCGGCGACCGGCCGCGAGGTCGTCGCGCAGAAATGGACGGCGCTGGTGTCCGAAAAAGAGGACTGCGCGCTCACGATCATCAACGAAGGCGTCTACGGTTCGGACTTCTGCGACGGCGAACTGCGGCTCAGTCTACTGCGCTCGGCGGCGTACTCCGGGCACCCGATCCACGAACGCCCGATCGTGCCACAGGACCGATTCTCGCCGCGCATCGATCAGGGAGAACGCCTGTTCCGATTCTGGTTGAACGGCGGGCCGCGCGCCGCGCGGCTGGCCCAGGTGGACCGCGAGGCCGTCGTGCGTAACGAGCGGCCGTTTGCATTGTCGTTCTGCCCGTCCGGCATGGGCGCCGTGCCGTTGCCGGGGCTGACCCTGAGCGATGACGTGACGCAGGCGTCGGCGTTCAAAAAAGCGGAGGACGGCGACGTCTATATATTGAGGCTGTTTGAGCCGACAGGTTCGCCGCGCGAGACGACGGTGTCGATTCCGGCGCTGGGTATCGACTATACGGCCCAGCTTGGCGGCTTCGAGGTGAAAACGCTTCGCATCGATCCGGTCTCGAAATCGGTGTGCGAAGCGAGTCTGATAGAGGATTAACCGCGAGGAATTGGAAGGAACCACCATGAAACATGCACGCATTGTCACCGTGGTCCTGCTGCTGGCGTTTCTATTGACGCCTGCGGTTTGGGCGCAAGATGAAACGCAGGTCTATGACATTCCCTATGTCGGGGCGCTGACGCCCAACGGACTCGGCGATCAATGGAAGTCGCCTGGACTCGAAGTAAATGTCATGCTCAATAAGATGGGCCGCGCCCAGCCGCCGGAGAACTTCGACCCGCGCTTCCGGCTGGGTTGGAACGAAGAGGGGCTCTGCCTCTACCTCGCCGTGCGCGACGACATACGCGAGGAGTCGCAGGACATGAACAACTTGTGGGACCGCGACGCGGCGGAGATCTTCGTCGCAAAGAAACGCGGTTCGCGCGAGATGACGCACCTGGTCGTGACGCCGGGGCACATGCCAGGGCAGGAGGCAATGCGTTCGCGGTTCTACGGCCCCAACCTCGGTGCGCCCTCCAAAGAGTGGAAGGCGACACTGGTGAGCGCCGGGGCGCGGAACGACCTCGCGTATTCCATCGAGGCCGTGTTGCCGTGGAGCAATCTCGGCATCGAGGCGAAAGACGGCGCGGAGATTGGTTTCCAACTGTTTATCGAGGACGGTGACAAGACGCCGAGCCGGTTCCAGGCAAACTGGTTTCCGAAAACACGCACGCATGAGAATCCCAACGCGATGTACGCGTTGCGGCTGACCAAGAAGCCCAGTGCGCCGGTGACCTCGGTCGCGCGCGGCGACCTCGACAACTACGGGCGATACCGCCTCTCGGTAACGGCGGGCGCGGCGGATGCGGGGAAGCCGGTCGAAGTGCAAGCCGACGGAAAGACGCTGGGAGCCGGTGTGCTGTTGGCGAGCAATGGCCGTTCCTCGCGGACGTTCTACTTCACGCTTTCGCCCGGCAATCAGCCAAAGGGGCCGCTGGCCGTTTCGCTGGGCGGCGCGCCGATGGCCACGCTTACCGCACCCAACGCCGACGATTTGCGCGTAAAGTTTCTGCTGATGGCGCCGATCGTGTTCGACCCGTATGTGTTCAAGGGATCGGGCTTCCCGCAGGCGGATTTCGCGGATCCTGTGACGGCGCAGAATTGTATAGGACCGTACGTCGTGCGGACGACTTATTACGACAAGAACTTCCAGCCGGTAACGACGGCGCAGGAGCCGGGACGCTACGGCGCGGTGGTCGAGATTGTCCCGGAGAATGGCCAACCGATCCGCCGTTTCCGAACGCTGTTCAAGATGCCGCCCGCATATGAGAACGTGAACTTTAGCTACTTCAACTCCGACGCGAGCGTGGTGCTGCCGCCCGAACTCGGCATCGACCCCGCCGTGATCGAATCGCAATCCGGCGCGATTGGCCACTATGTCCACCGTCTGTTTGAAGACGCGCTCATTTCGGATTTCCAGGGCGCGGCGCTGTTGGCCGGGCTCAGCGAAGCGAAACCGCCAATGAAAGGCGATGCTGTGCGCGTGGCGGAAAACGCGAAGGCGGCGGACCGGCAATGGTGGGTGGATTTCAAACGTCGGATGTACGCCACGGACAAGGAATTTGCTGCGCCGTTTGTGTGTCCGAAACCGATCGAGGGCGCGCCTGCACCGGAACTGCGTAAGGGCAGCGCGAAGGCCGCGGGCATGAAGCCGGGCGTTGTGAAACAACTCGACGCGGTGTGCAAAGCGTGGGCGGAGGAGAGCAAGGAGCCGTTTGCGGTGTGCGTGGCGCGCAACGGCGTCGTCTTCTTCCACGACGCGTACGGCACGCGCGACGGCCAACCGATGACCGTGACCACGAAGAGCTGGATGGCGTCGATCTCGAAGCTGCTCGGCGGAACGCAGATGATGATGCTGGTCGATCAAGGCCTTGTGGACCTCGACACGCCGATCGACCGCTATCTGCCGTCTTTCCGCAACATCCCGGTCGAAACGCCGATCACCATCCGCCACTTGTTCACGCACACGGCGGGCACGAACCTCGGGATCACGCAGAAGGGCTACTACCCCGACCACTGGGGCGACGAGTTCAACGACCTCGAGGAGAGCATTTCCGAGGTCTACCCGAATCTGAAGGTCGGCAAGGCGATGATGTACAACGGCCTCGGCTATGCCATCGCGGGTAAGATCATGGAGCAGGTCACTGGCGAATGCCAGCCGCGCTACGCGAAGAACCATCTGCTCGATCCGTTGGGCTGCGAAAACACGGACATCATCGACATGTCGGCGTACACGCGCAGCGTGCCGATGGACATCGCGAAGATCGGCCAAATGCTGCTCAATAAGGGTGCGTATGGCAACATGCGCTTCTTCAGCGAGGCGACGTTCGAGAAGATGATGCCGCAAAAACTGACGAAGATTCTCGGCCCGGACACCGACGTCGTCTGGGGCATTGGCGCGGTGCCGATGCCGGAGAAGGGCCTCAGCCCGAAGACCTTCGCCCACGGCGCGGCGTCGTCGGCCACGTTCCGCATCGACCCGGAGAACAAGCTCGTCATCGTCATGACGCGCAACACCGCCGGACCGAAGTACGCCGACCACTACCCGAAGTTTATCGCGGCGATCGTGGACAACATGGAAAAGGACGCCACGAAATAACCTCTCGCTTTCGCTCGCAGCCCCGCACTTCGGTGTGGGGCTGCGCTGTTTCTTCCGGCGCTTGCGAACGAAAGAAACATGAGAGTACGCTCTCTTCATGAAAACTCGATGCACGTGCACGGTATTGTTAAGCGTTCTTGCAGTGATGTTCGCGGCGGGGTGCGCGGTCTCCAACGCGCCGCAAGGCCCCGTGACATGGAAGCCCGCGCCCACGGATGCACAGGGACGGATCGTGCTGGCGTGGCTCGTCTTCAACATGCCGGATGGAACCACGAAAGAAACCCCGGCGGTGATTTCCGAGAAGGGCTACGCCACGGAGGGTGTGGTTCAGGCCACAGCGCCGTCCGCGCCGGTTGCGTACGGTTCGCAGTTCGCGATGCTGCTCGTGTGCCGTCGCGAATGGGGGACGGGGTACTTCCTGTTCGACCTTGAGCACAAGACGTACACCGGAATGACGGACCCACGCAGATTCTTGGCGGCGCTGGAGGCCCTGCCGACGCGGGAGAATCCGATCTGGGTCGATACCTGCACCGCGCCGGCAAATTCCGGGATGAGCTGGCTCAATCAATACCGCTTCCACAAAATGCTCAAACAGAAAGGCTACGCCTACACGAGCGACAGGCCGAGCACCACGATCTGCTACTGCAAAGCCGATCGTATTCGGCTGCTCGAAACGTGGTGAAGCCCGCTATGGTTTCTTCACAAAATCACGGTAACTTTCCGCAAAACTGAGTTTCACCTTGCGGCAGGCTTTTCGCAACGTCTCCACGTGCGTTTTCTCGGTCACGGGACCAAACTCGAGGTCGTATAGATTGCTTTCGCCCGGACGCAGCGAGTGCAGCAGGCCGAGACGTTCGTCGACGTCGCGCCCTTCGACGCCGCAGTTGCAGGGCTCGAATCCAAGAACATAATCCTGCTCGCCCATCTGCTTCCACTGCACAAAACGCGGAAGCTGCGTCTTGTTGTACGTCACGTACACACCGAAACCTTCGCCGCGTTTGAATCCGTCGTTCACGATCGCGGCCGTCACGCGGCCATCGCGCCCGGCGGCCATGTCGTGGTAGTAGCACTTCTCTTTGTAGCCGTGTGTGGGGGGATCGAGCCGGTTCCAGTGTTCCTTGCCGTCCGCGGCGATGGGGTCGCGCGGCGCGACGGTGCGGCTCGGCGCGAGAATCTCCGAGCCCGCATCGACGGCGGGCCAGCCGATGTTGCAGTGGTACAGCAGCATGAACTTCGTGCGCTGGAAGCCCTCGTTCGTCACCACGTCGCGGATCCAGAAGCGCCGTTCGCCGAGCTTGGTCCACACCGTGCGCGTGAGCGTAAGGTTTTCGCCAAACACCGCGGTTTCGCGCATCGTGCCGGTGACGCTGAGCAGGTAATCGTTGCCGCGCCATTCCTGCACGACCTGAAGATTGCGCGCGGGCGTGTGGCCGATGCGGCCGTGCAGCCCGTTGCCGAGCAAGGCGCTCTCCGGCTTTGGCGCGCCGACATGCGTCAAACCGCACGTCGTCAATAGGCCGCCGAAATAGCTGCGCAACCAGCGGATGCCTTCTGGCTCGTAGTACTGCGGCGCGACGTCGCCCGTCGTCGAACGCCATCCCATCGCCTTGCCCTGAAACGACGCCGAGGGGATGTCCATCCCGCGGTCAAGCAGCACGGTGAATTCCAGGCCCGCGCCGGTGTGGAACAGCGCCGCACGCGCGGGACGTTCGTTGCCTTCGTCCAACTGCACGATGCGAATTCCGGCGATCTGATCCATGTTGCCCACGCGCTTGCGCAGGTCCTGCACCGAGAATGCTTTGCCGTAGAGGTTCATCGCGACATCTCCTTTTCGCGCGGCGGGTGACTCCGCTTTCCGCCCATCATACACCGGCAGACGCAACAGGAAAAGTGGTTATGCTTGGCCAGCGCTACTTCAGGAAGTTCTTGCCTGCAACGTCAGCCGCCGGACGCGCGCCGAGCCGCGTCAGCGCAGTGACGCCAATATCCATAATCGACGGCGCGTCTTTCACCGGCGCGTTAACGAACAGAATGCCCGGCGTATGGGCACCGCTCGATCCCGCGTGGTCGCCGCTCCACGCGCTCGCGTTGTCTTCAAACAGCGCGGCGGGCGCAGCGCCTTTGGCGGCTTCCTTTGTGGACTGATAGCCGTCCGCATAGCCCAACACGAGATCCGGCCCGTCGCTGCCGGGCGTCATCGTGGTCGTAACGTCATCGAACACCGGCGCGTTGGTGCTCGGATCGCGCACGGCGAGGAGTCTCTCGCGAAGCTCGTTCGTCAACGCCGCGGCCTCTTCCGACGCGACGCTGCCCTGGCCCTCGCGCCCCCGCAGATTGATGTACACGCTGTTCAGCCCGAGGCTGTACGCGCGCGAACGCGTCCAGTCGTATCCTTCGAGAAAGTCGCGCCGGTTTTCCGCACTCGCTGCGTCGGCCTGTCCTTGCACTGCAAGATACCCGTTGCGTACAAGCCAGGTGTTGATATTGAATCCGCGGCGAAACGACTTGAACCCGTGATCGGACATCACGATCAACAGATCGTCCGGTTTCAGCTTGGCCGCGACTTTTCCGGCGATGTTGTCCATGCGGCGATAGGCGTCCTCGATAGCGCGACCGTAGCGTTGCGCGCCGTCTGGGGTGAAACGCGGATGTTTCGGGTCGCGAAATCGCCAGAACATGTGCGCAATGCGGTCGGGGTCGGTCCACACGGCGATCAGCAGATCGAAATCGCCGCGCTCCAACTCATCGAGCGTGACGCGCTCGATAAACGCGCTCGTGCGCTCGTCGTCGTCGAGAAACGCATCCTCGGGCAACGCCCCGGCCCGCACCGCGTGCGTGTCGCTGCTCCAACCGACGGTCTTGAATAGCCCGAAACGCGCAGCGAGAGAAGACGCATACGATGGCGGCACGCTCAGCGGGATCGACGCCGCGCGCGGATCGGCCATGAGGCACGTCATGTATACGGAAATCGCCGTGCCGGCCTCCACCACGTAGAAACGGCTGATCGCACGCGCGGTGTATTGCGGCGAGACCACGAATTCCCATTCCGCCCAATCCGACCACGTGCCCTGCGCCACCGAAAGCGACCTGCCCGGCAGCGCGATCTCGACTTTGTGCGCGGCGCGATCCACGGTGAACGTCACGGGCGTCTGCGTGAAAGCGCCCGGCGCTGCGGTATCTTTCACGCGCGGGTCACGTATGCCCGGCAATGAGATTGTAGCGCGGTTCGCATCGTCAAAGCGCAGCGCGATGCGTTTGCCGCCCGCGACGTCTTCGGCAAGATCTGCAGGGGTGAAGCGATCTGAGAGCGCGAAGAACGTGCTTTGCGTGCCGCGCAGATCGGGAATGCCCAGACCCATCCATTCGCAGCCGTGCTCGAGCGGTTCCGCAGGGGCGTCGAACGGCGCGTTGATGACGCGCACGCGCAGTCCTTGGCGGTCGGCTTCTTTCCAGAACGCGGCCCCCTTGCGTAAGTTGAAGAGCTTTGGCGGCGACGCGACGCTGCCGTCGGCGTTCAGCGCCGCGGGAATCAGACCACCAAATCCCATGTCCGGGCGATAGGTGCTTGGCGTGCGGCGAAGGAAATCGCGGATGCCGTGTCGGTCGGGCGGCTGGCACGTGGCAAACGACGCCCATGCGGTGGGCGATTGCGGCGGGTTCGTGGTGGCGAGGCGGGCGTACGTCCCGGCGGTCTTGATGCGCGCAAGGTTGGGCAATTCGTTGGCCGCCAGCATTTGCTCGACAATGCTCGGCTCGACGCCGTCGAACCCTAGAATGATTACGCGCGCGGAGGCGTGGGAAGCGAGCACAGTCAGCAACAGCGCGGCGATGCACGCGAACGCGCGGCGCATGACTACGCCTGCGGCAGCATGCGTCGCCGCCATTCAATCGTTCGGCGCACGCCTTCATCGAACGGCACCTGCGCTCGAAAGCCGAACAGGCGCTCGGCGCGGGTGACATCGAGACAACGGCGCGGTTGGCCGTTCGGTTTTGAAGTGTCCCACCGAATTTCGCCGTGGAATCCGGTGGCTTCCGCGATGCGCACGGCGAGATCGCGAATGGAAATCTCGATGCCCGACCCGAGATTCACCGGTTCGGGCGCGCTGTAGCGTTCCGCCGCGAGCAGAATTCCTTCCGCGGCGTCTTCAACGTAAAGAAATTCGCGCGTGGGCGAGCCGTCTCCCCAGCACACGATGTGATCCGCTTCATCTCGCACTGCTTCGAGGCATTTGTCGATCAACGCGGGAATCACGTGCGACGTCGCCGGATCGAAGTTGTCGCGTGGACCGTAGAGATTGACCGGCAAGAGCGAAATCGCGTTGTACCCGTATTGCTGCCGATAGGCCTGCGCTTGCACGAGCAGCATTTTCTTGGCAAGTCCATACGGCGCGTTCGTCTCTTCAGGGTAGCCGTTCCACAGGTCTTCCTCGTGAAACGGCACGGGCGTGAACTTCGGATAGGAACAGATTGTGCCGACAGCGACGAATTTGCCCACGTGCGCACGCCAGCATTCATGCATCAACTGCACGCCCATCATGAGGTTGTCGTAGAAGTAGACGGCCGGGTTCGCCATGTTGCCGCCGATCCCGCCCACGCGCGCCGCAAGATGCAGCACCATGTCGGGTTGTGCTGTAGCGAGTAGCCTTCGAATCGCTTCGACATCGCGCAGATCGTAGTCCGCGGAGCGCGGAACGGTGATGGACGTGCAGCCGCGCATGCGCAGTTGGTCAACGACGTGCGACCCGAGAAATCCCGCGCCGCCGGTGACGACAACGCGGCGATCTTTCCAGAACGCGGACGATGCGTCGCCTACCACGGCCTATCCTTTCCCGCCGTCGCCTCGCGCTCTGCCTTCTTTAGATCGGCATCGACCATCAACCGCACCAAGTCGCGAAACGACGTCTTCGGTTCCCAGCCGAGCTCGCGGCGCGCTTTCGACGCGTCGCCGCACAGGTGGTCCACCTCGGCCGGTCGGTAGTAGCGCGGATCCGGCTCGATGTAGCCCGGCCACTCAAGGCCCAGGTAGCCAAAAGCCTCCTCCACAAGATCGCGGATGGAGTGACTCTGCCCCGTGGCAATCACGAAGTCGTCGGGCCGGTCGTGTTGCAGCATGCGCCACATCGCCTCGACGTACTCCGGCGCGTAGCCCCAGTCGCGCCGCGCATCGAGATTGCCGAGATACAATTTGTCTTGAAGTCCGAGCTTGATGCGGGCCGCACCCAGCGTGACCTTGCGCGTCACAAACGTCTCGCCGCGCCGTGGCGACTCGTGGTTGAACAGAATGCCGTTGCACGCGAACATGCCGTACGACTCGCGGTAGTTCACCGTGGCCCAGTAGCCACAGACTTTTGCCACCCCGTACGGACTACGCGGATGAAAGGGCGTACGTTCCGTTTGAGGCGGTGGTGTCGCGCCGAACATCTCGCTGCTCGACGCCTGGTAGAAGCGCGTCTGAATGCCGCTGCGGTGAATTGCCTCGAGCAGACGGATGGTGCCCATCGCCACAATATCCGCCGTGTACACCGGGATGTCGAAACTCACGCGGACGTGACTCTGCGCGCCGAGATGATAGACCTCATCGGGCTGAATTTCGTTCAACAGCGTCGATAGACTGCCGGAGTCGCACAGATCGCCATACACCAGCGTTAACCGCCGCTCGGAATCGTGGGGATCCTGATAGATATGATCGATGCGGCCGGTATTGAACGAGCTGGAGCGGCGGATCAGGCCATACACCCGATACCCCTTGCTCAACAACAACTCCGCGAGGTAAGAACCGTCTTGTCCCGTGATCCCGGTGATCAGCGCCTTTTTCACGTCGGCCCTTTCCTTTGTGGGCGGTTAATCCGCGCCGGTCACCCGCAACACTTCCTCGATGGTGGTCTCGCCGCGCGCGGCCTTGGCCAATGCGTTCTGTCGCAGCGTCTTCATGCCGCACTGGATCGCGACGCGCTTGATCTGCGCCGCGGGCGCGCGGCCCATGATGAGTTCCTCGATATCCGGATAGTTCGGCATGGCTTCGATGACCGCCAAACGTCCACGATACCCCGTGTCCTTGCAGCGGCTACACCCACGACCGCGCATAAAGGTGGGGGGCGGTCCGTTCGGGTCTTGAACGTACTGGATGCGATCGAGAACGTCCGGAAGCACGCGGATCGGTTCCTTGCAGTCCGGGCAGAGTTTGCGCACCAGACGCTGTGCCGCGGCCAAGGCCACCGACGACTGCACCAGGAACGGCTCGATGCCCATATCGCCCAGGCGCGTGAATACGCTCGCTGCATCGTTCGTGTGCAGCGTACTGAGCACGAGGTGACCGGTCAACGCCGCCTTCACCGCGATGTCGGCGGTCTCCTCGTCGCGGATCTCACCGACCATGATCACGTCGGGGTCTTGACGCAGAATGCTGCGCAGGCCGGCGGCGAACGTGAGTCCGATATGCGATTGCACCTGCACCTGATTGATGCCGAACAGCTCGTATTCGATCGGGTCTTCAACGGTGATGATGTTGTGTTTCGGCGTGTTCAGTTTATGCAGCGCGCTGTACAGCGTCGTCGTCTTACCAGACCCCGTGGGCCCCGTCAGCAGGATCATGCCGAACGGCAGCTTCAGTGCGTCCTGAAATGCCTGCGTGGGCTGTTCTTCAAAACCGAGTTTATCGAGATCGAGCGTGAGCGCGCCCTTGTCGAGCACGCGCATCACGACCTTCTCGCCGTAGTAACAGGGCAGAATCGAAATACGGAAATCGATCTCGCGCCCGCGGTAACGAATGCGGAAACGGCCGTCCTGCGGCAGACGATGCTCTGCGATATCGAGCGAACTCATGATCTTGAGGCGCGACACCAGCGCGGACTGCACGCTCTTGGGCGGACTCTTGGCTTCTTCGAGCACGCCGTCGACGCGATACCGCACGCGCAGGGATTTCTCGAAGGGCTCGATGTGCAAGTCGCTCGCGCGGGTTTCAAGCGCGTTCGCGAGAATGAGGTTCACCAACTTGACGATCGGCGCGTCCTGGGCTTCCGCCTGCATCGACGCGACGTCGGCGATGTCCTGCGTTTCCTCAACGACCTCGAGGTTTTCCTGGGTCTGCGCTTGACCGTCCACCAGCGATTCGAACAACTCGGTGTTCTGCGTCGTGCCATAGTGGCGATCGATCGAGTCGTTGATCTCCGATTCCATCGCGACCACGGTTTCGATGTCGTAGCTGGTGAGCATGCGCAGGTCGTCGAGCGCCATGATGTTGAGCGGGTCGGCCATCGCCAGCGTCAACACGTCGCCCGTAACGGACACCGGCAGGATGCTGTGCTGCCGCGCAAGCGATTCGGGGACTTCCTTCAACACGTCCTTCGGGACGCTGTAGTTGGCGAGGCGAAGATATGGTATCCCCAGTTGCTCGCTGAACGTGACAACGAGGTCTTCCTCGCTCACGTATTTTTTGGCGACGAGTACATGCGCCAGACTCTGCCCCGTCGAGCGATGCAGCCCAATGCACTCTTCGAGCTTTTCCTGCGAGATCAGACCTTGCTCGAGAAGCACTTCCCCGAGACGGCGCTTTCCTGTTTTCGGTGGCATGATTCTTCCCTATCCCGAGCCTGCGACCGTTACGCGGCGTCGGTAATCCCGAGACTCGTGAGGACTTCCTCGGTCCGTTCGGCCGTGAGTTCCTGCTGACCCAGCTTAGCGAACGCCAGCAGCTTGCGCAAGGCCCCGTTGAGGCGACGCACGTCGCTCGTGACACGCCGGGCGACGACTTCGAGGATCGCCCCGCTCAGACCCGCCCGCAGGGTGTCGGCTGTCTGCTCGAGAATAGCCAGGCGCGCCTCGAAATCCGGCGGTTGCAGGCCAATAACCACGCCCGCCGAAATGCGCGAGGTCAACGCAGGCATCAAGCCCAGGCGGTCGGGCATTTCCGCGCCGCTCAGCACAATCTGGCGGCCTTCCTGCTCAAGCAACTCAAGAATGCTGATCAACTCTTCCTGCGCCCGCGCACTGGTCCGAATCTGGTGGAGGTCGTCCAGCAGAAATACGTCCTGTAGGCAATAATGGAGTTTCAGTTCGTCGCTCTTGCGTCCCGAGGCCTCTTCCGTCTTCTGGATAAACCGCGAGGCGTTCACAAGCAGCACACGGGCGTCGGGGTGGAGTTCGGTGACCTCATGGGCCACCGCATGAAGCAGGTGCGTTTTGCCCAAGCCCGGCGCGCTATGCACGTAAAGCGGGGTGAATTCCGCCCCGGGGCTCTGCGCAATCGCCTGAAATACGTTAAATGCGAACTGGTTCGTCGTTCCTGGCACAAACTGCGCGAAACTGAACGAGTGAACCGCTTGCTCCTGTTCGAGGGCCTTGCGGATACGCTCGTCGCCCTGGGCGCGGTCCGTCGCGCCGTCCAACGCGCGCGCCATCGTCGGCGCAGCCCGGCGTTCCGCCTGCCGCGGGAACGGCTCCACATTGGCGGCCACCCGCACCGGCGCTGTCTGCTCGATGCGTTCGGCGAGTTTTGCAAACGACTCGTTCATGATCGCGCCGACGCTCTCGCGGATTGTCGTGGAGAGATCTTCAGCCGAGAGGGAAGGCTTCGCCGGGGCTTTGGCGGTCGCCTCGATGAGTTGCGCCACCGCCTGCTGCATTGCGCCGCCCACGCTCTCCCGGATGATTCCCGCCATGCTCTCGTGGAACGCCTCTTTGGTCACCTGCGTCTCGTGCTGCGCGGCGTCCTTGACCACTTCGTGCAGCTTCGAGACCGCCTCCGTCATGGCGCTATCAATACTTTCATGCACCGTCGCCGCCATCACCTCGGGACTCACCACCGGCGCGGGCGACGGATTCGACTCGGCAAGGGTATGCACCGCGTCTTTGACGACTTCTTTGAGACTCTCGCGCAGGTTCTGGCTGAGATGCTCCGCGACTTTCGCCGCCGCACCTTCGCCGGAATCCTGTGTGGCAACCAACTGGTCAACCAGCGGGGTCAGGGCCGTCTGCACCGTCGCGTCCAGAGTGTGCGGGGCGGTAACGGGCGCAGGTGCGGGCGCGCTTGTGGCGGCCGTGCTGTTCTCGCGCACCAACTGCTGCACCACGGAGTCCACGTCCGCCGAAGGGGGCATGGGCGCGGTGGGGCCCGCAGGCGGGGCAGGTGCAGAAACCGCCGGGGCTTCGGGAACAGGCGCGGGCTTCGGCTTTGAAACCATGTTCAACCCGAGGCTGCTCATGGTCATCTCGCCTTCGGTCGCTCCGCCTTCGGCCGGCAACAGCTTACGCACCACCGCGTCGAAATGGTCCCAATTGCACAGAATAGGCTTGATGTGAAGTTCGGGGTGCTGCGCACGGATCTGCTCGAGCGCTTCCAGGTCGAGGGGGTCCACCATCGCCACCGTGAGAATCTTGCCCATCTTGTCAATCGGCAGGAGACGGTACTTGAGGCAGAACTCGCGGGGAAGCATCTTGGCCAGCGCTTCGCTGACGCCGTAATCGAGCAAACTGATGTGCGGGATCTTGCACTGCTTGACCAGCAGTGTCGTCAACGTTTTCTGGTCTACATACCCCAATTCCACCAGCGTCTTGCCGAGAAATCCACCCTCTTTGGCCTGCTTGTTCAGGGCCTCGGCCAGCATGCTCTGGGAAATGACGCCTTCTTCGATCAGCATGTCGCCCAAGCGATTGGACGGACGGCGCACCCGGCTGCCCAGGCCCGAATCGGCAGACGGCGCGGAAGCATGCTGCGGTTGAGAAGGCAAATCAGACATAGTGGCGTTCCTCAGTACCTGATGTGGAGGGCGGACCGCCGTCCTCCACGGAAGGGATTATAACATCGGGAACGGCGCGAAGTCAATTGTTTATAAGTCACAACCCCTTTAATGCCAATAAGTTGTCTAATTGACAGAAATTTGGCGGCCCATAGGAAACCGCTCGCGCAGTCTCCCTATTTGTTGGGGTGTGGTGCAACAAGACCCCTATATATAGGGAGACGTTTCTTCCTATTCGTCCGGGAATTGGTCCGGGCGCAGGCCGATATTGACGATGCTGCACGCCCTGATCGGGGTCAACCCGAGCGCCTTGGCTTCGTCCACCAGCGCGTCGTCGTCGGAACCGGGGTTAAGAAAGAATTCCGCCGGCTTCTTTGCGGCGATCTCCGGGAGCAGCTTGCGCCCCACCGCCGGGGGCACATACATGGAGATCCGGTCCACCGGTCCGGGAATCTGGGCCACCGAAGCGTAGCAGCGCGCGCCTTCTATTTCCTGCGCGGTGGGATGAATCGGGTAGACCGTCCAGCCCCCCTTCGCGAAAGCGCGCACCGCCTTGTTTCCGTACTTGCGTCGGTCGGCTGACGCCCCGACAATGGCAATGCTCTTGGCCTGTTCCATGTGTCCTCCTCACCCAATTGCCGCGTTTTCAATCCCTACCGTGAACGCTCTATACCGAGAGCATACTCCCTGGCGAGTTGCCTGCCTAGTAGATACCTCGAACCGCATACTTGACAGCATATAGCTTTATGGCATATAGTAACTGTGGAGATCAGGAAAGGAATTGCGATGCGGCTCTCGAAAAAAGCGCTAGACGGCAACGTGGAAACCATTATCTTGGCCGAACTTAGTAAAGGGGCCAATTACGGGTATGCCCTGGTGCGCGAAATTAACCGGGCGCACGAAGGATTGCTCCGGCTGGGGGAGGGCACGATTTACCCGGTGTTGTACCGCATGGAGGAGCGCGGCTTGGTTAGCGCGGAGATTTTGCAGGCGGAGGGGGCGCGCCCACGCAAATATTACCGGCTCACGGAGCGCGGGACTGCCGCCTTGGCGGAAGACCTGCGTCAGTGGGGCGCGCTGAGCAAGGTGATGGAGCGTGTGCGTCAGGAAACGAGCAACGAGATTGGCGGGCTCGCCAGCGAGCCGGCATAGGAAGGGGGCGACGATGAAAGGCGCAGTGGAACGGTACATCGATCGCGTGATGGCGATTGCCGACGTTCGCGACCCGCAGAAAAAACAGGCAATTCGCAATGAGTTGAGCGACCACCTGGACGAGAAGATCGGGCATTTCGTTTCCGAAGGGGTATCTGAGACCGAAGCGATCCTGAAGTCCATCGAAGACCTCGGCAACCCAACGGTGGTGGGGTATCGTTTTCGCACCTGGCGATTGATCGACGTTCGGTTGACCGGCACCGCCCGTGGAGTCATCGCCATTGGCCCGCGGGCGATTGGCGTGGTCGCGGTGGGTGGTCTGGCGATGGGGGTGCTGGCCGTGGGAGGCTGCGCGATCGGCCTTATCCCCATGGGGGGCTTGGCTCTTGGGCTTGTGTTTGCGTACGGCGGATTCGCGTTGGCACCGATCAGTTACGGCGGCTTCGCCGTGGGCGCGCTCGCAATGGGCGGTTACGCGGTGGGGGTCCTTGCGATGGGGGGCAAGGCGATGGGCATGTGGGTTCCTGGTGCCGGGCAGGTGATGGGGACGTACTACACGGCCGACACCGTGCCTGTCCAACTGCAAATGGCCGGACAATGGCTTCGCACCTTTACCGGCGCGTCCAGAAATCAACCCGGCGCGCAGTCGGGCTGGTTCATCTTGACCGCGAGCACGATGCTGATCATGTGGACGTGCGTCCTGCTCTACACGTTCCTTCAGCTTCGTGAGAAAAAACGCATTCGCGAGATCGACCCCTACCTCGCGGGGGAATAAGGACAACTTCTGTCAATACACGCGCTACGCGCAGCCCGGAAACGGGCTTGTCGCAGAAACGCGAGGAAATCGCAGACGACCGCCGGCCATCCGCCCAGCTCAAACAAAAAATGGCTTCTTGCGCGTTATCGCCAAGAAGACCACGAACCAAACGTCATACTGACAATAACGACGGAGGCCTAGAGCGTTTCAAGTAATACCGTAGCCGCTTGGCGCTATGCGTTTTCAAAAACAGTGGGGTCTTTGGGGAAAAGCGGCGGCTACGCGGTTTTTGAAAACGCATTAAGCTGTCATCAACTGCCGATCCAGCGTCCGGTATTGGACGGCTTCGGCAACGTGGGTCTCGGAGATGGTCTCTGTCTCGGCTAGGTCGGCGATGGTGCGGGCGATGCGGAGGATTTTGTCATACGCGCGAGCGCTGAGGCCGAGGCCGTCGATGGCGTGTTGGAGCAGTTTTTCCGCGCCGGGTTCAAGGACACAGTGTTCGCGGACGGATTGGGAGTCGAGGTGCGCGTTGCAGGTGAAGCGCCCGTTGTATCGCGCGCGTTGTCGGTCGCGGGTACGCTGCACGGTGGCGCGCACTTCGGCGCTGCTCGCGCCGCTGGGACGTCGATCGGCGATCTCCTCGTAGCTCAACGCGGGCACATCGACGTGCAGATCGATGCGGTCCAACAACGGCCCGCTCAACCGCGAGATATAGCGTTGCACTTCATTCGCGCTGCATTGACACTGGATTCGCGGATGCGACCGAAATCCGCAGGGGCACGGGTTCAGCGCGGCGACGAGTAGCATTCGGCTCGGGAAAATGACGCTGTACGCGGCGCGACGCACGTGGACGACGCCGTTTTCGAGCGGTTGGCGCAAGACCTCGAGCGCGCCGCGATTGAACTCGGGCAATTCGTCGAGGAACAGCACGCCGTGATGCGCGAGGCTGACTTCGCCGGGCATGGGACGTTGACCGTGGCCGCCGCCGCAAATCGACACCGTCGTGGCCGTGTGATGTGGCGCGCGGAAGGGGCGTTGCACGATGAGGTGTTTGCCATTGTTCAGCGCGCCAGCGACGCTATAGATGCGCGTGGTTTCGAGCGCTTCCTCGAAGGTCATATCGGGCAGGATCGTCGGCAATCGCGACGCGAGCATCGTCTTACCCGTACCCGGCGGCCCCGCCATGAGCAGGTTATGTCCGCCCGCCGCCGCGATGGTCAACGCGCGTTTAACGTGCGCCTGGCCTTTCACATCGCTCAGGTCCGCGACGCCGTGTTGTCCTTCCTGAAAAAGCGCGTCGATATCCGTGACATGCGGTTGGATTCCCAGCGCACCTGACATGAAGTCCGCGGCTTCGCGCAACGACGCGACGGGGATAACATCAAAGCCCGGCACGACGCCCGCCTCATCGGCGTTGTCCTGGGGAAGCAAAATACCGCGCAGGCCTTGATCCCGCGCAGCGATGGCCATCGGCAACGCGCCCGCAACGGGCCGCAAGTCGCCGTTCAGCGCCAACTCGCCGACCATCGCATAATCGCTCAGACGCCCACTGCGCAACTGTTCACTCGCCGCAAGCAGTCCCAACGCGATCGGCAAATCTAGCGCGCTGCCTTCCTTGCGGATGTCCGCCGGGGCAAGATTGACCAGCGTTACTCCACGCGGCGCGTGGAATCCGGAGTTCTTGATCGCCGAGACGACCCGCTCCTGACTCTCCTTCACGGCGGCATCGGGCAATCCGACGATCGTCAGCTTGTTCATCCCGGGATAGTTATCCACCTCGACGGACAACGGGAACCCGTCAATGCCCAAGATCGCCGAAGAATGCACGCGCGCTAACATAGTGGAGAGTCACCCCTTAGCATAGTTACCTCGAAAAGCATAGTCTCCAGAGATAGAACGGTCAAGTCTTCGGGGGTTAGACGAATCTCACCGAGGTCCGAGAAGCGTCGCGGTTAGATCTTGTCGCCGGGCTTCCACTCGTAGATTTGCGCGGGGTTGCGGAAGTAGTTACGCATGCGCTCGAGCCACGGGAACACGTCGCCCGCGTCCATTGCGCGGTGATCGCCGGTCAGCGCCATCGTGACCATGTACCGAGGCTCCACCTGCCCTCCCACCACGCAGGGCTCAAGGTGCAGATCGCCAATGCCGACCATCGAGATCTCCGGCGGAATGATCGCCGTGACCGTCTGGTGGCCCTCCACGACGGTTCCGATATTCGCAATCGTCACCGTCGCGCCCAGCAGTTCCTCGGGTTTCAGCCGCTGCTCCTCGGGAATCTTGGCGAATTCAGGCCGGACGGTGGGGCGATGAAAGAGCGTGTGGCGCAGCCAAATGTACAGTGCCCGTAAACTGGCCAAATCCAACTGACGCAGCCCTTCCTTCACCAACAACCGCGCCGTCTGCCAGTACAGCACTTCCGGGTCGGTGCGCCGCGTGCGTCGCGTCAGATCGCGCATCTCCTCGGTCACCACCTCGAAAGGTTTCAGATGTGGGTTGGCCAACACCGGCTTTACCACGCCCGAGGTCGTATGCACGGTCAGTCCAACGTTGATGTCCTTGGCGTGGTAAACAATCCCACCCGTGCGCATGGGCGAGTAGTCCAAAAACGCGTTGAGCGTCGGCGCATGCACCAGCGCGTGGGCAAGCGCTTTGACGTAGAACGTCGAAAAATTCCGGCTGACGGCGAGGCGGGTCAGCGCGCGATGGCTGTTCAGGGTGCGCAGGTCGGCCGGCTCTTTGGCGAACTGGTCCGTATACTGAACCAGCGGCGTCACGTCGAAATGGACGATCATCGCGATATGCGGAACGTCCCGCGCGGACTCCGAAAGCACGTAGGCCACGCTTTGGCGCAAAAAACTGAGCCGACGCGCTTCGCGCACGTTCACGTGCTTACGCCAATAGGCGACCTTGCTGTCGACGAACATCTGGCTTCTCCAAGCGCGGCCCCGACTTCAGCCACGGTGATCGCCGGTGATGCGGCTTCCATTTCCCCGCCATGTCCTTGCTGAACATGGACTTCGAAGAGCCCCCAACAATAGGGAAAGTCCTCGGTCAGGTCAAGACACGGCCTCCCCGCCGCATCCGATCCGCGCCTACCTTACCCTGGAATGTAGAAGACGTTACACTTTTCGCAGGCGCCCGACACAAAAAAACCGGGGAAACATCGTTCGAATGTTTCCCCGGGACACGAGCGACTAGAGTGAATCGAAGGCTCTCTGGAAGGGAGTCTTCTTCGAACCGGTGACTTCTTCTTTCTGCGCCAGAAGCCGAACGGTTTCCTCGAAACCCTTCGTGCGCGAGCTGATGACGGTCTCTTCGATCTGTTTTTGGATGACCGGCGGCAGGCTCTCATTGAACGCATACGTCGGCGTGGCCTTTTCGGGCGCCGTGTTCGCGTACGAGCCGATGTTCTGGCCGTCGAGCGTGCGGTAATAGACGCTCCAGTTGCCGTTCATCACGCATTCCGCCCACTTCTGCCACGTGCTACCGTAGCGATCCGTAACCGGAATCCGCGCGAAGAAGTACTCGCGCGCGCCGGCGATGTTCAGTTCGCTCAGGTACAGCGCGGTGTATTCTTGCAACAGCCCCGGCTCCACCCACTTAGCCCCGGCAACCTTCTCGCGCAACGCGCTCGCACGCGCCACACGCTCTTCATACGCGTATTTCGCCGGAGTCAGCGGGATACTCTCCTGCACCGCCGCCGCGAGCTGTTGGACGCTGGCAAGCAGCATATCTTTCGTCGCGATGCTGCGGTTGTTCGCCTCATCCAGTTTGCCCACCAACGCCTGCAACCGCTCGACCTCGCTGTCGAGCCCGTCGCGGCGCGCACGCACGATAGCCGTCTGGTTCAGCAGGTCCTCGTATTGCTGCTGACTCTCCGCAAAGTCCTGATTCAGCGCCTCGATCTTGCCTTCGAGCGTCGCCTGATCTTCGGTCAACTTCGCGACATCTGCGTCCAACGTTGTCTTGTCCGCCGTCAGCTTGGTGATATCGGCCTGAATCGTGTCGCGATCCTTGATCAAGCGGTTGATCTCTTCTTGCGTCAACGGAGCCTGATCGCCAGTCCCTGTCGGACGCGTCAAATCTTTGATCTGCTTGTCGCGGGAAGCCACGTCCTCCGTCAATTGGGCAATCTTTTTCAGTTGAGGATTGGGAATGAACTTGAGGTAATCGGCAAGATAGGGTGCAGCCACAAGACCCGCAATCAGGCAAAAGATCGACAAACCAGCAGCCCATACCACGGGAGGCATGCCGCCCTTGGCCTTCGCCTTTGCGGGCGGCGCGGGGGTCGGCGTGGCCGGGGGGGCCGTGCCTGCGAAGGTGTCCGGCGACAGATCCGGGATCGGCGTGCCCGCGCCAAAGCCCGAGTCCGCTCCGGTGGTCACGCCGAACGTCGCGTCTTCGTCAAACCCCAGCGCATCGCCGCCAAAGCCGCTGCTGACGGGCGGCTTTTGGCGTGCGCCAAACATCGGCGTTTCCATGGCCTGCGTCGGCGCGCCGGTGTCCGGCGTGGAGGCGCGCGGCGTGCTGCCCGCGCCAAACGCGCTGTCAAACATCGGCGTGTCGAGATCCGAGTCCGGGCCCGGACCGATCGCCGGCGTTTCAGGCGTGAAATCGCTGTCCGCGGCCAGATCCTGGAACCCCGTGCCTTTGATGCCCGGCGACGACCCCAGACCGCTGTCGCTCATGGGCGTATCGAACATGGGCGTGTCTTCGAACGCCGGGGGCGACGGCCGCACATTTCCGCCCGTGGGAACGGGGGTTTCCACGGGGATATCGCTGATGGGCGGCAATCCGCCGAAGCTGGGCTGACCGCTATCCGAGGTCATGTTCAGCGGCGGGAAACCGCCGTCCGACACGATTCCTCCGGAAGACGATTCAAACTCGCTAAGCGGAGGAAGGTTGCCCAGGCCGCTGTCGCTGAATCCCGGGGAAGAGGGGCCAGATTCCCCCTTTTTAGGGTCCTTCTTTTTCCCCTGTTCTTCTTCATCGTCATGGAACGACATGCGCCATCCCTCCGTGTATCACGAATTTTTCGGCTCTTCGATTTCCCAACAGGCCGCGCCCGTCCGGACGTTTGTCTAGAGCGGACACAGACTTACCACGATGGCATTCTAGCATTCGCCCTTCCGGTTGTCAAGAATACCCTCCACCCCAAGACGCCGCATTTCAAGCGGTGGCTTGTGCGAATTCCCCGGATTCCCGACGCGTTCTTTGGCGTCGATCTAGCCCATCACCACGCCGAGGGTCAGCAGCAAGTTCGCGTAAATGCGCTGTTCGCCCGTGACGATCTGCAGACAGGTGTCGGGACCGCTCGCTTCCTCGTAGAACTCGAACCGGTCGTACTTGGTCAACTCGAGTTCGGGCAGAAGCGCGCGGAATTCGCGGAAAATCCCCGGTTCCGGGCCAGATTCCGGCGTCATTACGGCCGCATCCTCGACGGGAATCGCCGAAAGCAGCACCTCGAGCACCTCAGTGACTGTCGGGCGGCCCGGGGACAGGTTCAGGTAGACGAGCGATGCGTTCTCGCCGAGCTTCGTGCTCGCCGGGTAGTTGCCGTCCGTAATGAGGACTTTCGAGCCATGTCCGGCGGCGGCCAACGCGTCGAGAATATCGGGATGGATAAGTTTGGTCTTCAGCATGGTCCTTCTCCTGCCTTGCCCTTCCGCTTTTCGCGAAAACCGACCCCGGTGTTCGCAGCGGACAGCGGGCATTGTAACGCGCGCCGGGAGGTGCTGCAACAGCGGCTTGACAGAACGGTGGACGCGTGCCAGAATCGACGCAGGGAGTGCGCATGACGCACGGGGAAACGACGGGGTTTCAACGCGATAGGGAGCGGCACGCCGAATGAACGACGAGAAACTGACTCTACCCACGACGCCGACGGGCTTTTTGTCTCTGCTGATCACGATCCTGCAATTCATACTGTCCCTGGTCCGTTTGGGATGGATCCCGATTCCCGCGCGCTAGAGCAGGAACTCGCGCACGATTGATCTCCGTCGAGGCACGCGCTACGCTTGGCGCGTACTCGCATCAACACAGACGTCGAACCAACAAGGAGCGTGAGCATGGCCAGTGTAGAAAACTTCGCCGCTGCGGTGTCACGCCCCGGTCCGGTCTCCCGCTAGAGCATCGTCTCTAATCCATCACAGCGGGCGGCCCGATAGGGGACGCCTGAACTGTGCCCATCTGAAGCCACGGGCGTGACACGCGCAGCCGCGGCTTTTCTTTTTTTCAGCAACGCGGGACCACTCCGCGCATTCGCGCGCGAGTTGAAAGGACAGAAGATGATTGCCGAGATCCACAACCGACTGCCCCATACATGCGACAAAAACACCGTGCGCACCACCGTGCCACGCGAATATACCGGAGATTTCCAATGCACCAACAACGCCGTTCGCAGCCGCGGCACGCGGCGCGCGACGAGTCCTTTGAATGTTGTCACTGTGGGTTGAGCGTACCTGGACAGGTCGCGGGCAGCGAGCACCGCAACCACTGTCCAGGCTGTTTGTGGAGTCGCCACGTCGATCACAAGACCGGCGATCGCCTGTCCGGATGTCACGGTCCGATGGAACCCATCGCCGTATCCGTGCAGCGAAACAAGGAGTGGTAGCTCGTGCACCGATGTCAGCGGTGCGGGACGTTGCGCGTAAACCGCATTGCGGCCGACGACAGCGAGATGCTGCTCATGTCGCTCGCCGTGCGTGCGCTGGCGATGCCGCCGTTTCCGCTTGACCGGCTCAGCATGAAATAGTCGGCGGGAAAAAGAAGCCGCACCTCAATCTTGCATTCGGGGTGCGGCTTCGCTACTCTATGCGCCCTGGCCGGGGTGGCGAAATTGGCAGACGCGCCGGACTCAAAATCCGGTTCCCGCGAGGGAGTAAGGGTTCAATTCCCTTCCCCGGCACCAAAGGCTATGGCCCGCGCCGATGAACTTGGCGCGGGCCTTTTTCTGTTCTTGTGTCCTAGAATTTTTCCGCGTTGCGAAGACTGCGCTCGGCGCAGTCCAGCGAATCTTCTCCGCCCCACTCATCTTGCTCGATGACGTACCATTGCACGCCCACCTCTTTACCGGCCGTGAGAAGGGAGGCGAAATCCATCGTCCCTTCGCCCACGGGCACGAACCGGAAGCCGGTTTCGTTGCGGGCGTAGTCTTTGATGTGCAACAAAGGACAACGCGAGCCCAGGTGGCGGATGTAGGCGGGTGCGTTTTCGCCTGCGAGGGTGGCCCAGGCCGTGTCGAGTTCGACCGCAAGGTTCTCGGGCGAGGCCGTTTCGAGAATGGTGTTCATGGGGGGAAGGCCATCGCCCCGCAGCAGTTCGTGGTCGTGGTTGTGATAGCAGAGACGAATGCCCGCCGCGCGGAGCATGGCGCCCGAGGCATCCAGACAGCGGGCGCGGTCCTCGTAGTTGTCGCCCATATACGGCATCACCACAAAGGCAAAGCCGATCTCCTTCGCCGCCGCGATTACGTCTTGCGGATGCTCGACTACTTCGCTGTAGCCAACATGGGCGCTGACCGCGCGGAGCCCGGCGTCATCGAGGATCGAACGGTATTGCGTGGGCGTTAGGCCGTAATACCCCGCGCATTCGACATGGGTGTATCCCATCGCGCGCAAACGTTTGAGGGTATTGGCGGGATCTTTGTCCATATGATCCCGAACGGAGTAAAGCTGCAAGGCCAGCGGTATCGACGCCATGTCTGCTCTCCTAACGCGTTTTGGAAAAAGAATGCCAAGTGACCACATTCTTGCTTAATGAGATATCGAAACGTTTTCATCCCGACAGAGAACGAATCATACTGCATCGCTCCCGCGAGATACACCCGTTGTGGCCGTGGCGAGACGCGTCCAACCGCTCAGCGACACAGAACAACAACCTTCGATGTTAGGTTTGCGAGACACGGGCGTGATTTTCGACTGCGTCTACTCTTTCACCGTGCTTCGGAACTCCTCGGCTTTTGCGGCGAGCCCTTCGCGGACTTGTTGCGAGATTTCCATGGCGCAGAACTTGGGGCCACACATCGAGCAGAAGTGCGCCTGCTTCGCGCCGGTCGCGGGAAGCGTCTCGTCGTGGAACGATCGGGCGCGTTCGGGATCGAGGCTAAGGTTAAATTGATCTTGCCAGCGAAACTCGAACCGCGCGCGGCTCAACGCGTTGTCGCGCACCTGCGCGCCGGGATGGCCCTTGGCGAGGTCGGCGGCGTGGGCCGCGAGTTTGTAGGTGACGACGCCCTGCCGCACGTCTTCGCGGTCGGGCAAGCCCAAATGCTCTTTCTGCGTGACGTAGCAGAGCATGGCCGTGCCGTACCAGCCGATCATCGCCGCGCCGATCGCCGACGTGATGTGATCGTAGCCCGGGGCGATGTCGGTGACCAACGGCCCGAGGGTGTAGAACGGCGCTTCGCCGCACCACTCCAACTGGTTCTCCATGTTCTCGCGGATGCGATGCATCGGCACGTGGCCGGGCCCTTCGTTCATGACCTGCACGTCGAATTCCCAGGCGCGCCGCGTCAGGTCGCCCTGCGTCTTCAACTCGCCGAATTGCGCCTCGTCGTTGGCGTCCGCGATCGCCCCCGGCCGCAGCCCGTCACCGATGCTGAACGCGATGTCGTAGGCGGCCATGATCTCGCAGATTTCGTCCCAATGCGTGTACAGGAAGTTTTCCTCGTGATGCGCCAGACACCACTTGGCCAGAATCGACCCGCCGCGGCTGACGATGCCCGCCTCGCGCTTTGCGGTCAGCGGCACGTACCGCAGCAGCACGCCCGCGTGAATGGTCATGTAGTCGACGCCCTGTTCGGCCTGTTCGAGCAGCGTGTCGCGGAAGATTTCCCAGGTCAGTTCCTCGGCCTTGCCGTCCACCTTCTCGAGCGCCTGGTAGATCGGCACCGTGCCGATGGGCACGGGCGAATTGCGCAGGATCCATTCGCGCGTCTCGTGGATGTTCGGCCCGGTCGAGAGATCCATGACCGTGTCCGCACCCCAGCGGATCGCCCAGACCATCTTCTCCACTTCTTCCTCGATCGAACTTGCCACCGCGGAGTTGCCGATGTTGGCATTGATTTTTACGAGGAAATTGCGGCCGATGATCATCGGCTCGATCTCAGGGTGGTTGATATTTCCGGGAATGATCGCGCGGCCGCGGGCGACTTCATCGCGAACGAACTCGGGCGTGATCGCTGTGGGCCACGGCGCGCCGCTATGCGCCCCGGGATGTTGCGCTTTGAGATCCGCGGCGACCTCTTCGAGCCGTTGGTTCTCGCGGATCGCGATAAACTCCATCTCCGGCGTGATGACCCCGCGCCGGGCGTAATGCATCTGCGTCACACGACTTCCTGATTTCGCACGGCGCGGCGCGCGCGTGGCCGGAAAACGGATCGCGCGTATCTGTTCATCGCCGAGACGTCGCCGCGCATACGCCGACGATACATGGGGAAGTTCCTCGCTATCGCCACGCGCCTCGATCCACGCCTGTCGAATCGGCGGCAGGCCTGCTTGCAGATCCAGCTCGGCATCGGGGTCCGTATACGGTCCAGACGTGTCGTAGACCGCGATGGGCGGATTGGCGCGGAGCGATCCATCGGTGAGTTTGGTCGGCGATTGCGCGATTTCGCGCATTGGCACGCGGATCGACAGCTCGGAACCCGTGACGTGAATTTTGCGGGAGTTCGGGAACGGACCGCGGCTGATTTCGTCGGCCGTCTTATGCGAAAAGACATCGGGTTTCGATGACATGGTAAACACCTCCGCCGGCGTACGGCGTTATAGCCTGCCACGGGGGCACCGTTTGGATTGGCGGCCGGAACAGAAGGCCGCGCCCTCGTCAGCGGCGCGCGGTGGGTAGGCGTGCGAATTGTCTGCTGCCACGGTACCACCCGCGCCGCGGGGGAGTCAACCAGCGGCTCAAAGCAAGACGTCAAGGAAACGGGGTCATTCCATTCGCCGCACGAGTTCGAAGGCTTCGGCGGCCTTGAGACCCGCTACACTGCCCCAGCGCCGGGCAATGGCCTCGAGCGCCTGGGGTGAGCGCGGATGAGGAAATGCGCGGGCCTCGCCTTCGTAAATCGCCATAGCGCGCTGTTTGAGCGCAAGCGTCTCGTGGATGTCCACGAACAGATTCGGCTGAAACGGCGAATCCAGACGGCCAAAGGTCCATTCCGTGGAGGAGGGTACTTCGTACGCGCGGACTTCGCGAACCCCCGTACCGGGCGTGGGGCGCGTGGCCGTCAGCGTGGCGCGGTGCACCAGCGCATGGTCGATGTTGAGGTCGCCGCCGTGGTGCGTGTAGATAAGCTCGGGCTCGACGCGGGCGATGTGGCCCTCGACACGCCGCACGATCTCGAGCAGCGGCACGGTGTCGAAGCGGTTATCGGGCAAGTCCTCCACGACCACCTCTTTGCAGCCCAGCACGGCGTTCGCGGCCTGTGCGTCGACGTGAAGACGGTCCTGTTCAAGCGCCAGCGCCTCGGTGCGTTCGATGTGACGCGACGCCGCGCCTTCGCCCAAGATCACCACGTATACCGCGTGGCCTTCCGAAACCAGCCGCGCCATCGTCCCGCCGCAGCCCAGGACTTCGTCGTCCGGGTGTGCCGCCAACACGAGTACATTCATGCGCCTGTCCTTTCGCGTTTCGCCCTACGAGAGCGAAGCGTGTTCGCCCGTTGTATCCCCGAGGGCATCGAGCAACGCATCCGCCGCGCGGGTTTGTTCCCAGTGACTCAGCAACGGGTATAGCGGCAGACTGAGTAAGCGCGTATACGCCGCATCGGCCGCGGGCGACGCCGTTTCCCCGGCCCCGCGCCAATCCAGCACCGGGCGCACCGCTTGCACACCCGCCGTCGCCATCGCTGCCGCCACCGGCGCAACGTCGCACTTCAACTCCACGACGTAGCGGTACCAAACCCGCCCCGTGCGGCGCGACGGCAGTCCGACAAGACCGCGCCGTGCGGCGTTTTCGAGCAGTTCATTGTAGCGCGCGGCAAGCGCGGCGCGCGCCGCAAGCAATTCCGGAAGGCGCTGCATCTGGCAACACGCGATCGCCGCCTCGATATCCGTCATTTTGTCGTTCAAGCGCGTCGGATCCGGTTCCTGATTCGTGTAATCGCGCCATTGGGTAATGAATTCCGCCGCATCGTCTCGACGCGTCAACACCGCGCCGCCTTCGCCCGCGCCCACGAGTTTGGTCGCGTAGAAGCTGAGCACCGCGAGGTCGCCGCGTGTGCCCAAGGCTTGCCCCCCCGGCGCGCCCCCAAAGGCATGCGCGCAATCCTCGATCACCGGCGCTTGCGCCGCGTCGCGCAGCGCGTCGATGTCCGCCGGACAGCCAAAGGTGTTCACAGCGATCACCGCTTTCGCCGCACGCACGCGCACCGCTTCGCGCACGCGGTCCGGGTCGAGATTCCAGTCGTCCGCGCGCACATCCACGGGAATCGGTTCCGCGCCGATCGCCAGTACGGCGTTGGCCAACGCCACGCACGAGTACGCGGGAACAATCACCGCGTCGCCCGGCCCCACGCCCAACGCGCGCAACGCGAGCCGCAACGCGCCGAGGCCCGACGCAACGCACACGGCGTGTCCGCCGCCCGCCTCGCGCACGAGCAGTTCCTCGAGTTGTTTTACGCGCGGGCCTTGCGCCCAGTAGCCGCTGCGAACGGCATCGGCCGCGGCCTGCGCCTCTTCATCGCCAAAGGTCAGGCGGTTATGCGGCACCGGCGCAGTGAGGTCGATGGAGAGAATGCGCCGGCGATCTTGGGTATCACTGAGCTGGAATCCCGCGCGATGAAACAACGCCGCCAATTCTTCCCGGTGGCGGGTCGAGAGATGCGTCAGGCCGCGTTGGGCGGCCACGCGGCACAGGGCGATCAACGCCCCGTCCAGATCCGCCTCGGACGCCTGCGGGACAAACAGCGCATCCACCAGTCCGTCGTCTTTGAGGCACAGTAGCCCGAACGGCGATGCGTCACGTTCGGCGACAAACCATGGCGAGGTCGTATCCATGGCGGACGCGGGCGCGTGGACCACGTCCAAACGCCCTGCTTCCTCGCACAACGCATCTGCGAACGTCGCGTCTTCCGCGCGAAATGTCCGCAACCGTATCTGACCTATGCCCCCTTCTCCCACGACGGTCTCCCACAGCGCATCCCGCGCCGCACCGCCATCATACCCCGAGCGCCTCGTGCGCGTCATCCCGTCCGGCCGGGGCTGGAATCGAGTCCACGCGTCCATTCGAATGGCGCGACAACGCGTGTTTGCGGTTCTTCCGCTTGATGGCTTGTTTTTTGTGCGCGGACATTAGTCGTCTCGGCGTTTGGCCGAATAAAGCGGATGCAGGCCGTGTACGTTTCCCTTACACAGGACCAGCGGCGGGGGCGTCCACGGCGTTAGGGCGCGTTGAACCATGTGCCAGGAGTGGTGTCGCAGAAGAAACCCCGTAAAGAGAGAGCGAGACTGAAGCGTCGGCGGGATGCTGAAACCGACGGCGCGCGCGACACCCGGCCAGTGCGCCACGCGGCCACGCTCTTGCGTGTCGGCGGACGGCGTGAGTGTGGGAACCAGTACCACCAAGCCGCCCAGTCGCAGGGCGCGCCAGGCTTCCAGCAGCATCGCGTGCAAGTCGCACGATAGCGTCAGGTCGATATACAGCGCGAGGCCATCGAGGCAGGTGGGCAGCAAGGGCCAATTGTCCGTGGGGTCGAGGTGAAGCACGTGTGCGGTGGTTCGAGCCCCGACCACGCCTACATCCGCTTCCCACGCGGAATGTGCATTCGTGCGAGGCAACGGCGTCATCGACGCCACCTGCGCGCCCGAGGGAAGCCAACGGCGCCACGAGATCGCCGCCCCTGATTGAGGTGCGATCTCGTCGACCTCCGTTCGCGGTTGCGCGACCCCGTTCGTTCGCCGCGAGAGTCTCATTCGGTGCGTCCTGCGCCGAGGTCCTACTTCATCCCGCACACGAACCGCACAGGTCCGCAGGATTTCAGGCTGCCTCCGCACTGGAGATAGAATACACCGTTTCTCGAAAATGGGAAAGCGGGTTTCGGAGCGCAAAAATGGAGGGAGCGGCGGGCCTTGGGAACCCGCCGCTCTTTGCGGGGTGTACCTGTGGGCCGAACCGCCGTGTCTTTTGGCGCAAGAGGGTCACGGCATGTCCATGCTGAAACCATTGGGCTGCGGTCTGCTGGCCTCAGTATCGTCAGTCGGAGGAATCGTGGTCAGCGGGTGCTGTGCCTCATCGCTGTGGTGCGACAGAGATAAAGCCCGATCCCCTGACTACGGCCCCCAGGCACACCCATACTCTAGCACAGAGGGGAATGCGTGTCAACCGATAACTGTCCCATTTCACCATATCTAGCGCATCGAGCTTCACATTTTTCAACGTTTCGAGGGAATACATCCCGATGCATAACTCTTGCCGATTCAGAGATTTAATCAATGTAGATCCTTTTTGCCCAGTATGATTCCCTTTGTCTGGTGCAGGGTTTTCGTACGTCACTTAAGGTATACAGCCTGTTTCAAAACAGAAAATGCTCATTTCTCGCACTTACGATGACTTATTTCTGGTGAACTTGTCTGGTGCGGTGAGCAAATAAGCAAGTGGACTGCCCGCATGACCCCGCAGCGTTTTCGGCGCATCTTTCATTTCGCGTCGGCTTGCCCTGGAGCCCATGCATGGGGTACTGTCTTGGGCGCAACCGGGAGCAGAATCGATGAAAATCCAAGTCATAGGCGGTGGCAGTTGGGGGTTGGCGTTGACGCGCCTCTTGGCGTTGAATGGACACGTGGTTCGCCTGTGGTGTCGACCCGAAGACCGGCCCGAAGAGCTTCGCGCGACGCGGCATAGCCCGTTTTTCCTGCCCGAAGTGAAGCTTCCCGAGTCGGTGGACGTCAGCGCCACTATCTGGGAAGACGCCGATATCGCCGTGTTGGCGGTTCCTTCCCATGCCATGCGCGCCGTCGCGGGGCAGTTCGTCCTCAGTCCGAAAACCATCCGCGTGAACGTCGCCAAGGGGATCGAGAACGACTCCCTGCTTCGAATGAGCCAGGTGATTCGCGTGGCTTCCGGAACCTGCCCTGTGGTGACGCTGTCCGGGCCGAGCCACGCGGAGGAAGTGGGCCGCGACTTGCCCGCGTCGGTCGTGGTGGCGGGCGAGGACGAGGGGGTGTGCCGGATGGTGCAGGAGGCGTTCAGCGCGGCGACATTCCGCGTGTACACCAGCCCGGACATCACCGGCGTGGAGCTGGGCGGCGCGATCAAGAACGTTATCGCCATCGCCGCGGGCATTTGCGATGGGTTTGCGCTGGGCGACAACGCGAAGGCGGCGTTGATTACCCGCGGTCTGGCGGAGATGGCGCGGCTCGGCGTCGCGATGGGCTCGGACCCGCTGACGTTTTCCGGCCTGAGCGGCATGGGCGACCTGATTGTGACGTGCATGAGCCGTCACTCGCGCAATCGGGCCGTGGGCGAGCAGATCGCGCAGGGGAAGACCCTGGCGGAGATTCAGGGTTCCTCGCCGATGGTGGCCGAGGGCGTGCGGACGGCCCGGTCGGTGTGCGCGTTGGCCCGGCGGCAGCACATCGAAATGCCGATTTCGCGGCAGGTCTACGGAATTTTGTTCGAGGGCGTGAATCCCCGGGAGGCGGTGAGCGCGCTGATGCAGCGCGATCCGAAGCCCGAACGCGGATAGGTGCAAACTGGACGATGCTGGACGAACACGAGCGGCACATGCGCTATGCGATTCAGGAAGCGGCCCGGGCGCTTGACGCGGGCGAGGTGCCGGTGGGCTGTGTCATCGTGTACGAAGGACGGGTGATCGGCAAAGCGCACAACCAGCGCGAGACCCTTCAAGACCCTACCGCCCATGCCGAGGTCCTGGCCATCACCCAGGCGGCCAACGCGCTGGGCAGTTGGCGGCTCGAGGAGACCTCGCTCTACGTGACCCTCGAACCCTGCCCGATGTGCGCCGGGGCGATCATTCTGGCCAGAATCCCGAGGGTGTTTTACGGCGCGACCGACCCGAAAGCGGGGGTCTGCGGCACGTTGATGAACCTGTTCGACGATTCCCGGTTCAACCACCAACCCGAATGCGTTTCCGGATTGCTTGCCGACGAGTGCGGCGCGATGCTGACCGAATTCTTTCGTGGCATCCGCCAAAAGGGCAAACGCTACAGCGGAAACGGCGGAGACCCCTGCTGAGGTACCCTGTTCCACTTTCCCCTTGACCGATTGGAGTCAAGAAATTACAATTGTTGTCAAGAGTGAATTAAGGAACTAAACTTTCGTCTAGTAGATTGAAGATGTAACATTGCCCGATTCGAGTGTTACCTTTACATAGGCATGAGGAACAACTTCCTGCCTGGCAGGAAATGGGAGATACGGACGATGAAGACCTTCGTAGGCATGGCGGTGATGTTTTCGCTGGTGCTAAGCGCGCTGTTTCTGGCGGGTTGCCAGACGCCAACCCAAAAGGGCGCGGTGATTGGCGGCGCTTCGGGCGCGGCCCTGGGCGCGATTATTGGTAATCAGAGCGGCAAGCGGGACCAAGGTGCGCTGATCGGCGGCGCGGCGGGCGCGCTGACGGGCGCGTTGATTGGCGATGCGGTGGATGAACGCCGCGACAAGAAGGCCCAAGAAGCGCAGGCGGCGGGCACTCCTCCGCAGAGCACCCAGGCGGGTTCGACGCCTCCGGCGCGTGGCCACTGGGAGACGCGAGTCGTCCGCACGGACTCGGGCGAGACCTATTCCGAGCGCGTGTGGGTGGAAGATAAGTAGTTCGAAGGCCAGGTATGGTCACGCAAACGCAGTGGCGGGTGGCCGGAGCGCTGTGCCTGGCGCTGAGCGCCCTGATGGCGGGGGCGGCGCCGCGGGTTGAGCTGCTCCAGCGATCCAGCCTTGCGTTTGCGGCCTACTGGGGCGTGTTTGCCGTTTCGCTCGCGGCGGCCGTGGTGATTGCGTTCATCGACTGGCGGTATATCCGCCTCGAATACACGGTGGCGCGCCGTGCGCTTTTTAGCGCGACACTGGGCGAAGAAGGCTACCGCCGTCTTCTCAAGCAATCGATGGAAGGGCGCAAGAATCAGCGCAACGAGCAGGAGCCAAAGTAGCCCCGGCCTTCCGCGAGGGGCTTTTTCTTCACTTCGTTCATCCAATACCCGGCATTCTTCCCCGGCGCAGAGGCCGTGCGCGACACGAACGGCGAAAAAAAGCGCCGCGCTCTTTGCGCAGAACATGCCCTTACTTCGTGCGGGGTTTCTTGCTGCGGTGTCCCAAGACCGCGCGCCTGTTGTGTTTCTGCCCGTTTCGGTCTAGAATAGGATGGTGTTGCGGAGACATAACAACCCGCGCTCTGCACCCGCCACGGAAGTAGGCCAGGAGAGATGACGATGTCGCGCATGGTTCGCGTGTCAGGATGGATCGTGATGGCCCTGTTTGCGTTGGGGTTGATCTTGTGTGACGTCGAGGCCGTCTTTGCTGCCGAGGGCGAGGGCGATTCCAGCGGCGTCGCCGTGGACGATGACAAGGAATACATGCAGCAACAAGGCATGGAAGGCCTGTTCAAGAAGAAAAAGAAAAAGGATCCACGTGCGCCCAAAACGTGGCAGGTTGCCCTCGGCCTGGGCGCGTTTCCGGTCACCATCATTGCCCTGAAAAAGCTCTAGGCACCCATCGCGCGGGGCCGCCTCCGCGCGAACCGCATTGAACGTTCTTTCCGATGACGGAGGGGACTTCACGCGAAGACGACGGGAGGGACGACGTGCAGGAAAAGGGGGATGATCTGACACATTTCGATGCGGCCAATATGCGGGTGTTGGTGCTGGACGACGAGGCCAGCATTCTCGATGTGCTCACGCAGCATCTGAGGACGCAAGGGTATGACTGTGCCGCAACGACGTCGCCCAGCCGCGCCCTCGAGTGGGTGGGACAAGAGCGCTTCGCCCTATTGCTGACCGATCTCAAGATGCCCGAGATGAGCGGCAATGAAGTCGTCCAACGCGCAAAGGAAATCGACTCGGAACTCGCCATCGTCGTTGTCACCGCCCTCACCGAAGTCACCAATGCCGTGCAAGCGATCCGCGCGGGCGCGGACGACTACGTGCTCAAGCCGTTCAACCTCAGCGAGATTACCCTAAGCGTGGGGCGCGCCATCGAGAAACGCCGGCTCGTGCTCGAGAATCGCCACTACCGCGAGACCCTCGAGCATCGCGTCATGGCGGCCACGGAGGACCTCGAACAGGCCAACCGCGAACTGCGCCTGACGAAGGAATACCTCGAGAATTTGTTGCATAGCACCGTGGACGCGATCCTGACGTTAGCGCCGGACGGCACGGTGGAATTCGCTAACCACGGCGCGGTCTTTATGTTCGGCTACGATCCCCGCGAGTTCGAAGGTCTGCCTGCGGGACAACTATTCGCCGGGGGCGAGAGTGAGATTGAGCTGCTGCGCAAACGCCTGTGCGATGGACGCCCGCTGCAAAATTACGAGACCGAGGTCCGCCACAAGGAAGGCTACCTCGTTCCGGTGAACATCACGCTGTCCACCGCGCCGCACCCCGGACGCGGCGGTTCATCGACGCTCGCCATCTGCAAGGACATCACGGAACAAAAGCGGCTCGAAGAAGAACTCAAGGAAATGTCCATCAAGGACAGCCTGACGGGACTCTACAACCAACGATACTTCTATGATCGGCTCCGCTCCGAGATCGAGCGTGCGCGCCGTCAAGGCCATCCGCTTTCGTTGCTCGTGCTGGACATCGACCAGTTCAAGACGTACAACGATTGCCACGGACACCTCGCGGGCGACAAGGTGCTGCAAGTCATGGGCGAGGTCATCGACGAAAGCACCCGCGACCACGTCGATATCGGGTTCCGCTACGGGGGCGACGAATTCACCGTGATCCTCCCCGAAGCCGGGGAAGACCAGGCCCTGTCGATCGCCGAACGTATCCGGCGCGGCTTCGAAGGCAAGCGTTTCGACCACCTCACCATCAGCATTGGCCTCATGGCCTACCGCGACGGCTGTTCGCTGCGCAACTTCATCCAGTTCACCGACGCCATGATGTACGACGCCAAACGCTCCGGCGGAAACCGCGTCTTCATCTATCACCCGCCGTGCGACGAACTCCAATCCACCCAAGACCCCAGCGAGAATCGACAAGCCTCAGCCCCCGAAACTTCCTGAGCGCTGCAAACAGCATGCAAAGAGAGCGCCATGTCACAGCGCGGCCTTCTCGTCCGTCAGGATTGACGAGGAGGACATCCCCATGAACATGCTTGAACAATTGCGTAATGCGCGCGCGGTCCGCCAAGTGCGCGCGGGAGATCGCGCCGCGTTTCGGGAGTTGGTGGAACGTTACGCGCGGTCGGTGCAATGGGTGGCGTATGCGCATCTGGGCAATCACGAAGAGGCCGAAGACGTTTGCCAAGACACGTTTCTGAAGGCCTTCGAATCGCTCGATTCGCTGCGGCAAGCGTCGAAGATCGGAAGTTGGCTGCTCACCCTGGCGCGAAATCGTGCGCGCGACATTCTCCGGCGGCGCGCCACGGAAGCTGCCCATCGTGAACGCCTCGAGACAGAGCCCGCCGTCCAGCCCCAGCATGAGCGCGAGGATACCTTGGCACGGGTGCGCATACATCTCGCGGCGTTGAACGAAGACGACCGGGAAGTTCTTGTGCTGCACTACTTCGAAGGGCGGCACTCGCGCGAGATCGCCGCGTTGCTGGGCATCACCCCCGCCGCCGCCCGCAAGCGCATGCAGCGCGCACGCGAAGCCTTGGGCGAGCGCCTTGTGGATGAGTTCGGCGTGGCCGCGAAAGAAGAACGCAAGCCCAAGACGGAACGGATCATGGCGCTCGTCTTCGCCGCGCCCGCACCGAAATGGATGAAACTGAAACCTGTCGTACCCTTGGCGGCGTCGGTCGCGACAAAAACCGCTGCCGTGGCCACGGTCGGCGTTGCGCTCATCACGGCGGCGCTGTTCACCCCTATCGGGCAAACGTTGCGCACGCGTCTGAGTGGCCACGTCGTTTCCACAACAGAGCAAACGTCGCCTCCCACCGGGAAAACGCTGGCGCAACCGAAGGCTGTCGCACCCACAACCGAGGTAAGCGCGCCGCCAACCTTATCGACGACGGCGCCGTCCGAATCCAGCCCCGCGTCCAGCGCGGGCAGTATCTCGGGCAGCAGTATCTCGGGCCGTGTCTATTTTCAGGAAACGGGCGCGGGGATTCCGAATCGGCGCATCAGCGCCATGATTCGAAAGCCGATGAATGGACGTCTTACCTACAGCACTGTTGCGTCCGCCGCGACGGACAGCGATGGACGCTATCGCCTTGAGGGATTGGAGCCTGGCAACTATACCGTGGACCTCGACAGCGACGACATGTGGCTTTCGGTTCGCTCGGATAGATCGCGGAAGGTTCAGGTCGAGCCGAATGTGCACATGGGCAACACCGATTACCCGCTCACGAAAGGCTACGCGCTGTCGGGGCGCGTGGTGGATGCGCAAGGAAATCCTCGGCCAGACGCCCGCGTCTTCCTCTCGTTTCGCGCAGGAGACAATTCGTATGGACTGGATTCAATGCCGGTTTCGCTGGAATCGGAGGCAAATTTCAGAATTGAGGGGACACGCGCCGGGGATGAGGTTGAGCTTTGGGCGGAAGCAAAAGACGACTTGTTTGGAGAGACTCCCTCGATCACCACAACGAACAGCGACACGAACGATCTTGTCATCACGCTGAGCACAGGGAATTCGTGGACGTTGAGCGGCACCCTGATAGCCCCTGACGGAAGTCCAGTGCACGGAGTCAAGATCGGCCTCCACACCTACTCGAAATTCTCGAGCGGGAGAAAAGCCGGGTTCTCGGCGGTGTCCGGCCCGAATGGACATTTCGAGGGCAAGGGACAGGGCGCGGGTCCGCACATTTTCTACATACAAAGCCAGCAGAGCACAAGCGAGATAATGAGTTGGTCGCGTGCGCCATCCACGGAAGTCTTTGGGCCTCGAGACCCGATCACGATAAATGCAGGCGACTACCTCGCAGGACTTCAGCTCCAAGTCGCGGCGGGAACGCTGTCGATCTCGGGGAGGGTGCTCAACGAAGCGGGCGAGCCGCAACACGACGTCGCTGTAACCTCGCGCGATGCGCGGACGCTCACGCCCTCGGGAATGGCAATGACCAACGAGCAGGGAGTTTACTCCATCGGCGGTCTGGCCGAAGGAGGCTACGTCGTCATCGTGACTCGAAAAGGACGTGAGGCGTCGAAGGTGGCCGAGGCGGGAAGCAGCAATGTCGATTTCACCGTGGAGGGAGCGAACGCGGTGACGGGGCGTGTGGTCGATGCCGAGACCAATCAACCCGTCACGGACTTCGAAGTCTCCGTCAGCGCTTGGGATGAGTACTCTTCGGAGGCACGTCCCATGACCCGCGTTCAAAACAGCGAAGGTCGCTTTACTTTATCGGACCTGCGCAGTGGCGCGTCCTATGTTGTCGTGCGCGCGGCGGGCTACGCATGGACCTCGCAGCCGCTCGAGAGCTTGCCGAAGGAGGAAATCATCGTTCGCCTCGAGCAGGCGAGGCGCATATCCGGCATGGTGGTTTCTGAAGACAACACGCCCGTGGAAGGCGCACGGATCTTCGATGGTGTGCCTCGAGTGCATCCGATAAGCAACAGCGCCGCGCGCGCGAAATCCGACGCGCAAGGCCGCTTCGAATTGCCCGACGTTGCTAGCGGCGCACTCGTGCTCTATGCAATGGCAGAGGGATACGCCCCTGAAACCGCTTCAACCACCACGGATTCCTCACCAGTCACCATCGTGCTTTCGCGCGGCGGAACCATCGCGGGACGAATCTCGAACAATGGACAAGCCATCGCCGGGGCGTATGTGCGCGCTTCTTCTGCGGGCGATGCGCGGCAACCGGACGATCTGGCCTTTGCCGTGGAAGTGCGCACGAGCGCCGACGGCACGTATGCGCTGCGCGATCTTTCGCCAGGGCTCTACATCCTCAAGGTGACGGCACAGCACGAAAGCACAAGTTGGCAAATGGAGCGCCGGGTGGAAGTCGGCCCAGGGGAGACGGCCAACGGCGACGTTGCGTTCACGCCCAACGACGCCGCACTGGAAGTTCGCGTCGATCCGCCGCCCGCCACGCCCATGACGATAGCACTCACCCATACAGAATCGGGTGAGAGCCGCGAGCGCGCGCCCGATGCGCAGGGCGTATGCCGGTTCGAGGAGTTCCCGGCAGGGCCATGCACCTGGCGCGCGAGATGGACGGCGGCGAGCGCCGAGCAACTCACGCTACCGCGCGCCGTCACGCTCCTCGCGGGACAGACGATCTACGAGACGATCACGCTGAGCGGCGAGGCTGCCATCGAAGGTACGCTAACCTGTGCATCGGCTACGCCAGGACGCGAACGAGTCGTGTTTGTGTTTCACGGCGCGATCGCGGGTCTAACCGCGCAAGATTTACTGCGTCACCGCGACCACGCCGCGCTTATCGCGACCGCGCCGGTGTCCTCAGACGGAGGATTCCGCTTCGAGAATCTCAACGCCGGTACCTACACCCTCGCGGGCGCGGTGTTTCCTCACCGAGGCATCGTGCAACGCGGAACGGAGCAAACGCGCTACACGGCGCAGGTCATCACGCTTGCCGAAGGCCAAACCGCTCAAGTCGCGTTGGGCATTCCGTAGAAATAACGCGCGCCCGGGCTCGCGGGGAGCCCGGGCGCGTTTCCTACTGGCCGGGCCTATGGGGTGGCCGGCTGGATTTTGATTGTTGTCGCGGTGATCACGCCTTCGAGGTCGACGGTGCCCTGCACTTCCACCGTAATCCCCGGCACCAGATTCGCCGCGGTGCCGGTCGGCGTGTCCGTATCCGTCTCGAGAAAGATCTGCGCGCCCGCGAAGTTCACCGTCGCGCTGCCGTTGGGCAACGTCACAACCATCGTCGACGCCGCGCCGTCCACCGACTCGATCACGCCGGTGTTCGCGACCGCCGCGTCCTGCACGTCGATTTCCGCGCGCAACTGCGGCGTCAAGGTGTAACCGCCGTTGCCCTGTTGCACGAGGTGAATGCCACCGAAATCGAGCAGAATGTTACTCGTCTGTCCCTCCGGAACGGTGAACGACTCGCTCACAAACACATTTCCATTCGCCGTGAGTTGAATGCCCGTGATCTCGGTCTCGGGATCGCTCTTCAGCACCAGTTTCGGGTCCGAGATCGACAGGCGAATCTTCGTGTACTCGCCCGCTTCAACTTCCGACGACGACAGCAGCATCGAGATGCCCTGCAGATCGATGAGGTCCACTTCCTGCTCGCCCTCGAACACCGTCACGCGGTCCGAGCCGTCTTTCGAGCCGGTCGTGTCCTCGGGCTCTTCCGCGTCATCGTCCGCGCCCGCCTTGTCGAACTCGATCTTCGTCAACGTCACCGTGAACGACTCGATGTCCGCCACGTCCACCTCACCGGCTTTCGCCAACAGCGCCTTGGCCAGGCCATCCCCGGTGAACAAGACATTCACCGTGCCTTCCTTCGAGACCGGCGGGCAGCCCACGCCCACCATCACCACCAGCACCAACGCAATCACGAGCCCAGCCCCATGCTGATTTCGAACGAGAGCCTTCATGTAGCTTCCTCCTGTTTCCGGGGAGCACCCCGTTCCGCACTAATCGAGACCGCCATCATCGCACCACCCAACGCGGCCTCTCCTTTTCACTCCTACCATGAATCGCTCGTATCCGCAAGTCGCGAAAAGAGATAACGATTGCTAAACCCCGCTTACTGCGAAACGAGCCTCGCATCTTTCGCAGAACCCATCCTCGAAAAACACGATTTTGCGCAAGGGTGAGTAACACTCGTACAGCCGCCGGAGAGCCTTTGCGGCAAGGGGCACCCTGCTCAGGCGCTTTAGGTTGCTTCGGACACCTCCCAGGTGCGCGGCGCGAGGGAGCCTAAATTTCTTTCTCGTTCCCAAGTTGTACTTGGGAACGTTCTTCCTGAAGCTGCGCTTCAGTTCCCCATATGGTCATGCCGCATGCTATAGTACGCCCATACGCTCGCGTTATGCATTCACAAAATCAGACGGCACCCACTCCGCGCTCGGGATTGACGCGTTTCCGGGTTCAAGGGCACGGGAGAGAAAGACGAAGCACAGCTTCAGGGGACTGCGTTCCCAAGTGCAACTTGGGAACGAGGGGGAAAAGAGGTCGGATAACTCCGAGAGCGCCGATCCGGTGAATCCGGAGAACGCGGGCGATTCTGAGGGTAGCGAGGAAAAAAGGTCAACTAACGGGAGTTAGTCATCGTCGTCCATTTCTCGGGAGATGTCCTGCCCAACAATCCTTGAAAACCAACATCAATAGCTACACAATGAACCCACCGGGTGCTGCACATTTCGACCGCCACCCGCGCACTTCTCGACCGGCGTAGACAAACGCGAGCGGAAAGGAACTAGGATGAGCTTAGGCAGGTGGGTGTTTTGTTATGTCTTTCTGGTTTCTGTCGCCTTTCCATCTGTCGTTGCAGCCGAGAGTAACTTTTCACTCGAAGAGATTAGGGCGATGAATAATACAAACAGGGAGTTTATTGAACAGAGCGCGTCATACTCATACAACAGAAATAAGCGTCCGTTGTCTGGTGAGCAGAATAGCCATGAATCTGGCCTCTTCAGGCGGAAGGGTGAAAAGGTATTTTCGTTACGCAAGTTGCCAAACGGCTCCCATATTGAAGTGGTGGCATTCGATGGAAACGTTACAAGTCGAAATGACTTCTCGGAACAGTTTGCCAATAGCTTCTTTTCGGGGGAGAATACTCCGTTTCAAGATGTAAGGTTCTATGAGCATATGCTCGAACAGAACAAGAAGGACTCGAATACGCCACTGTCCAAACGCCCAGGGGACAAGCCATTCGGACAGATTATCGAAGGTTTGGAGAAGGGCCGTGATGTTGGCCTAAAGGCGTCTGACTATTACCTCCAGGGTGCGTTCTACACGCCGAACCTAACCCCGCCTCTTAGTTATGCGGAAATTCTCGCCAATTCAACTGCCACTATTACCCGAAGAAATGGAGACCTCGTGACTATCCACGTAGCGCTATCTCCCTCCATTCAATGTGATGTCACCGTGGATACTGCAAAGGGGTGTTTGGTTTCGGAGTTCAGGATGGAAAACAGCGATACGGGACGTTCTTGTGTCGTACGAAATAGCGGCTTTGAGAAAGATGCCCGAACTGGCGCATGGTATCCCACGTCGCATGAGGCCGATTATTCGCCCAATGGCTGGACAGTTAAAACACAACTACTATCGATGTCGTTCGAAGAGACAGTGGATGTGTCTTTTTCCGAATTGTGGTTTGATGGGCAACAAATACGTGACACAAGAGTTAACGAGACTCACTTTTTCCTGCTGCGCGACCCAAGGGAATACGATGAAGATATGTATTTGAACGCACTGAGACTGGCACCAGAAGAAAGAGTGGATTTATTGAAGCGGGAGGCGGAGAAGGAACTGGACGGAGTCGTCGCAGAAATGGCGACCACATCGTCGAAAGAAACCGATAGAGATGCCTTCACGAAAGAAGTGAGCACTCCAATTTCCCCGGCCACGGTGGGCGACACAAAGTCGCAATTCCCAATGCGCCTCGTTATCGTCGCGACCGTGATACTTGTTCTTGCATCGATCACTGTAGGCTACTGGCTCCGGAAGACTAGAGGCTAAATTCGACTATGTATCAAACAATTTCATGTCTCGCATTGGCGATAGTTGCTTCCAGCGCTTCCGGTTTTCAGGTTGACGAAGGTAGAGCCCATTTTTTTCGTTCCCAAGTTGTACTTGGGGGCGTTCTTCCTGAAGCTGCGCTTCAGTTCCCCACATGGTCATGCCGCATGCTATAGTACGCCCATACGCTCGCGTTATGCATTCACAAAATCAGACGGCACCCACTCCGCGCTCGGGATTGACGCGTTTCCGGGTCAAGGGCACGGGAGAGAAAGACGAAGCACAGCTTCAGGGAACTGCGTTCCCAAGTGAAACTTGGGAACGAGAGAGCCCAAAGCGCAATATGTGGGTAATGACAAGAGTACAACTTGGGAACGAGAAGAAAGATTACGAGAAGACGGAAGTGCAACTTGGGAGCGGGTGAAGTGGCGAAAAAGTATGCATAACCGTGGGAAAGGGTGTCGGGGGTAGAGGGAGACCTTTTTTCTTGAGGGACTTCATTTTTCCCTGCGGCGAGTTGAGAGTGTCGTGTTCACTGTGATATCGTACGCCCTGTGCTTGGAAACAAGCACCGGTTCGAACAGATGGAGTGAAACCTGATGATGGCGATTCATGAAAAGATCGGAATCCTGGCCGTGCGAGTGCGCGGCGCGGTGATGCCGCATCGATTCATGCGGCTCATCGCGAGGGTTTCACCCCGTGGAGGAGGACTTAGCGCTTCACACTAAGTCCAGACGCGAGCGCAACAGACGCCGCGGGGTGAACACAAAACACCCCGCGGCGTTTTAGTTTTTTCTGGGGTACGAAAGGAAGCGAAAGCTTCAGTCAGGCCAGTAGGCCAAGGAGGTTCTCATGTACGTGATTCGACGTTCGGAAATGCATGCGGTGGCTGTAGCTGTGAACATGGCGCGGGCGCGATTTGTGCCGGTATGCACGGGTCTCGACCGGAGTGAGCTGAACACAGATACA
This sequence comes from Candidatus Hydrogenedentales bacterium, assembly GCA_041859045.1. GTDB lineage: Bacteria > Hydrogenedentota > Hydrogenedentia > Hydrogenedentales > SLHB01 > JBHELB01. The sequence continues at coordinate 157,054 of JBHELB010000027.1, read as the reverse complement.
TACTGTCCGCCCGGCGCTTTGTAGCCCTGGCGGACATGGCCCGGCGCGTCGCGAAACGGCCGCCGAAGGAGTAGGAGCCATGTCGAATTACAACGCGGATTTTTGGGAAATCCCCGCGGATTCAAGATTCTTAGAGAATGTTTCGAGCGAACGCGCCCTATGGTACGAAACCGAGCAGGATCGGCACCGCCGCTACGCCATGCAGGATTTTTACCAGGCGGTCTTGCCGGATATGAGGGAGTTGATTGAGCGACGGCTGACGCCGCGCCAGAAACAGGCCTTGCGCTTGTATTATCTGGACGGACGGACGCAAGAAGACGTCGCCGCCATCATGAAGGTGTCGCAGTCGACCGTCAGTCGTCACCTGTTCGGCACCGTCCGGAACGGGAAGAAAATTGGCGGTGCGGTTCACAAGCTGCGGCGCTTGATCGAGCGCGAACCGCCGCCCTCGGTCAATCCCGCGCTGCAGAATCTCCAGCGGCAATTTCGTCAAGCGGTTTGAGATACACCAGGGGCCCTTTCCATCCAGGAAGGGCCCCTTCTCTCTCGAAGCGTCGACAAAAACACCCGCTACGAAACAACCCCTCATTTCTGACCGCTTTTATTCCCCACGAATTCCTTTGCACGAATGGTATCTCCGTGCTTTCCCCTGATTTTACTGCCTAAAGCGGGTCCTCTGAGCGCGACAGCGTTCAGTATTTCACAAAGACGCCGTTTTGAAAAATTCGCCGTGCGAAAAATTGGACAAAGCCCTTCGGATTGAGGTAGCCTATGTTTTCCGGAGGTGTCTCAAACCGCTTTCGGGGGAATGTCTTACTTGTATTTTCAATGACTTAGGCGGTGTCTTCAGAGGTGGGAAAAGGGGGCATTATGACTAAGAAACCGACGGAATGTGCCTGCACGGAAGAACTGACCGAGGAGGAAATGCTCGCCCGTGTAGACGAGGTCATCGCGGAAAACAAGGAGAAGCCGGGTGCGCTAATCCCGATTCTCCAGATGGCGCAGGCGATCTGCGGGTATTTACCGGAGAACGTGCTGAAGCACATTAGCCTCGCATTGAACAAGCCGTACAGCGAGGTGGCGGGGGTTGTGGGGTTCTACAGCTTCTTCTCGACGGTGCCGCGGGGCAAGCATGTGATTCGCGTGTGCCTGGGCACGGCGTGCTACGTGCGTGGGGGCAAGCAGGTGCTCGACGCGTTGCAGCAGCGCCTGCAGATCGGCGTCGGCGAGACCACCAAAGACCGCCTATTCTCGCTCGACGTCGCCCGTTGTTTCGGCGCATGCGGTTTGGCGCCGGCGATCATGATCGACGATGAGGTGTATCAGCGGGTCAAGCCCACGCGCATTCAGGCGTTGCTCGATCCGTACCGGGGGAAGGATGGCGCCGACGGCGCCGGTAACGGGCAGTAGCCGGCCCGGCGACGCCAAGGAGGAATTCAGGGTATGTCCAAACGCATTGCCAGTCCCCAGGACCTCATCGCGCTTAAGGAGAAGGCGAAGGCCGATCTCGCGATCCGGTCCGGGGCAAAGGACATTCAGATCACCGTTCACATGGGCACCTGCGGCATCGCGGCGGGCGCGCGCGATGTGCTCGCGTCGTTGGTCAGCGAATTGCAGTCCACGCGCGTGGACACGGTGACGGTTAAGCAGTCGGGCTGCGCGGGGCTATGTGACCGTGAGCCCATGTTGACGTTGACGGACGCCTCGGGCCACCAGTTTCGCTACGGCAAATTGGATAGCCACGGGGTACACAAGATTATTCAGCAGCATGTGGTGGGTGGGACGCCCGTGCTCGATCTCATTGTCTCGAAATAGCGCCGAACGTTCGGCATCAGGCCGAAGGGGAGAAGTGGGACTCATGAATACCGTGCGATCTCATGTGTTAGTGTGCGCGGGGGCGGGGTGTGTAGCCTCGGGCGCGCTCGATCTGAGCGCCGCGATTCAGGCGGCGCTGCGTAAACACGAACTCGACGGCGAGATTCAGGTTGTCGAGACCGGGTGTCTGGGGCCGTGTGCCGCGGGCCCGGTGGCGGTGGTGTATCCGGACGGCGTGTTCTATCAGGGCGTAAAGCCCGAGGACGCCGCGGAGATCGTCGAGGAGCACCTGCTCAAGGGCCGCGTCGTTGAACGGCTGAACTACAAAGTGCCCGCGACGGAGCAAATCATTCCCGCGCTGCAGGAAATCGGATTCTTCCGGCAGCAGCAGAAGATCGTGCTGCGCAACTGCGGCTCGATCGACCCAACGAATATTGAGGAATACATCGCTCGCGACGGCTACCAGGCCCTCGCCAAGGCGCTGACGGAGATGACCCCGGATTCGGTCATCGAAGAAGTGAAGAAGTCGGGCTTGCGCGGACGCGGCGGCGCGGGGTTCTTGACGGGAATGAAGTGGAGCTTCACGCGCAAAGCGTCGGGCGACAAGAAATACGTGCTGTGCAACGCCGACGAAGGCGATCCCGGCGCGTTCATGGACCGCAGCGTACTCGAAGGCGACCCGCACAGCGTGATCGAAGCGATGGCCATCGCGGGGTACGCGGTCGGTTCGGACCAGGGGTATGTCTACGTGCGCGCGGAGTATCCGCTGGCGGTCGAACGCCTCGAAAACGCCATCGCGCAGGCGCGCGAACTGGGTTTGCTGGGCAACGACATCATGGGCACGGGGTTTAACTTTGACCTCGAGATCCGGATGGGGTCCGGCGCCTTCGTGTGCGGCGAAGAGACCGCCCTGATGCGCTCGATCGAAGGTAAACGCGGCGAACCGCGCCCGCGCCCACCGTTCCCGGCAATCAAGGGCCTCTGGGAAAAGCCGAGTCTGCTCAACAACGTCGAGACCTACGCGAACATTCCCGCGATTCTGCTCAACGGCGCGGACTGGTTTGCGTCGATCGGCACGGAAAAGAGCAAGGGCACCAAGGTGTTTGCGCTGGCCGGTGCGGTGAATAACACGGGACTTGTCGAGATTCCCGTGGGCACGCCGCTCGGCGAGATCATTTACGACATCGGCGGCGGCATTCCGAACGGCAAAAAGTTCAAAGCGGCGCAGATGGGCGGTCCGTCGGGGGGCTGCATTCCGAAAGAGCATTTGAACGTACCGGTGGACTACGAATCGCTGCAGGAACTCGGCGCGATCATGGGATCGGGCGGCCTCATTGTGATGGATGAGGACACCTGCATGGTCGACATGGCGCGATTCTTCCTCGACTTCGTGCAGGACGAGTCGTGCGGCAAATGCGTGCCGTGCCGCATCGGCACCAAGCGCATGCTCGAGATCGTCACGCGCATTTGCACGGGCCGCGGTGAAGAAGGCGACATCGAGAAACTGATGGAGCTGGGTGAACAAATTCGCCAGACTTCGCTGTGCGGGCTGGGCCAAACCGCGCCAAACCCCGTGCTCTCGACGATCCGGCATTTCCGCGAGGAGTACGAAGAGCACATCCGCGACCGCCATTGCCGCGCGGGCGTTTGTCCGGACCTTGTGCGCGCCCCATGCATGAGCGCGTGCCCGGCGGGCGTATACATCCCGGGCTTTGTGTCGTTGGTGGGCGAGCATCGTTACGCCGAGGCGCTCAAGCTGCACCGCGAGAACAACCCGTTCGTGTCGGTGTGCGCGCGTGTGTGCTTCCACACCTGCGAAGACAAGTGCCGTCGCGCGAGCCTTGATGACTCGGTGTCGGTGCGCGGGTTGAAGCGATTCATGGTCGAACAGGAAGTCACGGTGCAATTGCCCGAAATTTGGGAGAACCGCCAAAACGCGCAGCGCAAGATTGCCGTGGTGGGCGCGGGGCCCGCGGGACTTTCCTGCGCGTATTTCCTGGCGCGTCTGGGCTACCGCCCGCGTGTGTTCGAGGCGGAGCCTCGTCCCGGCGGCATGCTCGTGCAGACGATTCCCGCCTACCGCCTGCCGCGCGAAGAACTGGCCCGCGAGGTGCGCATGATCGAACGCATGGGCGTCGAAATTGAGACGGGCATGCGGCTCGGGCGCGACTTCACGCTGCAGGGCCTGCGCGACGAAGGCTACGACGCCGTGTTTCTGGGCGTGGGGGCACCGCAAGGCTCGCGGTTGCGCATCGCGGGTGCGGACGCCGAGGGCGTGACCGAAGCAATCAACTTCCTGCGCGAGTACAACCTGCGCGGTTCGGTGCGCGTGGGGCAAAAGGTCGTGGTGATTGGCGGCGGCAACGCGGCTATTGACGCGGCCCGTACGGCGGTGCGCCTGGGGGCGGAGAGCGTCACGGTGCTCTACCGCCGCACACGCGACGAGATGCCCGCGTACCGCGAAGAGGTCGAAGAAGCCGAACACGAGGGCGTGACGTTGATGACGTTGGTGGCGCCCGCCGAAGTGGTCGTCCAAGACGGCAAGGCCGTCGGTGTGAAATGCCACCACATGTGGCTGGGCGAGTTCGACAAGACCGGCCGCCGCAGGCCCGAGACGCGTTCCGAAGAATCCTTCGTCGTCGAGGCGGATCAGGTCATCGCGGCGATTGGCCAGAGCCTCGACACCAATGAAGTCTGCAACGGTCTCTCGCCGAAACTCAGCGCTTCCGGCTTTGTTTGGGCCAATCCAACGAACGGTCAGACCTCCGTCGAGTGGTTGTTCGCGGGCGGCGACGTGTCGGCGGGGCCGTCGTCCGTGGCCGAAGCCGTGGGCGCGGGCGAACGCGCGGCGGTGGGTATCGACGCCTACCTGACCGGCGAAGAGCACGCGTTCTGGCGGAAGATTTGTGATGTCGACACGGCATTCGATCCCGACGCGGATCCGGCGAACTATCCGCGCGCGAAGATGAAACTCATTCCGCTGAACAAGCGGCGCAACAATTTCAACGAAGTGGAACTGCCCTTTACCGAGAACGTGGCCGTGCGCGAGGCGAAGCGCTGCCTGCGTTGCGATTACCGGGCCAAACAGTAGACGTCCAGAGGAGTGAAACACCATGCCCACATTGACTGTCGATAACATCCCGGTGGAAGTGGCGGAAGGGACGTCGATCCTCGAGGCCGCTCGGCAAGCCGGCGTGAAGATTCCATCTTTGTGTTACATGAAGGACCTGCAAGCCATCGGCGCGTGCCGCGTGTGCATGGTCGAGGTCGAAGGCGCACGGTCGCTGGTGGCGTCGTGCGTTGCGCCCGCTACGGACGGCATGAAAGTCCGCACGAACACGAAGACCGTGCGCAACGCGCGTAAAACGGTAGTCGAACTGTTGCTGTCGGACCATGACGGCGACTGCCAGACCTGCGACCGTAACGCCGACTGCGAACTGCAGGAGATGGCGCGCGACCTTGGTATTCGTGAGATCCGCTACGCGGGCGAGAAGAGCAAGCGCATGGTCGACACCAGTACGCCCGCGCTCGTGCGCGACACCGCCAAGTGTATTCTGTGTCGCCGCTGCGTGACGGTGTGCGGCGAAGTGCAGGGCGTCGGCGGCATTTTCCCGCAGTATCGCGGGTTCGACACCGTCGTCGGCCCGGCGTTCGCCGCCGATCTCGACGACATCGTCTGCGTGCAGTGTGGCCAGTGCTCGGCGGTGTGCCCCGTGGGCGCGATCAGCGAGCGCGACGACATCGCCGCGGTTTGGGCAGCGCTCGACGATCCGTCGAAGACCGTCGTGGTGCAGACGGCCCCCGCGATCCGCGCGGCGTTGGGCGAGTGCTTCGGCTACGAGCCCGGCACGTTGGTCACGGGGAAGATGGTTACCGCGCTCAAACGGTTGGGATTCAGCGCCGTCTTTGATACCAACTTCACCGCCGATCTTACGATCCTTGAGGAAGGCACGGAGCTGTTGATGCGTCTCAAGATGGCGTTGGTGGACAACGAGCCGGTGGCGTTGCCGATGTTCACAAGCTGCTCGCCGGGATGGATCAAGTACATGGAGTACTACTACCCCGGCATGCTGCCGAATCTCTCGACATGTAAGTCACCGCAGCAGATGTTCGGCGCGTTGGCCAAGACCTACTACGCATCGAAGGTCGGCAAGAAGCCCGAGGATATGTTCGTGGTGTCGGTGATGCCCTGCACCGCCAAGAAGTTCGAGTCGCAGCGGCCCGAGATGTGGGCCAGCGGCGCACGCGACGTGGATGTCGTGCTGACCACGCGCGAACTGGGCCGCATGATCCAGCAGGCGGGCATCGATTTTGATACGCTCGCCGAGTCCGAGATGGATGCGCCGTTGGGCCTTTCGTCGGGCGCGGCGGACATCTTTGCGAACACGGGCGGCGTGATGGAAGCGGCGTTGCGGACGGTGTATGAGTTGGTCACCGGCCGCGAACTGCCGTTCGCGAATCTCCACGTGACGCCGGTGGTGGGCCTCGAGGGCATCAAGGAAGCGGCGGTGACGTTCGAGAACGTACAGCCGGACTGGAAATTTCTCGAGGGCGTGACCGCGAAGGTGGCCGTGGCGCATACGCTCGGCAACGCGCGCACGCTGATTGAGCGCATCCGTGCGGGCGAAGCGTCGTATCACTTTATCGAGGTGATGACCTGCCCCGGCGGGTGCATTGGCGGCGGCGGCCAGCCGCGCGTCACCACCAACGACGTGCGCCAGGCGCGTATTCGGGCGATCTATAAGGAAGATGAAGGTAAGACCCTGCGCAAGTCCCACGAGAACCCGGCAGTTCAGCAGATCTACGCCGAGTTCCTGGGACAGCCGTTGGGCGAGAAGTCGCATCACCTCCTGCATACGCATTATCACGGGCGCGTGCGGGTCTAGAACTTCGCCGCAAGGCGTGGGGGGACAGCAAAACGGGGTGACCTGCGTTGAGCAGACCACCCCGTAGCGTTTGTGCGCGAGAAGGGGCTAGTAGAGCGCGGGCGACACGATATAGACGAGATTGTGGAGCAGCATGTAGTCGAGACCGCTGTAGGTCTGGTACGTTGCGCCGCTGCGTCCATTGAACTGCTGGGAGATCGTGTCCGTGAACTTATTCGGCGCACACCATCCCGTGCCCACGTCGGTCTGGTCGACCGGGTAACGCGGCTCGTGCGTGGACGGCGCCAGCGCCAGCATTGCCGTCGCTGCGTTGTCGATCGTCTGGTGGTGACCCGCCCAATTCGGCTGCGCCTGCGCCACGTATCTGAACAGCGCCGCGTAGTTGTAGAGGTACAACCACCAATCCTGCAGATCGCCCAGCGACATCATGTCGTCGAGCGTGTCGTTGCCCCAACCGTTGCCCGAGCTAGCCGTGGCCATCGCCATGTGCAGGTTGTCTTCGTTCGTGTACGCGGGATTCGCCGGGTCGGACATCAGATTCCACAGCGTCTTCTGCGTGTCGCTGATGTTGCCGATGTAATCCACCGCGCCGTCGGTGATGAACACCAACACTTTGTTCAGCCCATGGCAATACGCTGTCGTGTCGGGACCACGCGCCACGTCGTTGCCTGTAACCGGATTCTTGATGATCCACGAGCCGTTCTTGATGTGCGTGACGATGTTCGTCGCTTCATTGATCGCGAACTGACGCAGATCGAAGCCGTTGATCGTCGTGCCCGCGGGAATGAAGTGCTTGACCTGCGCCAACCCCATCATCACGTGATAGACCTGGTCCTGACTCATTTCCTTGTTGTAGATGTTGCTGCTCGTGAAGTCGGATTCCATCACCGACATGCCCGGGAAATTGCTCTGGAATCCCGACGGCACTTCGTCGCGAATGAAGAACCCGGGCGTGTTGGGCCAGCCAGGCGAGAAACTCGCTTCCGCGTTGTTGTCCAGCCGCTGCAAGGCCTTCAGCGCATAGTAAAGCTCGTTTCGGCACGTCGTCAGGCGCGTCGAGTCGCCCTGGTTGAAGTCCGGGTAATTCTGCGGGTTGCTCAGCATGTAGTGCTCGGTCGCCAACACGCCGACGTACCAGCCCAGACTCAGGGTCTGGTCGGACCACTTGATGAATCCGATCGGATCCATGCGGTATTCCACCACGTTACTGCCGCCCTGCGTCTCGGCCACGATGACGTAGCGCGAGCGCAGCGTATTGCGGTAGTTCCAGTACTTGGTGGTGTTGGCATTTGTCGGATGCGAGACAAAATTGGCCGTCACTGACTTGTTGCTCGTCATCGTGATCGTCTGCGGGTTGTCCAGCCCGCCCAACGCGCCCGACCAGCCGTTAAACTTGTAGCCCGTGCCTGGCCAGGCCGTCGCCGTGACCACCGTTCCCGCCAGATACCCCTCGGCCGGCTGCGTGGGATTCAGACTGATCGACCCGCTGCCCGTCACCGCCGTCGTCAGCGTGTAACGCGCGGGAATCTGGTTTCCGGTGATTGTGACGTCGTCAATATACCAACGGCTCGCGGATACTCCCGCGCCGCGGAAGCGAATGCCGAACAACGGATTGTTCGCGCAGGACGAAGGCAGCGCGTAGGCCTTATACGTCCAGCCAAAATTGCCCGAGGGACTCTCGAGCGCCGTCCACGACGCGCCGTAGTTGGTCGTGTATTCCACGTACAACTTGTTCAGCGACGTATTCGCCCGGCCATAGCGCCAGTAGGTAAACACGATCGTGTCGTAGCCCGCGGTGCTTTGCGCTTTGGTCAGTTTATCCGTGGCGTTTTCCTCAGCCGCCCACAGCCCGCTGACTTTGTAGGTGTACTGCATCTGGGCGCCTTCATTAATCCAGCCCCCCGCGGTGAATCCGCCGCTCTCGAAGTTGTCGGAGAACAACGTTACTGCCGAAGCAGTAGACCCCGTCAACAGCCCGATCGCGAGCAGCGCGTACAAGAACACAAATCCCCAGCGATTTCCCTTACCCATTTGAAATTTCTCCCCTGTGTACAACCCCTGAGTTTGGACTCGGCGTGGTCGAGAAGACCGTCGCAGAGCCGAGCCGTCTGAGTCGCTACGTCGTGCTGTGTCTGTTTTGTGCCGTATTTGTTTTCCCTCCCCAGTGAGAATAGTCCATAAAGTAGGAGCAGTGTAACAGAGAGTGCTAAAAATGGAAACTCCCCTTTGGCGAAATCGCCTTTGGGCGCGGAGCAAGGGGTATGTTCCTCTTTGGAGCAGGTCGCTGCACATAATTATCACTTTTCATCTTGTCTAGAAATGATATCTATTGACAAAAGCTGCGAAATGCTCTAGTCTCTCATAGGATAGAGAATGGTTGACCTGCGTCTGGAGATGCCTGGGGTCATCTGCAGGGGTGTGGTATGCTGTGGCCAGAGCGGAGGGGATCTATGGATATCGCCATCCTCGGAACGAGGGGCATCCCTGCAAACTACGGCGGCTTCGAGACCTTCGCGGAGGAGCTGGGGGTTCGGCTGGCGGCGCGTGGCCACAAGGTGAGCGTCTACTGCCGTAGCGCGAACTACCGCGAGAAAATGGATTTCTACAAAGGCGTGCGCCGCGTCACGCTGCCGAGCGTTCACACCAAGTACTTCGACACGCTCTCGCATACCCTGTGTTCAACGCTTCACTTCATGCTGCGCGGGGCGGACATCGCGTACTACTGCAACAGCGCCAACGCCTGCTTCACCTGGATGCCCCGGTTGCGCGGCGCCAAGGTCATGCTCAACACCGACGGCCTCGAATGGGAACGCGCGAAGTGGAACTGGGCGGGCAAAAACTTCTACAAGTTCTCCGAGCACCTCGCTGCGCGGTTTCCCAATCAGTTGGTGTCCGACTCGCGCGTTATTCAACGCTACTACCGCGACAAGTTCGGGGTGGACAGCGCGTTTGTGGCCTACGGGGCGGACCCTGTGGAACGGGGATGGGGCCAAGAAAAAGTCGCGGCGCTGGGCGTGCGGCCGGACCGGTATTTCCTGTACGTCAGTCGGCTCGAACCCGAAAACAACGCGCACCTCGTCGTCAAGGCCTTCGAGCAGGTGAAGACGGATTACCAGTTACTGATGGTGGGCGGCGCGCCGTTTGCACACCAATACATCCGCGATCTCATGGCGACCAAGGACACGCGCATCTTGTTTCCCGGCGCGCTGTATGGCGATACGTACAAGGCGCTACGCGCGAATGCGTATGTGTACATCAACGCGATGGAGGTCGGCGGTACGCATCCCGCGATCCTCGAGGCGATGGGCGCGGGCAACTGCGTGCTGGTGAGCGACATCGCGTACAACACCGAGGCGGTGGCCGAAGCAGGCGTTACGTTCCGCAACAAAGACGTGGATCACCTTCGAGAGAAGATGCAGTTCCTGGCGGATCACCCGGATGAAGTGCGCCTGTACGGACGCAAGGCGGCCGTTCGCGTGCTTCAAGAGTACAACTGGGAGAAAGTGGTCGACGAATACGAGCGGCTCTTCGCCGAGCTGCTGAAGCGGGGGAAGCGGCCATGAGTTTTGACTGGAAAGATCGGCCGGTGTTGGTGACGGGGGCCGGCGGCTTCATTGGCAGCCACCTGACGGAAGCCCTTGCCACTCAGGGCGCGCGTGTGCGCGCGATCGTGCACGGCAACATGCGCGGCACGATCGGTCACCTCTCACGATTGCCCGAGTCCCTGCGCGATCGCGTCGAAGTCCAGGAGGGCAACATCTGCGATGGGGCTTTTGTACACCAGGTCATGCGCCACATCGACACCGCGTTTCACCTGGCCGCAATCACCAGTGTCGCCTATGCCTACTCGAACCCCGAGGAGACGATTCTGACCAACGTCGCGGGCACGCTGAACACCTGTACCGCCGCGCGCGCAGCGAAACTGCGCTGCCTCGTGCATGTGTCTTCGGCGGGCGTCTATGCGAGCGCCAACGAAGGCGAGGCGATTACGGAATCGCATCCGGTTCGCGCGTACAACCCGTATACCGCCTCGAAACTCGCTGCGGACAGCGTAGTGGAGAGTTTCTATCTTTCTTACGACGTGCCGGTGACCACCTGCCGCATTTTCAACGCATTCGGGCCGCGCATTAGCCGGTTCCTCGTGATTCCGACAATTATCATGCAATTGAAGGAGGGCGGCCCGCTGCGCCTGGGCGACCTGAAGCCATTGCGGAATTTCACCTTCGTGGACGACATCGTGCGTGCGTTCATGTTGATGGCCAGCGAGCCGTCTGTGATCGGCGAGGTGGTCAACTTCGGATCGCCGCGGGCCATTTCGATCGGGCAATTGGCGCAGTTGATCGCGGACCTCATGGGACGCGAGCTGAACGTCGTCAGCGATGCGGAGCGCCTGCGTCCGTCGAAAAGCGAGATTACCCGGGTCGTGGCGGACAGCGCCAAGGCGCGTCGTCTATTGGGCTGGGAGCCGGGCGTATCGCTCGAGGACGGTTTGCGGCAAACGATTGATTGGATTGTGGCGGGCGGCTACGACAATCCGAGTCTTCACTGAGCGGAAAAACTGGAGAAGTTTGTGAGTTACCAGGGAGTGATATTGGCGGCGGGCCACGGGTCGCGCATGGGGCCTTTCGGCGAGATGATGCCGAAACCCATCGTGCCGATCTGCAACACGCCGCTGCTGGCCTATCAGATCGAGTCCATGCGCTCGATCGGAATCACGGACCTGTGCATTGTCATCGGCCATCTAGGTCACCGCATCATCCAGACGTTGGGAGACGGTTCGGCGTACGGCGTCAAGATTCGCTACGTCGAACAAGAGAAACGTCTGGGCATCGCGCACGCGGTGGGACAACTCGAGCGTTACCTGGATTCGCCGTTCTTGCTGATGCTGGGCGACATCTACTTTGAGCTTCCGGACCTCGGCGCGATGGTCCGCGTCATGGAAGAGCGCGAGGCGCAGGCCGTGCTCGCGGTGAAAGAAGAGCAGGACCTGGAGGTGGTGAAACGTAACTTCGCCGTATTGACGCGCGACGACGGATCGGTCCGCCGGGTAATCGAGAAGCCTCGGCACGTGCCCAACCGAATGAAAGGGTGCGGGCTCTACCTGTTTGACCTCGTGATCTTCGACGCGATCCGCCGCACGCCGCGCACGGCGTTGCGCGACGAGTATGAACTGACCGATTCCATCCAGATTTTGATCGATTACGACGCGCGTGTGTTGGTCGCGCCGGTTGTTGAGTGGGACATGAACATCACCTACATCGGCGATCTCATCGAGTGCTGCCGCCGTCAGCTTAAAGCGCGCGGGCAGACGCAACTGGTGGGTGCGGACTGCCAAGTGGCGGCCGGGGTGGAACTTGTCGACACTGTGCTGGGCGACGGCGTGCGCGTAACGCGGCCCGCGCGCCTGGAACGCTGCGTGGTGTTGCCGGGCGCGGTGTTGGCCGAGGGACGAAACTACACGGACTGCGTGATCACGCCGGAATCCGTGTTACAGGCGGGCCACGATGCGTAACGCGTGCGGCATAGCGGCGGCGTTGATGCTGCTGACGATCGCGGCGGGCGCCGTCGAAACGCGCTACCATGGGATCAAGATGGACGAGCGCCATAAACTGCTGCTTGAGCAGGAGGACGGCGTCGTGCGCATTACGGTCGTCACGCGTGAACGTTCTGATGCGGGCGCGCCGAGCGAACCCGCCGGAGGCCGCGTGACGGACCGGGTCGTGTTGGCCGAAGTGCAATCGGAACCGCTCGAATCCTCTTCCCCGAGTTATTTGAGGAATCCCGCACAGCGCTATAGAATCACCGTGAAGGGTGTTGCCGTGTGCCCGGATCACAAAGCGAAACGCGCTGTGGTTGCTGCCGATGCGCGGCGCTTCGTGGAAGAGCAGTTGCGCGCGTTGGCGGGACGGACGAGCGGTATAGAGCGCGATGCGTTGGGGTATGCCGCGCCGATGGTGTTGGGGGTACTAACCGAGGCCGGGAAACTTCCGGCTCCGGTATTAGAGACGATTAAGCATAGTGTCGTTGGCCGAACACGGATCACGCCGGACACCCTCCAGCGCCGCCCGCTTCCTGCGGGGCGCTCGCTGGAGTCGAAACCGGCGAGTCCATCAGGGTCGTAGGGGAGATGCGGATGGATCGCGGAAGGAGACCTAGAATGGGAACGATACCCAGACGAGTCGTGGCGCCGGTAGTGCTGTTGTGTGCGGCGCTCGCCACGGGGTGCGCAACCTTGCCCACCGGAATCGCCCGTATCGACGAGCACGGCAAGACGGTGCCGATCACCGTGGACGAACTCAACACCCTCAGCGGGGGCGACCAGCCGTACCTGTTGCAGGTCGGCGATGAAATGGATCTCACGTTCCGCGTGAAGAACTTCGCCGCGGGCGAAACGCCGTGGGATTACCGCCTCGAGGTCGGCGACAGCATGGAGGTGCGGCTCAGTCCCGAGACGTTCGACAGCCAGAAGTACCTCATCGACACCGGCGATATCATCGGCGTGAGTTTCTTGAACAACTGGCCGCTGAATGTCACGCGCACGGTGCGCCCGGATGGCAAGATTTCGCTGATCGAGGTGGGCGACGTGCAGGCGGCGGGCGTGACGGCCGAGGAACTGCGCCATACGCTCGACGGGCTCTACGCGAAAACCGGACTGATTGAGGGGGATCCTTCGATCACCGTAAACGTCGACTTTGTGAACCTCGATCGCCTCGAAAGCGTGAGCCGCGACGTGGTGGTGCGCCCGGACGGCAAGATTCGCTTGCCGGGGTTTAAGGGCGACGTGCCCGTGGCGGGGTTGACGGTGAGCGAAGCGGCGGCGGCGCTGAGCGGGGAGATCGCCAAGTTCATGCTGAACAAGCCCGTGGTGGGCATTGTCGTATTCCCCAATATCAACGCCAGCCTGCAAGGCCTGAACGGCCGGGTTACCGTGCGTCCGGATGGCCGAATCTCCGTGCCGCGCATTGGCGACATCCCCGCGGCGGGTTACGGCGTCGAGGAATTCCGTGCGCGGCTGACGGAAGCGTCGCAGCGCGTGCTGTTCAATCCAATCGATCCCGCCGTGAACGTCGTCAACGCGACCGGCGCGCGGATCTATGTCGGCGGCGAGGTGGGGCTGCCCGGGGTTTATCCTCTCGAATCCACCCCCACCGCGCTGCAAGCCATCATGCTGGCCAAGGGCGCGCAGAACACCGCGCGGCTGCGCCAGGTGATCGTCGTGCGCCGCAATCCCGCGGGCAAGCCGTTCGTCTTCAAGACCGACTTGCACGCGGCGTTGTACCGAGGCCAAACCGAAAACGACATCCCGTTGCGGCCGTTCGACCTCGTCTATGTGCCGAAGAAGCTTGTGTCCAAGGCGAACCTGTTCGTCGAGCAATACATCGACCGTATGGTGCCCTTCGACAATTCGCTGGGCGTCAATGGCTCGTATTATCTCAACGAGCAGCGCGTCGATTCGAAGAGCCGGAACCGCAGCGTGAATTTGAACCTGGGGCCGGGGAGCTTTGTCGCGACTCCATGACCACAGTCAGGAGTCCGTTATTCCGGGAGGAGTAGGCAAAGTCAGTGACAGGGCGCCCGGCCGCCGGGCGTAAGGGGATAGTGCGATGGACCAGCGGCAATTGTTTCTGCGCGATGTCTTGACGGTGCTTTTCAAGCACAAGGTGTTGATCGTTCTTTTCACGGCGCTCGTTACCGCGTTGGTGACGGCGGGCAGCGTGTTCTGGCCGCCCACCTACGAGTCGGAGGCGAAGGTACGGCTCATGCGTGGCCGCGAAGTGGCGCAGACCGACCCTGCCTTCGTGCGTGGCGGCGCGGGGTACGGCGTCGTGCAACTTAGCCGCGAAGACGTGAACAGCGAAATTGAGCTGCTCTACTCCAACGACGTGCTGAGCAAGGTCGTCAGCATTGCCAAGAACTACTCAGGGCCGGGCGGACCGGTGCTGTCGGTGCTCAAAGGCGTTACCCTGGATCTCGTCCTGCCCGACGATCCACAGAAAGCCGTCGAGAAACTGCGCAGGGCGATCGACGTCGAGACGGTGAAGGATTCGCACGTTCTCGAGATTCGCGTGCGGCAGCACGACCGCCAGCAGGCGCAAGCGCTGCTCGCCGCGCTGCTGAGCGCCTACAGCCAGAAGCACATCGAGGTCTTTTCGACACCCGAATCGCAGGAATTTTTCGACGCGCAGATGAAAACCATCCGCGATACCCTCACCAAAGCGCAGAAGAACCTTGAGGCGTACCGTCTCGAGAACAACATCGTTGAGCTTGAAGCGGAGCGCAAGATTCTGCTCGAACAATACGCCGAGGCCAAGCGCCTGCTCACCCAACTCGCCGAATCGCAATCGGCGACCGGCGCAGTGACGCTGGACGCGCCCGCCGACACGGGTATCACCGCGACGCTGTCGCGCGGCACGAACAGCACCGTGGTCACCGAGATGCAGTTGCGCCTGCTCGAGTTGTTGCTCGAGCGCAACCGTATGAGCCAGTCGCTGGGGCCGAAACACCCCGAAGTCATGGGCGCCGAACGCGAGATTCAGTCGGCTCAAAAACGTCTGCTCGACGCGATCGCCGAGACGCGACAGACCACCGAACGCAAGA
The DNA here is from genome assembly GCA_041859045.1 of Candidatus Hydrogenedentales bacterium. Lineage (GTDB taxonomy): Bacteria > Hydrogenedentota > Hydrogenedentia > Hydrogenedentales > SLHB01 > JBHELB01. The sequence goes on along the minus strand of JBHELB010000027.1, from coordinate 141,755 downwards.
TGGCCGAACTCGAAGCGCGCCTCATGGACCTCAACCGCTACCAGGCGCGCGTTGACGAACTTGAACAGGAAGTGAAGATTCAGTCCGAGAACTACGAGTATTACGCCAAGAAGGCCGAGGAAGCGCGTGTAAACACCGCGATGGCCAATCAGGCCATGTCGAACATCAAAGTCGTGTCGGAACCCACGCTTCCCACGGATCCTGTGAGCCCGCGTAAAGCGCTCAACATCGTCATTGGTTTTGTCGCCGGTCTGCTCGGTTCGCTCGGGTTGGCCTTCTTCGTGTCGTGGCTCGATCACGGCCTGCGCACGCCCGAAGACGTCGAGCATTACGTGGGCGTGCCCGCGCTGGCCTCGTTTTTCCGCGGGCGCGTACCGTCGGCCGATGACGACGAAATGGGCCGACTGCGCAGTTTGATCGACGCCACCGCGCCGGATAAACCCCACCGCATTCTGCTTGTCACCAGCGCCACCGAATGCCCCGACGCGCGGGAGATCTGCGAGGCGTTGACGGAAGTCTACGGCGCGGACCCCGACACCAAGGCCGTGTGGGTGGACCTTACCGGCGACATCGACGGCGAGGGACTGGTGGACGTTGTGCTCGGCAAGCGCCGGGTCGAAGACGTGATGAGCAAGTCCGGGCGTACGATGGTGATCGCGCGCGGCGGCGATGCGAACTACCCCGCGCATCTGTGGAAATCCAAGGCAACGCAGACGGCGCTCGAAGACCTGCGGAACCGGTGCGACGTGGTGTTGGTGCTTGCGCCGCCCGTCATGCTTGCGCCCGACGCGCTGAGCCTGGCCCGTTTTACCGACGGCGCACTGGTGGCCGTTGAGGCTGAATGCACGCGCCGCGAGGTCGTCCAGCGCGCCGTGGAAACCCTGCGCGAAGCCAAGGGCGAAGTCCTTGGCGTCGTGCTGACGAATCGCGAGCAAGTGATCCCGAAAGCCGTGTACAAACGCATGTAACGAAGCGCATTTTTAGCCAACCAGGAGGAGAAGACGACCATGGCTAACGCGAATGTTCCCCAAGTGGATGTCGGGGCTCAACTATCCCGGGCGTGGACCTTGTTTACGGAAAATACGGGCGCGATGCTCGCCGCTTCGGGCGCGGCTGTCGGCTTAATGGTCGCAGTGTTTGTGCTTAACTTCGTGAGCGGCGTGCTCGGAACCGTCATGAGTCTTGTTTTGTGGGGACCGATACTGTTCGGGTGCAGCGTGATAGCGCTCAAGGCGGTCCGCGGTCAGCACCCTGAACCCGCCGATGTACTTGCAGGCTTCCAGCAACACCTCGTTCCGTCGATCATCGCGGGTGCGCTGATTTCGATTTTCTCTACAATCGGCCTTCTTCTGTGCTTTTTCCCGGGACTTCTCGTGTGCATGATTTACATGCTGACGTTCTTCTACCAGGTCGACGAGAAGCTCGACGGCTGGGCGGCGATGGAGAAGAGCCGCACGGTAGTGATGGAAAACATCGGCGCGTGGCTTGTGGCGTTCCTCGTCTACCTCGCTCTGGGCATCGTGGGCGTGCTGGCGTGCGGCGTTGGCTTGTTGGTCACCTTCCCGCTGGCGCTTGTGTTTCTTGCCTTGGTGTACGACAGCGTCGCGGGGGCGATGGAAGTTCACGCGGAACCCTACGCCGACGACGCCAACATGTAGTTCCCTTCAAACGAACCGCGCGGCATTCACGTTCATGTGGATGCCGCGCGTTGCATTTTTCAACCCGACACGTCGCTCTTACACGACCAACATCACGTCTCCGTATGAGTAGAAACGGAAACGCGCGCGAATCGCATATTGGTAGGCCTCGCGGACGAGGTCCGTGCCCGCGAACGCGCACACGAGCGCAAGCAAACTCGAGCGCGGCAGGTGAAAATTCGTTTGCAGCACATCGACGCCGCGAAAGACGTACGGGGGATAGATGAAGCAACGCGTCAACCCTGCTCCGGGTTGATACGCGCCATCACGAAACTGAGTCTCGAGTACGCGCGTGGCCGTTGTGCCCACCGCTACGACGCGTCCGCCCGCGGACCGCGTCGCGTTGAGCGCTTGAGCCGTTTCGGGCGAGAGGTCAAACTCCTCGGGCTCCAGTTCATGCGCCTCCACGGTCTCCGTCTGAATCGGACGGAACGTGCCGTAACCCACGTGAAGCGTCAACGCCGCTCGCCGCACGCCCGCGGTATCTAAACGCTCAAAAACCTCCGGTGTGAAATGCAGCCCCGCCGTCGGCGCCGCCACGGACCCCGGTTCGCGCGCATAGACCGTCTGATACCGCGTCAGATCCGACGCGTCCGGTCCTTCGCGCCGAATGTACGGCGGCAACGGCACCTCGCCCAATTGCTCGAGCAGCGTCAACACGTCAGGACGATCGAACACTACCTTGCGGCGTCCGCCCGGCAGGATATCCTCCACCCGCGCGGCGATGTCGCCCGCGCCCAGGAGCACCAGCGACCCCGGCTTCACCTTCGCGCTAGGCCTGACCAACGCGCTCCACTCGCCCGGCGCCTCTTCGTGCAACAGAAACAACTCTACTTGTCCGCCCGACGGCTTGTGGGCGCGCAGCCGCGCGCGAATTACGCGCGTCTCGTTCAGAGCGAGGCAATCGCCCGCCCGCAGATACCGCGCGACATTGCAGTAGACGTCTTCCGTGAAGGTGCCCGCCGCGCGGTCCACGACGAGCAGGCGTGAGGCGTCGCGCTTCTCGGACGGATGCTGCGCGATGAGTTCTTCAGGCAGAACGTAGTCAAGGTCAGATGTTTGCATGGCCGAGACGATACCATGTGAAGACGGTTCGGCGCGAACGCCTTATCGTCGGAATATCCATTCCGGGTCGAGATACTTCTCTTGCGCGAGACGCCGCGCCGCCTCGAGCTCGTTCGATGCAGGCGAAGCGTCGTAAAGCGCATGTGCGCCAAACGCCTCGCGCACGATGCTTCGCAGCGCCGCCGCGTCCACCGGCAACGTCGCGACAAAAGCCTCATGCGTGCGTTCGCCGCGGTACACAGGGCGCGCCGCCGGCTCGAGCAGATACCGCTGCATCGGCGCGGCGTTGAGGGCATAGAGCAGCGTGCCGTGATGCAGGATGGCGCGTCGCCGCCGCTTCTGCGCATTGCCCGACACCTTGAGTCCCGCGACGGCGAGGTCGCTCGTGCCTTCATGCCGCGCGGCGACGCCGTGGCGTTCAAACGCCGCGCACAGCGCCCCGAGAATGGCCGCGTACGATTCGCGCAGTCCCTGCACGCAAGGATTTTCCGCAATGGACAGCGCGAGCGAGTAGTTCAGCGAGCCCGGGCCTTGGATCACGCATCCGCCGCCCGAACAGCGCCGCCGCACCGGCACGCCATCCGCCTCGCACGCCGCCAGGTCCACCTCGTCGCGGGTCACCTGCCCGACGCCCATCACCACAAACAGCCCCGGACTCTCCCAGAACCGCAGCGTACTGGGCACGCGTCCTTGCTCAACCTCGTCCAGCAGCACCTCTTCGAGCGCAAGGTTTTCTTCCGGCGCTTCGAACGAGTGCTCCAGCACGCGGCCGACATGAAACGCAGTCATGCGGACTCAATTGTCCTTATTGAGCAGTTCACGGACCTTCGCGATCATCTCCGCGCGCGGCACGGTTACCTGCGCCGACTTGCCCGCCTGCCGGTACGCGTCGTGATCGGCGATGCCTTCGCGCGACTGTTTGCCCGCGGTAAGGTCTTTGATAGATACCACGCCTTGCGCGAGTTCATCCTCCCCGAGGATCACCGCCACCGGAATGCCATAGTGATCCGCGTGGGCGAGTTGGTGCTTGAGTCCCATCTTCTGCCCGAAGTAGGCCTCCGTGGCGATGCCCGCCGCACGCAGTTCCGCGGCGATGCGCAAGGTTTCGTGACGCGGCACCTTACCCATCGACACAATCAGCGCCTCGACGGTGGTCGCGCCGGATTGTGCGAGGCCGAGGTGGCGCAACGCGGCCAGCAACCGATCCAGGCCCACCGCCATGCCGGTGGACGGCACGGCGCGATCCACGAACCGCGACACGAGTCCATCGTAACGACCGCCGCCCATCACCGAGCCGAATTCGCGCGCCGTCGGCAGGATCGCTTCAAACACCGGTCCTGTGTAGTAGTCGAGTCCGCGCGCCAGGCTCGGGTCGAAGCACGCTTCGTGCTCTTCCACCCCGAGCGCCGCGAGACCGTCCGCGAGGTCGCGCATCTCAGCGACGGCGGCGGCGGTCAATTCCGTCTCGGGCAGCGCACGCGCGCACGCCTCGACGATTCCATGCCGCGTGTCCGCCGCGATGGCGATAAACGAGAGCAGTTTTTCGATGGTTGCGTCATCGAGTTTCACGCCCGGGATCGGATCGCCCGAATCGTCGATGCGTCCCGGACCCAACTCGCGGCGAATGTTGTCGAGCCCCACTTTCTGCCGCTTGTCGATCACCCGCAACACGTGCTTCTGTCGCGCCAGGTCGTGAATGCCGCACGCGTCCAGCAGCGCGTCGATCAACTTGCGGTTGTTGATGAGCACACAATACGACGGTATGCCCAGCGCACGCATGACCTCGACCATTACCGCGATGATCTCCGCGTCCACAAACACCGAGTCGGAACCCGCCGCGTCGATGTCGAACTGCGTGAACTGCCGGAACCGCCCCGGTCCCGGTTTGTCTGCGCGCCACACGGAACCCAGCGCATACCGCCGGAACGGCGGCTTGATGCGGTCCGGATACTGCGCCAAGATGCGCGCGAACGGCACAGTCAGGTCGAAGCGCAGCGCAATGTCCTCGCCTTCGGGACTCTTGAGGCGGAACAGTTCCTTGTTCGTCTCTTCGCCGCCGGTACCCAGCAGCACATCCAGATACTCCAGCGCCGGGGTCTCGATGGGCACAAATCCGTATCGTTGGAAGACCTGCTCGATCCGGGCAATCACCTGCCGCCGCGGCAGGATGTCCTCGGGCAGCAAGTCTTGAAATCCCTTGAGAATCCGCGGTTCCACCATGTTCGAAGGCTCTAGCATCATTCCACCCCTTCTAGAAAACGGTCAGACAAAGATTCTCGGGAGTATAGCCGCAAAACCAGGGAATATGCACATCGAAGGCGACGCCGCTCGGCTTCTTTCCTGTTGTAGTCCCCGAAAAAAGGGGGTGGCCGGCGCCCCGGGCAAAGGCGCCGGCCTTCGGGTGTGAGGGGAAAGTCCCTCTGAGGTTAGAAGTTGTAGCCTTTTTCGTCGTGCTGCGAGATGTCCAGACCTTCGGTCTCTTCCTGCTCGTCCACGCGCAGCCCAACGGTCTTGTCGAGCACGAAGAGAATGACCAGTGACGCCAGACCCGACCACACCACGGTCAGCGCGACACTCTTAAGCTGGATACCCAGCTGAGAAAGAATGCTGATATCGCTGCCCGCGCCGTTGCCCTGGCCACCAAGGGCGTACGCTGCGAACACACCGGTCAGCAACGCGCCCACCGTTCCGCCGACGCCGTGTACGCCGAACGCGTCCAGCGAATCGTCGTAGCCGAACATGCGCTTCATGCTGGTGGCGCTGAAGAAGCAGATGACGCCCGCGATAGCACCGATCGCCAGCGCGCCCATGGGCCCGACGAAACCGGAAGCGGGGGTAATCGCGACCAAGCCCGCGACGGCGCCCGTCGTAATGCCCAACACGCTCGGCTTGCCGTGCTTCATCCACTCCACGAACATCCACGCCAGCGCCGCCGCGGCGGTCGCGAGTTGCGTAACCATCATGGCCATGCCGGCGCGGCCATTCGCCGCCACCGCGCTACCCGCGTTGAACCCGAACCAGCCGACCCACAGCATCGCCGCGCCCACAACGGTCAGCGTCAGGCTGTGCGGCATCATCGGCGTTGTGGGATAGCCCTTGCGCTTGCCGAGCATCAGCGCGCAGACCAGCGCCGCGATACCCGCGTTCACGTGCACCACCGTGCCGCCGGCGAAATCCAGCGCGCCCATGTCCCACAGCAGGCCGCCGTTGCCGCCCCAGACCATGTGGCAAATCGGGAAGTAGGCGACCGTCACCCACAGGCCCATGAACAGCAGCATGGCCGAGAACTTCATCCGTTCCGCGAAGGCCCCGATGATCAGCGCCGGGGTGATGATCGCAAAGGTCAACTGGAAGCAGAAGAACACGCTCTCGGGGATCGTCGCAAACACACTGTCCACGGCGAGCCCTTTGCAGAACGCTTTGTCGAACGCCCCCACAAACGAGTTCAGGTTGACGACGCCCTGTTCCATGCCGGTGGTGCTGAACGCCATCGAATATCCGTAGAGCGCCCAAAGCACTGTGACCAAGCAGGTGATCACGAAGCACTGCATGAGCACCGACAGTACGTTCTTCGTGCGCACCAAGCCGCCGTAGAACAGCGCCAGGCCGGGGATGGTCATAAACAATACCAGCACCATCGACGTGAGCATCCACGCCGTGTCGCCGGTATCGATTTTCGGGGTCTCTTCCGCCGCAGCCTCTTCCGCTGCAGCCGCCGGCTCCACCACGGGTGCCGCCGGGGCCGCGTCCTGCGCGTACGCAAACGGAGCAAGCCCCGCCAACAACACAAGCACGATGAACATCGCGCTCCACATACTCTTTTCACTCATCATTCGTGTAACCACAGGATGTATCCTCCTTCGCCCTGCCCCGGCCCAAGGGGTTCCTTCACCCCACACCCGGCGCCGGCCTCTTATGTTTTCGGTTCTCGACCCGCTACGCCCTTAACTCAGCGCACTGTCGCCCGATTCGCCCGTGCGGATCCGAACCGCGTCGTCCACCGGCGAGACAAAAACCTTGCCGTCGCCGATCCGGCCCGTCGAGGCCGCCTTCGCAATCGCGTCGAGCACTCGCTTGCAGATGTCGTCCGGGACGATGATCTCCAGCTTCACCTTGGGCAGAAACTCGACCACGTACTCCGCCCCGCGGTACAGTTCCTTGTGCCCTTTCTGACGGCCGAAGCCCTTGACTTCCGTTACCGTCATGCCCTGGACGCCGACGCCCGCCAGGGCCTCCTTCACCTCTTCCAGCTTGAACGGCTTGATGATCGCTTCGATTCTTTTCACGGTACTCCTCACTCCTTCGTTCGCGCCTTCCCGGACCTGCCCTGTCCAGCGCCCGTCCTCTGCGCGGTCCCGTTTGTTGCCCGGCAAAAGAGCAATGGCCGTGCCAGCGCGGGAGAGAAAAGGTGTCAACACGCTGTAACCCTTTTCGGGGCAAGCATAAACAAATTTGTACGGCGCGAAAGCATGGGACACACTCCGGAAATTAGATCTGAATTTATAGACAAATACGTACATGATTAATCAAGTGGCTACATTTTTGTATGATACTGACTCGCCATCGACGATTATGGCAGAACAGGGGGCAATCGCGGCAAGAAGCGTAGAAGAGGGAGGTAAAAACACCCAGATGAGAGGGAATTTAAGACTACAAAATGTCGTCGTATATTAACACCAAAAGCATGTATCAACTATCTTTGACGAGTCAATGATTCGTTTTGGCCATCTACAATTAATTTTATTGACATAATGAATATAAATTTGTATGATTCACTTGCCATATTGAGCATTTTGGCTAAGATATTGCTAGTATCGAATTGTTTCTTTCATTTTTTGACGTAAAATAGTTGTCTATATTGCTATTGATACCCGAAAATCTCGATTAAGACGACAAACTCGCCTGTTCAGGGGTTCAAAGCTCGCGATAGCGTGAAGAGAAGACCAGGGGGAAGTCTGTGACGGTCCAAGTGCGACAGGGACTAAGCGAAGCCACGCTCGAGGCGCTATTTTCCTCTGGTGCGCGCGTGGCCGTGCTTCGCCTGTTTCTGCTCGACCCCCTGCGCGCCTATTACCAGCGCCAGGTACAGGCGGTCACGGGCATCGCCCTGCGCGCGGTTCAGCGCGAACTCGACCGCCTGACGGATTCCGGGCTTCTCTACCGCCGGATGGAAGGAAATCGCGCGTACTACCAGCTCGATACGGGTTTCCTGCTTTTCAGCGACTTGCGCAATTTGGTTCTCAAGACCTCTTCGGAACTCGACCAACTCCGCGGCTCGCTGACCATGGACGATAACGTCCGGTTGGCGTTTCTGGCCCAGCAGGACCACCGGGTACTGCTGGTCACGCCGACCGGGCGGCGTCCTGCAGGGGTTGTCGCCGGGACCTTCATCATCGAGATGATGTCTATGGATCAGTTTGCTCAGGCGCTCCAAGAGAAGCCCTCGCCGCTGTCGACCTTTCTGGTCTGGGGCGTGGACCTGCTCGGGCGCCGAGATGACCCTATTTGGAGGCATATCGAATCGGCGGGCTTCACCGTCGCAAAGGCAAAAGGGGTGGCATAGCATGGGACCAGCGTTCGACATCAAGAAACTGTGCGAGTCGTGGTGGGAAAAAGTCGCAGACACGACCAAGAGCGAGCAGCACCGCTTCGCGGAACAGTTCCTGACCTTGCTCGGCTGGGATGACGCCGCGCCGATCGCGTTGCCGGGCGCGGCGGTCAAACTCGCGACGGTGTCCTACCTGATCCGCGCGGGCAGTCACGATTCGCTGGCCGCACACTTCGTGATGCCGGGCGCATTGGAGCCGCCTGGAAACTTGGTGGAGCGTGGCCTCGACTTTTGTGAGACCACCCGCATTCTGGCGGACGCCACGCGCGCGCTGAACGTGGGTTATGCCTTCATTACCGATCTGTTCCGTTCGTATCTCTATGACGTCTTTACGGACGAATTGCTGCTCTACTCGGATTCGCCCGCCGCTTTCCAGCAAGATTTTGGGGCAATGCTCTCGAAAACGGACGTCGAGCGCGGGGCCATCGGCGAACTTCGACGTCAACCGCGCAGTGTTGTGGCGCGCCACTTGCGCGAGTGGGTGCATCGTTGGTGTCGGGTGCTGATGGCGGAATCGAAAGACACGGAGGAGCATGCGCTGTTCGTGATGGACCGGCTGCTGGTACTGCGCTATCTCATCGATCACGATATCTTCAAGCGCAGTGGCTCGCGGCTGCAGCGGCGGTTCCAGGAAGTCCTCGAAATGGCGGCAGGGCCGCGGCCGGAAGGGTGTGGCAAGGCGTTGGTTCGGTTGTTTCACGACATCTGGCTCGACTGGAAAACCGATTTCTTCGCCGCGCAGCCGTTGCTCGACCCCGCGCTGGAACGGGATCATGTCGCGGGGCCCATGCTGCGGGAGTTTGCCATGCTCTCCCGCGCGAAGTTCCATATCGCGACGATTCTCGAGAGTTTTAACTACGGCGACGCGGGCGAGAAAGCCCGTGTCCGCATGATTCCGGAGGATACAGAGGAACGCACGCGGTATCTCGGCAAGCAGACGGTCGATACGATCGACACCGCGTGCATCGAGATCGATCTCTCGGAAGAAGGCTATCGGTCGCTGTTCCACTGGTACGACCATTTGACGGCGCTCTATGAGCACCTCGAGCGCGTGTACGATGCGCGCCAAGTCCCCGCGGCCCCGGGCACCGACCTCGATCTGTTGTCATGGTCTGAAGTGGACGCACGCCGTCCGTCGGCGCTTACCGACAAGCTATTGCACGCGGCGGAGCGGGGCCTGCGCATCTACTACACCACCCCGCGGCAACTGCGCACCGCGCGGTTGCTGTTGCTGCTGCACATCATCAGCCGCTATGGGCAGAGCAAGGTCCGCTTCGCGCAATTTCCCAAACTCGAGGCCACATTTCAGCATCGGCCGCGCGTGCTGGAAACGGACCGCCGGTTGATCTTCGGTGGGCATCGCCAGGAGTTGGAGGGCGAGTTGCTATAGTCGCTCGAAGGGGATGCGATTTCCGCGCAAACAGTGTATTCTGTTGGCGGCGAAGGGGTTCTGGATGGCGATGGCACGAAAGGGGGCATCATGGCCAAGGAAGGTTCGAATGCGTGGCTGTGGGGTTGCGTGGGCGGATGTTTGGGCGTGTTGCTGCTGTTTGCCGCTGGGCTGACGGCCATCGTGTATTTCAGCTACCAGGGGGCGCAGAAGGCGCGTCCCGAAATCGCAAAGAATGTTAAGGCGGAATATGACAGCCTCGTGCAGCAAGGCAAAGTGCCTGAGGACGTCAAGCCGATCTACGACGATCTGGTTGCGCGCTGTCAGGATCCGAGCCTGTCCTTTTGGACGCTGACACTGCTCAGCACCTCGGTGATGATGACGCTTCAGGACGGGACCGTGACGGCCGATGAGCGAAAGCTCGTGGAGGAAGTCCGCGATTTCTTGGCGAAGAATCCCGACGCTTCCGTACTCGACATCCAGCGTTTTATGAAGGACCACCCAGGTATGTCGGCCAGCAGCCCGCCGACCAACTTTCACTTCGAGACGACGGTTGGGTCTGCAAGCAGCGCGGAAGAGTCGCACAGCTAGATGCATACATCGCCTGCGAGTTGTCCCCTAATCGCCGGATAACTCCCAGAAAAGGCGTCAGGGGCGTTGTGTCGCGGAAAGGCTTGCCTCTAATCGGCGAAGCGGATGACAGAACATAGCCCGCTTCGCGGATTCAACGCGCGGGCAACAGTGGGAAGATTGCAGACTTCCTCGCGCGGGGACTGCGTGCACCCATCGGCTCCTAATACCCACCGTTGCTTGAACAATTAGGGCTTGCGCAAGAGGTCTGCCTTTACCCGGCGATTTCGGCGAAACGCCATCACTCCACGCGCGCCAGGCAGAGCAGGCTGTGGCCACAGCCGAGACCGGGCGGCAAGGACATCTCGAGGTTACGCAGAACGCAGGCCACTTGGGGCCCCATGACGCTCGCCCAGAAGTCGACGACCGGGAAACGGTCGGCGTTGCGGTACACCCATGCCAGCATCTTTAGTTCCTCCGACAGTGCGGGTTCCGCGGATTCAATGAGTTGTTTCACCTCGGGACGGTCTTTCAGCATCAGGGCCGCCATGGTGTCCACCACGGTCTGCCATTGCCGGACATATGCCTGAATGCGCGCATACGCGGCGGGCGCAACGGCGGCGGTTTCCGCCAAATAACTCAGATCGACCGACAGCATCGCGGTTTCCCCGCGATAGTCCCGGTCGAAAAGACGATTTACCTGGTAACGATACGGAAGCGCGTTGTCTTTGAAAAATCGCGTCGCCATGTGACGTCCTACAAGAATCGATCGATCCTTCATCTGCGCAATCTGCACTGCGCGGCCAACCGCACTCGCCGCGCGCTCAACCACCGCCTCCAATTCTTGCGCCGTCCAGTACGTCACATCGAACCATTCCACCGACTCCTTGGTCAGCCCCTCCTGGTCGTATAGATACGCCATGGTGTAGGGCTCCATTGCTTCGGCGCTCTTTCCCCAGTGACAAGGCCACTCCGGCGACCAGCGGCCATAGACGTCAAACAACACCACTGCCTGCGGTTCCGCGTGCTGGAGAATCTCCTTCAGCAGGTCCTCCAATTCCTTCGAGGTCAGGTGAGATAGCGAGGCATAGGTCGATAGATAGACGTCGTAAGGCGGTTGATCGCGCAGGGGAAAGCCGTCTTTCAGATTGGCGACGGAGAAATGGATGTTATCACGGCCAGGGTAGTTTTTCTGTCCCTGTTCAATCATTGCAGGAGAGAGATCGACTCCGTCGTAGGCTTCAATCTCGGGCCACCCCAACAAGAAGCTCTGGTCGGGCTCGCGCGCGGCCACCCCCACAGGAACGTGACGCACCAACTCAAGGCCTTCACCGCTTCCGCAGCCCAAATCCGCAACACGCAGCGTGCCCTTTTCCTGAAGTAACTGCGTGAGGAAAGGTTGAATCGTCAACTTGGTGAAGATGTCTTCCCAAAAGCGGCGAACATTGTCCTTTTTCCCGCGAAGCGAGGATTTCTCTCTTCCGTAAAACCCTTGCTGCACGGCCATCTCGTAGAACTCAGTGCGCTCCATGCAAAATCCTCCCTGCCTGCCAAAAGCGTCACGCCTTTGACGCGATGCATTGCCACCCATTTTTTGTCTACTAGGGGCAACGCCACGTTTCCGCGAAAGGATGACGGAGAATTCCTCTATTACGAAAATCCCAAGTTTGTTTAATTTATCATTTTACGGCGAAAACGAGGGCTGTTAATTGCGTTTCTGCTTTTTGTTTTTTGAAGAGGCACGAGGCTTGCGCTTCCGTCCGGGAACGGGATACACTGCGCAAAAGCATCTGTAACACTTTATTACGGTAAGTGATTGCTCCGGTTCAGCAGGTCCGTCCGAGAGGCGGTGGAAAGCGCATTGTCGTAACGAAGTGCGGACGAAGCGACCGGCCCTCGGCGAGCGCACTCGCCCGTAAAGGAGTTTTCATGCAGGAATGCCGTGACCGTCAAGCCCCCCATGCGCTCCTTGCGTATTGCGCTTCGATAGCGCTCGTCGTCTTTGTCGGAAGCCGAGCCCAGCACTACGCATTGAATGCCGGGTTCGCCCTTACGGAGGTGTTCCTTATTGCGTTACCCGCCGCGATCGTGCTCTATCTTCATCGAAGCCGTCTGGAACGGGGCATGTTTCGCGTTCCTGGCCTCAAACCGCTCGCACTCACGGGCTTCATCGGGCTGTGCGCGGTGGTCCTGGGCGTTTACAAGGGGCTTGCCTTGCGAAAAGCGCTGGTCGGCTTTGATCCGGCGACGATGCCGTCGGATGCCGCACCGGGCGTGCATTTCGCCCTCATCGCCCTGCTGCCGCCGTTGTGTGAGGAGCTTCTCTTTCGGCCCGCGCTCCAAAGAGGGTTGGCGCGCCATTTCAGCAGCAGAGCGACGCTGTTTTATACGGCGCTGCTTTTCGCGCTGTTTCACCTCAACCTGCTGCGGCTTCCAGAGACGTTTATCATTGGGCTTTTCGCCGGCATGGTGTTTCTTAAGACCCGCAATTTCTGGTGCGCCGCATTGGTGCACTTGATCAGCAATTCGGTGGGGCCGATTCTTTGGCGGGATTTCGACACCTTTGGCAGTCTTCTCACGCCGGGACCGGTGTTGGTCCTGTCCGCCATAGCCATATTCTGCGCGTATCTGCTGGGAGAACGCCCGGCGTTTCCCTTGCGGACTTTTCGCGCGCGCGTGAACTGGGCGTTCTTTGGGGCTCCTCAAGAGATCGTGGCGCCCCCCGGCATCTCCCTTCGATCTCTGTCACTCTTTGTTCCCGTCGCGCTGCTCCTCCTGATTGGCTACAGCTTCTACGCCATGGTTTCCACGCCTTTGTCAGAGAGCGGATTTACGGTGTCGCAAGCAGACAAATGGACCGTGGACTCCTCCAACTCCATTCGCGTGTCTTCAGAACTTACGATGAAGAAGGTCCTTCCGGAGAGCAAGACGCTTGAGCTGACATTTCCTTTGAGAGACGCTGAGCTTGACGCGGCGCAATTGGATGCAAAGCCGCTGCCCTTTTCCAAAACGAGGGACGCCTCCTACAGAATCACGTTTCCCGAGGGGTACATTCCAAGCGTCGGCACCGTGATCAACGTAACGTGGCGAGTTCCGATGGCCTCGATCACGACGGCCGACGGCGGATATCTCGTTCCCCTGCGCTCGCTCGCGCCATCGGACTCATTGCGCGTTCTTTTCCGGCTTGACGAAGACAGCGGCTATGCGTTTTCTCAAGATCCAGGCGCAAAAGAAGCGCTTCTTTTTGGCGCGACCTCGGAAAGCCCAAAGCGAACCTATGGCGAGCTCCGTGTTCCCATTGCGCGCGCAAGATAACTCTGGGCGGCATTTCTATGTGTTATTCTTAGCACGCCCTTGAACGTTAGGAGGACCAATGGGAACAGACACATCCCGCTTGAAACGCCCGAGGCACTCCATGCCCGAGTTCGTTCTGCAGGCACTTGAAAAACATGGCCTGATGGACGAATACCGCAAGCGCCCCGCCTACCAGCAGAACGACTACATCAGGTGGATCGACACCGCAAAACGAGAAGAAACGAAGGAGAAACGCCTCCAACAGATGTTGACGGAGCTGAAAACCGGCGGCGTGTACATGAAAATGGCCCACCCCGCCTCCAGAAAGAGCTGAGCCGTCCGATCCGACGATTTTTGCCCCATTTCGGCGGTTAAAGTCCCTTCTACACCCTTCGCCTCGTCACAGGGACGCTACCGTCGTCGAGAATTTTCCTGAAAATCGCCGCTCCGGCGACGACATATAGTGCATCTCGTCCGGACGAGTTGTGGTGATGAAATCTGCAGTAGAGAAGAGGATCGGAACATTCATCGATTCGAGGTAATCCCTGTCACTGATGCATCTTGAAAGTGACGCGACCATGCTTTACTAGTAATGATGCTCCGTCTTCAGGGATGTGTAGCGCAAGCGGCTGCGCTTCTGTTTGGAGCGCTCAAGATGAGGAAAGTGGATCTGGACGTGGTTGATCGAGTTCTGCACGAGAAATGGATTCTCTTGCGCGACGCGGACGCCTTCGCCGAATTGGTTTCGCGCCATGGCGATATGGTCTATACCGCGTGTCTACGAACGCTCAAGAACTCTGCCGACGCCGAAGAGGCCGCACAGGAATGTTTCCTTGAACTTGCACAAGCACGCATCACGCCATCGGTGTCACTCGCGGGATGGCTGTACCGAGTTGCTGTTCGGAAATCGCTGACGCGCATTCGCGCCGAGTCGCGACGCCGCGCGCGGGAGGAACGATACGTGGCGGAGAGTCAATGGGAATCCGCACCGCAGCGGCAAGAAGCCCAAGAGCACCTTGACGAGGCGCTCTCGGCATTGCCCGCCAGGTTTCGCGACGTGCTAGTCCTGCGCTTCTTCGAGGGGCATACGTTCGACTCGCTGGGCCGCGCGTTGGGGATACCATGCTCCACGGCGCACTATCGAGTCGATACGGCGCTCGGGAAACTGCGTGCGATTTTGCGTCGGCGCGGAATCGAGGTGTCAGCCAGCGCGTTGCTTGTAATCCTCACGTCGCAGAAAGCCAGTGCAGCCCCCCTTTCCCTCGTAACGAGCACCCGTTTGCTCGCCGCGCGAGGCTATGACTTGCCCCGCCTTCCTCTGCTGCCCAAGCTCGTACTAATGGGAGGTAGCGTCGTGTCCAAATCAAAGTTGGTAATGTTGGGTGTTTTGTCATTACTTATCCTCATTGGGGTAGTCGCTCCATTCAGCCCCCTGAGCCCATGGCGCAACGGTACGAAGACTGTAAGTTCGCAGGTAGAGACCTCAGATCTCGCGGCGGCGCACGCTGTTGCATCAGAAGAAGGCGCGGAAAACAGCGCTTCGAACAGCGGCACGCCCACACGTCCTGCCGGTGCGGCGCACGTCCCTGCGGTTTTCACAGGCGTGGGAGATGCTGTAGGCTCAGACAAGGAGCCAGATACAGGGCCGAACGACGATGAGCTTATAGAAGCGGCCTCGGTTGACGGAACCGTGTGGGCCGACATAAATCAGCCGGTTTCCGGCGCAACGATCCGATTGGAGGTGATGCGCCCAGATGGCTTGGTGTGCAAAGCCTACTCAACAACAACCGACTCAAGTGGCAACTATACGGTGCATGACGTCAAGACGTCCGGCTGTGGATTACTTAGCGCATCGGCGCCGGGCTACAAGACATCGATGCGCACATTCAACGCGCTAACTTCCGGCGAACGTCGTGTGGGACAGGATTTTCAGCTCACGCCGGGAGAAAATCTGATTCGCGGCACAGTGGTCGACGATGCAGGCAATCCCGTGAGTAACGCTCGCATTACCCTCATCAACACGGGCTATAGCGAACCGGGCGTCGTAAACCAGACCCGTACGTTCGACGCCCTCGCGCTTACGTTCAGCGAGGCCGATGGCGATTTCGAGCTCTTTGCACCAATGCCCGGCCTGTCCGACCTCAAAGTAACCAAGGAAGGCTACCTACCCCAGGTGTTCGTCGGCATCGCCACGGGCACAGACGACGCTCGCTTGGTTCTCTCATCTGACACGGCGCAATTGACCGGCTCCGTACGCCAGATCGACGGCAGCCCGGTGCCTCAGCGACAGGTTCTGGTTCAGGCGTTTGCCGAAGCCGGAGGACACGAAGGGGCGCAGCGATTCCTAATCCAAGCTTTTGTTTCAAGCACTGACGAAAGCGGGCTATTTTCATTTGATGGCCTAAATCCCAAGCTGGTGTACAGGGTAAGCGTACCGAGCACAAACGGCGCAGACCAATATCTGCGCGCGGCTGCTGGTTCCTCGACGCCTATAGTCGATGCCGTTGCCGCAAGGGACAATCTCCGTCTGAAATCGGGCGAGGCGACGACGGTCGACCTGACCCTTCAGTCATTGGCTCGTGTGACGGGTACGGTCACGGACATCACAACTGGCCGTCCCCTGAGCAATATGAACGTCATCTTGTCGGGTGATGCAGACGTTGCGGCGAGAACAGCAAAGACGGATCCTGACGGCGCATACGAAATCACCGTGGGACTCCAAGAGCCGAAATCGCTAAACATCGCCGCCTACTACAAGCACAACAATGGAACTTTGCCAGCCCGGCCCAGCGGTCACGAGCAAACAATTGAGCTGGCTCCGGGGCAATCGCGTCAAGTGCCTCTTTCGATCGAAAGCCCCATCACCATCCCCGTGCGAGTGGTTGGTGAAGACGGCTCCCCGTTGCAGGGAGTCTGTGTGGGTATCGGAGAAGAACAGGGCGAATCATCAAGGAACTATTCTTGGCCCGACGTCGCCGTTACCGACGCGCAGGGCCGATGCCAATGGGGTCAAGGCGCGCCGGGAATGCGCTATTTTGCGTGGGCTGTCCCGCAAGAGCAGCGCGGCGCAACGTGGGACCAGACCTATTTCAGTAAGGTCCTTGCCGTAAGCGCAACAGTTCGGGGAACAAGCGGCGAAGCCTTGCCAGAATTGGTCCTCGTTGTGGAGGCAAAGGGCGGCGTCGAAGGTCAGATACTGGACCCTGCAGGAGCGCCAATTGCTAACACGCTCGTGTTAATCACGGCAGTTGCCGCGACCGGTGAAGAGAGCAACGCCAAGCAAATCACAGACACGAACGGCAGTTTCTCGGTTCCCAGACTGGCCGCTCCGGGAATTTGGCCCAGCATCAGGATCAGGTCCATTGGTACTATCCCTCTTTACACAGGCATTGTTCGCAATGTCGACCTCCAGCGCGGCATGCTTACGAACGTAGGTGCATTGCCGCTCCTCCCCTCTTCCGACGACCCTGCCGGCGAATTTCCCCAGAGTTCCCAGCGGTAGTTGGACAGGGGGGCAGGCGGAATTGCGTTTCCGTCTGCCCCCCTGCGCTTCTCTGCGTTGCACGTCCCGCTTCTTCGGTGTTAGAGTAGGGCCGGGAGAGTAGTGCCCGCGCGGAAGGGCGGGGTGCGGGACTGTTGCTCCTTGGACTGATCGCCGGAAACATCCGCCGGTCCGCGGATAGACGGGGCTTCTGTGCAGACGCTCGATAAACCCTTGCAAATGTTGGTGGTGGACGACGAACCGGGTATGCGCCAGCTTTTGGCGGCCGCGTTTCGTGATCTCGATTTTGAAGTCGAGACGGCCTCAAACGGCGACAAGGCGATTGAACTCATCCGGGATCGCGTGTTCGACGTTATCATCACCGACCTGAAGATGCCCGGCCGCGACGGCCTGGCTGTGTTGCGCGCGGCCAAGGAGCGGTGGGTTGACACGGTGGTCATTGTCATCACCGCCTACGGCACGATGGAAACGTGCGTCGAGGCGATGCGCCTGGGCGCGTTGGATTTCATCACCAAACCGTTCAAACTCCAGCAGATCGAACTGAAGGTCCGCAAGGGTCTCGAAGTGCGTCATGCGTCCGTCGCCGCCCCGCCGCCGGGTCCCACCGGTCCGCAGGAGCGCGGCATCGTGGGCGAAAGCAAAGCGACGCGCAATCTGCTCAAGATGATCGCCAAGATCGGCCCGAGCCGCAGTTCCGTGCTGATTACGGGTCCCACGGGAACGGGCAAGGAACTCGTCGCGCGCGCGATCCATGACGCGAGCCCGCGCCGGAGCCGGCCGTTTGTGGCGCTGAATTGCGCGGCGCTCGCCCCGGGCGTGTTGGAGAGTGAATTGTTTGGCCATGAGAAGGGTTCTTTCACGGGGGCGCTGGCCCGCCGCGTCGGACGTTTCGAACAAGCCCACACGGGGACGCTGTTTCTCGACGAAGTGGGCGAGATCGATCCGAATATTCAGACCAAACTGCTGCGCACGTTGCAGGAGGGCGAATTCGAGCGCGTCGGCGGCACACAGACGATCAAGGTCGACGTCCGGATCGTGGCCGCCACGAATGTGGACCTGCGCGAGGCTATTCAACAGAGCCGTTTTCGTGAGGACTTCTACTACCGCCTCAATGTCTTCTCGTTGCAGGTGGAGCCGTTGCGTCATCGGCGCGACGACATCCCGGCGTTGATTGACCATTTCCTGCGGAAGTTCAGCGCGGAGACGGGAAAGACCGTTACCGGAGTCGACGACGACGTTATGGCGTTCTGCATGCGCTATCGCTGGCCCGGCAACGTACGTGAGCTTGAAAACATCCTTGAGCGCGCTGTTGTGCTAAGCGAAACCCCCACGATTCGCCTCGACGACCTCCCACAGGATCTTTTGTTCTCCCAGACGGGCGATGAAGAGGACGAGCCGGAAGAGGAAGCGCCGGTTGAGGCGAGCATGCCGGCGGTGCCGGACACGGCGTCGCTTATTGAGCGCACGGATCAACTCGAAAGCGCGATGATCGCGGAAGCCCTTAAGCGGTTTCGTTGGAACAAGACCAAAGCGGCGGAGCATTTGGGGCTGAAACGCACCACGCTTCAGTACAAGATCAAGAAATACGGTCTCGAATAGACGCTACTGCGCTCGCGGGGAGCGCGCCGCCCATTCCATTACGGCCTCGAGAAGTCCTGTGGACGTGAACGTCGTGGCCTCGATTTCCACTTCCAAGCCTAGTTTCTCGATCGCGTACGACGTCGTCGGGCCGATGGACGCAAAGACCGCGTGCCGCGCGATCTCGGCAAGGCGCTGCGGGCCGAGAATCGCCGCGAAATTCTGTGCGGCGGAGGGGCTCATGAACGTCACCACCTGAGGCATGAAGCGTAGCAACGCGCCGATGGTCTCGGGCGAAGTCTCGGGGCAGGTCGTGCGATAGACGTCGACCTCGACAACCTCCGCGCCAAGCCCGCGCAGTCCCGTGGGCAGCGTTTCTTTCGCGATGTCCGCTTTGGGAAACAGGAACCGCTTGTCCCGCAGATTCGATTCGTGGCCACGCAAGGCATCGAGCAACCCCTCGGCGCTATGCCGCCCAGGCATGAGGTCCGCGCGCAGGCCATGCGCCTCGAGCGATGCCGCGACAGCCGGTCCCACGGCGCAGAGCTTTGCCGCGCCAAACGCCCGCGCATCGAGTCCTTGCACGAATAGGCGCGTGAACGCCGCGTCAACGGCGTTTACGCTCGTAAACACCACCCAGTCGAACTCCGCGGGAGATGGCAGCACGGCCTCCGTGTTGGCTTCAGTCTGGATTGTTGGAAACAGGAGTACGTCGGCGGCTTCATTTTGCAGTGTTGCGACGAATTCGCCCGCTTGAGCCGCCGCGCGGGTAACCACAATACGCAGCCCGAACAGCGGTCGCTGCTCGAACCAATTCAGTTGCTCACGCAGGCCAACGACGTCGCCCACCAACACCAACGCGGGCGGTTGAAGCCCCGCTTCGGCACAACGCGCAGGCAACGCCTCAAGCGTCGCGGTCACGCACCGTTGCCGCGGCGTCGAACCCCACTCGATCACCGCCGCGGGCGTATCGGACGCCCGTCCCAACCTGCGCAGTTCACCGACCAACAGCGGTAAGGTCTTCAGTCCCATGTAGAACGCTAGCGTGCCGCGCTGCGCAATGCGATCGAGGTCGGCGGCCAGCCCCGCCCCGTCTTCGGCGAGATGTCCCGTGACCAGCGTGAAGCTTGTGGAAAGTCCTCGGTGCGTGATCGGAATGCCCGCATACGCCGGGGCCGCAATGCCCGCCGTGACGCCCGGCACGACCTCGAACGGTACGCTGTGTTCGGCGAGAAACAGCGCTTCTTCGCCGCCCCGCCCAAACACAAACGGATCGCCGCCCTTGAGCCGTACCACACGACGATGCCGTTGCGCGTGTTCGAGCAGCAGTCGGTTGATTTCGTCCTGCACGACCGTGTGATGCCCGCGTGTCTTGCCCACGAACACGCGTTCCGCCGTCGCCGGTGCGTACTCAAGAAGCAGGGGATTGGCCAACGCGTCATAGAGCACGCTGTCCGCGCGTTCGAGGCAGGCCCTTCCGCGCACCGTGATCAATCCCGGGTCGCCCGGGCCCGCGCCGACGAGATACACCGTGCCCGGCGCACTCATGACGCGCCAAGGACCTCGTCGATGATCTCGCCCGCGCCGGAGTCGAGCAGACGGCGTGCGGCGGCTTCGCCCACGGCTGCGGGGGCGTCTGTCGAGCCCTGCTCGGCACAACGCACAATGCGTGTACCGTCGGGGCGGCATACACACGCCGCCAGCGAAAGAGTTGCGCCGTTCACGCGCGCCAACGCCCCGAGCGGAGCCTGACATCCGCCGCCTAACGCCGAGAGCAGCGCGCGCTCCGCGGTGGTTTCCGCCGCGGCCGCAGGATCGTGCATACGACGGAAGATATCTAGGATTTCCGCGTCATTGCTGCGCGATTCAATGGCGATTGCGCCCTGGCTCACCGCAGGCAGCATCCATTCCGTATCCAGTGCTGCCGCGATCGCGTCCGCGCGGCCCAAGCGCCGCAGCCCCGCACAGGCAAGAATCGCCGCGTCGAGCGCGCCTTCCTGCACGCGGCGCAAACGGGTGTCGAGATTGCCGCGTAGATCGAGGATGGTGAGATCGGGGCGATGCAGACGCAGTTGGGCCGCGCGGCGCAGACTCGACGTGCCCACGCGCGCCCCTTCGGGCAACGCCTCGACAGACGCCCAATGCACACTCACCAGCGCATCGTTCGGCATTTCGCGCTCAGGCACTGCCGCCACCCCAAGGCCCTCGGGCAGTTCCGTGGGCAGGTCTTTCATGCTGTGCACGGCGGCGTCAATGCGTCCCTCGAGCAGCGCTTCTTCGATCTCCTTCGTGAACACGCCTTTGCCGCCGATGCGGGCGAGCGGCGCGTCCAAGATACGATCGCCGGTCGTGGTAATGATCTCGATGCGTGTTTCGACGCCCATTTCGCCCAGGCGCGCCGCGACGGCTCGAGTCTGTGTGAGGGCGAGCGCGCTGCCGCGCGAACCGAGAACGACGGTCTTCATGAGCTCTCCTTGAGTCCGAATAGACGTTTAACGAGGTGGAGCACGGTATGGGGATCGTGTTGACGCGCCACCTCGTGTTTCAGTTGCGTCACAGGCTGATGCAAAATCGCGTTGACAAGCCGCCGGCTGAGGTATTCGATCTCGGCGCGCTGCGGTTCCGTCAGGCCGGGCAACGCCGCGAGCGTCTTGGCGAGTTCGCGCTCGCGAATGGCGTGCAACTCCTCGGCCATCGAGGCAATCGTCGGCGCCGCCACGAGCCCGCCGCGCCATGCGCAGAAATGCTCCACGCCGCGCTCGACAAATTCGAGCGCGTTCGCGATTGCGCCCTGCCGCTCAGCTAAATTCTCCTCGGCGACATGACGTAGATCGTCGACGTCGTAGAGGTACACGTTGTCGAGCTCGTTTACCGCGGGCTCCACGTTTCGCGGCACCGCGATGTCGATCACGAACATCGGCGCTTGCCCACGCCGTTTGAGCGCCGCGTGAAACGCCTCCGGTCCCAGGATCGGTTCCTGCGCCCCGGTCGAGGTAATGACGATGTCCGCGCGGTGCAACTCGGCGTGCAGGGCCTCGAACGGCAACGGCTCGCCGTTAAACTGCGCGGCAAGGGTTTGGGCCTTCTCGATGGTGCGGTTGACGAGCAGCACCTGCGATGCGCCGCGCGCGATGAGGTTCTTCAGCGCTAGCTCGCCCATCTTGCCCGATCCGACCACCATCACCGTCTTTCCGGCGAGGTCCATAAAGATCGACACGGCGAGATCCACGGCCACGGAGCCGATCGAAACTTTTCCTTCGTTGATCGTCGTTTCCGTGCGCACGTCCTTCGCAACGGAAAACGCCTTTTCGAACAACGCGTTGATGGTCTTGTCGGTGGCCTGCGCGCGGCGGGCAAGCAAATACGCCTCGCGCACCTGACCGAGGATTTGCGCCTCGCCGACCACCATGCTGTCTAGACTCGCCGTCACGCGGAAGAGATGGCCGACGGCCTCGCGCTCGGCGTGCGAATAACTCAACGGCAGAAAATCGCCATCGGGTATTGATCGAAACTCCGCGAGGAAAGCGCCCATCTCGCGCAGCAGCTCCTGTGCGGGAACGTCGCAATGCGCATACAGCTCGACACGGTTGCAGGTGCTCAAAATCACCGTGCCTGCGTCGCCCAGTCGCTGGCGCAACGCGGCAAGCGCCTCCGGAAGCTCGTCCTCCGCAAAACGCAGACGCTCGCGCACCTCGACGGGACACGAACGATGATTGACGCCGAGAACGGCCAGGCTCATACCTGGGTTCCCCAGAAGTTGACGTCGCGCAGGCTCAACAGCGCCATCGCCAAATACGCCAGGAGCAACGTCAGAAATCCGCCCGACACCAACTGCGCGAGTTTGAGTCCTCTGAACCATCCAAGCTGTCGGCCATGCACGCAAACGGCATAGAATATTGCCATCACGTAGGCCATTTGCACTTTGGGTGACCAAAACCACGCCGCGCTGAGCAGGCCGGGCTCGCGGTGCGCCCACATCATGCCCACACCCAACGTCACGAGAAAGATCGGGTATCCCGCCAAGATGAGTCGATGCAGCGACCGGTCGAGTTGTTCGAGCGACGGTAGGCGATGGAAGAGTCCGGTGGTTCTCCGACGCTTGAGATTGGCCGATTGCGCGATGTACGCCAGACTCGTCAGGCTCGCGGTAAAGAACAACGCATAGGCGAAAATCGCCAGCCCCACGTGCAGCGTCAGCGGCAGCCCCTTGAGGGAACGCGGCTCAGCCGTCAACAACGTGTACCCAAAGACGGCCGCCGCCAGATAAATCAATGCGCCGAGCGGCAGAAAGAAACACAGAAGGCCCTCGGTATGCCGGCGTGCACTCTCGGCGAGGACAATCAGCGTCGCGCAGAGAATCAGCAACCCAATCGAGTCGATGGGAGTGGTCAAGGGCACGCGGTGATACAGGCTTCCGCGCAACACCAGCACCGTCAGCAGCGCCGCAGCGCCCAACCCCGACGCAGCCCGCGCCAGGAATATCGGCCATAGTCCGCCCGCCGAAAGATACCGCACCGCCGCTAGCGCGCCAAGGAGATAGCACGCCAAACCGAAGAAAAATACGCTGTGAATCGCGCTAAGCACCCGCCGCTCTCCCTATGCCGCCGTGGGCCATACACTCCATGCAGTATACCTTACTGCGCGCGCCGCGGAAAGACAATGCATCGGCTCCCAATCGCCGGCTAAGGCGAAGCGGCTCGCGCAAGCCTTATTGTTCAAGCAACGGTGGGTATTAGGGCAGTTTAAGCAAAGCTGTAGCCACTTGGCGCTACGCATTTCAAAAAACGGCGCGGGATAGACCTCGGAAAACGGCCCGCCATCTTTTGAAATGCTTTAGGGAAGCCGATGGGGGCATGCAGTCCCCGCACGAGAGAGTCTGCAATCTCCCCACTGTTGCCCTCGTGTTGAATCCGCGAAGCGGGTGATGGAACGTAGCCCAGGGTGGAGCGAAGCGGAACCCTGGGTTTAGCACCCACAAACAAAGAACCCGCGTAGCGGGTGTGAGAATCGTCTTCTTGGAGGAATGCCCCATTTTCTGACACCCCGTTCCGGGGTTCTTTTCTTTGGGAGAGCATCCCCCGGGTTCCACTTCGCGGCTACGCCGCTCCATTCCACCCGGGGCTACGTTCTGCCATCCGCTTCGCGGATTAGGGCAAGCCTGTCCGCGACACAACGCCCCAGACGCTCTTCCTGAAAGTCATCCGGCGATTGGGCGTCCCCGCCGTCAATTTGCATTTCGACGGGCCGTGTGAGAAGGTCTCGCCATGCGTATTGGAGACATAGAACTCGACCGCCCGTTGGCGCTCGCGCCAATGGAGGAAGTCACCGATCAGGCCTTCCGGACGGTGTGTAAAGACCTGGGCGCGGACCTGTTGTACACGGAGTTCGCGAGCAGCGACGCGCTGATCCGCGACGCGGCGAAGAGCATTCGCAAGATTCAGGTCGCGGACTCGGAACGTCCGATTGCGGTGCAGATTTTCGGCAACGATCCCGAGGCGATGGAAGGCGCGGCGCGCGTGGCCGAGGCCGCCCGGCCGGACTTTGTGGACATCAACTGCGGATGCTGGGTGCGCAAGGTGGCGCGGCGCGAGGCGGGCGCGGGATTGCTGCGCAACCTGGCGCGGTTCGAGGCGGTGGTGCGCGGCGTGCTCAAGGGCACGACGCTGCCTGTCACCGTGAAGACGCGCCTGGGCTGGGACTCGGAGTCGATCGTGATCCTCGAAGTCGCGCGCATGCTCGAAGATCTCGGCGTGCGTGCGCTGACGGTCCACTGCCGCACGCGCGTGCAGGGGCATGGCGGCGACGCCGACTGGGTTTGGCTCGAGCGGCTGAAAAACACCGTGTCGATTCCGATCATTGGCAACGGCGGCGTAACCACGCCCGAAGACGCCAAGCGCATGTTTGAAACCGGCTGCGACGGCGTGATGATCGGGCGCGGGGCGATTGTAAACCCGTGGATCTTCCAGCAGACCAAACACTATCTCGCCACGGGCGAACTTCAACCCGAAGCGACGCTGCCCGAGCGGGTCACGCTGTGCCTGCGGCATCTGCGTATGGAGATCGAGGCGAAGGGCGAAGTGCACGCGACGGTCGAGTTTCGCAAACATTACATTGGCTATCTGCGCGGCCTGCCGTCGTCGGCCAAGGCCCGGGCTGAGTTGATGGCCTTCCGCGAGTACGCGCCGATTGAAGAACGTTTGTGGCGTTACGCCGAAGAAGTCGCGCGCGCCGCAGCGTCGTAGAGGGGGAGCACATGCTCGAGTCGTTGAAGGAAGCGGTGTTGGAGGCCAACCTCGAGTTGGTGAAGCGCGGGCTCGTGCTGGGCACCTGGGGCAACGCCAGCGGCTTCGATCCGGCGACGCGTCTTGTCGCGATCAAGCCCAGCGGCGTCTCGTACGACACGATGCGCGCCGAGCACATGGTGGTGGTGGACCTTGACGGCAACATCGTCGAGGGCGCGCTGCGCCCGTCATCGGATACGGCCACGCACCTCGCGCTGTACCGCAGTTTTCCCGGCGTGGGCGGCGTCGTGCACACGCATTCGCATCACGCAACCTGCTGGGCGCAGGCCTGTCGCCCCATCCCCTGTCTGGGCACCACACACGCCGACTATTTTTACGGCGACGTGCCCTTGGCAGGACCGCTGACCGCCGAAGAAGTCGCCGACGGCTACGAAGCCAACACCGGCGCGGTGATTGTGCGTCGATTTGCCTCACTCGACCCAAACGCCCTGCCCGCGGTGCTGGTGGCGAAACATGGCCCATTCGCCTGGGGCGCCACGCCCGCCAAAGCCGTCGAAAATGCCGAGGTGCTCGAAGAGATTGCGCGCATGGCCCTGCATACCTTCGCGCTATCGCCCGCGCACCCCCCGATCGACGGCTTCCTGCTCGACAAACACTTCCTGCGCAAACACGGCGAGAAGGCGTACTACGGGCAGGGCGGCTAACGCATTTCAAAAAATGGCGTAGGCGCTACTCATAGGGCGTCAGGAATGCACGTAGTCCATCTTCATAGGGCTTTCCCGTCGCGTAGGGGCCGTCGTTGTGTCCACCATTCATCTCAAGAAAGGCCTTAGGCTCCGGAGCGAGCTCGAAAAGACGGCGCCCGTGTGCGTAAGGGACAATCTCGTCGCGCGGGCCGTGAATCACGAGTAACGGCGCGGTGAATCGGCCAACTTTTGAGGCGGTATCGAAGCGGTGCCGAACAAGCAGGCCTACCGGCATGAAAGGCAACACTTTCTTGCCCAGCGCCGTGGCGGACTCGAACGTACTCTCCAGAATCACCGCGCGCGGGCGTACTTCCGCGGCGAGTTCCGCGGTGACCGCTCCGCCCAGCGAACGGCCGAACAGCACGATGTCCTCGGCGCGCACGCCGCGTTGCTCGGTGAGATAACGCCACGCCGCGCGGATGTCCGCGTAACAGCGCGCCTCCGAAGGTTTACCCGTGCTGCGTCCGTAGCCGCCGTAGTCGTACACGAATGCGCTGTACCCGAACTCGCGGAATAAACGCACGGCGTCGAGCGAATTGGAGATGTTCTCCGCGTTTCCATGCGAGAACAGCAACGTACCTCGGCTGTTCTCAAGAGGGATGTACCAGCCGTGTGTGGTCTCACCCAGAACCCGAAGCGCTACCGCCTCATAGGGCCACCCATTGAGGGCAGGGGTGCGGCCAAGACCAGGCGCGCCGGGAAAGATGATGGCGGTTTGGAGCAAATACAACACGACCGCAAGACCGGCGTATACCAGAGCAATGGCGACAACCACCGTGACTGTCATGCGTCGTGCGAGGCCTCCGATGCCGACTCTTCGCTGTTTCATGTCCACCCATTGCCCGCCTGCGAGGAGTCTACCACGCTTTCAGCGGCCACCCTAGACCTATTTTGCCGGCTGCTCGAAGTACGCGAAGGCGTGTTGGTGCAGCGTGTCGGCGCAGACGCGGAGAGGCGTCTCGTTGGTGATGTCGATCACGCGGATCACGTGGGCCATATCGGCGGCGTCGGGATACAATTCCTCGAGGCGGCTGGGCGCGGATTCGAGGTAGCTCGTTGCGAGGATGTTGTCGGCCTGATTTGGGAACACCGCGAGATAGAGCATGTCCATTTCGACCAGTTCGGAGAAGAAGTGCGTACCCATCGAGACGTCGGGCACAAGGTCGTCGCGCATGGCGACTATCTCACACAGGATTGAGACCGTGTTGATCTCCGCGAACGACACGGGCACGCCGAGCGACGGCGTCGTGGTGCCCCAGCGGCCGGGGCCCATGAGCAGCACCGTCTCGGGGTGCAGTTCGCCGGGATGGTGGAGTATCCAGCCGATCAGGCGCGCCACGCGGTAGCGCTCCTTGAGCGGCAGGTTTCCATACACCGACGGCACGACGTACACGACGCGCTCCACCTCGGCGATGCGGCTTTGGCCGATGACCGGTCCGTGCGTTTCAAAGAGAATGTCGGACGACGCGAGGCCGTCGCGCGCGGGTAGACTCGCCAGGCCGGAATCGCTCTTCACCTGTAGCGGCCGACACTGCACCACGTCGATTTTGTGGCTGTCCTTGCGGAAGTTGGCGGTGAATTCGACGTCCACCGGGTACTGATACGCCGCCTGTAGCGTCGCCAACATCTCGCGCATCTCCTCAACAAACGGCGTTGAAGCGATCAGATTATCGAACGTGATCATCCACGAAGGCGCGGCACGTAGTCCGCGTTCTTCTTGAAATCGCGCCAGTTCACGGTCGGGCGAAGCGAACAACGTCAGCGGCATGCCGTTGCAATGGTGCTGGACCTCGTCGAAGTCATACGACACCAGTTGGTTCGCTTCGAGGTCGAGCACATCGACCTTGCGCTGCGAGTAGCGGCGCAGTTCATGCACGGTGGCCTCGGGGCGGCGCTCCGGATCGTTCAGCGCGATCACGCGGGTGTAGTCATCGTCGAAGCGATCGACTGCGCGCGTACCCAGGCCGAACACCAAACGCAACAACCCCGCGGCGGGGTCGATGTTTTCATTCCAGACGTACGGGTTGAAAGAGAACCCCACACCCGCGATCTGCGGGAAATAGAGCGGACCGTGCAGTGCGCCCGAGACGCGTTGCACGAGCAACGCCATCTGTTCGTCCTTGTCGAGAATGCCGAAGCGCGCGCGATAGGACAACGCCTTTTCGCTCATCGTGCTGGCGTAGATCGTTTTGACGGCCGTGATGAAGTCGTCGAGGCGTTTATGGCGCGAGCCTTGGTTGACGCAGAAGACGCTGTCGTACTTGCCCGCGAAGGAATTGCCGAAATTATCTTCGAGCAGACTGCTCGAGCGCACGATGATCGGCGATTGGCCGTAGTAATCCAACATTTCCGCGAACTGCTGCTCGATATGCGCGGGGAAACTGCCCATCATGATGCGTTGACGTGCACGCTCTGCGCCTTCGAGAAAACTCTTTGGGTTGCGCTGCTGTTCGCGCATCCACCAGCAGCCGTTACGCACGAGAAACGTATAGAACACGTCCGCGCCGATGTGAAACGAGTCATGCACCTCGAGCAGTTCGTTCCAGCGCGGGCTTTCGTGCCGCAGGATGGCCCGGGAAAGCAGCATGCCCACGGCCTTTCCACCGATCAACCCCGTGCCGATCATGCGGCGGCCCACTTCGAGCAGGTCGTCGAGATCAAAATAGCGGCTTGACAGCGCCAACACGCGTTCGTCGTGCGAGATCGCCATGCGCAGCAGGCGCTGATACAGTGGCGTCTGCCGAAATGCGTCGGGATTCTCTCGGGCTTCGTCGGCCTTCTCCTCCGCTTCGAGAAACGCGCGGTACCAGACGTCGAGTTGATTGCTGACCGACTCGCGCGCGCTCCGAGGACACGAGGTCAGAACCTCGGCGATCGTGGCACTGTCGGTGACCGGGTTGAACGTATCGCCTTCCCACGCATGCAGCATGTGCATGGTGGAGGAATAGCGATGCTGGACCTTGAGCGGATGCACGTAGAGATGGCCTTTGTGCCGGTAGACATCAAGGAACAACTGCGTCGTGTCCGAGATTGCCAGCGTGGCGTGCGGCGAGTGGTAATTGCGCAGCAGCCCAAAATACGCGACGGTCTCGAGGTCAAATAGATACGGGCACGTGAGCATGAAGAAGTTGCCCAGCATCTGATCGCTGTACCAATCGGCAGTAAGGTCGGACAAGCAATCGAAGACGTAGAACGCGCCGCGCCCGGCCTTCTCGATCACACTGTGGATCGCCCCGAGAAACGTCTCGAATCCCGACGCGGGGTCCAGTTCAACGCGCTCCACCCCCGGCCCTTCGGGAACCAGCGGGCGATGCTCCGCGAAACGGAAATAGATCAGTTTGCGTCCGCGCGCGATGGCATCTTCCGCATAGGGCTTGACGAACGGGAGATACGATTCGACCGAGTCCACCTGCCAGACGATGTTGTCGCCGAGCATGACGCCCTTGAGCATGCGATCCAACTCGGGCATTCCGGTGCTGAGGTGTGCGTTGACCTGAACCATAATCCTCCTCGAGCGCCAGTCGAATGGCGCGGCCGATGGCGGCAGTCTGGCATGTACCCCAAGGCAGGCGCAAGGGGCAGTACCCTACAAAATGCACGCGGGGAGGCCCTTGTCGAAGGGCCTCCCCTGCTCCCCGGTCACTCGCTGCCCTATTCGAGTGTAGTGAACCGCTCTAGACGAGACCTTGATCCAGCATGGCGTTGGCGACCTTCGTGAAGCCCGCGATGTTCGCGCCCGCCACGTAGTTGCCCGGCTGCTGGTATTCTTCCGCGGCCTTCGCGGCCTGGGTGTGAATCGCCTTCATAATGTCGCGCAGGCGCGCATCGACTTCCTCGCGCGTCCATGCGGTGTGCTGCGAGTTCTGCGCCATCTCGAGACCCGACACCGCCACGCCGCCGGCGTTCGCGGCCTTGCCGGGGCCGTAAAGGATCTTGTGCTTCAGGAAAACCTCGACCGCGTCCGGATCGCTCGGCATGTTCGCGCCTTCGGCGACCACGAAGCAGCCGTTCTTCACCAACGTCTCGGCGTCTTTGCCGTTCACCTCGTTCTGCGTCGCACTCGGGAACGCGCAATCGCACTTGATGCCCCAGGGACGCTGGCCTTCGAGGTACTGCACGCCGGAGAACTTGTTCGCGTATTCGGCGATGCGGCCGCGACGGACGTTCTTCAACTCCATAACAAAAGCGAGCTTCTCTTCGTTGATGCCGGCGGGATCGTAGATGGTGCCGTTCGAGTCGGACAGCGTCACGCACTTGCCGCCGAGCTGGTTGACCTTCTCGACCGTGTACTGGGCGACGTTACCCGAACCGGAGACCGCGCAGGTCTTGCCCTTCACGCTGTCGCCGCGGGTCGCAAGCATTTCCTGCGCGAAGTACACGCAGCCGTAGCCGGTCGCTTCGGGACGAATCAGCGAGCCGCCCCAGTTGAGGCCCTTGCCCGTGAGCACGCCGGTGAACTCGTTGCGCAGGCGCTTGTACTGACCGAACAGGAAGCCGACTTCGCGGCCGCCCACGCCGATGTCGCCCGCGGGCACGTCCGTGTCCGCGCCGATATGATGGCACAGCTCGCTCATGAACGACTGGCAGAAACGCATCACTTCATTGTCCGACTTGCCCTTCGGATCGAAATCCGAACCGCCCTTGCCGCCGCCCATCGGCAGCGTCGTCAGCGAGTTCTTGAAGATCTGCTCGAACGCCAGGAACTTCAGGATGCCCAGATACACCGTCGGGTGGAAGCGCAGACCGCCTTTGTACGGCCCAATCGCGCTGTTAAACTGAATGCGGAACCCGCGGTTGACCTGGAAACGGCCCTTGTCGTCCACCCACGGCACGCGGAACATCAGTACGCGCTCGGGCTCGGTCAAGCGCTCGAGGATGCAGTTCTTCTGGTATTCGGGGTGGCGTTCCAGCACGGGAACCAGCGAATCGAGGACTTCCCGCACGGCCTGGTGAAATTCCGGCTCGGACGGATTGCGTTTGACGACCAACTCCATGACATCAGTGATATACGACATAATACCGGCTCCCTGTCTCTGGTTGTGGGGACCTTCCCCGTTACCTGTTGCTTGTGGCGGCCTTGTTCCCGTCTGCCATGCTGCCCCCGCATAAAGCGGCAACCTCTGGCCGCTTTCATACACTAACTTTCCGCAAATTGGCTTGTCAAGGGGGCAAAAATACCGGAAATCGCACCAAAATCTGCCGGAAAAATTCCGGAAATACATCCTGCATCCTTTCCCTCGCTTTGTTGGGAACACTAGACGTAGGACGCCTCTTCCTGGCGAATTACCGGCAACATTGCCGCTTTTGCTTGATCCCTGCGGCGGGCGGCGGTATCCTCGTCTGCGCACAACGCCCGCCAAGCCGGGTAAGGAACGTTCCATGAGCGACATTCGCACGCAACGAAAGATGCTTCAGATCCTCCGCTGTCTACGCGATCTTCAGACCCCCGCCGGCAGCGAGCGCCTGGCCGAAGAGCTGCGCGGCGCGGGCTCGGATTTCAGCGAGCGCACGGTGCGGAACTATCTTGGCCAGGCCGACGCGCTGGGGTGGACGGAGAATCTCGGCCGACGCGGGCGCCGGTTGACCGAGGCGGGTTTGCGCGAGGTGGAACGCGCGCTGGTGATCGATAAGGTGGGATTCGTGGCGGCGCGCGTCGAGGAACTTGCGTACCGCATGGACTTCGACGCGGCTACGGGCAAGGGCAAGGTTATTCTCAACGTCACGACCGTGCCTGCCGCGGACATTCGTCCCGCGCTCGAAGAACTCCGCCGCGTGTTCGATGCGCGTCTGGGCATGGGGCGGCTGGCTGCGTTGGCGGGGCCGGGGGCGATGCTCGGCGGATTCCGCGTGCCCAAGGACGCCTACGCGATCGGCACCGTGTGCAGCGTGACGATCAACGGCATCTTCCTGCGGGCGCACATCGCGGTCACGTCGCGGTTCGGCGGCCTGCTCGAACTTGAACGCCAAGAGCCCAAGCGCTTCGTGCAAATCATCAACTACGACGGCACCTCGCTCGACCCGCTCGAGATCTTCATTCGCGGGCACATGACCAGCGTCGAGCAGGCCGCGCGCACGGGTTCCGGCACGGTGGGCGCGAGTTTCCGCGAATTTCCCATGACGGCGCTCAGCGCCGCGCGCGCACTGGCCCAGCGCGCGGAAGACGCGGGACTCGGCGGCGTGTTGCGCATCGGCAGTCCCGGCCAGCCGTTGCTCGATATCCCCGTGGGACAAGGGCGCGTGGGGTTGGTCGTGTACGGCGGGCTCAATCCCATCGCGGCGATTGTCGAAAGCGGCATCGCGGTCACCAGCACCGCCATGTGCACCCTGTGCGATTACGATACGCTCACCGACTACAACCAACTCGCGGGCCTGTTGCCGCCGCGCGCCGGTTTAAGGAAAGCAAAGGCGTGAGCCGTCTTCGCGTGTTCACGTTTTCTCGCGCCGCACGGCGACGCAACTGGCAAACAACCGCGCATACACCCGCACCGAATCCTTGAGCTTGTGAAAATGGGAACTGCGGTTGCCCGGCTCGTAGATCGTTTGAATCGGCAGGCTCTCCAGCCGAAACGGCCCGCGCGCAGCCCGCACGAGCAGTTCCATCTCCGTCTCGTACCGTCCGCCGCGCACCCGGCCCAGCACCGCCTCCAGAAAACGCCTGGAATGCAGCCGATAACCCGACTGCGTGTCGCCGATGCGCCGCCCCAACAGAAACGCGCTCAACGACACCGTCAGCACATTGCCAAACCGGCTTGCCCACGGCACCGCCGCCCCCGAAAAGTCCCGCGCGCCGATCAGGAAGTCCGCGTTCGTCTCCACGAACCGTGCATACAGCCGCGGCAGTTCGGCCGCATCATGCTGACCGTCCGCATCGAGCACCGCCACGCACGTGACCGCCGGATCCTCCAGCGCCGCGCGAAACCCCGCGAGAAGCGCATGCCCCTTGCCTCGGTTCTGCGGCAACACCACCCGTCGCACGCCCGGCGCATCCGGCACCCCCGCCGCGGACCCGTCCGTGCTGCCATCGTCCACCAACACCACGGCGCTCACGTGCGGCAACACCCGCGCCACCACCCCAGACACACGCCCCCCCGCGTTGTAACACGGCACCACCGCCGCCAACGCCCCCGGCCCGCCACCCTTGCCTCCCGTACGTTCACGCATGGCCCGATTGTAGTCCCGACCGGCAGGAATCTCTACTTATCACATGAGCGGCCTTAATAGTCCGGCCAAGTAATGTTTGTCATTAGCGAGAGTAAAGTAAGCGACTGTGCCGCGTGAACCGTCGTCGCGAATCAGTCGAGAAGGAGGTTCAGCCGATGCGTCCACTTGCCAGGATGATGTTTGTCGCCATGGCGTTTGGCGTGGGAGTCTTGTCGTTTGTCGGCTGCCCGGGAGGAACAGGAAGCGCCGGGTGGATATTCGAGCTGGGGTACGGCGACAAAGGGGAGGGCATTTTCCCTGCAGAAGTGGGCGGCTACTTCATATCTGGTCAATCGGCTCTCGTAGACGATCCAACTTCTGAATACGTCGTGCTGGCAAGTCGAGTCTCTGCACAAGGTGCTCTACTATGGGCGGAATTGATTGACGGACTCTATATGGATCGGCATTCGCGCTTAGGTGTTCCGGTGTCTGCGTCTGAATTCGTCATAGTAGGGAGCGACATGCCTGAAGTTCGAGAGGAGTCCCATCTTCGATTGCTCAAATTCGATGCATATGGGAACGTGCTTTGGGATTTGACCTACGGTCCGGGATTGCTAGAGCCGCAAGCGGTTGTCTCTTCGGAAGACGGCGGTTGCGTGGTGGCATCAAAACAAACACTTTACAGTTGGAGCGCGGCCTCAAAGAGTTATACCTATTTAAGCCAAGTTCAACTACGCAAAGTGGACAGCGATGGTGCCATTGTCTGGGACCAATACCACGAAACTCCTTCTGGAGTTGCGGGAATTGAAGCGATGGACCAAACGCATGATGGCGGATATGTACTCACAGGATTCCGATCGGAGACGCTCAAAGTAGACGCCAGTGGTCAGTTAGAGTGGTCAAATCTCTACGACGAACTTTTTTTTGCTTACGCTGTCGATCAGGCAACGGATAATGGTTTTGTGATTTTCGGTGAGTTTGGTCCAAGCCCTTATGTACCGGCAGTTATTCGGACTGATGCGGACGGAAATCTTCTCTGGAAGAAGACAAATATCATGGCCAGGGGCGGGGGGGTCTCCTACAGCGTTCGTGATGGCCTCGTAGACACCGAAGGGCGCATTGTGATGGTGGGACAGGCATCGTCCATCCGATATGTCGGCCCCATCCCGATCAGTTCTTATTCCGGGTTCATCCTCCAACTCGATGTCGAAGGAAATCTCAACTGGATGAAGACGATCGACGCCGCGTGGGAGATCAACGGCATCGCCCTTACATTCAACGGCGATTACATGACCACCGGCACCGACGGCAACCACACCCAGGTGCTCTGCATTGACACCCACGGCAATGTGCGGTAGCTGGGGTGCATGTTCCTCCTCGCGGACTGCTTCATACGCGGTCTGCGCTATTTTTCGCCGCCAGACGCAGCCGGACTCGGACTGGCATCACGACTCGGGACCGTTCGTCCCTGCGGACGCGTATATGACGATCTCCGGCGGAACCGATACTGGCGCGGCCATATTGACGCCCATCGACCCGGCTTTACCCAATCTGACCGGTAAGGACCTCATGCAGAAGCCCTACATGCTGCTCTCTGGCACAAACGACACAATCTCGAACACGGACGGCGATCTTCTCTTGGTGAATGGGGGCACCCCTGTCTATCATGACGCGGTGCTCAAGCCGTTTGGTGTGTGTCCCAACCCCGCCTACGCGGTCATCATGGCCGGAGCCAACCACCTGACTCCGGTCGGCGGCTTCGGCGTGTGGCCTTCCTGGGACCTTGGTGTTCCTTGGGCCTGGCTCCAGACCTGGCTGCCCACCCTGGGTGGTTTTTTCTCCTGCCCTGAAAACCCACAGACGGAAAAAGACGCCCTTCTTGCCAACAACAGCGCCCTGCGCGACAGCGTTGAAGACTTCCTGAGTACCGTCTTCCACGACTACTCCACCGCGCAGGGGCCTGAAGAAGCCCGACTTCAAGAATTCGAACAATACACCTTGGCGTTTTGGGACGTACACCTCTCGCCAAGGTATGATATTGTGAATTCAGACGACTATGGTTCTCGGTTTCTTGGACTGGGAGAGCTTACGCACGAGGGACGTGATTATGTCGATGACGACAATGGCTTTCGCTACTCCGCGCCATCTCCCCATGCATTTTCAGTCCGAAACTCTGCAGGGATTCCACTGGTCCAATTTCAGGAAGATGGGAACGTACTAATTTTACAGGGCACCGTCTCAGAACAGCAAACATCGCTTGTTGGAGAACCCAATGTCCCGGAATTCCTGATAAAGAACTCGACAGGAAATGTACTAACTAGGGTTAGTGCTGTTTCGGGTGGATTAAGTTTGCGCGGAGGAGCTGGCGTGAATAATCAGTCGCAGAGCAACCTTGCGCCGGGTTCGGGACCGGAGTTTATCATCAAGAACTCAGCAGGAGACGCACAGATCATTATCGATGCAAGCGGCAATTTGAAGACCAGAAGACGGGTTTACACTAGCGCCGGAGCGTATCCGGCAACACCGTAGAAGCATAGAACATTTGGGGAAGGGTACTATGCCTACCCTATTTGCGTAAACATTTTGGTGTGTAGTGACAAATTGGATATTCATTCACAGAAGCTATCTGAGAATGAATATTCAGCGGGAGCTAGGCTACGATGAAAATGTGGCATAAGAACTTTGTCCTTATGGCGGCCGCGTTGCTAGGGACAATCCCTGTATTGGGTTGCCCCAATGCCAAAACATATCTGGGTTGGACATATTCACTGGGTTCGTATGAGGAAGGAAACAGCATTCATCAGACGGAGGATGGCGCATACCTAGTCGTCGGCAAAGGCAGGGCAAAAGGTGACACTACCTCTGAACCTCAGGTGTTCGCGGCCAAACTCTCCGCGACAGGCGACGTGCAGTGGTGGCGCTTGATTGATGATCTGTATCCGCGAAGCGCCTATAGCCATCGCTCAGTTGGCGTCGCACTGAGCGATGGGACCATAGTCCTCGCAGGCTTCAACGCGCCCTATGTTCAGGACCATTCAAACATGCGATTGCGATTAGTCGCGCTAGATGTTCAGGGGACATCTGTTTGGGATACTACCTATGGTTCCTCAACTCTAGTTCCCAAAGCGGTTACCGCGTCTGGTGAGGACAGCGTCGTAGTTGCAGGCCTCCAACTGGGCAGCTATAAGACTTTTGCGCTTAAGACGGACTCGAATGGCGATGTGACGTGGGAGCATTACTACGACGCCCCTTCTTGGGGTGGAATGGCGCCTTACGATATGATTTCCCTGACCTCTGATGGTTACGTTGTTGTCGGCGGCGTAGGCGGCGCCCAAGCACTTCGAATCGACGGAGAGGGAAACCAACTCTGGTGGAATCACTATGGAGAAGGGTGGGCCGGCGCGGACGCCGTCGCCGAAGCCCAGAATGGCGACATCGTTGCGGTGGGTACGTCAAGCGCGTCCGGCGTTGATGTGCCGGCTGTTTTTCGTTTTGACGCCGACGGCAACTTGCTATGGGCGGCGGAAAATATTATCGATCGTGCGGCGTCGACGCATTATACGGTTAAGGATTCCTTGGTAGACGAGGAGGGCCGTATTGTTCTCGTTGGCGAGGCGGAGAAGGTCGAGTACATCGGCAACTTCTTTCCGATCATCACGGACGAGGCCTACATCATGCAACTCGACGCGAACGCCAGTCTAAATTGGTACAAGAGCCTCGGCAGCGGCTACGTCAACGGCGTTGCGCTGACCGATTCCGGCGATTACATCACCGCAGGAACCACCGGTTCCCACCTCCAAGTCATCCGCATTGACACCCACGGCAATGTGCGGTGATTACGGGCCGAAGTAGGTGCGGAGGGCGTCGACGTAGGCCTGGGCGAAGCGTTGGCGCCAGCGGGGACTGGTGACGCGGGAGGCGTCGGTCGGGTTGGTGAGGTTGGCGGCCTCGATGAGGACTTTGGTGGGTATCTGGGTGTTGCGTAGGACGGCGGGCACGTATTCGACGCCGCCGCGTTGGCGAATGGTGGAACGGATGGGGTCGCCGACGTCGTGCACCTTGATCTCCTGCGCGGCCAGGGTCTTGAGCACGGCCTCGGCGAAGTTGCGCGAGACGGCCTCGTCGTGGCGGCGTTCCTGGGGCGTGGAGGTCGCGGTGGGTTGTTCTTTCACTTCTTTGTACATGCTCAGGCGTTGGGCGGCGGCGGCGCCTTCTTCGTCGCGCCGTAACTTCGCGCCGGGGATGTAGATCATCGCGCCGCGCAGTTTTTCATTGAACAGGGCGTCGCAGTGGATGCTGGTGAAGACCATTTTGCGGGGGTCCACGCCGCGGGCGGTCTCGCGGCGGTGGATGGCGTTGGCCAGGTGCCAGCGCAGCGCGAGCGATACCTTGGTATCGGCGTTGCGGTAGCGCGGGGTGGTCAGGACGTACTCCTGAGAGCCGTTTTCGAGCGTGGTGGAGTTGACCGGTTCATACCCGCGGCTGTCGTCGATCATTGTCATATACACCTTCGCGCGCGTGGTCGATTCGAGCAATTGTTTGATGCGGCAGGCGAGGTCGTAGTTGATCTCATCCTCTTGCACGCGGTTCACCTTGCTCTCCGCGCCGATGTCGTCGCCCCCGTGGCCCGGATCGAGCACGACCACCACGCCCTCGAGGTCCTTCGAGCGCACTTCGCCGCGCAGGCGCTGCGCTTCCTGCAGCACGTCTTCATACTCCTGGCGCTCGGCGCTGGACCCGGGGCGGAACCGGTCGGACAGCATGTCGATAGGAATGCGCACCAGCGTGCCCGCGGGCATGGAGTGGACGTCGGCGATGTCGCTGCGGCGTTGGATGAGGTCGCAGGCTTCGAGAATGCTTTGGTTGTCGCCGATGTCGGTGAACCGCACGACGACTGCCGTGTACAGCGCCTCGCCCGGCTTCAGGCGGTACGCCGCATAGCCGCCCTGTGCGTCCGTTTCGTAGCGCAGCTCGCCGCGCGCTTCCTCCAGGTTCACCGCGGTCGCGGCGATATCGCCTTTGCCATTCTCCTCGCTTTCGATCCGCTCCGGCGTCGGTTTGCGCAACGACGGTTTGAGGAGTTCGCGCGGGATGAGCACCATCTCGCCCGATTGCAGGCTGCTGGTCGCGATGCGGTTGCGGTCGAGCACGGTGCGGTAGTTTGTGCCGCGGCCCGTCAGCCATTCGCACAACGACCACAGGTTCTGTTCGCCCTCGGTGGCCTCCGGGCCCACCTGATGCCACCACCCACGGTCATCAACCATGTCGTCCGGAAACACCGCGAGCAACACTTCGCGCTGCAGTTCGAGCTTGAGTTTGTCGTACGCGAGGACGACCGGACGCGAGCCGACGTAGTTCACCCATGCCGCGGGATCGGCCAGGAATTTCTGGAGGTAGGCTTTCGCGCCGATGCCGCTGGGCGGGTTGCACTCCAGCGCAAGCAAGCGACCGTTCTGCAGCACCGCATAAGCGCGATCGCCCAGCGCACTGCGCACCACCCCGGCCGAGGCCGACTGAGCAAGCAGGAGCAGCACAAGGCAAACGGGCGGCAAGATGAGTCCCGCGAGACGACGGGAACCCCGCAAGCATTTTTGCGTGAAGAGAAGCCGCACGACTGCGCTCTTCCTTGGTTACGCGCTGACCGGCAACAGCGAGAAGCCCCCGCTACCGCGCCAGAGCTGAATCCAGCCTCAAGCTACCTTCGTATTCGACGAGGCTCCGTTCGTAGTGGCCTGTCGAGGAAACGGGGTATCACCCTGAAGTATGGTGAAATTCGGAGGTATTTGTCAATAGATTACTGGAGAAAATCGAGCGGCGCGGCGAGTAGGGTGCGACGAGCGGAGTCCCCCTTCGAGCAAAATGCCGCACGGGGCCATAAAATATACACTGTCCCTAGATTATTTGAGAGTGACGAGCTGGTTTCCCCTGAGTACAGATTGCGAAACAATCTTGAATGTTGGCGGGCACGCGATGCGATGCGATAATTTGAGTCTGTCCCTATTATAATAAAGAAGCCTTCTCCCCGCTCCAGTAGCGCGCGTCCTCTCCAAACTTGCCGTCGCCCTTCATGAAAAGACAACTCCATTGCCCGGCGGAGCTGCTGTGCTGTACTCGGGTACGCCCAAAGGTGCAAAGCCACTGAAGCCTTTGGGAGCACGCGAAGCGCCTTTGCGTTTCTTCCCCTTTTCCAGAGACTTTCCTTGTCTTTGGGGAGAAATCAGCCCATAATGAGCATCTGACGGTGGAAATCTTCGGTTGTCATGGAGGACCGGACGCAGTGTGGCAGAGGCGAGGCGCGAAGGCACGCGGGGGGAAGTCGCGTGTCCTCGATTACATACGAGGCGCGGCGGCGCTCAAGGTGATCCTTTTCGGCGGCGTGGCGGTTTTTGTGTTTATGTTCGTGCTGGCCTCTCTGCTCAAGCAAGGGCTGACGAGCAACGTGGGCGCTTCGACCCAAGCGTGGAAGCCCAGTTCGCCCTTCAACGGCGTGCGCGCCTTCAAGGACCTGGAGCGCGTCGTGGGGTTTGGTCCGCGGCCGCCGGGCTCGCCGGCGCTGGAGCAGTTGCGGGGGTATATTCGCGAAGAGCTGACGCGCGTCGGGCTGGAGTGTCGCGAGCAGCGATTCACCGCGGCGACGCCCGAGGGACCGAAGGAAATGGTCAACCTGGTGGGGGTCATCCAGGGGACTGCGCCGGGGATGATACTGCTCGGCACGCACTACGATACGAAGTTGTTCCCGTTTCCCTTTGTGGGCGCGAACGACGGCGGCTCGACGACCGCGTGGATGCTCGAGATGGCGCGCACGTTGGGCGTGCGCCGCGAAGGGCGCAGCGTGTGGCTGGTGTTCTTCGACGGCGAAGAGGCGATCCGCGAGTGGTCGGCGTATGATGGTTTGTATGGCAGCCGTCACTTTGTGGAAGCGCTTCGCCGCAGCGGCGAACTGAGCCGGGTCCATGCGATGATTAACGTGGACATGATCGGCGACTGCCGTCTGGGCGTGCTTCGCGAGCCCGACGCCCCGGAGTGGTTGACGAACGTAATTTGGAACACGGCGCGCGAGCACGGCGCGGGCGCTTACTTTCTTGAGTCGGGAGGGCGGATCGAGGACGACCACACGCCTTTTCGACGGGCTGGCGTGGCGGCGATCGATTTGATCGACTTCTCGTATGGAGGATCTGCGCTGGACCATCAGCAGAACTGGCACACGCCGCGCGACACCATGGAACGCGTGTGCGCGGGAAGCCTGCAGATCGTTGGCGACGTGGTGTATCACGCGCTGCCGCGCGTGGATGCGGCCTCAGGGCCGGTGAAAGGCGAAGGGGGATGACGGAAACGACGAACCAGTCGACACCCTGGCTGACCGGCGTGACCGAGCACGAACTGCGTCGCATTCTTGAGGCGCTGTACCGCGTGCATGGCGTCGTGGCCGTGATTACCGATCTCGACACCGTGCTCGAACGGATCATGGAGGAGAGCAAGGCGCTGGCGCAGTCCGAGGCGTGCTCATTAATGCTGTTCGACTCCGTCGCGGAAGAGCTGTTCTTTCAAGTCGCGCTCGGAGAGCATGGCGATCAGCACATTCTCAAGCGCGAAGTGCGCCTGAAAATGGGACAAGGCATTGCGGGTTCATGCGCCGCGAAACGCATGTCGATCAACGTGCCCGACGTGAGCGCCGATGCTCGTTTCTTCAGCGGCGCTGACGCGATGAGTAATTTCCAAACCCGCAGCTTGCTCGCGGTGCCGATGGTGGACCGCGACACGCTGGTGGGCGTGATCGAGGTTGTGAACAAGCAAGGCGGCGGGGCGTTCAGCGAAGCCGATCTGCACGTGATGGAGATGTTCGGCTCGCTTGCGGCCACGGTCATTTCGAATGCGCGGTTGATCGAGGAGAACCTGCGCGCGGTGCGTCTCGCGGCGATTGGCCAGGCCGTTGCGGGCGTGTCGCACCACACGAAGAACATCATCACCGGCATGGGCGGGGCGGTGGACCTGATGGACACCGGGCTGCAGAACGGGGATATCGAGCTACTGAAGCGCACCTGGCCCATTCTGCGCCGCAGCACGCGCCGCATCGCGCATTTTGTGGAGGACATGCTGGCGTACTCCAAACCGCGTACGCCGCTGATCGAGGCGATTGAACCCAAGACACTGTTCGACGAAGTGGCGCAGACATTTTGGGGATTGCTGGTGAACCGCGAGTTGGCGCTCGATGTTTCCGTTGAGCACGCACCGTCCGAGGTGTTTCTCGATTCGCGGGCGATGTATCGCGTGCTGATCAATTTATTGCTCAACGCGGCCGAAGCCGCGCCGCTCGCGGGCGGCCGGGTGCGGCTGAGCGCGGCCCGGCACGAATCCGGCGGGTTGTGCATCGAGGTCTCGGATAACGGTTCGGGCGTGCCCGACGCGATCGTGCATCGGATTTTCGAGCCTTTTTTTTCCACGAAAGGTACACGGGGAACGGGGTTGGGTCTGGCGGTGACGCAGAAGATCGTCGCGGAGCATGGCGGCACGATTTCCGTGTCGCGCAGTCCGGAAGGCGGTGCGCTTTTCCGGATTCTGTTGCCGCAACAAGCGCCAAAGCGGGGGGAGGAAATTCGTGCGTATACGATTGAGTGAACTCACGTCGGTAGGCTGGGTGTTTTGGATGATCACGAGCGCCGTGCTCATTGGCCCGTTCATTTGGGGGGCATACGCGGTATTGCTCGAACGCGCTCCCAAGCCGTTCCCTCCCGTTGCAGGTGCGCTGACGGCGATGATCTTCGCGGCCATCGTGACCGCGACGGTGAATTCCCTGTTGCAGCGCCGGGAAGCCGCCCGCGCCGCGCGTCGCCGCAAGCAAACAAAGAGAAAGTAGGACCGCCAGTCCATGGAAGAACTCGACAACCCAAGCGGCAATGCGGGCGATCTGAGCGCGCTCGTGCTGTTTGTCGAGAATCATCCGGAGGATCACGAGGCCCGGTGGCGGCTCGCCAAGAAGCTCTACATGGCGTGGGAGTACCGACGCGCACTCGATCACCTGCTGGTGCTCAAGCGCGACTGGACGCCCAAGCTCAACGTCACCCGTTACACCGCCGCGACGTATTACCGCCTGGGCCGGTACCAGGAAGCCATCGCCGAACTCAATGAAGCAACAGAAACTTGGCCAGAGGACATCGGCGTGCGCGAGCAGCTGGCGCGCGTGTACGAGGTGGCGGGGCAACCCGAGCGGGCGCTGGAGGAATGGGAGGTCGTGCAAGCGCTCGATCCCAACGCCTCCACTGCGGGCCGGGCGATCCAGCGCCTGCGCCTGGGTGGCGCGCCCGGGATCGAAGAAGGACCGACGTTCAGCAGCGACAGCGCGATCGATCTCGGCGCGAAAATGGCTTGTCCGCACTGCGGCGCGCACAACAACGTGGAATTCGATCGCTGCTGGCAGTGCCACGGCGCTCTTGCAAAACCCGGCACGCCGACTCCCGCGATTGCGCCCCGTGCACACGACGAGCCGCCGCAACCGTGGTTGTGGACGCTTATCGTGGGGTTGTTTACGGTGATGCTTGTTTCGGCGGGCCTCTACTTGTGGCTGGGTCAGGTCCGCGTATTGGCCGCGCCTGTGGATTCCACCGCGAATGCGCTCGTCGGCAGCTCGTTGCTGATGGCACGCCCCGTGTTTGGCGGCGCGCTTACGTTAGCATGGCCTGTGGTGCTGCTGATCGCCCTGCGCGTGCTGCGCAGTCCCAAGGTGCCCGCGATCAAGGTGGTCACCACGGGACTCTGCCTGGGCGCGCTCTGCTTCATCCTCACCTGGTTGCCATTCGAACTGTTGTTCTTGCTCCCTATAATCGCGGTTACTCTGAGTCTGGCGTTTATTGGCGGCGGATTCGAGGTGGGCTGGGCGCGCAGTTTGGGCGTGTGGTTGATTCAGGCGGTCGTCATGACGGGGATCGGCGCAGGGGCCATCGTCGGCGCGCTGGGCATGGAGCCAATTCGGCAGTATCCCAGCATCGCACGGCACCTCACCCTGCTCAAGACGTCCGATTTTGCGCGCTATCGTCTTCCTTCGGCATCGATTCCCTACCAGTTCGCGATCACTTGGGAGAGTTCCGGATCCGCGTGGCTCGATACCCGCGCGCGCCAGGTGTACTTTGAACTGCACGCGGTTTCGCCCACGGGCGCGGGGGTTCTGGCGAAATTGACCAAAGGCGCAGAGGTTATCCATAGCGGCATTGTCGAAGGCGATCCGTACCTCTTTCCCGTTGCGATTCAGCCCGGACAAGAATATGTCTTGTCTGTGCGCGGCCCCGAGGGGACCCCCGTTTCGGGCAGCATTCACGGCTATCTGCGCGCGCGGCTACGGACCTTCGGCGTCTCCCCGCAGGACCGTATCGAGGCCCCACCGGCGGGCTCCTAGTTCCAATCGCGGCCAGTCGGCTTCCGGCGTGGTGTGTTCCAGGGCGCGCCAGGCCTCGACCGAACCGGGCCAGCGGTACACACACTGCAAAAACGCCTCATGCGCCTCATCGATCCGGCCTTGTCCGAAATAGGCTGTGCCGCGCAGCAAATACACCCGCCCCGTATCGAGTCCGCGGCTTGCTTGCTCGATTGCCCGTTCAGCGGCGGTATAGTCATGCCGTCGCAACAGTTCCATCGCCAGAAACTCATTCGCCGCCGCCTGGGGCCACGGCCACCGCGCCACGCGCGCGAAAATCGCTTCCGCCTCGGGATTCCGCGTCACCTGAGCGTCTTGCCCTTGTTTAAGCAACGCCCCTGGCCAGAAGGTGGTTAGCGCAAAGAAAGCCGCGAGTGCCGTTGCACATGCGGTGTTGGTCACGGCGTGCGTGCGGGGCGATTCCACACGCTCGGGAACCGGGAAGCGGCGCAGCAGCAGCGAGGCAAACACGATTCCCGCGAGCGCATGCGGGGGACTATGCAGCGTCTGGTTCATAGACGCGAACACCAACCAGGCGGCGAGTCCTCCCCATGCCGCGCCGCGCCGACGCGCCAACCGCGCAAGCATCCACAGCGCGCACACGGCGCCGGGAAGCCCCAATTCCGCAACCAGGGCGAGCGGTTCCGAATGGGGATGCTCGGCCATTTCCGTCGTGCGGTAGAGGCGTTCGCCGCCAGGGGCGTGCAGCGCTTCCGCCAGGTAACGCGGAGCCC
Organism: Candidatus Hydrogenedentales bacterium; assembly: GCA_041859045.1. GTDB lineage: Bacteria > Hydrogenedentota > Hydrogenedentia > Hydrogenedentales > SLHB01 > JBHELB01. The sequence goes on along the minus strand of JBHELB010000027.1, from coordinate 97,784 downwards.
AGTAGGGATAGTTGCCCGGCCCAACGCCAATCACCGGGTGAGCGACGATCATCCGCGCCGTGCCGTTCCACAGCCAGACGCGCGCCCGTCCGCCTTCGTCATCCACGCCGAACGTTCCGCGTACGCGCGTGACAAAGGCGTCTGGGGAAACCAGCATGCTTGCCGCGCCGCCCGCGACGAGCAGCAGCAGTGTCGCAACTGCGCGTCGATGTCCCATGCTGCGGTATGGAAACGCGACGATGACTCCCACCACGGCCGCAAGCCACGCCGTTCGCGACATGGACAGCGCCAGCGCCGGGAGCATCACCAAGAGGGCGAGCATGGCGGGCCATGGTCTTCGTGCGTCGCGCGCCGCTGCCCGTACCGCGAAGGGGATCGCCAGCGCGAGGTAGCCGCCGAGCAAGTCCTGGTTGCCGAAAACGGAGTACATCCGCTGGGGATTGCCAGGAAACACAGGAAAGAGCGTCGTCAATACGCCCGCGTACTGCGCCAGCCCCAGCGCAGCCGTTGCGACCACCGATGTGACCAGGGCGACGAGCGTTCGGCGCGCCCAGCGCGGCTCGATCATGACGTCGTGCCAAACTACCGCGGCCAACAACAGCGTCAACGCGTGCGCGCACTGCTCAATTGCGGCGAAGGGGACCGCGGGGAGTCGGAATCCGAGATGCATGACCACGGCAAACGCCGCCAAGACCCACAGCGGCAGAAACCGGTGCAACGCCGCCGAAATGCGGCCCCCCCCCCAGGCCAACGATGCCGCCGCAGGGATCAAAGTGAGGTAGAGCACAAGCTCCTTGGCATGCAGAAAGGAAGTCAGACGATACGAGTACACCAGCGGCGCGACAAGGAAGAATAGACACAACAACGCACCGCGGCACGCACGCGCCTTGGTCTCGCTTGGTGTTTCGCTGTTTTCTGTCGCCCGCATAGGGTGATTATCTGCGCGGGGGGAAGGGAAGACAAACGCAGGCGTGCGACGTACAGCGCGGGCGCGCTTGAGGCGAGCGACGGGGAGGATCTTGGCGATTCCCTGCCCCACCAAACCCTTTGCCGATCTGAGCGTGAAAACTTCTGCGAAAACGTGACCGGTCCCGAGTATAATTGGCGCGGGAGGACGTTGTATGCGACTGGTACGGATTGGAACGGCGGCGGTATCGCTGAAGGTCGGGGATTTTTCGGGCAACGCGGCGCGCTTGCGCGCGGTGATCGACGAAGCGCAGAACCAGAACGTTCATCTGCTGGTGACGCCCGAGTTGGGGCTTTCGGGGTATAGTCTCGAAGACCGCATCTGGTGGCCCGATATCGCCCGGCGCAGTTGGGACGCGCTGCAAGACCTGGCGGGGGCGTGCCGAGAGACTGCGGCGTTCGTGGGACTGCCGGTGCAGCACGGGCCGTTTGTGCACAACGCGGTCGCTTTGTTGCACAACGGCACGGTGCGGGGACTGGTTCTCAAGAAATTCCTGCCGACCTATAGCATTTTCTACGAGGGTCGGAATTGGACGCCCGGGCCCGATGGCGTAACCGAGATCAACGGCGTTCCTGCAGGGGATTTGGTGTTTTCGTTGCCCTTCGGCATGGTAAGCGCCGAGATCTGCGAAGATCTGTGGTCTGCTCATTCCCCTGCCCACGAGCGCGTCGCGGCCGGGGCGGAAATCATCTGCAACAGCAGCGCGTCGCCGTTCACGCCGCGCAAGAACGCCCATCGCCGCCGCCTGATTCTCGGCGCGGCCTCGAGCATGGCCTGTGTCTATGCGTATGCGAACGTCTTGGGTCTCGACAACAGCCGGTTGGTGTTCGACGGCGGCACGTTTATCGCCACGCCGGAGGGCGTGGTGGCGGAAGGGCCGCTACTATCGACGCGGTATTGGGCCTTGACAACGGCGGTGGTGAATCTCAACGACGTCGCGCGCGCGCGCGCAGAGAACTCGACGTGGCGTCAGAACGCGCTGCATCCTGAAGCAAAAGGACAGACGGAAGTACTCGCGATTGAGGGCGGGTATCGTCCCGCGCCGGTGCGCGATTTCGCGGCGCAGTTGCCAGCGAGTTTCTTTGTCGCTGAGCCTACCTCGCCGCGCAACGAGGCGGAGGCGTATCTCGACGAGCTGTACGATGCGCTGGTTTTGGGGCTGCGCGATTACTTCGAGAAGGCAGGGGCGTTCAAGAAATTCCTGGTGGCGTTGTCGGGCGGGCGCGACAGCGCGTTGTGCCTGCTGCTAGCGGTGGGCGCGGCGAAGGCGCTGCGTGAGGGCGGGGAGGCGGACCGCTATGCCGAGCGCGTGGCGAGCGTATACCTGCCGAACGAGGCCTACAGCAGCAGCGGCACCCTCAACGCCGCGCGGACGCTGGCCGAGGCGCTCGGCGTGCCGTTCAAAGTGGTCTCGATCGGCGAAGAGGCGGCGATTGCGTTGCGTAAGGCGGAGGAGTTGGCGGGCGGCGCGGACCGCGTGACGCCGTTGGCGAAGCAGAACCTGCAGGCGCGCGTGCGCGGCAATATGATGTTGAACTGGGCGAACAGCGAACAGGCGTTGCTGCTCGTGACGTCGAATTTGAGCGAGGCGGCGGTGGGCTACACGACAACCGGCGGCGACAATCAGGGCGGGTATTCGCCGATTGCGAATGTGCCGAAGACGCTGGTGAGCCGACTGCTGGAGTATATTGCGGCGCGTGACGGGCTGACGGCATTGGAGCAGGTGTTGGCGATTCCGCCCAGCGCGGAACTGGCCCCGGATCAGCGCGACGAGGCCGACTTGATGCCGTACGTGGTGCTGGATGACCTGTTGTTTCTCTTCGGACGGCGGCGTATGGCGTTGCCCGATTGCTGGCGAGTGTTGGTGTACCGTCATCCTGAGCACGGCGCGGAGCAGTTGCGGCAGTGGACCACGAAATTCGGCCGGCTGTTTGCGTTCAATCAGTGGAAACGCGAGCAATTGCCCGTGACCATGAAGGTGCTCGACCTTGACCTCGATCCAAAGACCGGATTCCGCTTCCCAGTGCTACAAAGCATCGAGGCGGAGTTGGAAGAATTGGCCGCAGCGAAGTTGGACGAGTGAGCGAAGGAAAAGGACGAGCGAGCACGGAGCAGAGGCATTTACTCCTGCTTATCTGGGCCCGGGGTAAGGCGATCGAAGGGACCGGTCGACGCGCCGAGGATTTCCCTGAAATTCGGCAGTGCGGGGCTGGTTGAAGTGAGCCGCCAGGTTCCTTCCTGGCCGATAAACGTCAACGTGATTTCCCCACTCTCCGTAAGAGGGAAGACTGCCGGGAAGTCGCCCGTGTGGCCGGTCAGATCGGAAACCGCCACGCCCGTAAAGCGACAGTAGAGCGTCGCGCGAACCGAGCCGTCCTTGGCGAGGTTGCCGAAGTCCCAGCGGCGCAACTGCCGCGTCATCTTGCAGGCGCGGTAGCGCTCGAAAAACCACTGATACGCGCGTTGCACGTACTGCCGCCGCCAGCCCTCGGCGTCTTCATACTCGCCCGCATAGAGATCCATGATCGCGTTCAGGTCCTCGCGCGAAAACGCGGCGTCCCATTGCTCGATTCGCGCGACAATCGCCTGCGCCACGGGCATTTGCTCCGGTGGGACGCCGTCAAACGTTGGCCACCACGGTGCGGCGGGAAACGCGGTCGCGGCGGGGGCTATCGGCGCGCCTTTGCCGTAGGTCAGCGCCGGGGACACCACGGCCTCTTCGGCGACGCGGCTCTCGCCCATACTGAGCGCGAGTGTCTCACCGAAGTTCAGCACGCCCTCAAGGGGTTCCTTTGCGTCGGTGACGGCCGTGACCGCGTAGGCGTAGGCCGCGTTCGGGTCTGCGGCGGTATCGGTGAATGTGGGTTGATCCACGTCGCGCGCGATTACCGTTCGTGTCGCCTCGCCGGGCGCGCGGCGCAGCACACGGAACGCCAAGTCTTCCGGGCGCGGCGTCCAAGTGAGGAGCACGCCGCCTTCGACGCGTTTTGCCTCGAGCCCCCGCACCGGCGCGGGAACGTCGGGCACGCGATAGTCCTGCGGCTCCTGCACATTCTCGCGGTTGTTGAACACGAACAGGCTGCGGCCCACACGGCACGCCGTGGCCAGTCCGGCGGCATCCGGCGTAAGGTATTGGTCGAGTGCGGACACCCACGCGTCGGCGGTGGGCAACGTCCCTGCGGTCACGACCCGCGCGAACGCCGAAGCCTTCGTTCCGGGCGCAAACACGCTTAGCAGCGGCACGATATAGTGGCGTCCGGTGTTGGGAATCAATTCGGGAATCTGCCCCGCGCGTTCCATGCCGTATGCGCCATGGATCAGGCGGCCTTCGTCGTAGACGCCGTCCATATCAACAAGGTTCGTGTGAAACTCCAGCGGCGTGCGGGCTGGGACCAGTGCGCACGCGACACGGGCCTTGCGCGCCACCATTTCGCGCCGAGGAATCAGGGCGAACTCGAGCAGTTCCGTGAGCGCGGGGTAAACGGCCTCGTCCCAGTACTTGCGGTATGGGCCCGCCCAGAGCTCTTCGGGCGCGCCGAACGTGAAGACACTGGCGCCGAGCATTGCGCTTTCGAAAATCATTGCGCGATACAAGCCGGGGGCCATGGACAGCGGGTCCGGCGTGGGGCCAAAGAGGCCCGGCTGCACAAAGCCCGCGTCGGCGTACCACTGCGTGCTTGGCGCAACGCCCCAGGCCGACACCGCGCCCTCGAGCCAGAGTCCGCAGGCCGCCGAGAGGCCCGCGAGGCATTGTTGGCCGCGAAGGGAAACCAGCGGAAACACGTAGCCGTTGCATTCGGTGAGTTTGTCGTAGAGCGCGCGCTGGGTAGGCTGCGACATCATTCGCGGCCACTCGAGCGGGGTCATTTCCCAGGCGAGAAAACGGCCGTACCGCGCGGCGGTGTCGCTGATCGTGATCAGCCACAGTGCCGTGGGTGAAGACCCAAGGGCGCCGGCGTCCGGGGGGTAGTCGTTGAAACTGAGCCCCGCCGCCTGAACGCCCTTCACGCTAGAGAACTCCGCGAGCAGGGGCTCCACCAACTCCGGCGGCAGCGTGTTTGCTGGGTCCGTGCCTGCCACACACAGCGCCACGGGCACACCCGTGGGTTGCAGTGCGCTCAGCACGCCACGGTAGAACTCCGCGCGTACCGCGGACGGCGCGGGGCGATCGAGGACAAGCACCGAGTAGGGTTTGAGGCGCTCAGGCAACTGCGCCCAAAGCTGGGCGATTTGGCTCGCATAGGTTTGCGCGTCGGCGTTGACGGCGCGCGGCGCGGCGAACAGAAACAGCGGGTGTTCGGCCGACGTCTCGACGTTGGGCGCGGGAAACGCGGCCAGGGCTTGAGGAGCCCCGACCGCTGCTAGCCACACCGCTATCCAGACAAGCCGCTTCATCGTGCCGCCCCGTTTCCTCGCATCCTACGCCATCGCCCGCACGGCCGCCTCGCGCTCGTTCCAGTATTCGGCGGTCTTTTCTACGAGCGACTCGAGCAGGGCCGGGTCGGGCTTGCCGTACATCGCCGGGTACGGATCGCCGCCGGGTCCCAGCGGCTCCGGCGTGCAAAAACACGAGGGATTGTTGTAGCCAATAAGGTAGAGCGCCATCATCAACGTGTCCACGTCGAGCATGCCATCGCCCAACGCGCAACGGTTGGTGTCGGCGAGGTGGAGATTGGTCAGGCGCGGACCGTAGGCGAGGATGGTCTCCGGGATATGCGATTCCTCGACAAGCATGTGGTAGACGTCGCCGTTGATGTGCTGCACGCCGGGGCTGTTCACGGCCTGGATGTAGCGCTCCGCGTCGGCGAAGCGGTGGACGATGCTGACTTCCGCCGAGCGGATCGGCTCGATCGCGCCGCGGATTCCCGCCTGCGCGAACACGTCCGCGACGCGCTGCAACGTGTCGACGGAACGGTCAAATTCCATGTCGTCTATCTTGGCCGGACGCCCCACCGCCGCCGGGACGATGAGAAAATACTTCGCGCCGAGTTCATAGCCCAACTCGACGTTGCGCCGAATATAGTCGATCGCCCGTTGTTGCACAACGCCGCGGTTGCTGGCCATGTCGTTGTCCGCCGAGAACATGCCGCAGATTCCGCCCGTCTCGACGCCGTGGTCCGCGAGGATGCGCTTCACTTCGGCGGTGTTGTAGCCGAGGTCCGCGCCGTAGCGGTTGCCGTGCAACTCAATATAGCGGATACCGTGGCGGGCAAGCCGACTCACGGAGGCCTCGAGCGGCTCCATGCCGAAGCCCCAGTTGCTCCAACTGAGATTCAGCTTGGCCTCGAATTTCCCGGGATTCGCACGCTTTTCGGCGAGGTAACGGGCCTTGATCTCTTCGCTCTTTTGCTGCCAACGCTGCATGCTCATGTCCATCTCCTCTAGCGGCCCTTAGAACCAGTCACGATTTGCCCAGCATAGCGGAAAAGAACAAGCATTTCACTGACCGGAAGCCACGGAGTATAATCCGGCCTTCGTGCGCCCAGACTGGAACCCGTAATCACGATGGAGCCCATTCGCTATGCGCTTTGGAACGGTCTCGACGATTTTGCTGTTGGTTGGTTCGAATCTATTCATGACCTACGCCTGGTACGGACACTTGAAGGACATGCGCAGCAAGCCGCTGGTGTTCGCGATTGTGGGCAGTTGGGCAGTGGCGTTTCTCGAATATTGCCTGCAAGTACCCGCGAACCGCATCGGCTATCACTTTTTCACGTTGGGACAGCTCAAGGTGATTCAGGAGGTGATCACGATGTGCGTGTTTGCGGTGTTCGCGATGGTGTATATGAAAGAACAGTTGAAGTGGGACTACCTCTGGGCGGGGTTATGCCTGGCGGGCGCGGCGTATTTCATGTTTCGCGGCACGGCGGCGGCATAGATCGCCCGCGAAATTTGTCTCTAGAGGGGCGCTTTGCCCAGAATGAGGCGGGTTGGATGAACCAGTTCCAAGAGGAGGACGGCTCGTGACGCCACAAGACGCTTTTTTGGCCGCGCAAAGACTATTGGTGATCGCGCCGCACGCCGACGACGAGTGTTTCGGCTGCGCAGGGACGATGGCGCGCATTAAGAGTCTGGGCGGTGAAGTGTACGTTATGGTCTGCTCGGTGGGCGACCTCAAGCACTACGACGGGAAAGAGGGGATGGTCAGCGGTTCGTTGCGCGAGCAGGAACTCGCCAAGGTGATGGATTTCCTCGAGGTCGACGATTGGGAAGTGCTGTACCGTGAGTCCGAGCTGCACTTGCGGCTAGACACGCTGCCACGCCGAGAGTTGGTGAGCAAGTTCGAGCGCGACGCGCGGCTCGCGTTGGATCGCCTGAAACCAACCATCCTGGCGATTCCGGTGTCGTCGTATAATCAGGACCATGAGGCGGTGTTTCGTGCGGCGTGGACGGCGGCGCGGCCCGGTGTACCGTCGATCAAGCCGTTTCAGCCGCTCGTGCTGGGCTACGACAACACCTCGCTGTTCTGGAGCTTGGAGCGTGACAAGTTTCACCCGAACTTCTACATCGACATCAGCGATTTCATCGAGCACAAGCTGCGCGCGCTGGCCATGCACCAATCGCAGCAACGCGACAGCATCCACCATTCGAGTTTGCAGAACGTTGAGTATACGGCGCGGGTACGCGGGCGTGAGGTGAGTGTGGAGGCCGCGGAAGCCTACATGGTATTCCGGCACTTGCTCTAGAGCGGTTTACGTTTCTATACCTATTTATTTAGCGGGCGCGCCGCAGGCATCCTCGGCGAAAATGCGCTAGAGGCCCTCTTCGATCTGGCGTTTTTCGAGCGCGAGGATGCGATCACGATACGTGGCCGCTTTTTCGAATTCCATGCGATCGGCGGCGTCTTTCATCCGCTTGCGCAGGGCTCGGATCGTCTTGTCGAGGTTGAATGAGGCTACATACTCGGCTTCTTCTTCAGCCGCAATCGGCACAGTCACGTAGTCGCGTTCGTGAATGCTCTGCAACACCTGACCAATGGCCTTCTGTACGGAACGCGGCGTGATTTTGTGCTTCTTATTGTATGCGACCTGTTTTTCTCGGCGGCGATCCATTTCGGCCATCGCCCGTTCCATCGAGCCGGTTATGTTGTCCGCGTAGAGAATGACGCGGCCGTTCACGTTGCGCGCGGCGCGACCGCAGGTCTGCACGAGGCTTGTTTCGGAACGCAGATAGCCCTCTTTGTCCGCATCGAGCACGGCGACGAGCGAGACCTCCGGGATGTCGAGCCCCTCGCGCAACAGGTTGATGCCGACGAGTACGTCGTATTCGCCCGCCCGCAGCGCCCGCACCAACTCGATGCGTTCAAGCGTCTCCACATCCGAATGCATGTAGCGCACGCGCACGTTTAGATCCGCGAAGTAGGCCGTCAGGTCTTCCGCCATGCGTTTCGTCAGCGTCGTGACGAGTACGCGCTCGTTGCGCTCTGCGCGCAAGCGCACTTCGCCCAGCAGATCGTCAACCTGGTTGCTCGCAGGACGGACCTCGACCTCGGGGTCTACGAGTCCCGTCGGTCGCACCACCTGCTCGATGATGAGTCCCTGGCTTTTCTCCAATTCGCGGTACGCGGGCGTCGCACTCACATACAGGCACTGTTTGACCCGCGCCTCGAACTCGGGCAGCCGCAGCGGGCGGTTGTCGCGCGCGCAGGGCAGCCGGAAGCCGTACTCGATGAGTTTGTCCTTGCGCGACATGTCGCCCTTGTACATCGCCTCGAGTTGCGGCAACGTCACGTGGCTTTCGTCCAGCACCACGATGAAGTCCTCGGGAAAATAGTCGAGCAGCGTGAACGGCGGTTCGCCCGGTAAACGGCCGTCAAGGTGACGCGAATAGTTTTCAATCCCGCTGCAATACCCGAGTTCGCCCAGCATCTCGAGGTCAAAACGCGTGCGCTGTCCCAGGCGTTGCGCTTCGAGATTCTTCCCCTCCGCCATCAACTCCTTGAGGCGCTCCGTAAGTTCGTGTTCTATGCCGGACATCGCCCGTTTGAGCGTGTCGGCCGTCGTGGCGTAGTGGGTGCCGGGAAAGACCGCCGCGCGCCGCAACCTGCGGTTCACCGACGATCGCAAAGGGTCGATCTCGTAGATGCCGTCGATGGTGTCGCCGAAAAACTCAAACCGCACCGCCGTCGCCGCTTCATACGCGGGGAACACATCCACCGTATCGCCGCGCACGCGGAACGTGCCCCGGTGAAAGTCGATGTCGTTCCGCGCATACTGCATCGCGATGAGGCCCGCGATGAACTGGTCGCGTGAAAACTCGTCGCCGGTGGCCACTTCGATGCGCAATTGCTGGTAGACGTCCGGCGAGCCGATGCCGTAGATGCACGAGACACTCGCGACGACGATCACATCATGCCGCGTGAGCAGCGCCTGCGTCGCGGAGTGCCGCATTTTGTCGATCTCTTCGTTGATCGACGATTCCTTCTCGATGTAGGTGTCCGTGGTGGGGACATACGCCTCGGGCTGGTAGTAATCGTAGTAGCTGACGAAATACTCGACGGCGTTTTCTGGAAAAAGGTCGCGGAACTCGGCGTACAACTGCGCGGCGAGGATTTTGTTCGGGGCCATGACGAGCGCGGGGCGATTGACCTCCGCGATGACCTGCGCGACGGTGAAGGTTTTTCCTGACCCGGTGACGCCGAGCAGCACCTGATGCGGCAGGCCCTCGCGCAGGCCTTGCGCCAGTTCGCGAATAGCCTGCGGCTGATCGCCCTCCGGCTTGAACGGGCTCACCAACTTGAACCGCTCGCTCACGACGACTTGCGCAGCTCCTGAATGTCGCGATGGGTCATGCGATCCACCGCCGTCACGCCGGCCACGGTCTGAATCGTCACCCCGGCGCGATTGGCGCTTTCCTGATCGGGCGCCTCGAAGACAAACTCAAACCGGCTCTTGCCGTCCTTGCCCGGTTTGTACTCCGCGCGCGTAATGCTTATGTTCATGGGCCGCAACGCGTTCGTGATGTCCGCCAGGATATTCGGACGTTGGTTGGTCGTGACACGCAGCCCCGAGAGGATGTGCGTGTCGCCCTCCCATGACGCCTCGATCATGCGCGACGGGTCGCGTTCCGTGCGCGCAAAATTCTTGCAGTCCGCGCGATGAATCGTGATACCCGGCGTCTTCGTCGAATAGCCAATAACCGCCTGGCCTGGCATGGGGTTGCAGCATTTCGCGAATTGCACCGCAATGTGGCGCGAGCCCTGCACGCGGATGAGTTTGTGCCGCGTCGCGTCGTCCACCGTGCGCAGCTTGGGCGGCGGCGCGGAGGGAATCGTCGGCAACGCCACGACGACGTCGCGCCGAAGTTGCGTCTCCAGCGGCTCCAGCATCCCCAGTTCGCGCAGGCGTTGGCGAATGCGGCTGCGGGCTTTGCCCGTCACGACGACGTCGAGCCAATCCAGGTGTGGCGTCTGGTTTTTCGAGGTGAGGATTTCGACGACGTCGCCGGTCTGGAGGTTGTAGCGCAGCGGCACCATGCGCCCGCCCACGCGCGCGCCGATGCAGTGATGCCCGATCTCCGAGTGCACGTTGTAGGCGAAGTCGAGCGGCGTTGCGCCCATCGGCAACTCTTTCACCTCACCCTTTGGCGTAAACACGTACACGTCCGTCGTGCCCATGTCGCGGTGCACGCCGTCGATCAGTTCATCGGCCGACTCCACGTCCTGCAGCCATTCGAACATCTGGCGCAGCCAGGACAGGTGCTCTTCAAAGCGCTTGTCGTCGCGGCGATGGCCTTCCTTATAGATCCAGTGTGCGGCGATGCCTTCCCGCGCGATGCGGTCCATCTCCCCAGTGCGGATCTGAACTTCGAGCGGCTGCCCGTTTTCCCGCATCACCGTCGTGTGGATCGACTGATAGCCGTTTGCCTTCGGTATCGCGATGTAGTCCTTGAAACGCCCGGGCACCGGCGGCCAGAGGTGATGCACCACGCCCAGCGCGTTGTAACACCCCGCCACGGTTTCCGTGATGATGCGCACGGCCAGCGTGTCGAGGACTTGGCCGTAGTCTTTGCCCTGCTGCAACATCTTCTGGTAGATGCTGTACAAGTGCTTCGGGCGGCCGATTACCGTGGACGCAACCTCCGCTTCGTCAAGCTTCCGTTCAATGAATGCGATCGTTTCCTCGAGCCACGCCTCGCGTTCGCGGCGCTTCATCGCCACCGACGACGCGACCTTTTTGTATTCCACCGGGTGCAGCACGTGGAACGCGTGGTCTTCCAGTTCCCACTTCCACTGGGCGATACCGAGCCGGTGCGCCAACGGCGCGTAGAGGTCGAGCGTTTCCCGGGCAATCGGGACGCGTTTCTCCTGAGGCAGGAATTCGATGGTGCGCATGTTGTGCAGGCGATCGGCGAGCTTGATGAGAATGACGCGCACGTCTTTCGCCGTGGCCACGAGCATCTTGCGCAGGTTTACCGCCTGCTTCTCGATGTCGGTCACCTTTTCCGAAGGGATGCTGATCGCGCCGATTTTGGTGACGCCGTCCACCAGCGCCGTCATTTCCTCGCCAAACGTGTGGACCAGTTCGCCCCGACTGACGGGAGTGTCCTCGAGGGTATCGTGCAACAGTGCGGCCGCGATGGTGGTGACGTCCAGTTCCAACTGCGCCAAGATCTTCGCCACGGAGATGCAGTGCGAGACGTACGGCTCGCCCGACATGCGCTTTTGCCATTTGTGCGCTTCATTGGCGACACGATAGGCGCTGCGCACTACCTCCAGATCGGAATCCGGATGGGTCTTGCGCAGCAGCTTCAGTAGTTTGGCAAACTCTGTTCTCATCGTCCGCGTATCTCAATGCCTTACGGGCCGCACCGGCCTTGATCCCCATCCTACCACGCTTGAGGGGCGGTTTTCCTTTGGATGGTTGAAGGAGGCGAAAGCGCAAGAAAGAGAACGTGTTGCAGCCGAAACTCGCCGCGGAAGGATAATGCGACAAAAGTTATTGCAATTATCAGGATTTTGTGGCACACTGGACACGCCTGGCGGGGACTTTGGTGCAGAGCGCCATTGGCCGGGCCGCACTTCCGCTGCGTCGCAAGGCGCGGGAAGGGGCGTTCCATGGACTGACGAGCAGTAGACCCACACACGTGCACTCCGATGCATGGGCTTGCAGCAGTACGACGGGGAATGATTCGGCGCTCAATGGTGGGCTCCGGGGGAACCAAGGCGTAGTACTTATGCGGGGGCGGAAGCGATGTCTTCCTTAAGCTCGTTTGTACGGGGCATTGGGGGTGCGGTGCGATGGCTGTTGATGCCGGAGCAACTCCCCCGTCTCGAACCTACGTCCGCTCGTCCCATCTCGCCATCCTTCTTCCGTTGGCTCATTTCCCCCGAGACCCTTCCGTCGCAGATCTCTTCGAGCGCAGCGCCTGATACGCGGCGCTCTTTCATCCGCTGGTTGTTTTCCCGGGAATCGTTGGACAGACACACCGGCACATCCGACGCCGGTCGCGATAGGCGCGGCTAGGCCGCATTGGAACAGGGGTTTACGCTGTGGCACACACCAAACATCTGTGGCGGGTCGTGGTTATCTTGCTCGCGGTCGCGGTGACCGGAGTTGTTGTGCGTCATTTCCTGACGCCGCCGTCGTTCGGCAAGGCCGGATTCTACCGCTACGACGTGCTCAAGGAGATTCAGAGCAAGGAACCCGTGCACGGCGCGGCGGGTTCATGCACGCCGTGCCATCAGGAACTCGCGACGACGGCGCAGGGCGGCAAGCACACGTCGCTGTCGTGTGAGATCTGCCACGCGCCGCTGGCCAAACACGCGGCGAACAACGCGAAGATCGGCGAGATGCCGTCGAACCGGGCGGTGGGACAGTGCGGCTATTGTCACCAGAAACTGCGGGCGCGTCCCGAATCGATAAAGCAGATCGAGTTTAAAGCGCACTTGGTGCAGGTCAGCGCGATCGCCGAGGGAGACGAAATTCCCGAGAATGCCTGCATCGCCTGTCACGATCCGCACAATCCCGGACTGCAATAGGCAACGTGAGGTGAACACCATGAATATAGACGAACGGAAAGACGAGGAGATGACGCCCACCCGCCGTGCGTTCCTGGGAACGGCAGCGGCCGCGGCGGTGAGCGCGGCGACGTTGGGCGGGGAAGGACATGCGTCGGCCGAAGAGGCCGCCGGTGCGCCGGTCGCCGCGGCGGGGGAGTACGATCCCGCGAAACACCGCTACGTGTACCTCGTGGACACGACCAAGTGCATCGGCTGTGGCTCGTGCGTGCGGGCGTGCGAGGTGGAGAACGAAGTGCCGCCGCACTATTTTCGGACCTGGGTTGAGCGCTATATGGTGTCGCGCACCGGCGAGACCTTCGTGGACTCCCCGAACGGCGCGCGCGACGGGTTTGGGCACGAGGAAACCGGCGCGGACATCACCAAGGCCTTTTTTGTGCCGAAAATCTGCAACCACTGCACGAACAGCCCCTGCGTGCAATTGTGTCCCGTCGGCGCGTCGTTTCGCAGCCCGGACGGCGTAGTTTTGGTGGACGAGAAACGGTGTATTGGCTGCGGGTATTGCATTCAGGCGTGCCCGTACGGGTCGCGCTTCTTCCATCCCGTGTTGCACGTGGCGAGCAAATGCACCTTGTGCTACCACCGATTGGCCAAGGGCATGACCACTGCGTGCGTGCAGGCGTGTCCTGTGCAGGCGCGGCGCTTGGGCGATGCCGCTCAGCCCGGCGATGAGGTCTCGAACATCGTCGCGACGCAGCCTGTGCACGTGTTGAAACCTGAACTGCTGACCGAACCCAACTGCTACTATGCGGGTTCGAGCATGGAGGTGCGCTAATGGCCGCCGAAGCGTTTGGCTTCTCATTTCCGAACGACATCCACATCATGTGGAGCCTGTTGATTGTGCTTTACCCGTACATCACCGGCCTCGTGGCGGGCGCGTTCATCGTGTCGTCGCTCTACCACGTGTTCGGGCGCACCGAACTGCGCCCCGTGTCGCGGCTATCGCTGGTGGCGTCGTTGGCCTTCTTGTTCGCCGCGCCCTTGCCGCTGTTGTTCCACCTCGGCCACCCCGAGCGTGCGGGCAACATCATGATCACGCCGCACTTTACTTCGGCTATGGCCGCTTTCGGGATGATCTACACGCTCTACCTGATCCTGGTCATCCTTGAGTTGTGGCTGGTTTACCGCTGCGAAATCATCGAATTGGCCGCGCGCAGCCGGGGGATCAAGCGGTTCATTTTTGCGGCCATTGCGTTGGGTGTGTACGACACCTCCGAAGAGGCCCGCCGGGTCGACCATCGCGCGATCACTGTGCTTGCGTCGCTGGGCATTCCCGCCGCGTGCATTTTGCACGGCTACGTCGGGTTCATGTTTGGATCGGTGAAGGCCAATTACTGGTGGTCGACGCCGCTAATGCCGATTATCTTCCTGTTTTCGGCGGTCACCTCGGGCATTGCGATGATCATCGTGCTGTACCAGATTGTGTCGAAATTCGGCGACAAGCGCATCGATGGCGAGTGCGTGCAGGCGTTGGCGCGCTGGCTCTGGCTGTTCGTGATTATGACGGTTACGCTCGAGATGCTCGAGATCGTTACGCTCGCCTATAAGCAAGGCGAGGAATGGGAAGTGATCGGGCCGCTGCTGGGCACCAAACTCGCATTCTCGTTCATTGGCGTTCAGGTCGTATTCGGATCGCTCATTCCTATTGTGTTGCTGGCCATCGTGGTGCTGATGCGCCCCTTCTTGACCGATCCGCTGCGCAACACGATTGCGCTAGTCGCCTCGCTCATTCTACTGATTCAGGTGTTTTCGATGCGCTGGAACGTCGTGATCGGCGGGCAGATTTTCTCGAAGAGCGGACGCGGCTTTCGTGAAAACTATGTGCCTGAACTGTTCGGCCGCGAGGGCGTCGCGGTAGCGCTGGCAATTTTCATCTTGCCTTTCGTGCTGGTGGCGGTGTTCAACAAATTTCTTTCGCTTTCTGAGCCCAAGACGGAAGCCAACAACGATTCGGCTCATTGAACGGACAGTTTTTGGAGTTGTTCCGTAGTGCCAAGTGACATGGGGGCAGTACCGCGACGCGAACAGGGGCCGCAGGCCCGGAGGCGCGATCATGGCGGACGAGCGCTCGTCGATCGAGGCCCGACTCGATCGAATGGCCGAGGACATGCAACGCTTGGGGGATCGCGTCGACGGACTGACGCGGCAATTGCGTCACGTCGCCGCGGGCGCGGGCGTCTCGCTTCATGATTCCGCGCAGGCAACCGCCCCGCACGCGCGAGGACTTCACGCGCCCGCATCCACAAGCACGGCGACGCTGTTAGGCGGCCTCGCGACGGTCTGTTTTCTGCTCGTGATTGCGCTTTCGTTGCGCACACTCACCGACAATCGGCTCGTCGCGCAAGGGCTGGGCGCGGCGCTCGGCTTGGGCTACGCGGCGCTCATCATCGTTTTCGGCTATTTCCGCTCGGCGCGAAACAAACGCTTTGGCGCGGTATACGTCGTCTGTGGCGCGGTCCTGATTCTCGCGATTGTTCTCGAGTTGCACCTGAGCTTCAAACTGCTCCCCGCCGCGTGGGGATACCTCATCCTGTCATTGCTGCTCGTGACCGCGACCATCGGCGGCCTGCGTTTTGGGGCGTGTTCAACAATCAATGTCGCGGTACCCGGCGCAGCCGTGGCGGCGATGGCGCTCGACTTCCCGGAACCGCACTTCCCGGCGCTTGCGGGCGTACTTCTATTGGCGACGGGCGCGGCGTGGCTGACGACGCGGCGCGACTGTACGCGTTGGCTTCTCTGGGCGTTGAGCGGACTCAACCTGCTCTTCTGGATTTGGTATGGCCTCAAAACGCGCCAATACCTCCTCCATCAGACCGGATCCGCGAACAATCCCGTCGAATACATGGTGATCTTGATCGCATTCGCCGCGCTCTACACCTTTCTTTTCTTCAACGCCGCGCATCGCGCAACCTGGCCTTTCGGCGCATTCGAGTTCATTCTGCCGCTGGGACTGTTGAGCACGGGCTACGGCGCTGCACGGGTGGTAATGCTTCCTCTTCGACAAGAGACGATCCTGGGCATCGCCGGGGCGGTCACGGCGTTTGCATGCCTGCTCGTGGCTGCGGCGATGGGTGCGCGCGCCGCCAAAGGCCCATTGGTTAGCGCCTCGCTCGTGTTAGCGGGCCTTCTCTTGCTTGCGCTCTCGCTGCCGCAGGCGACGACGCCTCCCGCGCTCACGGTACTCTTATGGGCAGTGGCCGCCTACACCGTATCGCGCCTTTCCACGGGACGCCTCGATGGGCGCTTGCACGTCGCGGCGCTTGCACTGAGCACGTATACCTGCGGCGCGGCGCTGTACTGGAAGCTACCGAGCGTGGCTCCTGACGGCGTGTTCCTCCGTACACTTGCGTTGGTGTTGCTTGTCGCAGTTTCCGTCGCGCACGTACGCACGCTTTCGCGCGACGCCATGCGGGACGCCGATGACGCACCGCCAGACGTTGCCGCGGTTCCGGTGATTTTGGCCTGCGCCCTCTACGCGTTCGGCGTGGGCCGCATCGGATTACATGCGCTCCTTGGCGCACTCTCCTTCGATTCCCTCGCGGCGTTTCAGTGTGCACAGTCGATGCTTATCAATGTGATGGGGCTGATTCTGGGGATTCTCGGACTCAAAACCAGGAGTGCCGCGTTGCTCGGGGTCGCCGTCGCCGTGGCGCTCGTGGGCGCGGCCAAAGTGTTCGTCTACGACCTCACCCAAACCCAAGGTATTCCGCTGCTCCTTAGCATTTTCACCTTCGGCCTCACCACAGCAGCAGGGTCATTTCTCTGGACCCGCTGGCAACGGCAGTCTTCTCCCGACGAACAAGAAGCGAGTGAGACGTCGTGACTACGCACCACTCGGTGGCGGACATTGGCTGCTTCGACGCCATATCCAATCGCCGTCGTGTACTTCCTCAACGGGGATCCACCCGCGTACGGAGTTAGCGAGCCACACCTGCTCTGCGCGGCGGAGATCTTCGCGGGTGAGAATAGCCTCGCGCAGCACGCCTTCCTCGAGCAAGCACGCGCGAAACGTCCCCGCGAGCAGGCCGCAGTCGCGCGCGGGAGTCAGTGCGATGCCGTCGATGAGCAGCACGAGGTTGGCGCGAGTGGATTCGGTGAGTTCGCCCTCGCGATTCCACAGAAGCGCGTCGTCATACCCCGGCACTTCGCCAAGCGCCGCGTCGTAGATGGCGCGCTCGGTGGTCTTGTGAAAGAGGAACACCTCGTGGCGATCCACGGGCGTGCGCGCAAGCGCCAGCCGCACAGGCGCCGCCTCCGGCGCAGGCCGTGCTTCGACCGAAAGCGCGCCGTCACGCGTCAGCAGCGCGCGCACCATAAGCGGCTCAGGGGATTCGGCGTCTACCCACGGCTGCCGCTGCAACGCTTTACGGAACGTCGCAGTGTCGAAGGGATAGTCGAAATACGCGGCGCTTGCTGCCATCCGCGCAATATGCTGTTCGAGGAGACGGTAGCCCTGCTCATACCGCAGGCTTTCGAGCAAAGAAAAATCGAGCGGCATTCGGCGCGTCAGCACGGCTATCTTGGTGCGACACTCCGCATACTCGCGATCCGCCGTCGAATCCCAGACGATTCCGCCGCCGGAGGAATACCGCGCACGCCCTGCTTCCGTGTCCACCACCGCCGTGCGGATCGCTACGCTGAATTCGGCCCGACGTGGCGAGCGCCAACGGCCAATCGCGCCGCAATACACCCCGCGCGGCGCGGACTCCAGTTCGCGCAGGATGTGCATCGTGCGGACCTTCGGTGCGCCGGTGACCGATCCGCAAGGAAACAGCGCGGTGAAGATCTCCGGCACGGACGCCTGTGTCCGCGCGGCGATCCGCGACACCAACTGCCAGACGGTCTCGTAGCGTTCCGCGACGCACAGTGCCTCGGTATCCACACTGCCCGGCGTGGCGATGCGGCCGAGGTCGTTGCGGAGGAGATCAACGATCATGATGTTCTCCGCGCGGTCCTTCTCCGAACGCAACAGTCTTTCGCGCAGTTCCTCGTCTTCCTCACGCCACCGGCCTCGGCGCGCGGTTCCCTTCATAGGCCGCGTCTCGATGCGATCGCCGTCGAGCCGGAAGAACAACTCCGGCGACACGGACACAACGTGGTAACGCCCGAGGTTGAGCAGGGCCGCATAAGGCGTGCGCTGCGCCTGACACAGCGCGGCAAACCACGCGACCGTGTCGCCGTGGAAATCCGCATGCCAGGGGATCGTGTAGTTGGCCTGATACGTTTCGCCCGCGGCGATGCGAGAACGAATGTCGTCGATACGCGCGCCATACTCCGCTTCGGAAACCGCCGAAGTCCAACTTCCCAACGAAAAGTCACCCCCGGCGAATTTGCCCCAGTCCAGGCGCGTTTTTGTCGCGTACAGGCCGAACCACAGCAACGGCAACGGGTCGCCCGGCGCGCCTTTTCCTAGAGCAACGTCAAAGGCAGCGGCCGCCTCGTACGCGACAAACCCGGCTGCCTCATACCCTGCCGCCACGCGCGTTTCTACGCGCCGTAAGGCGGGCAAGACTTCCGCCTGGGAGAAAGCCACGACCGTCTCGCACGGCGACGCGAGCAACACCGGCATGTTTTCTTCGACAAAAATGACACTCCCCGGAAGAAACTCCGAGAACGAAGCGTAATTTCGCTGATTCTGCCGCGCTATTTCGATCATGCCGCATGGAATCACAACGAGGTGGGCAAGTCAATAAAGCCGCTTGGGAAACAGCCCGCTCATGGGCGAGGATTTGCCGGATTCGCCGCTTGTCTTTGGGAGTTCCCGCGCCTTGCGCATCGCCACAAAACGAAAACGGCAACGGGTCATACTACCATAACCCGTTGCCGTTCTACCGCTTGCCATGCTGGGCGGCGGGGGCTGAAAAAGAATTCACTACTTCTTGCGCCCGCCCAGGTTTGTTGATAGGATTCTTCCGATTTGGGTTGGGGGCGACTACAATCGAGGGGACCAATGCCATGTTCAGCCGACCGCGCAAAGCAAACATTCTTCTCCTAATCGCCGCGACCCTGCTATTCGGATAGTTGCGGGTTCTGAAGCTTGGGGAATTGGGACGCATAGGGGGACTCATCGTGGAAATCGGAGCCGACACAACCATTCATTTTTATGAAGAGAATGACTTTGCCGTTTGCCACGAGACGAACGTGCCCGAGGGCGTTGACAGTATGTTTTGTGACCTTCTAGTGATGTGCTGTTACGCATTGAGGCAGATGACCCTGATTGAGACAAGCGGGGATAGGCATCTTGCCATCGCCATAGCAGATCAGGTGACGCGGTTTGAAAGCATGGTCTTTAGCCCGCTGATGGGCCTTGAAGTACCAAACGTGCCGAAGCTGATTCGGTATCCCGGCCATCCCGGCATTAAGAAATATACTCTTTCTCTTCGGTATTCAGAGAAGTCCCAAACTCTCAACTTTAAGACCAACAGGCACGGATTTGGATTCTTCCTTTTTCAAAAAGGGACTCGCTACTATGATCCAATCTCCGTCGTCTGCCTCCTGAAATACTTCGTTCTTCGCCGGGGAAGCAATTCTCCAGAGATGCGAGAATTCTTTATCCCGCGTCTTATGCAGGCAATGTCCATGTGCTCCTTCATATTTCGAAGCGGGGATGCGTCCACGAGCTTGGGCGCAGACCGAGGAGCAGCTTTCACCGCCGCGAAGGAGTGCATCTATTCCAGCCCTGAAGCCGAGCGAGATTTGACATACTACAGACGACTCCTATCGGAAGTTGGCCTACTGACAGAAGACACGGCGGGCAACGACGTGGATGCCCTTGGGGACATGCGCGAAGCAGCAGAGCAGGGAAATGCCCAAGCCCAGTTCAGCTTGGGCTTGATGTACGACAGAGGCGACGGCGTGCCGAAGGACTCAGCCGAAGCCGTCAAGTGGTACCGCAAGGCGGCCGAGCAGGGACATGCCGAAGCCCAGTACAACTTGGGCGTGATGCATGCCATCGGCGAAGGCGTGCCCAAAGACTTCGCCGAAGCTTACAAGTGGTTCCAAAAAGCGGCGGAACAGGGACTTGCCGAAGCGCAGGGCAAGCTGGGCTTCAGGTACATCAGCGGCGAAGGTGTGCCCAAGGACTTCACCGAAGCGGCCAAGTGGTACCGAAGAGCGGCGGAACAGGGACTTGCCGAAGCGCAGTGCAATTTAGGTGTGATGTACGACAGAGGCGAGGGCGTGGCGAAGGACTCTGCCGAAGCCGTCAAATGGTATAGAAAAGCCGCCGAACAGGGATATGACGTCGGCCAGTTCTTTTTGGGTCTGAAGTACTACAACGGTAATGGCGTAGCGGAGGACTCCGTCGAGGCTGCTAAATGGTGGCGCAAAGCGGCAGAACAAGGGTTTGCCGAAGCCCGAGCCAGCCTGGAACTACTGTGTGCAGACTATCACAAGGCGGCGGAGCAGGGAGATGCCAAAGCCCAGTTCAGCTTGGGCATATTCTACGCCAACGGCGAGGGCGTGCCGAAAGACTCAGCCGAAGCCGTCAAGTGGTACCGCAAGGCGGCGGAGCAGGGACATGCCAAAGCCCAGTTCAACCTGGGCAATAGGTACCACGACGGCGAAGGCGTCCCCGAGGACTCCACCAAGGCAGTCGAGTGGTACCGCAAGGCGGCGGAGCAGGGACTTGCCGAAGCGCAGTGCAACCTGGGCGTACTCTACGCCAACGGCGAAGGCGTCCCCAAGGAGTCCACCAAGGCAGTCGAGTGGTACCGCAAGGCGGCGGAGCAGGGACACGCTGGTGCCCAGTTCAACCTAGGCAACGTGTACGCCGACGGCGAAGGCCTGCCGAATGATTCTGCCGAAGCCGTCAAGTGGTACCGCAAGGCGGCGGAGCAGGGACATGCCAAAGCCCAGTTCAACCTGGGCCTATTCTACGCCAACGGCGAGGGCGTGCCGAAAGACTCAGCCAAAGCCGTCAAGTGGTACCGCAAGGCGGCGGAGCAGGGACTTGCCAAAGCCCAGTTCAACCTAGGCCTGCGCTACGCCCTTGGCGACGGCGTGCTGAAGGACAACGTCGAGGCCTATGTGTGCTTCAATTTAGCCGGTCAGACGGATGAGAAGGCGCGGGAACTGCGCGAGAAAGTCGCGAAGGAGATGACGCCGGAACAGATTGCCGAAGCGCAGCGGCGTTCGCGGGAATGGAAGCCGAAGACGCAGGGTGATTCGGAATAGAGAGTCTGCCCGCCGGGCGTCTCGCGCCCACGGCTGAACGCGCCTTGTGGGGCATCCGGGCACAAACGCGGTTGCCCGCGGGTCTGTCGCGCCCGATGGGCGTAGGGGGGGCGGGGCGTGACGCAAGGGCTCGCCCGCGACGGCAGCACCAAAAGCACAAGGGAAAGAGGCGCATCCGCAACCTCTTTCCCCTGACAGAGCCGATTGGTGGGCGGTGAGGGATTCGAACCCCCGGCCCCCTGCGTGTAAAGCAGATGCTCTAACCAGCTGAGCTAACCGCCCCAAGAGCGGCGTATTCTAGCATTCCGATGGGGGTTGCGCAAAATAATGCGGAAACGCTCACGCACGTGGCCGCGTCTCAAAAGAACGACTCGGCATCTCCCTATTTTCCTGCAGGCCATCGCATTAAGCCCGGCTTGCCCCTTGCATCCCGTAACCGCGTGCCTCGAATTTTGCTGGATTCGCTTTGAGTTCGCGCTGAACGCAGTTGACTTCTCCGAGGCGGTGCTCGAACATGTATGCTTGCTGCGAGCAGGCGGCGTGCACACACAACACTCAACATAGGCAGGAGAAAAAAGCCGTGCGATATTCATGGGAGCAGTTGGCGACCTTACGGGACCGCTCGTCGTTCGGATTCTCGAACGGGGGCTGGGCGTATGACGCGTATCCGGAGTTGGAAACGCTGGACGCGGGCCGGACGATTACGGTCGCGGAAATCGAAGGTCCGGCAGTGATCACGCACATCCATTGCACGCGGCATTTCCTTCAGTTGCCCGAGATAGGGAAGGAACCCAATCCGGAATACACCGCGCTGGTGGCGCGAGGAATAATCCTCGAGATCTATTTTGACGGCGTCGAAACTCCGGCCGTTCAAGCGCCGCTGGCGGATTTCTTCGCGGACGGCTGCTGTGGGCGCGCGCAGGCGTTTTCAGGACCGTTCATCGAGAAGTCGCTCGAGTCGTACAACTGCTATATCCCAATGCCGTTCGAAGTCAGCGCCCGGGTCGTGTTGCGCAACGAGACGCCGCACAATGTCGGGAACTACAGCTTCGTTGAATGGGAGCGTCTGCCCGCGTGGAATCCGGGCCTGGGGTATTTCCACGCCACGTGGAAGCGCCGCGCGTTTCAACTCACCAATAAATGCGACGAGCACTTCTTTCACGTCGACGGGCGCGGGCATCTGCTCGGGCGGGCGTGGAGCATCAGCACGGACGAAGACCGCTTTAAAGAGTTCGGGTTCGTCATGGAAGGCAACAACGAAGTGCGGATCGACGGCGAATCGAAGCCGCGCGCGGACTATCTTGGGTCCGAGGATTCGTTCTGCTTCGCCTGGGGCTGGCGCGCGCCGTTCCAGGGACATCGCACGGGGATCAATTTCGTGCAGCAGAGCAATCCCGCGCTGCTCAGCGTCTACGAGTTTCGCGACGTGAACGTGATTCCGTTCATGAAGAGTCTGGACTGGCGGGTGGATTGGAAGCATGAGTTCCAGGACAATACGGAGCTTCACAACATACTGCACGCCCGAGCCGCCGAGGGCGGCGCGTGGGTGGACTACGCGACCATGCATTACTGGTATCAGGACCGCGTGGGGTATCCGCATGAGCCGTTGCCGCCGCTCGAAGAACGCGTGAAGACGATCCTCAAACCCAATCCCTAATACACAGAGCGATACAACGCGCCCGCTGGGACTCCGGCGGGCGTCGTTTATTTTGAGACGCTTCAGCAATTCGCCGTTCTTTCGCCGTTCTTTTGAACCTCTTTTCGTTGTGCGGGTATAATGCGATGTTTGGCGGCTTTCATCATTTTGACAGCGGACGGCGTAAGGAGGTTCACGGTGAGGAGTGACGATATCCGGGCGGCGTATCTGGACTTTTTCCGGCAGCGCGGCCATGTCATCGAGCGTAGCGACAAGCTCGTGCCCAGCAACGACCCGACGCTTCTGTTTACCAGCGCGGGCATGGTGCAGTTCAAGGCGTATTACACGGGCGAAGTGCCTGTTCCATACCGCCGGGCGGCGACCTCGCAGAAATGTTTGCGTGCGGGCGGCAAGGCCAACGATCTCGATGAAGTCGGCAAGACCACCCGGCATATGACCTTCTTCGAAATGCTGGGCAACTTTTCGTTCGGCGACTACTTTAAGCGTGAAGCCATCACCTGGGCCTGGGAATTCGCGACGCAAGTGATCAAGTTCGACCCGGCGCGGGTTTGGATTTCGGTCTACGAGGACGACGACGAGGCCTACGGCATTTGGGAGAAGGAAGTCGGCGTGCCCACGAGCCGGATCGTGCGCCTGGGCGCGAAGGACAACTTCTGGGGGCCGGCGGGCGACACGGGCGCGTGCGGGCCATGTTCGGAGTTGCACTTCGATCGCGGCGAGCACCTCGGCAAGGACAGCACGCCGGGCGATGACCCCGGCGAACGGTTCATCGAGTTCTGGAACCTCGTGTTTCCGCAGTTCGATCAGCAACTCGACGGGTCGCGGCCCACGCTCAAGAACCGCGGCATCGACACGGGCATGGGCCTCGAGCGCATGGCGTGTCTGCTCCAGGGCGTCGACACGGTTTTCGATATCGACGGGCTGCAGCCCATTCTCAAGGCCACCGGCGCACTGGCCAAAGCGCCGTACGCGCAGAATCCCGTGCCGTATCGCGTGATCGCGGACCACATCCGCGCGCTGAGCTTCCTCATCGCGGATGGCGTGATGCCGGGCAATGAGGGCCGTGGCTACGTCGAGCGGCGTCTGCTGCGGCGTGCGGCGCGGTTCGGGCGCGAACTGGGCCTGACCGAGCCGTTCCTGCACCAGGTCGCGCATTCGGTCATCGACAGCATGGGTGGGATTTACCCGGAACTTGTCGAAAAACGGCTGCAAATCGAAAAGGTGATTCTGACGGAAGAACAGCGCTTCCAGAGCACCTTGGCGCGCGGCATGGACCGGCTCGAAGAGATCTTCGCGTCGATGAAGGCCTCGGGATCGACCAGCGTGCCGGGCGCGGAACTCTTTCGCATGCACGACACCTATGGGTTCCCGCTGGACCTGGCCACGGACATCGCCACGGACCGCGGGTTTGAGGTCGATCGCCAGGGCTTTGACGAGGCAATGGCGCGTCAGCGTGAACAGGCGCGCAGCGCGTGGACCGGCAGCGGCGAGCAGGCGATCTCGCCTGTGTACCGCGTCGTGAAAGACGAGTGCGGCGACACCCGGTTCGTGGGCTACGAGACTCTGAGCACGGCGTCGCAGATCCGCGCGATCATCACGGCTGGCGGACAGCGCGCTGAAGAGTTGCGCGAAGGCGAAGAGGGCGAGCTGATTTTGGACGAAACGCCGTTCTACGCCAATTCCGGCGGACAGGTCGGCGACATCGGGCTGATCGAGAGCGCGAACGCCGCGGCACATGTATCGGACACGCGCGCGCTGCTGCCCAAGCAAACGCTGCACGCGGTGAAGGTGGTGCAGGGGGTCTTGCGCGTGGGCGACAAGGTCACTGCGCAGGTCGACGTGGATGCGCGGCGGGCCACGCAGGCGCACCATACGGCGACACACCTTTTGCAGGCGGCGCTGCGCACGATCCTCGGTGACCATGTGCATCAGGCGGGGTCGCTGGTTGCGCCGGGACGGTTGCGTTTCGACTTCACGCACTTCGAAGGCGTGGACGCGGCGCGGCTGTTGGACATCGAGCGGCAGGTGAACGAATACATCCGCGAGGACGAAGCGCTGGAAATCCGCGAGATGGCGTTGGCCGATGCCCGGGCGGCGGGCGCGATGGCGCTGTTTGGCGAGAAGTACGACGACGTCGTGCGCGTGGTGCGTATCGGCGAAACCAGTATGGAGCTGTGCGGCGGCACACACGTCGCGCGCACGGGCCAGATCGGTTGCTTCAAGGTGCTCGCGGAATCGTCGATCTCGGCGGGCGTGCGGCGCATCGAGGCGCTGTGCGGCGAATCGGGACTCGACTATATTCAGTCGCGCGAGCGCCAACTGGCGGGCGTGGCGGCGGCGCTGAACTGCACGGTGGAGGATGCCCTTGCGCGGGTGCAGGCCGTGATCGACGAGAACAAACGGCTCGCGCGCGAAGTGGCGAAGTGGAAGCAGACCGCGGCGATGGGCGGCTCGAACGATTTCATGTCGCGCGTGGTCGAGGTGGGCGGGCTCAAGCTGCTGGCCGCCGAAGCGCCGGGCCAAGACCCTGAAGGGTTGCGCAACGTGCTCGACAAACTGCGCGAACAACTGCCGTCGGGCGTGATTGTCCTCGGCAGTGCCGACGCGGGCAAGGCGTCGCTCTGCGTGGGCGTGTCCAAGGATCTGACCGGCCGCGTGAAGGCAGGCGATATCGTGAAGGCATTGGCCCCGATGGTGGGCGGCGGCGGTGGTGGACGCCCCGACATGGCCCAGGCCGGCGGCAAAGACCCGGATAGACTTCCCGAGGCGATCGCGGCGGCCACGGGAATCGTCGAAAAACTACTGGGCGTGTAAGAGAAAAACTGCTGGGGGAGAACCTTTCTGCGAAAGAAGGGTTCTCCCCACATCTTTTCGAAGCGAGCGTCAGCTACCTCGATACATTCGCCCGGCTATGTTGTGGCGCGCGCTTGCGCGACGATGTCCACCGCCGCCTTGCAACGCTCGACCACCGCGCCGAAATCCTTGTTCGCGAGGTCCTCGCGCGTGGCGATCCATGTGCCGCCGACCGCCGCGACGGCAGCGGTTTTCAGGTACGCTTCTAGATTCGCCGCGCTCACCCCGCCGGTCGGCACAAACTTCACGCCCGCATGGGCATACGGCGCGGCCAGGGCCTTAATCATCCCCATGCCGCCCAGAGCCTCCGAGGGGAAAAATTTGAGCAGCGAACACCCCATTCCCAGGGCGTGCTCGATATCGGTCGGCGTGGCCACGCCGGGCAAGAACGGCATGCCGATCTCCCGCGCATTCGCCACCGTCACCGGATTCAACCCCGGCGCTACGGCAAATTGCGCGCCGCATTCCTTCGCCGCCTCCAGGTTCGCCGTCGTCAGCACCGTGCCCGCGCCCACGATCAGTTCCGGGCGCTCCTTGCTCAACAGCCGGATGACGTCCGGGGCCGCTGCCGTGCGAAAGGTAATCTCCGCAATCGGCAGGCCGCCCGCAATCAACGCATCCGCCAACGGCAACGCCGCTTCCACCGTATCGATCGCGATTACCGGCACCACGCCGCCCGCCGCAATCGCTTCCCAAATCGGTTCCTTGTTCATGCCGTTCCTCCTTCCCGCGCACAAAATGCCCGGGAATTGAATCTACACTGGATTGCCCCAGGAGACAAGGGGGAGGGGGACGAAGTCCTTTGCGTAAGCCATTATTGCCCAACCAGAACCGGGTGTTTGTGGGAGGAGCCGTTGGCGCACGTGCGGATGAGAAACAAGGCCTTTTCGCGACATAGCGCCCCTGACGCCTTTTTCTGGAAGGTGTCCGGCAATTTGGGAGCCAAGAAAAGTTGCACTTTTGGGCGGTTATTTGCTATAGTCCAGCTTCCTTGCGGCGTAGTCGCGAGGGCACGCAGGTCGAAGACAGCCGGTGGCCGAGGGGCATTTGCCCCGTACGCCTTAAAGTAATGCCTGCCGAGGCCGCGGAACGAGTAGCGAGAGTTATTGCGTCCCGCAACGTCTTTGGACCTTGCGGGGCGTTTTGTTTTTGGCGAGACTTCGGAGAAAGGGGGTGATCGAATTTGCCGAAGCCAGAAAAGATTGAGGCCGTAAACGAGCTGCGCGAGCGCATCGCGGACAGTCAGATTTGCGTGCTGACCAAGTATGTCGGAATCAACGCCGAACAGGCGACGTCGTTGCGCGCGAAACTGCGCGGGCAGTCGGTGCGGTACAAGGTGTACAAGAACACGTTGGCCAAGCGCGTCCTGGACGAGCTAGGTCTCGGCGCCGCCGCGTCGTTTATGGACGGCCCGACGGGCTGGGCCTTTTCGAAGGACCCGGTCACGCCGGCCAAGATTTTGCGCGATTTCAACAAAGAAACGCCGAAGGTGGAAATGCTGGGCGGCGTTCTGGAAGGTCGCGTGATTACCGCGAAGCAGTTGCAGGCGCTGGCGGATCTGCCGCCGCGCGAGGTGCTGCTGAGTCAGGTGGTGGGCACGATTGCCGCGCCGATGCAGAACCTGGTGGGCGCGTTGAGCGCGCTGCCGCGTAACCTGGTCAATGTGTTGGATCAGGTCAAGAAACAGAAAGAAGGCGGAGCCGCTGCGTAATTGCGGCGTGCCCAAGGATAACTGGAGGATTTGAGAACCATGTCTGATAAGCTGACGACGATTATCGACCAGATCGCCGATCTGTCCGTGCTTGAGTTGAGCGAGCTGGTGAAGGCGCTTGAAGAGAAGTTTGGCGTGACGGCGGCGGCCCCGATGATGATGGGCGCGATGCCGATGATGGGTGGCGGCGCGGCTGCGGCGGAAGACGAAGGTCCGACGTCGTTCGACGTCGTGTTGGCCAGCGCCGGCGCCGAGAAGATCAAAGTCATCAAGGTCGTGCGCGAGCTGACCGGCCTGGGCCTGAAGGAAGCCAAGGACCTCGTGGATGGCGCTCCGAAGGCCGTCAAGGAAGGCGTGAGCGAGGACGAGGCGAAGGATGTCAAGGCCAAGCTCGAAGAAGTCGGCGCGACGATCGAGCTGAAGGGCAAATAGTCGAGACGGCCGCCTAACCGCGGTGCTGTCTTGAGTCTGTTTCGCGGGGGAATTCCTGTTGGGATTCCCCCGCGGCGTTTGTTGAGGCGCACGCCGCCCCTCTGAAAATGTGTTCGAGAGATGCTTCGGGGCCCCAAAAAAAGCCGCAGAATAAAGCGGTTTGACTTCCCTTCGCCGATCGCCAAGAATACCGCCTTTGTGGTCAGCATCGATGTTTCGCGCACGCCGCATAAAAGGGACACACTTATGAAAAAGACGCATGAAATCCATGTCATCTCAAACACCCACTGGGACCGCGAGTGGCTGTGCAATTTCCAGGAAACGCGCATCATGCTGATGGAATTCTTCGATGCGCTGCTCGATATCCTGGACAAAGAGCCGAAATACCGGTCGTTCTTGCTGGATAGTCAGACCATTCCGATCGAGGACTACCTCGAGGTTCGCCCGGAAAAGCGCGACACCATCGTCAAGCACGTCAAGGCGGGCCGTCTTTTCATCGGCCCGTGGTACACCGCGCCGGAGGGTTTCTGCGTCAATGGCGAGTCGATCGCGCGCAACCTGCTGATGGGCCATCGCGTCGCGAAGGAATACGGCGGTGTCATGAAGATCGGCTACACGCCGTTCGGCTATGGACAAAACTCCCAGATGCCGCAGATTTACGCGGGGTTCGGCATCGACACGATCTTGTTCTACCACGGCGTTACGAAGAACACCCCGAACGAGTTTATCTTTGAGGGCGCGGACGGCACGCGGCTGCTCGCGTCGCAGATGAGTTCGGCGGCGCGGTACAACTTCTACTACCAGGTCTATCGCCCGGTCGTGCTGGGCGAAACGCCGACGGACCGGCTGTACGAGTGGACGCGCGGCGGCCTGCCGTTCCACTTGGCAAATCCCACGGACGCCGCGCTGCATCACCTGGTGCTGGACCCGCCGCTGGGCTTCGATAAGGCGCGCGTGGCCGAGTGCGCGAAGCGCCTGCGGGAGATGGAAATCAACGTCGCGACGACACCGTACCTCGCGTTCATGAGCGGTCACGACAGCAGCATGCCGGACCGCGTCGAGCTGAAACTGATCGAGGAAGCGAGCAAAGTCCTCAAGGACGACGTGGTATTCCACAGCACGTTGCCCGACTACATCGCGAAGGTGAAGAAGGCGGTCAAGAATCTGAAGGTGTATTCGGGCGAGCGGCGCGTGCCGAAATTGATGGCCGGGCGCGTCCATCTCTACAGCGACGTGTTGTCGAGCCGCACGCGCATGAAGCGCCTCAACGCGCACGCGGAATACCTGCTTCAACGCTGGGCCGAGCCGTATGCGGCGCTCGCGTGGACGCTTGGCGCGGAGTACCCGCAGTCGCTGCTCGACCTCGCGTGGAAGACGCTACTCTCGGGCCACGCGCACGACAGCATTGCGGGCAGCGGCGTGGACGACATCGAGCAAGACATGATGCACCGCCTGCGTCAGGTCGTGAATATTGCGAAGTCGGTGAAGCGGCGCGCGCTGCAAGAGGTGCAGCTTCGCGTGGACAATTCCAAGGCCGCGCAGGACGATGTGTTGGTGTCGGTGTTCAACGCGTCGCCGTATGGCCGTAGCGAAGTGTTGACGGCGGTGCTCGATATTCCGCGCAACATGAACGTGCGCGAGTTCGCATTTGTGGACGCCGTGACGCGCAAGCCCGTGGCGGCGCAGCCGGGCAGCCGACACCCGCTGATGACGGTCGTCAACCACGCCTACGATGCGCCGATGATGATGGACACGGATCGCGTGACGGTGCATATCGACGCGAAAGACGTGCCCGCGATGGGTCTTCAAACGCTGCGGCTCGACAAGACGGCGGAGTTCGCGCGCGGCAGCATCGTGGCGGGGCCGAACACGATGGAAAACGAGCACCTGCGCGTGCGGATCGAGTCGGACGGCACGTTCACCATGACGCACAAGGCGACAGGCGAGACGTACCGCGACTTGCACTCGTTTGAGGACGGCGGCGAGGGCGGTCCGGCGTGGATGCACGTCGAGCCGGGCCGCGACCAGATTCTGTCGAGTTCAGGATTCCCCGTGACGATCACCCTCGAAGAGAACGGCCCGCTGCTGGCGCGCTACTGCGTGACGTACCGCATGATGGTGCCCACGGGCTTGAACGAAGAGGGCGGCGATTCGTGGAAGCGTCTCGACGGCCATCCAAACAACGCGCGGCGCTCGGGCGAGTTGGTGCCGCTGACGATTACCTCGCGCGTGACGCTGCGCAAAGGCGCGAAGGCGCTCGACGTCGTCACAACGTACTCCAACGAAGCCCGCAACCACCGCCTGCGTGTGGTCTTCCCGTCGCGCCGCACGAAAGCCAAGGTCTGCCACGCGGAGAGCGCGTTCGACGTCGTCGCGCGCGACATCGTCTGCGGACCGGAGCATCCCTGGCATAACTGCGACTACGCGACGTTCCCGATGCAACGCTTTGTGGACGTGAGCGACGGCAAGACAGGCCTGGCGATCATCAACCACGGCCTGCGCGAGTACCAAGTGACCTCGACGCCGGACCGCAGCATCATCGTCACGCTGATGCGCGCGTATGAAGTGTCGCTGACGACCGTAAGCTGGCGCTGGGAGCAGCATCCGGAAATGACGCTGTCACAGTGCCCCGGCGAGCATCAATTCGAGTACCGCATCTACCCGCACGCGGGCGCGTGGGACGCCGCCGAGGTGCAACGCGAGGCCGAAGCGCTCTCGACGCCGCTCGAATTGGCGCAGGCCGGGCCGTACGCGGGCAAGGGTCTGCCGCCGCGGCATAGCTTCCTCGAAGTTGCGCCGTCGGGTCTTGTGCTCAGCGCGCTCAAGCGCGCGGAAGACGGCAAGGGCCTTGTCGTGCGCCTGTTCAACCCGACGGAGAAAGAGATCCGCGGCAAGGTCACCTGCGGCGCGACGCTGAAGTCCGCCGAGGAACTCAGCCTCGAGGAGAAACGCGTGGCCGTGCTCAAGCCGGCGGGGCGTTCCGTCGCCGTGCGCGTGAAACCGAAGAAGATTGTGACGCTGCGGCTCGTGACGAAGTGATGCGACGTTGTCCATGATGACGTTTTTCGTGATAAGTGCGTTCGCGCTGATGGTCGGCGCGTGGGTTCGGCAGTGGACTGCCGGACGCCGCGCCGGCCAGGCGTGGCGCCAGGGCATGGCCGCGCTCGAGCAACAGGACCTCGCGACAGCGGAGAAGGCGTTTCAACACTGCGTCAAGACCGCGCCGAGTTCCGCCGTGGCGCGCCGCATGCTCGGGTCCGTCCTGCGCATGAAAGGCGACTACGCCGCCGCCGAGGAGCATCTTCGTTTCGGCGCGGACCTCGAGCCGCGCAATCCCGAGGGCTACCTCGACCTCGCCCTGTTCTACATGACCCACCCCGAGCCCGACGAGTCGAAGGCCCT
The DNA here is from genome assembly GCA_041859045.1 of Candidatus Hydrogenedentales bacterium. Lineage (GTDB taxonomy): Bacteria > Hydrogenedentota > Hydrogenedentia > Hydrogenedentales > SLHB01 > JBHELB01. The sequence goes on along the minus strand of JBHELB010000027.1, from coordinate 66,568 downwards.
CGCCGCGCTCGAGGCCGCCGCGCCCCACGCCCCGCGTCTGCTAGAACAACTCGCGCAGTTCCCTCCACTTACCCCGCTGCGTGCCCGACTCGAAGCGCGGCTGGCAGTTGCCGGCAAGGAATAACGCCACAGCAAATCGACTATCTGCTCCCTGTCCATTTTTCACATGGCGCGGACCGTTCCGGAAAAGACGATCCGCGGATGGACCAGATGAAGGGAAATGGCGAAAGAGTAGAGAAGAAGATATGGAATCGCGTTCCCGTAGTATGCCTCGTCCGGCACCGGGACCGGATGAGAGATGACATTGGGACCTCTCCGAGGCCGCCATGCGTTTGTTCTGGATGTGGTGTGAACGTTTTTCCCGTGCCCTTGAACCCGGAAACGCGTCAATCCCGAGCGCGGAGTGGTGCCGTCTGATTTTGCAGGGCAATCGCTCTAAAACCAGCCCTCTCATCTGCCTGAGCACGTGACTCGTAGCGCCCGGCCTCCATGCAGGGCGTCTTCGTCTTTGTGGCCGCAGGAGCAATGCCGTAGCGCCGCATGACCGCCTTCGAAGAAATGTCCATGTATCGCGCATCCTTCAGTCCCGCAGGGACGATTGATTGTAGCCCAGCACTTCAGTGCTGGGATCCCGTGCCCCTAAAAAAGAAGTCCCGTAGGCACGATTGAAGGTTTTCGCCAAGCGCTTCAACCGTGCCTACGGCACTCTTTTCCCTTTTGCGTCGGAAACCCAGCGATAAATCGCTGGGCTACAGTCAATCGCCCCTCCGGGGCTGAAGACGAAGACGCCCGACACGGAGGCCGGGCGCTACGGGCCGCGCCGGGGCGGCGCTCTGAGAAATACAAAGGCAAATTTTAGTGCGATTGCCCTGTCTGATTTTGTGAATGCATAACGCGAGCGTATGGGCGTACTATAGCATGTGGCATGACCATGTGGGGAACCGAAGCGCAGCTTCAGGAAAAACGCCCGCAAGTAGAAGTTAGGAACGAGAAAACGAGGAAGCGACTTTATGTAAGGAGCTGTATTATGACATTGATAAGTCTATGCGTAGCGGGAATTTCGTTCACCCTCTGTGCTCCCGAAATTCCACAAAAATACCTGGACGTCCCCACGTGGGCTTACAGGGATGATGCCTTCGAAGAGCCCCCCGCAAAAAAGGAAATCGATGCTATCAAGGCGTTACCGTCTCCTCTAACCCTCGATGTGATCAAGTCGACGGCGGAAAGGCTGGACCGGGAATGGCTCGCTAAAGACAAGGTAGTTTACGGAACAATTATGGGAACGCTGAGTCGCCGAGTGTTTAAAGAAATTTCGGATGAAAGGCATAGGCAAACTGAAAAAGACCGGCGCTACACCGGAGTCCCATTGCCGGAAGAGACGCGATGGCTTTTCGACAAAACGATCGAGGTGGTGCAGCATTGTTATCCAAACAAGGAAGACTCCATCGATTCTCGTTCTGCCGCCGGCTCTCTGCATAGAGCGGGTGGACTTGCCTATGACTACGTTCGACTATGCTCGAAGGAACCGGATTGGTCGCAGCGCAGAGAGCGAGTTGCGAGGAGTTTGATCGGCCTATGTGAAAGAGTTGAAAAAGTTTGGGACCCCTCGGCGGTAAATTTCTGGGAAGTCGCCGTTGTGGACAAAGAAAGTCCAACAGGTTTCACGACGATCAGCACGTGGGTTCCGGAAATAAACCGATGGCACAAGTGGCAGAGTGGAGTAAATGATTTGCGTACAACTGTTCAAGAGACCACATCCTCATTCATAGTCAATGCCTATGGAGACTCGGCCGAGAGCTTGGCTGCGTTGTCCAAACTTTTGACGGAGACCACGACGATTGCCCCGTTGAAAGAGAGAATTCTGAAGGAGACAGAGCAAAAGACTCAACATTTGAATTCTCTAAAAACTGACTAAGCACCAAGCTTTGAGGTAGCGCTGCTTTCCCCCTCGCCCCGAGTGCTCTTGTCATTACCCACATATTGCGCTTTGGGCGGACCCCAGACGCCGCATATAGTATCTCCTGGCTAAGCTATTGCCAGGAGGACTGTTATGGAACCGATGATTTGGGCGCGTCAACAATTTTGGGGCGCTGCCTTGTGTGGTTTGCGATTGCAGCGTCGTTTGGTGGAGGTGGAGGCTGTATTCGGGAGAATCCGCGTGGTACATTTCCCCGGGCCGAGGGAGAGCCCACGGCGTTGAAGGGCGCATACCGTCTATTGAGCAATCCCAAAGTGACGCATGAACGAGTTCCAGAACCACATTTCATGGCCACGCGGCAAGCGGGGTCGCCGCCTTCAGACTCTGAGATCGCCTTGCCTTTTTCGCCCCCCGATGGTAAAATAAAGATGGCTCGAGGAGCCGCGTACGAGAGTGACTTAGCGAGAGAGCCCCGCTGAGGGCTGGAAAAAGGCGCCAGGTTTGGTGGCCGAATGACTTGAGTAATCTCGACGCGGCTCCTCGCCGTTTTTGTTTGGAGCCGCGTCTGGCGCTTTTCTCCCTCTACCTCTGCTGTCCATTCGGACGGAACTTCTGAATCCGGTGGTTTTTAGCGTCGGCGATGTAGACGTTGCCCACCGAATCGACCGCTACGTTCCGAGGCTCTTGAAACATGCCCTCCTCAGAACCGCGCTCGCCGAATACCGCCATCAGCGCGCCGGTGGACGAGAACTTCTGAACCCGGTTGTTTCCGGTGTCGGCGACATAGATCTGATCCAGCGAATCGACCGCGACGCCGCTTGGCCACTGGAGCTTGCCGATCGCGCTACCCTGCCCGTCGCCCAGCGCCCCCAACGATGTTCCGTCGGTTCCGAGTATGCGCACGCGATGCGCGCTGTACTCGGCGATGTATATACTTGCGCTACTGTTCACCGCCAGCCCTCGGGGCCCGGAGAGTTTTCCCAGGAGCCCACCTGTACCGTCCGCAGTAAAAAGCGCTTGTCCTGGCACGAGGAATTTCTGGCAGTATTCGCTCGCGCGAGATCGCTCGACACTGATATATACGCTCCCGTCTGAACCGGCCGCAAGCGATCGGAACGTGTAGGGCTCGACGTCGCTGGGCTCTTCCGCCTGCCACTCGGTCAAGAACACACCATCAAGCGTGAACTGCTGTATCAGCGGCGACCGGCGATTGGTGGCGTATACTCGCCCGGCCGCGCTCACCGCAATCCGGACTCCTTCGGTAAACTGACCCGCGCCGGTGCCTTTCTCCCCCCAGGCGCTCAAGAAAGTCCCATCCGGCGCAAACTTCTGAACACGACAGTTGTAGTTGTCCGTCACGTAGACGTTATCCGACGCGTCCAGCGCCACACACTGAGGATATAGGAACTGCCCCTCCTGCGAGCCGCCATTCGCCCACGAGGAAAGCTGCGTCCCGTCCGAAGCGAAACGATGAACCGCCCCCATAAAAGGGTCCACGGCATACAACGTGCCGGAGGGATCTAACGCGATGCCGGAAGGGAATGTGAAGCCGTTCGCGGCCGGCCAGACCTTCAAAAACTCTCCTTGACCAGTAAACACCTGAATCCGTTGATTGCTGCTGTCGGCGACATAGACGTTCCCCGAGGCGTCCACCGCGATTCCGTCCGGATATCGAAACTCGCCGTTCCCTGTTCCCTTTGCGCCCCACTCCGTCAGCAACGTCCCGGTATTGGTGAACTTCTTGACGCGATTGGTGGCCACCTCCGAGACGTACACATTGCCCAAACCGTCCACGACAATGTCGCCCGTCGGCACATAGACGGTTGGAGTAGTGACTCCGACGTCCCAACTGGCGAGATAATCGCCTGCTGGAGTAAACTTCACAACACGCGGGCCAGTGTAGGCGAAATGGTAAGAAGGGTATAAGGCATAGACGTAACCCGAGCCATCGACAGCGAGCCGTTCAGGATAGTACTCAACGCGCGGCAACACCCCTTCCGGCGGTGTGAGCGTCCGCAGATATGTGCCGTCCGGGGCATACTTCCTAATTAAGTCTAGAGCGAGGTCCGATACGTAGACGTTCCCCGTGGCGTCTACCGCAATGCCCACGGGCGCGACATGTCCGTTGCCCCCCCGTCCCCATGACGTTAGCAGCGTGCCGTCGGGCGCGAACTTCTTGACGAGCCCGTTGTAGGTGTCCGCGACATACGCATTGCCGGCCGTATCGACATCCACACTAAGCGGCCCGGAAAACGCCCACGCGCGCTCGATAGTTGGCCACGCGCGCTCGAACACGTAACCGGGTGTATGCACGATCGCGTCGCTGACAACGCTCGACTCGCCGTACGTATTGCGCGCTTTGAAGTAAGCCTGCAGCGTGCCCGCCACATTCGGCAGACGGAAGGAGGGTGCTTCCGTATAGTCCTGCCATGTCCCGCCCGCGAAGTCCGCCGAACTCGACGCCATGTACTGCGTCGGCGCGTTCAGGCATGTGTTGTCCAGCGTTACCGTGAGCGAAGTCGTCTCTTCCGCGCCGTTCGCCAGCACGAAACCGACAACAATTGGCGCGGGAGAAGGGTCCGTCGAATCCGCCGGATCCGTGCCATTCCGCGCCTCGTCCCCATCTGAAACGCCGTCCCTATCGGTATCGACTTCGCCGCTGTTTGTTCCCAAGTTGATTTCACCGCGGTCGCTCAGGCCGTCGGCGTCGGCGTCTATCTCGAACCCAAGTATCGAGTTAATCATCGCCTGTACGTCCACCACGTCGACCTTGCCCGAGTAATCGACGTCCGCACCTTCGCTTGAGGCGAGGCCCAGGATCGTGTTGATCACCGCCTGCACGTCCTGCACATTGACCTGATCATCGCCATTGACATCGCCCGCGAGCAGCGCATGCGCCGGAACGGCCGCGACGAGAGCGAGAAGGAGAAAGCACACTGAGTATGTACGCATGAGAGCCATCCCTTCGAGCGGCGCTGTTTCGCCCCCGGCGCTGCCCGCCCAACAGCACCATCTGTATTGTAATCGCAAGCGATGGCGTAGTCAATTGGATTACATTATGCGTACGATTTAAGAGAACTCTGGTTCACTTTGCCCGCACAAAGTGAACCAGAGAAAGGAGATACTATCCGCGCAGGTCGAGGTTGAGGATGAGCGGTTTGCCGGGCTTGACGGTGAAGGGGCGCCCCAGTTTGATGACGCCCGCGCCCTGCGCCAGGGCCGGAAGGGCGACTTCGCGGACAGTGAAACTGCCGTAGGAGGCGCTCAGCTCGATTCGGGCCGTCTTCTTGCCGATCTTCTGCGAGTACACACCCCACGCGCCGTCCAACGCCCAGAACGTCTTGAAGTCCTCGGCACGCCACTTGGGCTCGAAGCCGATCCGGCCGGCGGCGTGATCGTACTGGAAGCCCGAGAGCGACGGGATCAGGCCGTACGACGCCATGGCGCGGGCGTAGTGGTGTCCGCACTCGTATTCATCCCAGGGGTTGCGGGCGATGCCGTCGTGGCGGTCGCGGCAGCCTTTCACGACGGCCATACCCTCGGCCACGAACCCCTCCATGATCAGGTGACTGGCGACCTGATATTCGATGCCGGTCCAGACTTCGTCGGAGTACACGAACGGGAACGCGGGGCGTCCGCCGCGGGGCCATGAGCATAGCAGCAGCCCCGCCTCGTCGTTGATGGCGTAGACGCGCTGGGCATTGGCGTGATCGGTGAGGTCCTCCTTCCAGTTGTACTTGAAGATGGACTTCAGCGCGCTGCGCAGTTGCTTGGGATCGAGCAAATGCCCGAGCCCCGCGATGCTGGCGCTCCACTGGCCGAGCAGTTGGTCCGACAGGCAGCCCGTGCCAAACTGGAACTGAGGCGCTTTCTCGGGGTCGTACTGCTGGTAGTAGTACTCGCCGTTGAAAAGATTCTTCTCGGTCCAAGCGCGGCCCTTCGCGCACACCGAACGGTACTCGTCCGCGGCGGCGGTATCGTCCAGGAATTCCGCAATATCCGCGCCCGCCTCCAATGCGCCCAGGTAGAACAGTTGCATCAACGGATTCGGACCAAGGAACTCGATGTCGTAGGTGTTGTGCTGAATGCCGTCGATTACGCCATCCTTGTCGGAGTCCCACTGCACCCAGGCGTACTCGAGCGCCCGCTTGGCCTTGGGCCACATGGCATTGAGCCAGGCGTCGTCGCCGCTGATCTTCCAGTCGCGGTACAGTTTAATGATGCCGCCGAGTTGGCCGTCGCCGCAGGCATGGAAGTCGTTCGGCGCTGCGCCGAGCGGCAACTGAAGCCGGAAGCACATGCCGCCGTCGTCGCGAAGGTTGTAGTTGTAGTCCGCCGTGCGCATGGAGCGTTCGAGCGCGGGAAATAGGAACGGCACCGCCTGTTGGTAGTTCCAGACGTGCGTGCAGGAACCCTCGCAACACCCTCCGATCGGCGCGCAGCCCTCGAACCCGTAGAAGGTGCCGTCGCTGAGACGGAGGCAAGTCGCCGACTTGATGATGCCGAGGTTTGCCGAGACCGCGTCGAGCAGTGCGGGCGGCGCGGTGGTGGAGAACAAGGCGTGGTGAAATGCTTTCGTCTCCGTGTACAGCCGCTTCTCGTTTGCATGCAGTTTCTGCGCGGCGTCGAGCGCACTCGAGAACTGCTTCCCGTAGTAGTTCTTCCACACCGGCTTGGTCACGCCCGATTTCGGGTCGGCGCACTTCCCGCCCGTGCAGCAGGCGGACGGCGCGATGTTGTGCCAATACATCTCGTAATTCGGGAAATACCACGTGAGGTAGAACGTCGCCGTCTTCGACTCGCCCGGCTTGAGCTTCAAACACACGCCCAACGCGCCCGCGTCGTGGCAATTGTCGTCGGACGGTGGGTAGTCGCGATCGATAAACTCTCCCTTGGCCGAGAAGGTGTCCCAGAAATCATGAACGGGGTTGAACCACCCCGCGCGTAACCAGTACTTCAGCACCGTGACCGAAGTGTTCGGCGTGACCAGCGCGAGGTTGCCGTAACGCGGATGCTCGGCCCCGTACTTCTCGGACCGGAACACCAGGCCGCGTACGCCTCCCGCGTCCACGCGCTCGTTCACATTCTTGCCGTAGCCGAATTCGGTCTGATTGAAGACCTGATCCTTCTCCGCCAAGCCGATGGAGCCCACCGTATTGAGAAGACTCCAAGCCACCGTCGTATCGACGGGATTCTTGGTGCGGTTCGTGACGGTATAGCGCAAAACCGCCGCAGGATAGCCGGAATCGTCGGCGTTACTGGGGATAAACGGATTGTACGCTTCTAGCGAGACCGAGACCGGGAGTTTTTTCGATGCAAAATCGATCCACGCAAACGGAAACTCGCCACGGAACGTGCAGCCGTCCATATGCGGCAGGCCCTCGCCGCTGTGACACGGATCGCCGCCGCCCCCCGCCTGGAACGGCGGAAGGGGACGTCCCTGCAGGACGCGGCACACGGGCTCCTTGCCCTTCTCGCGCGCCCAGATGACCGGAAACGTTTTCGCGAGTGAAGAACCCACGTTGGGGCGATTGTAGATCTCCCAATCGATCAGCCCCCCCAGCCCCGACAACCCCACGCTGCCCGTGCCAATCCCGCCCAGCGGGAAAGAGATCATTTTCAGCGCGTCGCCCGAGAACGTCCGCGGTGTCCCGAGCTTGAGCAATTCCGCCTTCGAAAACCCCTTCCTCATGTCCTGTCCTTTCCGGGCGTTGCCCGACTGCCGCGAGGGAAAAACGAGCGCATATGATATACTCTCCCCCCCGGCGAGGCGCAAGCGAGGCCGGATAAATGCAGAGGCTCCATGCATATCGACGACTTGCCTGAATCCGCGGTATACATTGCGGCGCTACGACAACGGCTGCCCGAGAATACCCTGCGGCACACCTTATCCGTCACCGAATACCTGCTCGAGATCGCGGAAATCGCCGGAGTCGATCCGATGCGCGCGGCGACGGCGGGACTGCTTCACGATTACTCCAAGAAGCTCCATCGTCACGAACTGCTCGAACTTGCCGAGCGGTACGGAATCGAGATCGGCGATCTCCACCGCGACCAGGCCAAGTTGCTGCACGGCCCCGTCGCCGCGGCGGAAGTCCGCGCGCGTTTCGGCATCGAGGACGAGGAAGTGCTGGACGCCATCCGCTGGCACACCACCGGAAAGCCCGGCCTCGGCGCGATCGGGTTGGCGCTGTACTATGCCGATTTCTCCGAACCTTTGCGCACACACCCCGAGGCGGCCGAGGCGCGCGAGATTTTGGCGCAGGAAGGCTACCGCGCCGCGCTCCGCTACGTATCGAAGACCAAGTGTGAGCACGTCGAAACGCAAGAGGTTTTCGATCCCACCACGCGGGCGTTCGACGATTGGCTCCAGCGCGAGATGGCATAGCTATGGAAGACGCCTTCGAACATCTCGCGCGTTACTACGACCCGCTCATGGCGCATGTGAACTACGACCGCTGGCAGGCCGTGGCCGAGGCGCTCGCGCCACTGCTGCCGCAGCCGTTTATTCATGTCGACGCCGCCTGCGGCACGGGCGCCCTGATCAAACGCCTGCGCCGCGCGGGATGGCGAAGCATGGGCTTCGACCTGTCGCCGTCGATGCTGCGCGCGGGACGAAAAGGGCGCGCCGCGTTGCCCGCAGTGACGGCCGACCTTCGCGCACTGCCGTTCCGCAACGTAGATTTCATCACTTGCCTCTTCGATAGCCTGAATTTCCTGCTCGAACTCGATGGATTACGGCAAGCGTTGCGCGAGATCGCCGACGCACTGCGCGACGGCGGGCTGGTCTACTTCGATGTGGTCACGGAGCGCATGGTCACAGAGCATTTCGAGGACCAGCGATGGACCGAGAAAACGGGCCGCCTCTCCAGCCGTTGGGATAGCCGGTACCACCGCGGCTCACAGGTCTCGGAAACACTCGTGCAAGTCAATCGAGGTCCGGCCAGCGCGATTCGCGAGCGCATGTACCCACTGGAAGTCGTACGCACGGCGGCAGAAGACGCGGGCCTGGAAATCCTCGGGATGTTCGATGCGACGGGCTGGAAGAAGCCAACCTCGAAGACTGTGCGTGCGGACTTTGTCGCGTGCAAAGGCGATGTGCGCGCGTATGCGAAGGACTTCAACAAAGTCGCCGCGCACGTGCGAGCGCTCCCACACAAATAGACAAGACGCCCGGCCTCGCAGCCGGGCGTCACAGATTTTGCTTTAGGGAATGCGCCGGTTACGGCTCGATCACGACCTTCTCCAACGTCTCCGGGCGATGCCCGCGCTCGATGTTCTGCACGCCGCAAGGACGCGCCCATTTCACCGCGTTGTGGATCACTTTCAGCACGTTCGCGTCGTAGTAGATCGGGAACGTTTCATGCCCAGGACGGAAGTAAAACACCTTGCCGCGCCCGCGGTGCCAGCAGCAGCCGCTGCGGAACACCTCGCCGCCCTGGAACCAACTAATCAACACGAGTTGATCGGGCTGCGGAATGTCAAAATGCTCCCCGTACATCTCCGTCTTCGGCAGTTCGAAATACTCCGGCAAGCCATCCGCGATCGGATGCCCCGGATCCACCACCCACAAACGCTCGCGTTCGCCGATCTCCCGCCACTTGAGGTCGCAGCCGGTCCCCATGAGTGTTTTGAAGATTTTCGAAAAGTGACCGGAGTGCAGGACAATCAATCCCATCCCGCGGTTCAGCACATGTTCCTTCACGCGCGCGATGTTCTCGTCGTCCACGAGATGATGCGCCATGTGCCCCCACCACGTCATCACGTCCGTCTGCTCAAGGATTTCGTCGGTCAGCCCTTGGCCTGGGTCGGCCAGTTCCGACACATGCACCGACGCGATGCCGTCCTGTTTCTCCAAATACTGAGCAATCTGGCGGCCCATCCCCTGCGGATACACCTTCTGCACGGCCTCGTGCTCCCGCTCGTGCACGCCCTCGTTCCACACCGTCACTCGAATCCCGCTGCTCATCCCTGCCTCCTTGCCGATTCCTCGGCGACTGGGTCAATTCCGGAAACGCGCGGAAGTGTACATCACCCCGCCCCCAAGCGCCAAGCGCTCCAATCGTCCCAGCGCGGCGCGCAGAGGCGCTTTGGAAAAGGGTCGGCCTGAGTGCTACCATTCGCCGTCATGGGAGTGCCGCTCTATAACGAAACGCAGCCGCGTCAGTTGCGCCGGGTGATCCCCGACCTAATCCGCGCGCGCGAACTGCTGTTCGACCTCGTGTCCAAGGACCTCCGCGTGCGTTACCGCTACGCGGCGATGGGCGTCCTCTGGGCCGTGGTCGAACCGTTACTCATGACGTTGATCCTGTCCTTTCTCGCGGCCGTGCTCAACCGCGGCCAAGGCGGCGCCAACGCCGTCACACCGCCGCTGGTGCTCTGCGGCTACGTAACCTGGCGTTTCTTCTCCGCGTCCGTGGCGGGCGCGACGCGGTCGCTCGTTGACAACCGCAATCTCGTGAAAAAGGTCTACTTCCCGCGCGAGGTCGTGCCGCTGGCGGCGATTGGCAACGCCTTGGCGGACTATGGCATCGGCCTGGCCCTGGCGTTGATCGCGCAGGCGTTGTTTGGTGGCGGATTCAGCACAAGTCTGCTCTGGTTCTTCCCGTTGTTTGCCGTGTTGCTCGCGCTAATCGCCGGGTTGGGCCTGTTGCTCTCAAGCTACAACGTCACGTTTCGCGACGTGGGTTACATGACGGACGCCGCGCTGGTGATCGGCTTCTACACCGTGCCCGTGTTCTACACGTTGCCGTCGGTGGCGGAGTTCGGCTTCATGAAGGCGCACCCGAGCCTCCTGTTCCTGTATCAACTGAACCCCATCGCCGCGCTCATTCACTGTTTCCAGGACGCGATCGTGCGCGGTGTTGCGCCCGATATGCGCCTTCTGCTGTGGCCTACGCTGCTTGCCGTTGCCCTGCTCGCGACGGGCGTTACCGTGTTTCGCCGCCGCGCGGCGGCCTTGTCGGATCACCTCTAATGGCGATCATCGAAGCGCTCCACGTCACCAAACACTATCCCACGCGGCGCGGCGCGCGCGTCTTGCTTGGCCGCGGCGGATTGTCGGATTGGTTACGCGGACGCCGCAGGACCACCTTCGCCGCGCTCGATGATGTATCGTTCGAGATCGAGGCCGGCGAGTCGTTCGGCATCATTGGGGCAAACGGTTCGGGCAAGAGCACCCTGCTCAAAATCCTCGCGGGCGTCACCGTGCCCACCACGGGCCATGTGCGCGTACACGGCCGCGTGGCCTCCCTACTCGAACTCGGCGCGGGTTTCCACCCCATGCTTACCGGCCGCGAAAACGTCTATCTCAACGCGGGGATCATGGGCATGCGCCACGCCCAGGTCGATCGCGTTTTCGACGACATTGTCCGGTTCAGCGGCATCGGCGACTTCATCGACAACCCCGTGGACACGTATTCCAGCGGGATGTACGTGCGCATCGCGTTTGCCGTGGCGGTCTACGCGAACCCCGATATTTTCCTCGTGGACGAGGTGTTGTCCGTCGGCGACGAGGAGTTCCAGCGCAAGTGCCGCCAGCGCATCGGCGAACTGCGCGAGCAGGGCAAGACGATTGTTTTTGTTTCCCACGATCTCGGCATCGTCAATACCCTGTGCAACCGCGCCGTGCTTCTCACCAAGGGCAAGATGGTCTCTCGCGGCACGCCCCGCGCCACGATTGACTACTATCTACGCCAGATCGGCCGGGAACAGGGCATTCACTCCTTCGAGTCCGATGGCGTTGAGGCGTTGTTCAGCAACGGCCGCATCTCGCTATTCCGCGGACACACGGAGATCACCGCGCCGGCCGGACTCGGCCTCATGCTTGAGTCTATGGGGCAGCAGCACCATTCCGCCGGAGGCGACTGGCGCATCGTCGAGCAATCCGCGACGAGCTGCCGCGCGCGCGGACGCATGCCGCGCCTGCCCGTGTCGTGCGAGTGGGACATGCGACTCGAGGGGCGCAAGCTTGTATGGAAGGCGGCGCTCGATTGCGAGATGGATACGGTAATCGACGCCGTGGACACCTCGCTTTTCCTGCCCACGGGGTATACGCACTGGCACTACGGCGATCTGGAAGGCCCCTTCCCGGACCTCCAGCCCAGCGACATGACCTGGATCTCTGTGGTCGCGCCGGAAAATACCTGCACCGAGGCGGCCGCAGTGCCAGCGCAGAGCAGCGCGTTGCCGGTGCTGGACACACGCATCGTGGAGGCGCCGGGCTACTTCCGGTTGCAGTGGGCCAACACCGATTACGTAACCGGTTGCCGCGCCTTGAGTTTCGGTGGGCGGCTGCCCGACACCCAAATCCCGCTGACCAAGGGCCGTCACGACCTGTTTTCCCTCGAAATCGAAGTGGGTCTGACCCCCGAAGAGCTCCGCGCCCGAATCGAAACGCGTCAACGCGCGCGGGTGGTGCGAGCGGGGGGACTCGCCGCCCGGGTGGAGCACGGCCGGATACGCCTGAGCGCCGAGGGACAAGACCTGACGACCTTCCTGCACCTCTACGCTTCGCTCCTGATCGGCAATCTCTGGAACGACAGCCAGAACTTCGTGCTCACGGGTCTGCAGGAAACCGATACGGGGCTTCGTTTTTCCGGCGAATCCCGCCGTTTTCCTGGGCGAATGGACTGGGAACTGGCTCCGGAAGGCGATGCGATTGGCCTGACCCTCTGGATGGAAAACCAGGAACCTCTTGAAATACAGGAATATCAGACGTCGATCGTGCTCCGTGCCGAGTACGACCGCTGGGAGACCGGTCAAGAGCAGGGTGTCTTCCCGGCGTTTACCGCCGGCGATGAAACGTGGCGGCACATTAACCGCGACTATACCCCCGGAACTCATATCACTGCCTTGAGTTCCACCCTGCCTTCTGTTAGGCTGGAAACGGCGACGGACCAGATTCCGTTCCGTATGACCGCCATCAACACGGGCTATTCCCAGAACGCGCGGGTGCTTCAAGCGCTACGCACGCCCGATGCGGGGTGGCTGCGCTGGGAACCGGGCCGCCACCTGTATTTCCGGGGACGGATTCGTCTCGTTCCGGGCCCGAAGCTGACCTAAACGCGTGGCCCGGGAATATAAGTTCCCCGCTCCGGAAGCATCGAGAGGTTTCCGCTGTTACCTGTAAGCGGCCTGCGGGAAATCCCTGCTGCGCCGCTCAGGAACTGACGAGGAGAACAGGAGCCATGTCCACGCAGTCGCCCGCCGTGCCGGCGCAGGCCCGTCCGGCCAAGCCCGGGACCCGTCCCGCCCCTGGCGGACTCTACAAGACCCAGAAACGCACGTTGACACGCCGCGCCGTGATGTGGCTTGGCCAGACGTGTAATCTGCGCTGCTTCTTCTGTTACTTTGTGGATAGGATCAAAGACGCGCATCACCCCGAGCATCCGTTCATGACGCTCGAGAAGGCGAAGGCGATGTGCAAGACGCTGCGCGAGTTTCACGGCTGCACGTCGATCGACATTCAGGGCGGCGAACCGACGATTCACCCGGATATTCTCGAGTTAATTCGCTATTGCCACGAGATCGGCCTCTATCCCACATGCATTACAAACGGCATTCATCTTGTCAAACCGGGCCTGCTTGAGCAGTTCAAGGAAGCGGGCATCCGCGATTTCCTGGTCAGTCTGCACGGCATCGGCGAGATTCATGACGATGTGGTGGGACGTCACGGGGCATACGAGAAAATCATCGAAGCCATCGAGCGCATGAAAGAACTGGGCATCCCGTTCCGGTTCAACTGCACGATGTCCGCCCCGGTAGTGGCGATTCTGCCCGAGATCGCCCAGAAAGCCATCGACTACGGCGCGTTGGCGGTCAATTTCATCGCGTTCAACCCCTTCGGCGACCAGCAGACCGGCCGCCGCACGGCGGAAAGCGTCGCAAAGTATTCGGCAATCAAAGAATCGCTCACGGTGGCGATGGACATGCTCGAAGCGGCGGACATCGAGGTAAATGTTCGCTACTTGCCGTTGTGCATGGCCGAGCCGCGCCACCGAAAGAACTTCTACAACTATCAGCAATTGTCCTATGACCACCACGAGTGGGATTACGAGTCGTGGCTGTGGACGATGATGCAGCCGCAGATGATGAAGGAAGGCGGGCTCGCCCCGGTGTTTCGCATTGGGGCCGACGGTGGCCGGTTCTACCGCGCCAGCCACATCGCCTTGCGCGACCAGTATGAGCGGAATCCGCTGCTGGGCCGACTCAAGTACGGCGTGCAGCACGTGTTGGCCCGGATCGATCTCGCGCTGCGCGGCAAGGAAACGCTCTACCGCGAGGAAGCGCGGGTGCGCGCCAGCCGCGATTGCCAGTATCGCTACCACGAAGCGTGCGACCGCTGCTCGATGAAGAACATCTGCGACGGGTTCCACGGCGATTACGCCGAGTTCTTCGGCACCGGAGAAGCGGTTCCCATCGAGGAAATTCCGCCGGTCGACGATCCCACGTTCTTCATTCGCGAGCAGTGGAAAGTCGTCGAGAAGGAAGACGAGCACTGGGCGCTGTAGCCGACGGCTCGGCAAGGAGAGGGCGTGGGCACGATGGAAGCGGCTGAGCGGCGTGAGGAGATAGTGGGACCGGGCGCGCCCGTGTTGCCGAAAACCACGCGCCGGGTGCTGACCCAACGTGCGGTGCTGTGGCTGGGGCAGACCTGTAATCTGCGCTGCTATTTCTGCTATTTCCTGAACCGCATCGCCGACGCCCACCATCCCGAGCATGAGTTCATGACGCTCGAGAAGGCCAAGGAAATCTGCCACGTCTTGCGGTATCACTACGGCAACACCGCCATCGACATCCAGGGCGGCGAGCCGACGATCCATCCCGGCATTCTCGACCTTATTCGTTATTGCCGAGAGATTGGCCTGATCCCGACGTTGATTACAAACGGCATCCACTTGGTCAAGCCGGGGCTTTTGGAGAAGTTCCGCGATGCGGGACTCCGTGACTTCCTCGTCAGCCTGCACGGTATCGGCGAAATTCACGATCAGGTCGTTGGGCGGCCCGGCGCGTATGAGAAAATCACCGCCGCGATCTTGCGTATGCGCGAGCTGGGCATCCCGTTCCGGCTGAACTGCACCATGTCCAAGCCGGTCGTGCCGATCATCCCCGAAATCGCTCAACGCGCCGTCGAATACGGTGCGCGCGCCGTCAATTACATCGCCTTCAATCCCTTCGAGGACCAGGAAACCGGCATCCGCACGCACGATAACGTCGCGCGCTACACGGAAATTATGCCGAATCTGACCAAGGCCATCGACTACCTCGAAGGACACGGCATCGAGACGAACGTGCGCTACGTGCCCATGTGCATGGCCGAGCCACGCCACCGGAAGAACTTCTACAACTTTCAGCAGAATCTGTATGACCTGCATGAATGGGACTACCAGAGCTGGGCGTGGACCGGGCTGCAGATCCAGCGCATGAAGGGCGGCAGCCTGGTGCCCCCGTTCCGCGTCGGGCGCGGCTCGCACCGCATCATGGGGCGGCCCGTGGAGTGGCGCGACTGGAACCTCAAGCACCCGATCCTCGGGGCGCTTGGCCAGCGCATCCAGTGCGCCGCAGGACGGATAGACCAAGCTATTCGCGGGCGCGCCGCCGTCCTGCGCGAAGAGGCCATGCTCAAGGCCAAGCACGACGCGCGCTACCAACACCCCGCCGCATGCACAACCTGTTCTGCAAGAGCAATTTGCGACGGATTCCACGGGGATTATGCCGATTTCTTCGGCACCGACGAGGCCCGCGCCATCACCGACGTCCCCTTCACCGACGACCCCGCCTTCTTTATCCGCAACCAGGAAAAGATCATCGAGCCCGAAGACCAACCCTGGGCACTGTAGTCCAGCCTACGGCGGCCAGTTCCTGACAATGATGGCCTCTGAGAAGATCTCTACGGCTTGGAACGGGAAAAGAAGGAGGACAATCTCATGTTTGGAGTGCTAGATGGACCTCAAGAGTAGCGGCCATGCTCGACACTTTGTGCAGGTTCTATTTTTGACAGCGACTTATGTCGCCATGTATGCGGGGACAGTGCCCTTTGGGCTGCTATGCATAGACCGAGGATTTCCGGAATTTGATATGCCTTCAGATGGAATATTCAAATTTGTCTCCATTATGTTGTTTTTCTGGCCATCGAGC
Organism: Candidatus Hydrogenedentales bacterium; assembly: GCA_041859045.1. Lineage (GTDB taxonomy): Bacteria > Hydrogenedentota > Hydrogenedentia > Hydrogenedentales > SLHB01 > JBHELB01. The sequence continues at coordinate 50,511 of JBHELB010000027.1, read as the reverse complement.
CTATTTAGAGAATCTGGATATTTCCTAACTGCAAACAAAACTGATTTTGCGCTGAATCTTATTTGTCAGTGTGCAGCAATTGCCGCAAGTTCGTACTGTATTCTCTTCAGTATGACCAAGCGAAGAAAGCTGGTCGCTGATTGGCATATCAGGTGCCTGTTCTCAAGCTCTGTAGTATATGTATTTATTATGACATCTGCCTGTTTTTCAAAAAATAACCCTTCACCTGTATCATCGCTGTTTTCTCTTGATATGCCCTTTACGGTCGGAAATGGCCTTTCAGTATCATTTTGGATGCGCCCGTTTTGGTGGGGTTTGGGTACCCCCTTAGGTCCGTTCTTCGCGTTTCCATACGCATTGGCGTGGGGTTACGGCCTGATGTATTTGGGCCGTTGGGCGTGGCGGCGTTTTTTGCGCGGGAGATTTTCGCGGGGCGGCGCGGGCGCGGGGGCTGCGTCGGCATCCGAGGCGGAGGCGGTGCCTGTTTCTGAGTCGCCCGAAGGTTCGCCGCGCGAGGGCGGGTGAAATGGGTTTGCCCAATCGCGCGGTCCTGTGCTGTGCCCAGCGTCACGACCGAGCGATCTCGGCATCGTTCCCATTCCAGAACACCCGGATCCAAACGCGCCACCGGTGGATACGCTTGCGCCGATCTACTCTATTATCGCTGGGCAAGATTGCAGCGGCGTATATTTCCAGTGGAAATTCCCTCAGTTTTATCTGGATAATGTCCCTGTCGCCAATCCGCTGACGATTCATGCGGAAAACTACAGCCCTGATCAAAGGGAACGGATGACCGCGAACGTTCCCAGGGCGCTGGGGGGATTGCATGTCGCGGACCTCTCCAACGACGGTTGGCACAAGGACAGCAGTAAGGAGACCGGCCTCATCGGAATGGGGCACTGCGGAGATGACGTTTCGGAAAAGGTCATTTTTGTGGCGATGAGCAAAAACAACGTGTACCCGAGCGAGCGGGGGACTGTTTTCACAAAGCTTAGGGATTCCGGAGCTCGAGGCCAAACCCAAAATCCCGCTTATGATACTCTCGTCTTTCGCCTCGATGGCTCTTCTTCCTTGGGGATGGTGCTTGATGAAAGAAGGGCTATTGCTTCTGGCCGGCACGGGAGCTTTTTTCTGAAAGCTGCGGAAAATGCCGCCCGACTTCCTCCAGATTTAGTACCCAATAAGCTTCACGACACAGTGAATAATTACATAATGTTTGTGGTGAACTGAAATGAAGGTGTTGCTGTCTGTTGCTAAGATAACCGGACTAACTCTGCTTATTGTTGTATCAATTACAATATCGAGCGTGTTTGTCGTTTTCCTTGACAGGTATATCGAGCATCTGTATTCAACGCGAGCCTGCGCTATGTACGGCAGATTAACAATGTTTCTCGAATCGTATCCCCTGAGTTGGCTTATCGACCCGATACCGCCTGCCCTTTCCTGGTGGTGCTCTTTGCTCAATGTTGGCGTGTTGGCCAGCGGCGTCTACGCAATTGTTGCTTTCATCTGTCGCGTCGTCTCAGAACCCTGTGCTCAGCAAGTCAGGTGGCACGTGAGATGTCTTGTTATGAGTGTCTTTATGTACATTGCTGTGCTTATAGCCGCTCTCGGAGCGACTACCGGCGAATCGACAAATGCTTTCGTAACTGAAGGCGCTTTCTCGGTGATTCTGACCTGGCCATTCTGGCGCGGGGTAGAGACTCCATTGGGGCCGTTCTTCGCGTTTCCATACGCACTGGCCTGGGGTTACGGCCTGATGTATTTGGGCCGTTGGATATGGCGGCGATTTTTGCGCGGGAGATTTTCGCGGGGCGGCGCGGGCGTGGGGGCTGCGTCTACGTCCGAGGCGGAGGCGGTGTCTGTTTTTGAGTCGCCCGAAGGTCCGTCGCACGAAGGCCCGTCCAAAGACGATGCGTGAAAGACCGCGACGTTTCTTTGACGGCCAGCGCGCGCCGCTTGGGAACGAGGAAAAGATTTCGCCCGGAGTAGGGCAATTCCAACGGCAGGGGGCATTTACCCCCTGCCATGCCGGTGTCCGTATAGGGCCATCGCGTACGCTTATCCAAGCCACTCCGTGTGGAAGAACTGTTTGCGCGGCTTGTCCACGCGCTCGTAGGTATGTGCGCCGAAGAAGTCGCGCTGCGCCTGGAGGATATTCGCGGGCAATTGCGCTGAGCGGTAGGCGTCGTAATACGACAACGCCGAACTGAACGCGGGTACGGGCACGCCGTGCAGCACGGCCGTGCTGATCACGCGCCGCCACGCGGGCTGCGCCTTCTCGATCACGCCGCGGAAGAACGGCGTGAGCAACAGGTTGACGCAGGCCGGATCCGCGGAAAAGGCTTCCTTGATACGCTCGAGAAAACGCGCGCGGATGATGCAGCCGCCCCGCCAAACCAACGCGATATTGCCGAAATCGAGGGTCCACCCGTATTCCTTCGCGGCGTAGCGCATGAGCTGGAAGCCCTGCGCGTACGAGCAGACCTTCGAAGCATACAGCGCCTGTTCGATATCGTTGACGAAGGCTTCTTTATCGCCCGTGAACGGCAGCGACGGCCCGGTAAGCACTTTCGAGGCGGCAACGCGTTCGTCCTTGACCGCCGACAAGCAGCGCGCAAACACCGCCTCGGCGATCGTCGGCGCGGGCGTGCCCATGTCGAGCGCGCTCACCGACGTCCACTTGCCCGTGCCCTTCTGTCCCGCCGTGTCGAGGATGATATCGACCATTGGCTTGCCGGTCTCGGGGTCGGTCTTCGCGAGAATCTGCTGCGTGATGTCGATAAGGTAGCTGTCGAGTTCGCCCTCGTTCCAGCGTTTGAACACGGCATGCTGCTCCAGCGCGCTCAGGCCGAGAATGTTCTTCATTAGCCAGTACGCTTCAGAGATAAGCTGCATGTCGCCGTATTCGATGCCGTTGTGCACCATCTTCACGTAGTGGCCCGCGCCGTCCGGTCCCATGTACTGGCAGCACGGACTGCCGTCCGCGACCTTCGCGGCGATTGCCTGGAACAGCGGCTGGATGTGCGTCCATGCGGCCTGCGAGCCGCCCGGCATAAGCGACGGCCCTTTGAGCGCGCCTTCCTCGCCGCCGCTGACGCCGCTGCCAACGAATAACAGCCCCTTAGACTCAACGTAGCGCGTGCGGCGGATGGTGTCGGGGAAATGGCTGTTGCCGCCGTCGATGAGGATATCGCCCGGTTCCAAATGCGGCAGTAACGCCTCGATCACCGAGTCCACCGCCTTGCCCGCGGTCACCATCATCATGATCTTGCGGGGCCGTTCGAGATTCGCGCAGAGTTCCTCGTACGACTTGCAGCCGGTGATCTTCTTCCCGTTTGCGGGTCCTGCCACGAACGCGTCCGTGACCTCGGGTTCGATGTTGAACGCCGCCACGGAAAAGCCCTTGCTCTCGAAATTCAGCGCCAGGTTGCGCCCCATCACCCCGAGACCCACCAACCCGATATTTGCCTGTGCCATGATTCCACGCCACTCCTGTCGATTGTGCCATTTGAACGCCACGGCGGTCCGCCGTGGACCTGCGACAGTACCACGCGCCGCCGTTTCCCGCAAGTTTGACGAAAAGGGCGTCGATTTCCGCAGGCGCAGGCATTGTCGCGTGGCGAGAATCGCTCCGGGCGCGATGGCGGCGCTTCCTTCCCTCTGCTACACTACGGCGGATGTATGGAGTGTAATCGTGGGAGAATGCGGTGAGCGGCGAGCGAAAAATGGCGATGTGGCGGGTGTGGTTTGATGCGGCGCGGCCGCGGACGTTGGGTGCGGCGTTTGGCCCGGTATTGATCGGTAGCGGCATCGCACACCACGAGGGGCGGTTCGATCCGTATTCGATGCTCTGTGCGCTGGTCGGCGCGTTGCTCATTCAGATCGGCACGAACTACGCCAACGACTACGGCGATTTCGTTAAGGGCGCGGACACAAGCGAGCGCATGGGCCCGCGCCGCGCAACGCAGTCCGGTTTGGTGTCCCCCTCGGCGATGCGCGCCGCCGCCGCCATCGCCTTCGCGCTGGCGTGTGTGCCCGGGGCGTATATCGTTTACCGCGGCGGCTGGCCGTTTGTCGCCGTCGGGGTCATCTCAATCCTGTGCGGCGTGCTCTACACCGCCGGACCCTATCCGTTGGCGTACGTCGGTCTTGGCGAGCTGTTTGTGCTTATTTTTTTCGGTCTCGTGGCCACCTGCGGCACGTACTATCTCCATACGCACACGCTCACGTACCCAATCATCCTGGCCGGATTGGGCCAAGGCGCGATCGCCGTCGCATTACTCGCGATCAACAACCTGCGCGACATCGATCAGGATCGCGCCGCAGGCAAACGCACGTTGGCTGTGCGGTTTGGCGTGCAGTTCGCGCGCATCGAATTCGCAGCGTGCATCGCGTTCGCGGGACTCATCGTGCCGCTGTTACTGCTCTCCCCCGAACATAGTCGCGGACTCGTCCTCGTACCCGTGTTGACGGCCGCACTGTCTGCGCGTTCCATCCGGGCCGTTCTGAGCGGGCTCAGCGGCTCCGCACTTAACGCCGAACTCGCGCGCACGGGACAGTTGTCGCTCGCGTACGGCGCAATCTTCGCGCTGGGCTGGTCGCTATGACCGTCGCGCGCGCTGAGCTCTATCGCTACGCGCTGCCGCTGCGGAAACCGCTCGCTCTACACACCCCTGGTTTGGCCTCTCGGGCCGCCTATGCCCCTCGTGAAGGGTTTGTTCTCCGTTTCGTGTGTGTCGACGGGCGCGAGGCTTTCGGCGACGCCGCAGACCCCACCGTACTGCACGCCGCGCGCGAGTTTGTGCGTAGCGTGACCAACCGAAAACTGCCAGCGCAGCTCGAAGAAATGGCGGCATGGTGCGGATCGTTGCCGCCCGCATTGGGATTTGCGGTCGACAGCGCCCTGCTCAAATTACTCACTCCAGACGAGCCGCCAACGGGCGTGGTGCCGGTGTGCGCGTTGATCGACGATCTTGCGCACGCGCCCGAGCTCGCCCGCGACGCCGTGATGCAGGGGTTTCGCGCGATCAAACTAAAGGTCGCCGGTGAGCCTCGCGTCGCCGCACAACGGGTGCGCGCGGTGAGCGAGGCCGTCGGCCCGGACATCGCACTTCGACTCGATGCGAATCGGGGCTGGTCCTTGGAGCAGGCGCGCGCATTTGCGGAGGAACTTGGCGCGACCAAGATCGCGTTCATTGAGGAGCCGGTTGCGCCCGTAAAAGACCTCGCGGCATTTGCGCACGGCACGGGCCTGCCGATCGCGCTCGACGAGACCATCGCGGAAGGCCACGCCGAAGAGTTTGCAGGACTCGCTGCCGCCCTCGTGGTCAAACCCACGCGCGTGGGCGGCATTGACGCCGCGCTACGTCTCGGGGCGTTGGCGAAACGCCACAATATTCCCCTCGTCTTCAGCGCCACGTTCGAATCTGGAGTAGGGATCGCAGCACTAACGCATTGGGCCGCGCGCTGGGGCACGCCCGGCGTGGCGGCAGGACTCGACACACTCCAGTATTTCCTATGGGATGGCTTGGATGAACCGCTGCAGATCGCGCAGGGCGGCATTCCGTCAGCGAAAGCGAATGCCGCGCGACCCGATCTTGCGCGAATGGAGAGGCTGGACAATGCTTAACCAGAAGCCGTTGTGCCCGCTGCATCAGAACTCCGTGCGCATTCCGGCGAACCCGGCCATCATCGGCCCGGAAGGCATCGAAACATGGGCACAGGTCGAAGCGCGCGCACTTCGTGCGGCCTCCGCGCTATCGGCACAAGGCCTTCTCTTTGACGATCGCGTCGCGTGGGTGGATCCACCTAGCCCTGACGCCCTCGCGCTCTTCGCCGCGGCGTGGCGGTTGGGCGCGGCGATTAGCCCCATGAGCACCCAACTGCCGCACGGCGAGATCTTGCGGCGAAGCCGTGTCATCCACGCGCGCGGGCTGTTGTCGACGACTCTCAAACCGGGCTCCGGGTCTGGCTTGATCCACTTCACGCTCGACGCCCCGCGGAAAGCCGCGCCGCCTGAAGCACACTACGATCCGGCCGTTCCTGCGGCGTTGATCTGGACATCCGGCAGCAGCGGCGAACCCAAGGCCGCCGTGCTTACCCCGGGCAATCTCCTGGCCAACGCGCGCGCGTCGAACCAGAACCTGCCCTTCACGCGCGGCGATAGCTGGCTGTTGTCGCTGCCGCTGTGGCACGTCTCCGGACTGGGAATTTGGATGCGCGTGTTGGTTGCGGGCGCGACGCTGGTATTGCCGGAGCCGGGTCGCGATTTCGCCGAGGCGATCGTGGCGCGACACGTGACGCATGTCTCGCTGGTTCCCACGCAGCTTATTCGGCTACTGGCCACTCCGCAGGGCCGCGACGCCTTGGCGCAGCTCAAGGCGATTCTGCTTGGCGGCGCGCCGTTGCCCCCACGGCTCCTGGCCGAAGCCGACGCACTGAACCTTCCCGTCTACCGCACATACGGCATGACCGAAACCGCATCGCAGATCGCCACGGCCCGCGTCGGCGAGCCGTTGCGCCCCCTCGTGCCCGACAACCTGCGGATCGCGTCCGACGGTGAAATCCAGGTGCGCGGCGAGACGTTGTTCGCGGGATACTATCGCAAGACGCATCCGGTGCGTCATGAGACAGACGACGGCTGGTTCGCTACCGGCGATCTCGGGCGTTGGGACGATCGCGATGGCCTGATCGTGGCCGGGCGAAAAGACCGGCGGTTCGCCTCCGGCGGCGAAAACATCCAACCTGAGGAGATCGAACGCGCGCTACTCGCGGTCCAGGAGGTGACACAGGCCGTGGTGGTGCCGGTGAGTGATGCCGAATACGGCGCGCGGCCCGTGGCGTTCATTCAGGCCGTTCCGGGCAGCGCGTTGACCGCAAGAACGCTTCGCGAAGCACTCGAGCAAACGCTTCCGCGTTTCATGATCCCCAAAGCATTTTTGCCCTGGCCGGATGGTGTCGCCACAGGCATGAAACCTTCCTGGGAAGAATTTCAGCGCCTCGCGGACGCATATCGCGGCTAGAGCGTCCTATGCCTCACGCAGCAGCGCGCGCGCGTGCTTGAGGCTCACGTCCGACACCGAACCGTCGAGCAGGCGCGCGAGTTCTTCGACGCGCTCCGTTTTTTCCACGCGGGTCAATGCGGTTGTCGTGCGGCCTTTGGCGGTTGCCTTGGCGACGGTGAAGTGGGTGGCGGCCTGGGCCGCAATCTGAGCCAGATGCGTGATGCAGATCACTTGATGATTCGCGCTCAGTTCGCGCAACTTCTTGCCGACTTGCGCGGCGACGGCGCCGCCAACCCCCGCGTCGATCTCATCGAACACCAGCGTCGGCACGCGATCCGCCTGCGCCAGCACGGCTTTGAGCGCCAGCATCACGCGCGAAATTTCGCCGCCGGACGCTACCTGCCGCAGCGGCTTCACCTTCTCGCCGAGGTTGGCCGAGAGCATGAACTCGATCCGGTCCACCCCGCTCGCGCATAGGCCCACCGTTTCGAAATGCGTCTCGAACACGCCGCCCTTCATGCCCAAGTGCTGGAGATTGTCGCGCACCTTACGCGCGAGACCGGCCGCGGTGGCGCGCCGTGTTTCGGACAACTGCGCGGCGAGCCGCTGGGCCTCGGCGAGGGCTTCCGCGTGCTCGCGTTGAAGCGCCGCGAGGGATTCATCTCGCCGATCGTACTGCGCCAATTCGGCGCGGGCCTGTTCCGCGTACGCCAAGATGGCCTCCACGGACTCGCCGTATTTGCGTTTGAGACTGCCAATGAGCGCAATTCGCCGATTCAGCGTCTCCAACTCCTCGGGATCGAACTCGATTCCCTCCGAATAGCGGCGCACCTCGCTGCTGACTTCGTCAATGAGCACGCGCGCGGAGGCGAGTTGCTCGACCAGCGTTTTGAACTGCGAATCCAGCTCCGCGAGCTTCTCCATATCCCGTGTGGCGGCGTCCAGGCGATCGATCGCCGCCGCTCCGTCCGCGTCATAGAGCGCCGCATAGGCGGAAGACGCCAATTCGCAAACGTGCTCGGCGTTGGTGATCAGCCCGCGGCGGTTCTTGACCGATTCCTCCTCGCCTGGCTCGAGTCCCGCGGCCTCGATCTCGGATAACTCGAATCGCAGGAATTCGACGCGCCGCGCCCGTTCGCGGTCGTCGCTTTCCAATGCGCGCAATTGACGTTCGATGGTGTGCAACCGCGCCACCGCGCGGGCCACCGCCTCCGCGCATTCCTCGGCCCCGGCGAACGCGTCGAGCAGGTCGAGTTGGCGGTCGGGTTTCATCAGCGACTGATGCTCGTGCTGGCCATGCAGGTCTATGAGTTCGTCGCCCAATGCGGCCAGCGTGGTGACGGGCACCATCGTGCCGTTCACATACCCGCGGCTTCGCCCATCCGCCCCGATGGTTCGCGTCAAGATCAGCTCGCCATCGCATTCGATCTCCGCCTCGCGCAGCAGCGCGGCCACACGCTTGCCGGGACGCGGCAAGCGAAACACCGCGTCGATGGACGCCTTGGACGCGCCCGCGCGCACCAGTTCCGCCGAAGCCCGCGCGCCAAGCACCAGGTTCAGCGCGCCGACCACAATCGACTTCCCTGCGCCGGTTTCGCCCGTCAGCACGTTGAACCCGGCGGAGAAGTCTACTTCGACCGCATCGATCAACGCGTAATTTTGTATACGTAACGTTTCAAGCATGGTCACCCTCTGCACCCAAGAGGATAGCAGGAGCGAGCGTGGAAGAAAACTGACGAGCGCCGTCCTCTTCGTGAGAGAACGGCGCTCGTTGGAACGAGATTCGTGTTACTCCGCGGGCAATGCGGGCGGAGCCGCCGCCGCGCCGAGCGACTTGGCGGTCGCGGTCCGCGCGGTGACTTCGCCCAGATAGATCAGGCCTTCGCTGCCGGTGTCGCCGCCGATCACCATCAGGCGGCACGTGCACAGCAGACCGTTGGACAGTGTGCCCTTGCTCTTGGTGATCGTCACGGTCAGTTCGCCCGGCTGCGACATGTTCGTGCTCAGCGTTGCGCCCACGGCCGCCGATCCAAGCGTGACCGGCTCCGCCTTGGTCGCCACAACTCCGAAGGTCGCCGGGTCGAAGCGCAGCTTGAAGCTGACGGTGGACGGAGCCGCCGAGCCGGTGGTCGTCATGTATACCGGCACTTCAAACACGTCGCCAACGTTCGCGGAGGTCTTCGTCTTCAGCGACAGGTGAATGTCCGGCGCGAAGTACGTGAACGCACCCTTGAGCGTGGCCGAACCCTCGGGGCTCGATACCGACACGTCCACCGTGCCCGTGCCCTGCGGCGCCACCGCGAGCAGACTCGCGCCATCTTTCCTTACGCGCACCCACGGCGACTTCGACGCGCCAAAGGTCACTTCCGTCGCCCCTTGCAGGTTCGCGCCGTAGAGCGTCACCAACGTCTGACCCGTGGCGGAACCCTGGTTTGGCGCAATCGAGGCCAATGTCGGCGCAGTGGAACCTTCCATCACGATCTGGGCCGGGATCAACCCGTCGTTTAACTGTACCGAGGTCAGTTGCAGCGATGTCGTCTGACCCGCGACAACCGTTGACCGTCCGCGGAAGATCAGCACCACCAACGAACCCGCGCCCGTGCCCGAGGCCGCGCCCGCGTCAAGCACCAGCACGGTGTTCGAGCCCGACTTCACCACAGGCTGCACCCAGTTTACGGCGCGATCGCCCGGCGTGACGCCAAGGAATTCAAGCGTATTCGGGTCGTACTTCACTTCTGCACGGTACGCCAGCACGTCGTCCGCCGTGCTGATCGTGATCGGCACGCGCAGTTCGGCGCCGGGCTGTACAGTCAACGTGCCCGCAACCGTCACCTTACGCGTCTGCGAGGCGTCAGCAGCCGTCAAAAGCTGCGCTGTCGCATCCGGACCAAGGCCGTCGCCGTTGCCATCCGCCGGGAACTTCGCGAGCGTACCGGCTTCTTTCTTCAACACCAGCGCCGCATCATACGCGCCCACGACGGCGGGCGTTTCGCCCGTCACGTTGGCCGCCGCGGCGTTGCCGGTGAACTGCGTCATCAGACCCGCGGCAAACTGCAACACTTGCGTCGCGTCCTGAGTCGTTGCTTTCTGATCGTTGTCCACGTCACCCCATGTGAAGCCGGTGGCGCCGGAAATCACCGCGCTGCCGTCTTGCACCACACACGCCAGCTTGCCGCCGTTGAGGGCCGCGTTGGACAGGGTCAGCGGCGTGTTGCCCGAGAGCGCTCCAGCGCGAACACGCAAGCGCACCACGGCCAACGAACCGCTGCCGGTGGTCAGCGCCGCACCCGACGCCGCCACCGTGACGCTGCCGCTGGAGGCCGTACCCGTCGGCGTGGTCCAACCGGACACCAGGGTACCCTTGGTGAGTCCCAGGTACTCGAGCTTGGTGGCATCGAAGCCCAGCGTCGCGCGGAAATTGGTGATACCCTTCGCTTCCGACACGTACAGCGGCACCGCAAGCGTATCGCCCGGCGCTCCCGACAACCCCGGCGACAGGGACAGCACCACGGTGCCCGCTTGAGGCTGATACGTTGCCGAGAAATTCACCGTGCCGCCGCGCAGCAGCGTTTCGGTCTGGACATTCGGCGTTGCATAGCCCTGCACGGCGTTATAGGTAATCGAAATCGAACCCGTCGGGATGGCGCTCAGCGTTTTCACGCCCGAACCGGTGTGCGTCGCGCCGTCACCATCCTTCACGGACCACGTGGCGGTCGACGGAGACACCGCGACATTGACGTCACCGGTCTGCCGGCGCAGCGCCACAGCGACCGTCGTGTTGACATTCATCGTCACCTGTACGGACGGGCTGTTGACGGTCGGCGCGGTCACGCCCGACCAACTCGCGAGTTCATACTTGCCATTGGTCAGCGGCACATACGCCACGGTCACCACGGCTCCGGCGGCATACTTGCCGTCCGCACCCGGCGCTGGACTCGCGGTTAGCGCGCCTTCGGCGGGTTGAGTCAAGGTCAGCGTATATCCCGCAGTCGCTTGCTTCTGATAGGTGGCGGTAAAGCGAACCGTCGCACCCTTGGCCAGCGTATTCTGTTGACTGGCGGGCGTGGTATAACCGCTCAACGCGGAGAAAGCAATCGACACGGCACCCGTCGGCACGCCCGTCACGGTCTGCGTTCCACTCCCTGTATGGGTCACGTGGTCCCCGTCGGTCAACGTCCATAGCGCGCTCGTCGGCGTGACGCTCACTTCGACCGTGCCGGTCTCGCGCGCCACATTGATGCCCACGGTCGTGTCCCTTATCACCGTCACTGTCGATTGCAACGCGTTCGTCGGGCTCTGTGTCGCGCCCGTCCACGAAAGCACCTCATATCCACCCCCCACAGGTGGCGTGTATGTAAGCGTTACCGCCGTTCCGCCGCCGTAGCGCCCCTCGGCATTGGGCAGAGGATTGGCGGATAAGGTGCCCTTAGCCGGTTGCGTAAGGGTTAAGATATATGCTGGGGTAATTGTCACCGTGCGCTTGAGCGCTGCGGCGGCATTTCCGGCCCGGTCGCTCACCGAGTACGAGATGGTATACGCACCTGCGGTGAGGATATTCACCGTGCCTTGCGCCACGATATTGGCCGTAATATTCCCATCGACGCTGTCCGTGGCCGTAGCGCCTGCGTCCACGTACGCACGCCCCATCGGCTGCGCAACCGACGCCGAACCGACCAAAGTCAGTGTCGGCGGCGTTACGTCGTAAACCACCTTCGCCATTCCGGCGTCAACGGGCTCAGAAGAAAGGTTTTCCGCGGCATCCTGCGCTTGAAGCGCAAAGAAATACTCGCCTTCGCCACTAAACGCGCTAAACTCGAAAGAGCCCGACGCCGTCGTCAGGCTCTGTCCCGTATTCGTCCAAGTTCCTTGTGCTCCCACCTTCACCCACAAACTCACCGAGGTCAAACCGCTGCCTCCGGTGTCCGCCACGTCGCTGTACGAGAGGGTGACCGGCCCGTTCGTATAGGCCGGCGCGGTGAGCGTGCCCGCCGACGGCGCGTCCGTGTCGTAGATCGTGGCCGAGGCGTTTTCGAGCGCCGGATCGGGCGACTCGAAGGTGCTGTTGGCCACGCTCAGCGCCGGAGCCATCTGCGCGGGCACCGATAGCGCCGAGCTTTCCTCGAACGCCGTTGCCGGCGCTGCCGTCAGTATGAGTCCCGCCACGGCCAGCAGCGCGGCCCATCCACACAGAGAGCGGTCGCTTGACCGGCGGACTTTCGGGAGCAGAGTAGGTTTCATGGCTGGTTCCTCATTACGATGAGGTTGGGTCGCCCCAACCTCGTCTAATCCAAACTATCAGGTCTGGCTAAATCTTACAATTAGAATCCCAGGAGGACGTTGACGATGTACTGGACGTCGCGGGCATCGGTGCGGCCGTTGGCGTCTTGGTCGGTCGGAACCATCGCGTTCATACCCAGGACCGTGTTGACCAGCGTCTGCACGTCTTTGACGTTGACCGAGCCATCGCAATTCACGTCGCCGCGGCGACCGGGGACCGGGCGGCCTTCGCCCGACACCGGGTCGGTGCCGTGGGCCAGCTCGAACGCGTCCCAGAACCCGTCGCCATCCGTGTCCGCCAGCTTCGGCGAGGTGCCCGCAGCCTGCTCTTCGGCATTCGTCAGGCCGTCCGAGTCCGAATCCATCGTACCATCGGCAACGTTCAGCGGGTCCAAGCCATTCCACACTTCCCACGAATCGACCAGCGAGTCCCCATCGGTATCCGCCAAGGAAGGGTTCGTGCCCAGGTTGGCTTCGACGGCGTCCGAAAGACCGTCGCGGTCCGAATCCGTCGCGCCCGCCGAAGCAATGATCTGAACCACCACCGCTTCGCCATCCGCACTCATCGCAACCGCGCTACCCGTCAGGCTCAGTACCGCCAGCATAATCGCCGCCGCCACTTTGCTCATCCGGGTCGTCTTTGTTTTCATCGTCGTTTCCATGGCTCGCTGCCTCCTCAGTCTGGGTTCCCGCTACGGCAGGAGGTAGCGCAAAGGCGATGCCAAAACTTCTGGAAACGCGACCCAAGGAGGAATGCTAACTTAAGCAGAACGAAGACAAGATGTTACAGATTTTGCCCCCGAAAGGCAAAAAAGGCGGATTCGGCATTTGGCACTGACGAATCCGCCAAGGCTCTGTCGGCGCGCCAGGTTTTTGTCAGTGTGGCGAGGGGCTGAGAAGCGGGAAAAATCAATAAAAACCCCAACAAAAAAGGACCCTCCCAGTCGGGAGGGCCCTCGAAACTATCCAACGGCTGCTTCTATTCCTATACCGCTTTTCTGCCACGACACCGCAGGGCCCATAGCCCCACGCCTAGTATTCCCAGGGCCACCAGCGGAGCCGCCGGACCGGGTAAGGGCGTCGGGTCAAAGGTGCTATACGTACCCAGCGCCCACTCCACCGAGTCTTCCATCCCGTCATCGTCACTGTCCAGATCGAGGTAGTTTGGCACAAGATCGCCGTCGGCGTCGTCCGCGCCCTCCAGGGCATTGGGAATACCGTCCCCGTCCGCATCGTCGGTCGCTTCCAGATCAACTACCACCGACGTGGAACCCGAAGTGCTCCAGTTCCCCGCCGCGTCGCCTTCCTGGACGTACAGCGTGTACGTCCCTTCGGGAAGCGGGGTCTCGGGGGTAAAACCCAGTAGCGCCCCGGTCGTCCACGTCCCCGATTCTCCGCCCAACTGCCAGCGGTAGGTCCCGTTGCCCCCGCCCCCTGGGCTCCAGGACCAGGTCGGCGTCGCATCCGACGTTGGGAAGGGCATCGGGGTGACCAGCGGGGCATTCGGGGGAATCGTGTCCAGCGTCACCGTGATCGACACCGGTCCGGTCACGTTCGCCGCGCCGTCCTCCGCAGTTACGTCGAACGTGTTCGCCCCTTCGCTCAGCGTGCCCGAGTAGCTCCAACTTGCGCTGCCCGCCGTGTAGGTTACTCCAGTAGTCGTCCCGTTTACCTTGATGGCGACCGTCGCGAAACCGCACGTGCCCGAGAGAACCTGCGTCGCGGCGTTGGTTGTGAAATCCGCCCCGCTATTTGTAATGATCGCCAACGGCTCGGTCGTGATTAGACTCGCAGGAACGGCGGCATAGGTGGAGGAAATGCCGCTAATCGGCACCGTAATCGCGTAAATTTGCCGTCCGTTTTCGATACGAATTGGCACCGGCACTGCCGCCCCGAGTGAGGAGACAAGCGTTGCCGTTTTGTCCGCGGGGTATCCGGCGGGGTACGCCAAGCGCACGGCCCGGAAGTCCGTATACGGCACGCCGTACGCCGCCACGTCATCCTCGCTAAACTCCACGCGCAACGTCGCGCCACCCCCAGCAAACTGCACGCCCTCGGGCCCAATCGTTACCGCGCCGTTCACCCGTTTCCCGCCAACCCAGATCTCGTCCGCACGGTCCATTGTAAGCGTCACGGGCAGCCCGCCGCCATACAAGACTATCGTGTCCGCCGCAAGCTGAAGCGCCGGCTTAAGGAATCCACCCGGGTCGTTACCGAGCGTGATAGCGCCCGGCGATGCGGTGACGACGCGTTCGCTTACGTTTACCGCTGGCCGCAGTGCGGCAATATACCCCGAGGGCTGCCCGCCCGCCGAGGTAAAGTCACCGCCAAAATACACGCAATTCCCAGCTGTGGCGATGGCGTACACGGGCTGGTCAAATCCGGAACCGACCGGGGCCCACTCGTTTCCGTTCCATACTGCGGCATGATTTGCAGAAACGTCGCCTGCACTTGTGAAAAGGCCCCCCGCGTACAGATATCCACGGTGATCAACCGCCAGCGCAAGAACAGCGCCTCCATGAATCGGGTCTGCTGTGCCAGTGCCGAGCGCGTGCCACGCCTGTCCATCCCACTTCGCGACGTGGTTGGCAGGCACGCCGTTTATGGCGGTGAAAGCACCGCCAACATAGACGTTTCCGCTGTTGTCGGTGGCAATTGCAGAAATATCACCCCCAGCCGCTGCCGCCCCGACGGTAACCCAAGAAGAGCCGTTCCACTTGCCGACGTATGCTTCTTTGTAGGTCCCGGCCCAGCGGTGGCACAGAACATAGATATTATCGTGCGGGTCGAAACAAACCCTATAGGGACTACCCCCTAGCCCCGAGCCGAGCTGTGACCAGGTGGATCCATCGAACTTGCCCAAGTAGTAGCCGTTGGGTCCCGCTCGATAGAAGACATCTTCGCTGTCTACGCCAATCCCGGACGTTGTGTAGCCCGGTTTGCTGCCATCCGGCACCGCAGTCCATGCGTTCCCATCCCATTTGGCGATAGGCACCGTCAGGGGGGAAGCGGGATCGACAAAAAGACCGTCGGCGTAAAGATTTCCCATGCTATCTGCGACGATTTTGTATACTTGCTTATCCCCGTACAACGAGTAGAGCTGAAGCCCGTTTCCTTCGAGCATGGACCAGGCGTTTCCATCCCACTTGGCGACATTCCGTGCTGGAACATTGCCCGCTGAGGTAAAGGCCCCCGCCGCGTAGAGATTCCCAAGACCGTCTACTGAAAGATCACCGACGTACCTATTCATGCCGGTATAGCCCGCTTTCCACGCGGTTCCATCCCATGTCGCGAACCCCTCGGTTGATACTTCTCCCGAAGAGGTGAATGCCCCTACCGCGCATAGACCCATGTCCCCGCACCACAGCAGCTTCTTGACAATTCCGGTTCCGCCACTTGTACTTGCATCCTTCTTCCAACGGTAACAAAGCCCGCCTCCAACGGCCGACCAGGAAGTGCCGTCCCATTTCGCAACGTTTCGAACCGTGACCCCGTCTCTAGTCTGAAGATCGCCCCCAACATACAAAGCACCAGCCCCATCGAGTTCCAGCGTATTGAGTGTGCTTTCGGTGGTGTTTGTCCCCACGGGCCCTACCGGTAAGCACGTAGTTCCGTCCCACATGACCACATCGTTCGCGGCGACGCCGCCTGCCATCGTGATCTCGCCTACGGCGTATACGTTTCCCGACGGAAGGACTTTGATTTCACGTACTTCGCCCGTGACAGGAAGAATAGTCCGAGTGTTGGCGTCGATATCGACCAGATCGAGATTGGATGCCTGCGTCGCTCCCCAGTCAGCCAGCAGCATACCCCCAACATACAGATCTCCCGCCGCATTGAAGGCAAGGGTATTTATCGTGCTGTACCCACCCAGATAGGCTACAGGAGTCCACGTTGTGCCTCCTTTGGGGAGACACGCGATGCCACAGGTTGCGATGTTACCCAAGAGCCGACCGCCGACGTAAAGGTCCCCTGAGGGCGAGAAGGCGATCGCGCACACTTCTGAATCCCGCAGTCCACCCGCCACCCACGACCACTCGTTATTTTCCCACTTGGCAATCTTTCCCCCGTACACTCCGTCAAGCGCGTGCGCGAAATATAGAGATCCGCCGACATAGAGCGCGCCTTCGTGGTACGCCATCGCCTTGATGTTGCCCTGACTAAGCCCCTCGCCCAGCGGAAGCCATGTGGTCCCGTTCCACATGGCGACGCTTGCCGCCTCAATATTCCCTATTTTGCCAAAGTAGCCCCCAACGTAGACGTTTCCGGCATCATCCCGCGTTGTACAGGATATCTCGCCTTGGAAACTCGCGGGAAACCGATCGTCCCAGTACATCTCCTCGGTTATGTCGGCCAAACACGGCGCGGCGGACAACCACAGTAACGCCCCCGCCACCAGACCTAGCCAAAATCTACCCCTGTACATACGCCCACTCCCTCTTGTTGTTAGACAGGTGGACTCCAGGGTAGGAAAGATGAGTAATCCAGCAGCCACAATCCCCAAAGCGCGACACCTGTCACCCCAATTGCGTAGTCATGCTACCACGTATTTGTGTAGGCGTCAACGATCTTATTCGGGTAGGCTGTTGGCTTACACGCGCCCCGGTTACTCGGCCCCGTCCTTTGGGCGTCCTCTCTCTTGTTTCACGCGGATGCGGTCGAGTCTACGGCGGATTTCGGAGAGGTAGGGGTACTCAAAGGGGGCCAGGCGGCCTAGGGCCTCCCGGATTTCGAGGCGTTCGAGGGTTACGGCGCAGATCTGCTCCGCTCGAGCGAGGTCGCGCAGGCGGTGTTCGCAGAACTTTGCGAAGGAAATCTGGCCTTCAATGTGCTCAGGGAAGTCCCGGGCCAGATATTCCAGGGAGGATTTCTCCTCTTCCGCATTTTGACTTCGTTTTGCGGCGGCGGCCATTTTTTCGAGGCATTCTCGGAGGAGGTCGCCTTGGAGTCCGTCTTCGAGGAGACGGCGGCCGATTCTAAGAACTTCTTCGTATCGCTTTAGACGAAACTGCACCCGAAGCATCGACAGGCGGTCCTCGGCGTGGTCGAATCCGTCTCCTTCGGGGTGGCTGACGCAGCGCGCCATGTGTCCGGTAAGGGCGGCAAGCGAAATGATGTCGCATTGGTGGTGGTAAAAGACCCGGTCAAGCCGCCGGGCGTCGCGGGTGCGGAGGTAGTCGAAATAAAGGTCGGGAATATCGCAGCCCGGCACGTCGCCATGGCGTTCCACGCCCAAGACGGTGCGTTCGATGCTCGAGAGACTGCAATCCTTGACGCGGAGCTTGAAGAAGCGCCGGGCCACGTGAAGCAGGTCCAACTGGCGCACTTCCGGCACGGGGAAGGGGGTGCGATTGGCGATAAAGCGGGTACGCAGCAACGGCATGTCGAAGCTTTTGCCGTTGTAGCTGACGACCGTATCGAAGCGTTCGAGCAAGGGGGCGATGTAGTGCAACATCGGCTCCTCCTCGTAGTAGTCGCGCAAGAAGCACTGCTCGACCCGGAACGCGGTCTCGGTGAAATAGCCGAGCCCGAAGAGAAACGCCAAGGTTCCTGAACCGCCCGCGAGCCCGGTCGTTTCTGCGTCGACAAAGACCGCCCGGCGGGCATCGAAATCGGCCAGGGTCTCGTCGCACGCGCCGAGGGAGATGTGCTCAGGGGCCGCCTCGAGGGCCTCGCCGAGGGTGACGCAGCCGCGCGGGGTATCGAGCGGGAAATCCTCCTGAACGAGGTAGAACGCGTCGTCGTCCTCGCCCACCACGCGGCCGGGGACGACCTGATCGATCTCGAACGTGCCCGCGGCGCGCTTCTCCTGGAGTTCCGAGATGCGGTTCTTCCAGTCGTTTCCGGCCATAATGCCGCCGGACGCCAGCAGTCCCTTGAGTTTGTCGTGAATGTCCGCCATGTCTTCATTTCGCACCAAACCGGGGCGGTTGTCAACGTGCCGTCTTGACGAGGGCCCAATCGCCGGGTAAAGCGAGGTGTTTTGGGCAAGTCCTAATTGTTCAAGCAAAGGTAGGTATTAGGGACGCACCCGATGGGTGCCTGTGCGGTGCCCGCACGAGGGATTCTGCAATCTCCCGCGCGGTTGGCGTAAACGTTCTTGCGGCGAAAGGCGGGTCTGGCGCAAGCGTGCTGAATCCGCGAAGCGGATGACAGAACGTAGCCCAGGGTGGAGCGAAGCGGAACCCTGGGTTAGCGCCTTCCAAACGAAAAACCCGCGTAGCGGGTGTGAGAGTCGCCTTCTTGGAGATGTATTCCATTTTCTAACACCCCGTTCCGGGGTTCTTTTCTCTGGGGGAGCATCCCCCGGGTTCCACTTCGCGGCTACGCCGCTCCGTTCCACCCGGGGCTACGCTCTGTCATCCGCTTCGCGGATTAGAGGCAAGATCTTTCCGCGACACAACGCCCCTGACGTTTTTTCTGAAAGTTATCCGGCGATTTGGGGAAGGCCTACCCCTTTGGGCTTCTGTCTGCTATGCTGAGGTTGCCAGAGGAGGGGACGGCATGAAGCGGGAAGAGATTCTGGTCTTTGGCGGCACCGGCAGTCCGACGCTTACCGACCGTATCTGTTCGTGCCTGGGGGTTCCCCGGGGCAAATCCGAGGTCTTCCACTTTTCCGAGGGCAACACCTTTGTGCGCGTGCTCGAGAACGTCCGGGGCCGCGAGACGTATATCGTGCAGTCCACCGCCTACCCCGCCAACGACAAGTTCATGGAACTCATTTTCTGGATCGACGCGCTGAAGCGCGCGAGCGCGGACAAAGTTACGGTGGTGATGCCGTACTTCTCGTACGCCAAGGGCGACAAGAAAGACGAGCCGCGGGTGTCGATTCGCGCGCGGGTATGCGCGGATATGATCGAGGCCGCGGGGGCGGACCGGGTGGTGACGATGGACCTGCACGCCTCCCAGATCCAGGGTTTCTTTCGGGTTCCCGTGGACGATCTGTATGCGTGGAAGACGTTGGGCGCGGCGGCGCGCGAGCACATGGCCAACGACGTGGTCGTGGTGTCGCCGGACAGCGGCTTCATCCGCAAGGCGCGTCAGTTCGCGACGTTTCTGAATGCGCCCTTGGCGATCGGCGACAAGGAGCGCAAGGGCCACGACGAAAACGCCGAGATATTGCACATTATTGGCGATGTGGCCGGGCGCGACGCGCTGGTGGTGGACGATTTCACGATCTCCGGCGGCACGCTGATCGACATTGCGCACAAACTGCGCGACCGGGGCGCACGCCGGGTCTGCGCGGCGGTGACGCACGGGGTGTTTTCGGCGGGCTCGATGGAGCGCATCGACGCGTCGCCCATTGAGATGTTGCTGGTGACCGACACGGTCGAGAATCAGCCCGTGCAATTCTCGCCCAAGATCGAGATGGTGTCCGTCGCGCCGCTCTTTGCCGAGGCTATCCGCCGCATTCATGACCGCGAGAGCATCAGCGGGCTGTTTTTGTAGAGTAGGTCGATTGCCGAAGGGGCCGGAAAGCGCCCCTCCCGTCGTTTCAACGCAAACGCACCACACGCATTCCGAAATGGGCCGCGGGTTCGGTATAATCCGCGCATGGTCTATCCATCAAACGAGATTCCGCCCCCCGTTGTGGAGAAGGCGGCGGAGCTGCGCACTAAGCTCGAGCATCACAGTCGCCTTTACTATATCGAGGCGCGCACGGAGATTTCCGACCTGGAGTTCGACGCGCTGCTGCGCGAGTTGCAGGAACTCGAGGCCGAATACCCGGCGTTGCGCACGCCCGACTCGCCGACCCAGCGCGTGGGCGGCGCGCCCATCGAAGGGTTTGTGACGGTTGAGCACGCCGTGCCGATGCTATCCATCGACAACACCTACAGCGCCGAGGAGGTCCGCGCATTTGACGAGCGCGTGCGCAAGGCGTTGCCCCCGGGCGCGCGCCCGGCGTACGTTGTAGAGCTAAAAATTGACGGCGTCGCGGTGTCGCTGCGGTACGAGAAAGGCCGCTATGTTCGCGCGGCGACGCGCGGCGATGGCCAGCGGGGCGATGACGTTACGGCGAATGTCGGAACGATCAAGACGTTGCCCTTGCGGTTAACGGGCAATCCCCCGGCGGTGCTCGAGGTGCGCGGCGAGGTGTACATGCGTCACGCCGAGCTTGAGCGGATCAACGCGGAACGGGAAGCGGAGGGCGAACCGCCGTTGGCGAACCCGCGCAACACGACGGCGGGCACACTGAAGCAACTCGACCCCAAAGTGACTGCGCGCCGACGCTTGGATATCGCGGTGTACGACATCGCGCCGTTGGAGGGCGTGGAACTCAGTTCGCATGCGGAAACACTGCGGCAACTTGAAGCGTACGGGTTTCCTGTGAATCCGTTTTATCAGCGGTGCGACAGCATCGACGAGGTGCTCGCGCTATGCGAAGCGTGGGATTCGAAGCGTAACACACTCGAATTCGAGATCGACGGCCTTGTGGTGAAAGTGGATGACGCCGCGCAGCGCCGTGCGCTCGGCGCAACGTCGAAGTCGCCGCGTTGGGTGATCGCGTATAAGTTTCCGGCGCAGGTGGCGCGGACGGTGGTGCGCGCGATCACCGTGCAAGTCGGGAAGTCCGGCGCGCTGACGCCCGTCGCGGAAATGGAGCCGGTGCACCTCGCGGGCACGGTAGTGCGCCGCGCGACGTTGCATAATTTCGAAGACCTTGCGCGCAAAGACATCCGCGTGGGCGACACGGTCGAGATCCAGAAGGCGGGCGAAATCATTCCGCAAGTGCTGCGGCACGTGCCCGAGGCGCGTCCGGCGCACACCAAGCCGTTTGCTCCACCCACGGCGTGTCCCGCGTGCGGCGGGACGGTGCGTCAAGATCCCGAAGGCGTGTTCTTGCGCTGTTTGAACGTGGCGTGCCCTGCGCAGGTGAAGGAGCGCCTCCGCCATTTTGCGAGCCGCGGCGCGATGGATATCGAAGGACTTGGCCCTGCGCTGATCGAGCAGCTTGTGGATGCTGGGTTGGTTAACACGCCTGCGGATCTCTACACCCTGCGCGCCGCGCCGTTGGCGGGACTCGAGCGTCTAGGCCCGAAATCCGCGCAGAACCTTGTCTCGGCGATCGAAACGAGCAAACAGCGCCCGTTGCATCGGCTCATTCATGGGCTCAACATTCGCCATGTCGGCGCGCACACGGCGGAGTTGCTCGCGGCGCAGTTTGGCGCGATGGACCGATTGATGGCGGCGACCCCCGAGGAGTTGTGCACTGTGCCCGAGGTGGGCGAGGCGGTGGCGGAAAGTCTGCGTGATTTTTTTGATAACGCCGCGAACCGCGTGCTTCTCGACGCCCTGCGCGAGCACGGGCTGAACTTTACGGCGGCGCGTGCGGCGGCGACGGGTCCCAAACCGTTCGCAGGAAAAACGCTGGTCGTGACGGGCACGTTGCGCGGCTATACGCGCGAGAGTATCCAGGAGCGGATCAAGGAACTCGGCGGACGCGCGGCGTCGAGTGTCAGTGCGAAGACCGATTACCTGCTCGCTGGGGAAGACGCGGGCTCGAAACTGACGAAGGCCCGCGACCTCGGCGTGCGTGTGTTGACGGAGGAAGAGTTCGAGGCGTTGGCGCGGGGAGAGACGCCATGAGCGAAAAGCGTGTGCAATGTCCCGAGCGTCTCGATCAGGACACCGGCCATGCCCTGCTTGAATCGCTGGAGGCGCACGACCTCGCGCCGGACGACGTGCTCGTGCTCGACTTCAGTGCCGCGAAGGTGATGGACTCGCTCGGCGGCGCGTGGATTATGCGCGCGGCCGACCACGCGCGCATGCGCGGGGCGACGTGCCGGTTCGAGGGGCAGGAAGGCGAGATCGCCGAATTCTTGCGCATGATGCAGCCCGCGCTCGAGAGTTCCGGGCATAAAGCGGAGCGCAGCGGCGGATTCATGAACCGCGTGGCGGACACCGTAATCGGCGTGAAGAACGAAGCACGGGACTTCATGAAGCTGGTCGTCGAGGCGGTGTATTGGACCTTGCTCGCGCCGATCGAGGGACGCGGTTTTCGTTGGAATCTGCTCGTGGACGAGATCGGCGAGATGGGCGTGCGCGCAGTGCGGATCGTCGCGATGATGAACTTGCTGCTCGGCCTGACCATCGCGATGTTGTCCGCCGCGCAGTTGCGGCAGGTGGGGCTCGATCTCTACGTCGCGAACCTCGTGATGATCGGTTTCGCCCGCGAACTGGCGGCGATCATGACGGCGGTCGTCGTGGCGGCGCGGACCGGCGCGGCGATCTCCGCGGAGCTTGCGACGATGCAGGTGCAAGAAGAGATCGACGCCCTGCGGGGAATGGGGCTCAACGTTAGCCAGTTTCTGATCGCGCCCAAGTTGCTGGCCTTGGTCATTGTATTGCCGTGCTTGACGGGCGTTGGCATGATCATGGGCGTGATTGGCGGGACGATCTGGGGCCATTTCGTCCTCGATTTCACGGTCGATCAGTGGATGACGCAGACGCTGAACGCGGCGAAACTGGGCGATATCTTTCAGGGATTTCTCAAGAGTTTCTTCTTTGCGAACATCATCGTGCTCGTCGGGTGTCACAACGGCCTGCGCGTGCAAGGCGGCTCGCGCGGCGTGGGATTGATGACGACCCGCGCGGTCGTGATGGACATTTTCATGATTGTCGTCGTGGACATGGTGTTTGCGGCGATCTTCTACTACGTGCTGGGTTAGGGACAGTATGGACGCGCCCATTCTCGAGATACGCGAACTGACGACCCATTACGGTGAGAAGCTCATTCTCGATCAGGTGAGCCTGACCGTCGATACGGGCTGCATCTTCGTGATTATCGGCGCGAGCGGCTGCGGCAAGACGACCTTGCTTAAGCACATGACCGGCCTCTTGCGCCCTACCTCCGGCCAGGTGCTGTACTCCGGGCAGGACATCACCGTGCTCGACGAAGACGGCCTCGCGGAGGTCCAGCGCGGGATCGGGATCGCGTTTCAAAGCGGCGGCTTGTTCAACTCGATGACGGTGGGCGAAAACGTGGCGTTGCCTCTACGTGAATACGGCGGCCTGCGCGACGAGGCGATCATCGACGCCATCGTGCGCCTCAAACTCAGCTTGGTAGGACTGGGTCACGCGCAGCACGTCCTTCCGGACGCGTTGTCGGGCGGTATGCGCAAGCGCGCCGGGCTCGCGCGGGCGCTCGCGCTCGATCCGCCCATTGTGTTTTTCGACGAGCCGTCGGCGGGCCTCGATCCGATCATGGCCGCGGGCCTCGACGACCTCATACTCGACCTGAAACGGCTGTTGGGTATAACATTTGTCATCGTAACGCACGAATTGGACTCGATCCGCAAGATTGCCGACCGCATCCTGATGCTGGACAAAGGACAAGTGGTCTTTTTCGGGACTTCAGCCGAGGCGGCCGACGCGGAAGTTCCGCGGGTGCGGCAATTTTTCGAGCGCAAAGCGGATGCGTTCATCACGCAGCGAAACGTCTGAGGAAGGGCACAAGAGTGGCGACAAGGGCGCAAAAAACAAAAGTCGGAGTCTTCTTGCTCCTCAACGTCGTGGTGCTGGGTGGACTGCTGTTCTTCATCTCAGGCTATGGCCAAGGCCGCGACGTGCGGTACTGGATCGAATTCGACGAGTCAATCCTCGGGCTGAATGAGGGGTCGATCATCGAGTTCAAAGGCGTGCCCGTCGGGAAGGTCAGCGGCATCCGCGTAACGGACGAGGGCCTGGCGCACGTGGACGTGCGAATCAACCCGGACAAAGTCGAACTGCACGAGGGGGTCACGGCTAAGCTCGTGATCTACAGTCTCGCCACGGGCATGATGGCGGTCTCGCTCGAGGGCGGCGACGCCACCGCGCCTCGGCTCGCGCCGGGCAGCCGTATCCCGAACAGCCCATCGCTGGTGACCAGTTTCCTGACGCAGATCCAGGGAGCGCAGGGACTAATCGACGACATTCGCGCGATCGCGCAGCAGATTCGCAAAGGACTTGAGGGCGTCAAGGAAGGCGAACTGACGGAGATTGTGCGGAATTCCGGTCTGCTAATCACGGACGCACGGCATTTTGTCGAGACCGCGCAGGAAGACCTCAAGCGCCTGACCGACAAGGCCGAGCCGGGCATCGCGAACTTCACCAAGTTGACGGAAGACCTGTCGGTGCTGAGTCACGATGCGAACACGTTGGTTAAGACGTTGCAGGCGAAGATCGAGCCGATGCAATTGGCGCAGACCGAGCAAAACGTTCAGAAGGCGCTCGTCGATCTCAGTGGCGCGCTGCAACGCCTCTCGACGACGCTCGACACAGTGAACGGAACCGCACAGGGCATCAGCGCGCGCACGGACAATGTCGAGTACTCGTTGCGCGAAACCTTGACCTCGTTGCAGGCGACGCTCGAAAGCATCCGCACGCTGGTCGACTACCTCAACCAAGACCCGGCCGCGCTCATCCGCGGGCGCGCCGTTCCGAAAGGAGACTAGACGCCATGCGTATCGCGATCGTGCTGTTGGCATTGGTGTTGGCGGGCTGTATCACGCAAGGCTATAAGCCGATCACCCTCTATACCCTGCACCCCGAAATGAACATCGCTGCAGCGCAGCCTTCGGAGAAGTCGTTGGTGCTGCGCGATCTCCTGTCGAGTCCGCTCTACAACGAACGCATGGCCTATCTTAATCCCGACGGCTCGCTGGGATTCTACATCGGCGCGACGTGGGCCGAGACGCCGCGCGCGGTGCTGTCGCGGGTGCTGCGCGACGCCGCCGGCGCAACGCAGCGCTATCGCAACGTGCTGTCTAGTTTGCCGACGTCAAGCGAAGCGTATGTTGTGGTCAACGGCGAACTGCGCCGCTTTGAGGAAGTACGCGGGAAAGACGGCGAACCGGCGCAGGCGCTGTGTGAAATCGAGTTGAATGCCGTGAGAAGCGGGTCGAATGAGCCGCTGTTCTCAAAGAAGTTTTCAGCCTCGGAACCCATCGACGGCGAAGGCCCAGCCGCGCTCGCCGCCGCGATGAACAAGGCTATATCCAGGATCGCCGCCGACGCCGCGCAGAGTCTCGCTGCGCAGTAGCCGGGGCGACAACGCAATAGGAAAGGCATCGTGCGATGGGAGAGTTGTACTATCTTTTTGCGAGTTCCGCCGCGTTGTATCGCGACGGACAGACCTGCCTAAAGGGCATGCGCCTTCTGGCCGACACGCTGCATCCGCTTGGCGTGAAGATCACGTGGCTCGTCAGTGCCGACTCCGCGCGCGTCGCCGCCGACGAACTCACGCGCTGGCACGAATGCCACGGAGACGACGTCGCATTGCATCTGCCGAAGGGCGTTGAGGGGCCCGATCCGCGCGTCGCTATCGAGCGCGAGCGCGACGCGGTGCACAAGGCGTTGCCGTGGGCGCAATGCACGGTCGCGGGCTGGGGTCACGCGAAACCGGGCGTTGCGCAACTCGTCGCCGATCTGGGTTTCGAGGGACTATGGGGCTTCTCCTGGGAGCAGATCGAGGTCGACAATGTCACCGATCGCGGCTGCCCGTGGGGGTTCTATTACATGGACCGCGACGATCGACTGCGCCCGGCGCAAGGCCGCGGCGTGATCGGCATGGAGTGGACCGCACGCGACCTGCTCAAGGGGTTCCAGAGCGGCAATCCGTGTCTTTACAGCACCGATCCGAATGACGTGGCGCGCGGCGGCATTTGTTCATGGGATCAGATCGATTACTGGAACGGACTCGCCGACAACTACATCCGCAATAAGCGCTACAACCGCGAGATCTTCCTCCTGCAGCATCAGGAAGCGCACGAGATGGAATGCACGCCCGCGTTCCAGTGCTACACGGAAGAAGACGCGCAGGAGGCGGCGATCATGCTGCGCGGATTCGCCGAGCGCGTCATGCCGCATGCGCGCAGCCTGACGTTGTCGGAGGCGGCGCGTCTCTACCGCGAACACTACGAGACGACCGCACCTTCGTACATGCTCTGGGAAGACACGCCCACGCCGCGGCGTAATCGCGACTACATGTGGAACACGCCGGAAGGCCCGTGGCCCAAGACCTTTCTGTATTACGACCGCGAGGCGCAGATGATGTTCATCGAGGGCAAGGCCGATCCGATTTGTCTGCGCAACTACGCGAAACCGTGGGACACCCGCGATTTCTATATGGAGCGGCACATGCCCATTCCGCGGCTCGTGCATAACATCCAGTACAGTTGGTCGCGCGAAATCGAAGTGACCGTCAAGAGTGACCGCGACATGCCGTACGGTCTGGTGTTCTGGGAGGATTTTAGCCTGTATCGCCCCGGCGAAAGCGTGGGGGTGAGTGACGTGAAGATTCTCGCGCCCGAATTGTTGTTTGCGCGCGTGGCCCTCAAGACGGGCGACAATCGTTTCACGATTAGACTGAAGGGAAAATAGCCCGGAAACTGCAACTTTTCCGGGAATACGGGAATTAACGAACGCAAGGGAGTTCTTCCTGCGCAAGATACGTCCTGTTCGGCGCTGGATTACGAAAGGAGCGAATCGACATGGCCCTCAAACGATGGCCCGCGTTGGCGTTGGCGCTGCTAGTGGTTGCAGGACTGGGCAGCGGAGCGTTTGCCCAGGAGGCCGCCCCGGCCGCCGAAACAACGGTTGCGCCACAAGCCTCGGCCGCGGACACCGCCAGCGACGTGCTGAGCGGGGTGGGACCGGCACCGCGCATGACCGTCGCCGACATGATGCGGGCGGGCGGGGTTATCCTATGGGTGATCGGCGCGATCAGCGTCATCGGGTTGGCGTTGGGCGTGTATTGTCTGTTCACGATCACGCCGGCACGCGAAGTGCCGCCGATGTTGATCAAACGCGTACACGGCCAGATCGTAGCTGGCGAGATCCGCGAAGCGTACCGCATGTGCGAAGGGCGCGACGAGTTGTTTGCGCGCGTGTTGCAGGCGGGCCTGAAAATGCACGGCCATGACCGCTACGTGATCCAGGAAGCCATGGAAAGCGAAGGCGAACGCGGCGCGACGGCACTGTGGCAGCGCATCTCGTACCTGAACAACGTCGGGACTATCGCGCCGCTGCTGGGACTCCTGGGCACGGTCTGGGGCATGATGAACGCCTTCGGCTCGATCGCCTACGACGACAGCCAGGTCAAGACGATTGAAGTGGCGAACGGGGTGGCGCAGGCGATGGTGACGACCGCTGCGGGCCTCATCGTCGCGATTCCCGCGATGATTTGCTACTACTACTTGCGCGGACGCGTGCTGCGCGTGATCTCGGAAGTCGAATCGCAAGCCACCGAAGCCATTGAACTCCTCGCGCGGAGGGAATCGTAATGCGGATCGGGAAGAAAGCCTTCGAAAGCGAAGAGGGCATTCCGTTCGCGCCGCTGATCGACATTGTGTTTATCACCCTGGTGTTCTTTATGACCACATCGGTGTATGCGGTGATCGAGAGCGAGATCGACATCAAGCTGCCCACGGCGAATGCCGCCGTGCAGAACCAACGCACGCGCGGCGAAATTTTCATCAACCTGCGCAACGACGGCAAGATCGTGCTCAACGATCGCGAAATGACCATCGGCGAACTGCAAGACGTGCTGAACCGCGTCGCGGAGTATTTCCCGGGCGGCGCGGTGATTATTCGCGGCGATCGCGAGGCGATGTTGGGCCGCGCCATCGACGTGCTCAATTGCTGCAAGAACGCGGACATCCAGAACGTCTCGTTCGCGGCTGTGCAAGAGGAGCCGAGGAAATGAGCCGGACGCGGTGGACAGCCGCGCTCGCGGCATGCCTGATGAGTGCGGCAGCCTTCGCGCAGGCACCCGCGCCGCTCGACGCTTTACCGCTGCTGCCGACGGCCCCGGCCGAAAGCAACGCCGCGCCGCCCCTCGCCACCGCGCCGTCGCCGGATCAGACGCAATTCGATTTTGCCAACGGCCTGTTCTTGCGCGGACTCTACCGCGAAGCCGCCACCGAATACCGCGCCTACCTCAAGGCGTATCCGCAAGGCGCGCAGGCCGCAGCCGCGCAATATCGCCTGGGCGAGTCGGAATACGCCACGAGCAACAATGAACCTGCCCTCGCGGCATTTGATGCGTTTCTCGCAATCGGCAAGGATGCGGTGCAGCGCGCGCGCGCGCAGTTGCGTCGCGGGGAACTGCTGCATCGCCTCGGCAAGGCCGATGAGGCTGCCGCGGCGCTCGAACCGCTATCGACAAGCGATGCGCCAGGCGATGTGCGCGCCGGGGCGCTGTATGAATTGGGCAAGATCCGCTACGAGAAAACCGACTACCCCGCGGCGCAGGCGGCGTTTGCACGCATTGCGCAGGAATTTGGCGCGGATCCGCTCGCGCCGTATGCGCGCTACCAACTCGGTTTTGTGCAGCTCGCGCTGAACCAAGGGCAGAACGCGGCGGTCGAGTTTTCGGCGGTGGCGGAGAACGCGGGCGCGCCGGCCGCGTTGCGCCGCGAGAGTCGTTTCCGCGCCGCAGAGGCCTACGACGCGGTCGGTTGGTTTGAGCAGGCCGCAGCCGCTTACGACCAACTGAAGAAGGAATTCCCGGATTCGGATTACGCGGAACGTGCCGCCTATGGGCTGACGTGGGCGCTCTACCACGCAAAGAAATACCCAGAAGCGGGCGCGGCGGCGGGCGAGTTCCTGGCCAAGTATGCGACATCGGAGCGCGCGGCGGGCGTGCAGTATCTTCAGGCCAATTGCCTGCAAGATCAGAAGCAATACGACCAGGCTGTCGCCGCGTATCGCGCGGTGATGGGGAAATACCCGAACAGCGAGTTCGCGGGGCGCGCGCAATGCAAACTGGCCTGGGCGCTCTATCTCGCGGAAAAGCCGGCCGAAGCGAAGACGGAAGTGCAGGCGTTTTTGCAGGCAAGTCCCGCTTCGCCGCTTGCGGGCGATGGGGCCTTTCTACTCGGATCACTCCTCGCGCAGGAAGGCGCATTCGAACCCGCCTACCAGCAATTTCAGACCGTGTTCGAAAAGTTCCCGAAAAGCGAGTTCGCCCCGGAGGCGTTGTTCAAGGCAGGCGAATGCCTGACGCAGCTTGGACGCAGCCCCGAGGCCGCGCAGGCTTTCGAGACGTTCGGCAAGCAGTACCCGGAACACCCGCTGACGGGCCAGGCGGTGATGCGCGTGGGCGATGCGCAGTTCTTTGCGGCGGCGTTTGACCAGGCGGTTGCGAAGTACAAGAGCATTCTCGACGGGAAACCCGACGCGACAACCGAGCAAGAGGCGCTGTATCGTCTCGCGCTGACGTACCACAATATGAAGAACTTTAAGGAAAGCGCTGACGCCTTCCGCGCGCTCGCGAGCAAGTATCCGTCGAATCCGAACGTGCCCGAGGCGCACTTGCGCACGGGCGATTACCTCCTGCGCGAAGGCAAGGACCCGGTGAAGGCCGTCGCGGAGTATCAGGCCGCATTGGCCGCGCCGCCGAGCGCATTCACAGGCCCGGCGCTCAAGGGCCTCGCGCTCGCTCGGTACGAGACCAAGGACTACGACGGCGCGGCGGATCTGTTTTTGCGCTTGGTGAACGAGTTTCCGAACGTACCGCTGAACGAGACGACCTATGTCTGGGCCTCGCAACGGCTGTTCGATCAGAAGAAGTGGGATGCCGCGGCGCAAATGCTCGAAACGCTGCTGACGGCGGTACCCTCGTACCCGAATCCTGAACGGGTGCGCTTCAAGATCGCCGAGTGTCAGGACGAAGCCGGTCACGCGGACAAGGCGCTCGCGTTGTATCAGAAGGTAATCGAATTGAAGCCGCAGAGCGCGGCGGCGGTGGACGCGCGCTATCGCATGGCGCAGCTTCACGAGAAGAAGAAGGAAGTGGACAAGGCGCTTGCGTTGTATGAAGACGCGGCGAACGCGAACACCGGCGACACGGCGGCGCGCGCGCGTCTGCGGTTGGGCGAACTGGCCGAGGCCAAACAGGATTTTGAGGACGCGGCACGGCATTACATGCGCATCGCGATTCTGTTCCTGCACGAGGAACTGTCGCCCGAGGCGTTGTGGCGCGCGGGACAGTGCTACGAGAAGGCGGGCCGCGCCGATCAGGCGAAGAAGGCGTATCAGGAACTCGGCCAGGACTACCCCAAGAGTCCTCAGGCGCCCAAAGCGGCGCAGCGCCTGGCCGAACTGAAGTAACGCGCAGAAGGACGGTACTATCATGGTCATGCAGCGGCGGACCTGGCTGGCGGTAAGCATCGCCCTGTCCGTCGTCGTGCATCTCGGCGTCGTGGCCGTTGCGCCCAGCATCCTTATGTCCCACACCGGCCCCGGCCGCGCGCAAAAGGCCGTGCCGTTCCGCGTGGAACTGTGGGACAACGCCGTTCCGTTGCCTATGCCGTCCGAACCCGCGCAGGCGGAGAGCGAATCGCTCGCGAGCCGTCCGGGGTCGGTGAAGGATCTGCTCAAACGCGAGAGCGAGCGGATTCAGCCCGCGCCTTCTCTTACGCCGCAAGCCGTGGACATTCCCCAGGTGGCGGAACGCGCGGCGGCCGATGTGCTCGAGCGGCAGCACGACCTTGCGCCGCAACCGGACTTGTTGAAGGAAGTCGACGCGCAGGTCGTCGAGATCTCCGAAGCGCGCGCGCGGCAAGACATTCAGGTCACGCGGCGGCTCGTAACGCCGAGTTCCACGCGCATCGTGGGCGAGAACGAATACCCGGCGCTGCGCGGCGAACCCGGCGAGGGCAATGCGGTGCTGGTGTTGCGCCCGCAAGCGCCGGATTTCGCGCCGAATGTCGCCGCGATGAATTCCGACGCCGCAGGGCCTGCTTCGAGCGCGGGACCGCTGGAGCCTATTCTCGAACGCCCCGTCACATTGGACGATTCGAATCTCCTTCCCGAGAGCGAGCCGCGCGCACGCGTCGCGGTGAAGGAGCAGATCTCCCAGGATCGCCCTTACGCGTTCATGGACGATCTTGTCGACGTCAGCCTCGAATCCTATCGCCCCGCGGATGGCGGTCCGGGCTATTTCCGGTTGCACATCGCGCCCAAGAAGGACGCCGACATCGCACCCATCCCCAAATGCGTCACGTTCATCGTCGATGCGTCGGCCAGTATTATCCAGCGCAAGCTCGATCTCGCGACTGAGGGGTTACGCAAGACGATTGCGCAACTGCGCCCCACGGATCGCTTCAACGTCGTCGTTTTCCGCGATACGCCGTCGTTCTTCCGCCCGGAACCTGTCCTTGCGGCACCGGATAACAAAGCCGCGGCGACGGCGTTCTTGACCGGCCTCAAAGCCGGCGGCGAGACCGACGTGTTCCGCGCGGTGCAGCCGATTGTGCAGTCGCCCACCAACGGCATGCCCGGCATGGTCATTCTCGTTACCGACGGACGCCCCACCAAGGGCTTTATCGATGCGCGCACGATTATCAACGAGCTTACCGCCGACAACGCGCGCCGCGTGCCCGTTTTCGCGTTCGGTGGGGGCAACACGGTAAACGCGTATCTGCTCGATCTGCTCACGTACCTCAATCGCGGCGAGTCCTATCTGATTCAGGACTTGGATCGCTACAGCGGCGAGATCGCGAAGCAGTGCGGCCGCATTGATGCGCCGGTGCTGATCAATTGCCGGGCGAATTACAGCGGCATCGAACCCAATTCCGTGTATCCGCGCGAACTGCTCGATTTCTACGCGGGCAAACCGATGACCGTTTACGGGCGCTTCGATCCGCGCAAGGACAAGGAGTTCGTGATGCGGCTAACCGGAGTAACCGGCGGAAAATCGAAAGAGGTGATTTTCAAAGCCGATCTCAGCAAGGCTTCAGCGGGGCCTGCGGAGATTGCGCGTCAGTGGGCGTTCCAGCGCATATACTTCCTCATCGGCGAGGTCTGCCGCGACGGCGAGCGCCCCGAGTTGATCTCGGAAATCCGCAAGCTCGGCGCCGCGCATAACGTCAAGACCATCTACAACAAGTAGTCGCTATAGAGCGCGAAGCCGCTCGATGTTGAGGGCGAGCGTTTTGATGTCGAAGGGCTTTTGCATGAACGCCGTGGCATGGAGAGGCCCAAGCCGTGTTTCGATCTCCGCTTCGGGATAGCCGCTGGCCAACACGACAGGACATTCGGGATTGAGCGCCCGCAACCGATGAAACGTCTCCTCGCCATCCATGCGAGGCATGCTGAGATCCAGCACGACACAAACGATGCGGTCCTGATGTTTCTCGAACACTTCCAGCGCTTCGATCCCGTCGCACGCGAGCAGCACATCATAGCCCAAGCGACGCAGAATGCGCTCGCCCACATCGCGCACGGAAGGCTCGTCGTCGACGAACAATACCGTGCCGGAGGCCGGTGCGGGCGCAGCGGGTCGTGCGGAGGTCCTCGCAGCAGACGTTGAGGGAACGGGTTGAAGGTAGACGCGCACCGTGGTGCCGGCGCCGGGAACGCTCTCGACTGCGATTGCGGCGTCGTGAGCGCGCGCGATCCCCAGCACGGCCGCCATGCCGAGACCACGCCCGGTGAACTTGGTAGTGAAGAACGGCTCGAACAACCGGTCCAATGTCCCAGTGTCCATGCCGCATCCGGTATCCACCACTTCAAGGCAAAGATAGACGCCTTCCGCGGCTTGCTCGAGGAGGCACGTCCGCGCAAGCTCCTCCTTGGAACAATGCCGCAGGGTCGTAGTGACGGTAATGTTACCGCCGCGTTCGGGGCCGAGCGATTCCGCGGCGTTGAGCAACAGGTTCATCACCAGTTGCTGCATCTGCGCGGCGTCGGCTTGGATGGAGGGCAAATGAGGCGCAAGGTTGAGCGTTAGCGTGGTCTTTTTCGAGATGGAAGCCTTCAACAGATCCGCCAGTGTGCGCACCGTCTCATTCAAGTCCATCGGTTCGGAGACGAAACGGCCTCGGCCGGAATAGGCCAGCATCTGTTGCGTCAGCGCGGCGGCGCGCCTCGAAGCGTCAACGATGCCTCTCACATTCTCGCGAATCACGGGCGTTGCCGCCTCATCCTGAAGCACCAGATCCGCGTTGCCCAGGATCGCGGCGAGCAAGTTGTTGAAGTCGTGCGCGATTCCCCCCGCCAAGATTCCCAAGCTCTCGAGTTTCTGTGCGTGCTGCATCTGCGTTTCAAGCTGCAGCCGGGCCTCCTCGGCACGCACGCGCGCGGTAACCTCGACCAGCGTGAGGACCAATCCTGAAACCGCCTTGTCGACGTTCCGCACAGGGACCAAACTCCAATCCCAATAGGTGACGCCGCGCTCGGATTGATCGGGGTAGACGAATGCGTCGTTTTCCACAAAATGGGAAACACCGGTATCCACGACCCGCTGGAAGATAGCCCGGTTCGCTTCACTTGGATAGAGAGAAAAGTGGTTCTTCCCCTTATAGAAGGACGGGTCTTTTCTGTCCGCCGCCGCGAAAGCGCGGTTTACCCAGACGATGTTGAACTGCGGATCGAGAAGCGAGGCGAGTATGTGAGTATTATCGAGAATGCTTTCCAGGATCTGCGTCGACTCTAACAATTGTACTTCGCTTACGTGCAACGCCTCCTCGACGCGCCGGTGTTCTGCGATGTCCCAGGCGAGATCGGCGAGCCGCGCAACGAGTTCCACATCGCGCTCCGTATAGTCGCTGGAGCGGTTGCCCACGCCCAAGACGGCGACGATTCTTCCGCCGCGGAACACAGGCACCGTGAGTTCGCGCACCACCGCCGCATGCCCCGGCGGAAGGCCTTTTTTCCCCGTAAGCGAGGCGTAATCGTTGTGGACGATAGGGCGGCGCTCGCGTACGCAATCGGCCCAGACCCCAGCGTCGTTCACCGGGTAATGAAGCCCCTCGCCTTGCGCCGTGCAGTAGTCTCTTGCCGTAGCGGTCGACCACGCCTGAAGCGAGAGTGTGATCTGATCTTCTTCGACGAAATGGTAGAAGCCGATCTTACTGTCGGTGAGAATTTCGACTTGATCGAGCGTCTCGACCAGGAGTTCGTGCAGAGAGTGGGTTACCGCGAATTCGAGCAGGTGTAACCGCGCGGCCTTGATGGCCTCCGCGTATTTGCGTTCGGTGATGTCGCGGCCCACGGATTGGATTTCGGTAAGACGGCCTGAGCGGTCAAATAGGCCTCGATTGATGAAGTGCATCCAATGGATCTGGCCGTCTGCGCCATGCACCCGGTTCTCGACCTCCACAACAGGATGCGATGGAGAGAGCAAAGTAAGCTGGTGTTCGATATGGGACAAGTCCTCGGGCACCGCGAGAGGATGCCATTTGTTGCCGATTAGATCGATGGCGGACTTACCCCAGAAACGGCAATATGCTTCGTTGGCGAATAGGATAGTGCCGTCCATGAGTATACGGCTGATAAGTTCCGTCTGGTCCTCAACAACCGTCCGATAGCGCTCCTCGCTGATGCGCAGCACCTGTTCCATCCGGCGGCGCTCAGTGATATTCTCATGCGCCACCACCGCGTAGGTGTGTCCACCTTCGGTAAAACGCGTCACCCGTCCCATGAACCAGCGGTCTTCCTCGGGTGAGTTGCAGGGATACTCCATCACGAACTCGTCGCGTTCACCATGAAGCACCGCGCGGAGTCCCGCGGCAAACTCCGTCGCCTCTGCCGAATCGGGGCCGGCGGCGATGTCGCACACGTCGAGATAGTTCGCCCCTTCAAGCAGTCCCGTGAAGGAAGGGGCGTTTGATTGCGCGAAATTCCGCCACGCCTGGTTTACGGCGAGGATTTTGCCGCGTTCGTCGAGAATTGCGATATGCGCCGAAAGCGCATCAAGCGCCGCGCGCGCCGAAAGACCCGGCGTGCGCTTGCCGCCTTCGGAACCGAGGGCACCTGTCTGTTCCCGCAACGTCCGAAGTTTCTTCGGGGACTCAGCCTGGGAGTCTCCTTCGAGTGAAGACATGGTTCCCTTTCGAGACGCTTTGGGCCCAGCAGCCAACAGCGAGCCCCGAAGGTATTGTCGCGTCAAACCATAGCCGTGTCAAGGACCTGTGTCGTTCGGCGTATGTTATAGGCGCTCTCTCACCAGCGGCACGACCTCGCTGATCACGCGCGCCACGGGAATGCCCGCCGCCTCGAGCCGCTCGATCTTCGCGGCGGCGGTATCGTCCGCACCGCCCACGATGGCCCCGGCGTGGCCCATGCGTCGACCGGGGGGCGCGGTGAGCCCCGCCATGAACGCTACGACGGGTTTCGTCATGTGCTGTTTAAAGTACTTTGCGGCAACGACTTCGTCTTGCCCGCCGATCTCGCCCACGATCACGACCGCGTCCGTCTCCGAATCGGCCTCAAACATCGGGAGCAGGTCCGCGAAATTGCTGCCGATGACCTGATCGCCGCCGATGCCGATGCAGGTCGACTCGCCGAGTCCGGCGTCGGTGAGTTCTTTGACGATCTCGTAGGTCAAGGTGCCGCTGCGGCTGATGACGCCCACGCGGCCCGGGCGATGAATCCAGCCGGGCATAATGCCGATCTTGCACTGGCCGGGCGTGATGATGCCCGGACAGTTCGGCCCGATAAGCCGCACGCCGTTGGCGCAAAGGGTTTCATACGCCTCGAGCACGTCGATTGTAGGAATTCCTTCGGTGATCGCCACGAGCAGTTTGAGGCCACTTTCGGCGGCGTCCATCATCGCGGCCTTGGCATGCGCCGCAGGCACATACATGACCGACGCGTCCGCGCCGGTGGCGTCCACCGCCTCGCGCAGCGTGTTGAACACTGGCACGCCCAGCGCCGTCTGCCCGCCCTTGCCGGGCGTCACGCCTCCGACGATCTTCGTGCCGTAGTCGAGCATTTGTTGTGCGTGAAACGACCCGTCGCGGCCGGTGATCCCCTGCACCAGAAGGCGTGTCGATGAATTGACCAAAATGCTCATGACCGGCCTCCCAGTTCTACGGCCTTGATTGCCGCCGCCTCGAGCGTGTCCGCGAAAAGCAGGTCCGTGCCCTCGAGCAGTTTCCGGCCTTCCTCCTGATTGGTGCCTGTTAGACGAATAACGATGGGCACAGGCACTTCGAACTCCTCGAGCGAGGCCAATATCCCGCGCGCGATGTCGTCGCAGCGCGTGATGCCGCCGAAGATGTTGATGAGAATGACCTTCACGCCGGGATCTTTGAGGATCATCTTGAACGCCGCAACCACTTTCTTCGGGTTGGAACTGCCGCCAACGTCCAGGAAATTCGCGGGCGATCCGCCAAAATGCTTGATGATGTCCATCGTCGCCATGGCCAGCCCCGCGCCGTTCACCATACACCCGATCGATCCCTCGAGGCGCACGAAACTCAGCCCGTCTTCCTTCGCGGACAGCTCGTCCACGTCCTCGGAGTCCATATCGCGCAGTTCCACCGCGTCGGGATGGCGAAACAGGCC
The DNA here is from genome assembly GCA_041859045.1 of Candidatus Hydrogenedentales bacterium. Lineage (GTDB taxonomy): Bacteria > Hydrogenedentota > Hydrogenedentia > Hydrogenedentales > SLHB01 > JBHELB01. The sequence continues at coordinate 13,951 of JBHELB010000027.1, read as the reverse complement.
GTTGTCGTCGAACAGCACTTTCGCGTCGAGTGCAACGACTTGGCCTTGGTTGTCGACGATGAGCGGGTTAATCTCGACCAGCGAGCAGTCCTTTTCCGCGAACAGCCGGGCCACTGCGACCATAATGTCCGCCGCCTGCCGCGCCTGGTCCTCCACAGGAAATAGCTTACGCGCAAACGGCAACGCCTGCTCGACCGGCAACGCGCGCAGCGCCGCCGCAGGAACCTCCAGCCGCAGGATCTTCTCGGGGGTCTCCTTGGCGGTGACTTCGATCTCCACACCGCCCTCGGCACAGCCAATGAACACCGCCTTGCGTGTGCCGCGGTCGATCAACAGACTGAGGTAGACCTCGCGGGCGATGTCCGAGGCGGGGGTGACAAGCACCTTGCGCACGGGGAGACCCTTGATCTGCAAGCCGAGGATGCGCTCGGCGTGGGTGGAAACTTCGGATAACGCGCGGGCGAGCTTGACGCCCCCGGCCTTGCCGCGTCCGCCGACGTGCACCTGGGCCTTGATGACCACGGGAAGGCCCAATTTCTCCGCCGCACGCACCGCGCGTTCCGGGGTGTTGACCGCGATACCGGGCGGGGCGCAAATGCCGTATGCCCGGAAAAGGTCCTTGGCCTGGTACTCATGAATCTTCATGCAGCTTTCCTCTCGACGTGTTGCGCCTCGCCGGAAAACGGCGATCACTCGATCTTCACGCCTCCAAAAGGAAAGCCGCCCACCGTTGGCATCTGCTATCCGCGCGTACTCCTGCGGCCTGTGGCCTTCGGCTGGGCTTTCCTTGTGGCGACGCGAACGTTTGCGGTCAAGGCGCGCTTCGCTCGCGTATCGAAAACCCGACTGCGCCCCGACAGTATTTCCGTTGGCGACTCCAGATGCAACGTTTTTCTGTTTCTGGCGAGGCATGCGAGGGGTCTTTACCGGTGCGAGAATGAAACAAGGGGTTTCGCCCATCCGTCTTCCCTGCTACAATAGGGAACAGGGAGGATGAACCATGGCTGACTGGCTTACCAGGACTTCCGCGCAACTCGCGGACACGAAAGCAGGTTGGGTGACGCGGCGCGATGCCGCGGACGCGTTGGGGCAGGTCGCGTGCAAAGCGCTCGATGCACTCGCGGCGCACAAGAATGAGGCGGACGTCGATGTGCGTATGGCCATCGAGCGGGTGCTCAAGCAAGCAGCATCCCGTGTGAACGATACGGCGCCCGCGCCGTCTTCCGCCCCCAGTCTGAAAGACCTCGTCGCCGATCTCGCGAAGGAAGGCTCGCGCTCGGTGGAACCCAACGGCGATGGATTCCGCGTGTGCTGCACACTTCCGGAGAACCGCGCGCAAACCGTCTCTATCGACGCGTATACCCGAAAAGATGGGGCAACCTGGGTGCGGGTTCTCAGTGTCTGCGGCCCGTACACCGAGTCGGGGGCGTTGTGGTCGCTCAAGACGAATCTCGAACTGCAGCGCTGTGCGATCGCCGTCGATGCGCAGGGCGAACAACCTATGTTCGTGCTGCGCGCGCTGCTTCCTCTCGACGGGCTCACCGCGCGCGCGCTGAAGGAGGCCGTCAAGGAAGCGGCGTTCTCCGCCGACTGGATGGAGGCGAAGCTCACGCGCGGAGATACGCAATGAGACGTTTCCCCGAACCGCCGCTGCTGGCCGAATCGCGCGACGCGATACTGGCGGCCCTGCGCGCGGGGAAGGGTCGCGGCGCAACGCTCCGGGGCGTCGACCTCTCCGGGGCCGACTTGTCCGGACTCGATCTCAGCGAGGCGCGGCTGTCCGGCGCGGATCTGTCGCGGGCGTCGTTGCGCGGGACGAAACTGCGCGGCGCGTTGTTGGATGGCGCCCGGCTCGAAAAGGCGGATCTGCGCGAGGCGGACCTGGAGTTTGCCGTGCTCGGCATGGCGGATCTCTCCGGTGCGGGGCTGATCGGGGCCAATCTTCGGCGCGCGAACCTTGTCGGCGCGGTTGCGGTCGGGGCGCAATTCACGGACGCGGACCTCTACTACGCGCGCGCGAGCAACGCCAACCTGAGCAAAGCCGATCTGCGCCGGGCCAACATCGAGCGCACGGTGTTCCGCAAGACGAATCTTGCGGGCGCGAACCTGTCCAAGAGCCGCGGCACAGCCAAGTTCGTCGACGTGAACCTGGAAGGAGCGTTGCGATGATCGTCGAGGCGTTTCTGTCCGACGTGAACGAGGCGAACATGTATGTTGTGGCATGCGACCGCGTGCGCGAGGCCATGCTGATCGACGCCGCCGCGCTCGATCCGGCCGTGGAAGGATTTCTTCAGCGCGAAAAGCTGCGGCTCGCGGCGATATTCATCACCCACGACCACTACGACCACAGCGGCGCGCTCAAGGAGTGGGTCAACAAGTACGGCGCGGCGGTTTACGCGGGCAGTGTGGACCCCGGGGGCGTGCGCGCGCGCTTCGTGGAGCACAACTATGCGATCTCCGTCGGCGGATGCACCGGACACGTTCTGGCCACGCCCGGACACACCCCCGACGCGCGCTGCATCCACTTCAACGGCGCGGTTTTCACCGGCGACGCGCTGTTTGCCGGAGCGGTGGGCGGAACAGGATCGGACGCCAACGCGCGGCGACAAATCGAGCACCTGCGCACGCATATTCTGGCGTTACCCGACACAACCGTCATCTATCCCGGCCACGGGCCCGCCTCCACCGTGGCGATCGAGCGCCGGTTCAATCCGTTCTTGACCGATCCCGCACAAGACGCAAAGGCCAAGGTCCCCCCGCTGGGGGAATGACCTTTTGTTGTCGTTTGAAGGGAACTCTAGGGAAGAGGAAGAAGTATGCGAGGACGAGTGGGGCAACTGGTTATGGGTGTCGGGGTCTGTTTTGTGGCTATGGGGTGTTTGCCGTGGCTCCACAGTTACACGCCAGTACCTTCCGGGGATGGGATTGAGGCCAACGAGCGCCCCGCCGTAACCAAGACTGTGTTATTGCCTCGCGCGCTCAAGAAACTGCGCGATGATCTGGACAAAGCCGCCAAGGAATATGACTCGGACCCAGCTAAGCAGGATTGGGGACAAGACCCAGACGGCACGCCAAACCGCTTTGAGCGCGCGATTCAGTGCGCAGTGCGAGATGGGTTCAGTTCGGGCGCCTCGTTTCAAGATATCCAAGAGGCGTTCGGTGGAATACTCAACTTCAGGAGAATACCCACGCAGACTTCCATCAAGAGCGGCGATCTCCGTGAACAGGACATGTTCGACGAGCTCTTGCCGGGAAGCCCCGCGAGAGAAAAGTTGCCGCCGACGGTATGGTTTGTCGATAAGCAGCTGTCGTCGACACGACGACTCTATTTTTTTCAAAACGCCGTTTCCGTTGCGCGAGGGGGAGGTAAATCTGTTTGCAGGCAATGGTACCCCTACGGCATCCTTCTGGACGGCAAGTCCATTGTCTGGACAGACGGGCATTTCGATAGCAGCAAGCAGTTGGAACCTCCTGTTACGTTCGAGCACCAGACACTCCTCGACATTCTGGTGACGAGTGATGGAAACCCGTGGCAGGTGTATCTCTACGGGCCAGTCGGAAGCGGAAACTTTCTATACTTCGAATGCAAGCAACTCAATCTGGAGAAACTGAAGTGGGATTTGAGCTACGTGCCGACTTATGACGGTGTTATAGACTGGGTCTACGATCCGAAGGTCAAGACGCTGACGTTTGGACACAAAACCTACGAAATGGACACCGATGAAGCACACTGGGAGGAGACCGTTCTGGAACTCCCTAAAGAATTTGAAGATGCGCTCGCTTCCCCAACAAGGCCAAGCGCATGAACAGCGCGCTTCGTCCGGCCCAGCCTGGCTCGTCGTGAGGTTTGGCTCTTTTTTCCTCGTTCCCAAGTTGCACTTGGGAACGCAGTTTCTCCGAAGCTGTGCTTCGTCTTTCTCTCTCGTGCCCGTAGCCGGAGAGCGGATCAATCTCGAACACGGAGTGGGCATCGTCAGATTGTGCGATTGCATAATGCGAGCGCATGGGAGTGCTAGCCATGCGGCATACGGGGAGTTGAAGCGCAGCTTCAGAAGAGAACGTTCCCAAGTACAACTTGGGAACGAGATAAATACTTTATCCAACATCAAGTTCAAAGGCAAAGCCACCATCTGACGCCGTATTTATCCGTTACGAGCGCTCCCACCGAAGCCCACGGATATGATCCTATCGAGTAATCCTGTCCTTCCTGTATTAGGACGTCATACGCCTTGCGCAAATCGTTTTCATTATCGAATTGAAGTTGACAGGTCACAACATTCTCTTTGCCCTTTTCCCCGCCCGGTGCCAGCAGAATTACAAATTCGTTGATTTCCATCACTATATGGATGTCCCATCCGTCTGGCGGTACCGACTCGGAAATTTTCTTGGCGTCAAAGGCTTTTTGATAAAGCTCAAAAGCCCTGATTCTGTCGTCGTTATTGTTGGCGATGTTGAATGCCGCGGAAAATTTGGGATACTTTGACATAGGTAGTCTCCTTTTCTCCTCCTATGATGCCCTGTCACCTCCCCTGTGCCATATTGTGGAGAGCGATTTTCATTGTACTATTACTGGGGTATATAGTTGATTTCTCGTTCCCAAGTATAACTCGGAACGAGAAAGATAGCGAGCGATTCCGGTGCCACGGTTCTCATTCTCCAAGATTTTCACGCTTGACGCCTGAAACAAAGTTCGGTATAAGGATCCGTTCGAAGCTGAACGCGTCCGGTAGAGGGCGTGCGAATCCGTGAATCTGGGTGGGATTTCCCGCGAATTCCGCCCAGGTTGTTGCTTTTTGCCCGGAATTTCGGCGCGGGCGGCGGTGTCTTGGCCATACCGCGGTTGCCGCGGGGCGTGGCCATTTTAGAAGGGGTTAGGAGACTGGGATGACCGTACGGTACTGCGGAGTAGACTTCGGAACGTCGAACTCGAGTGCGGCGTTGCCGTTTGGCGACGAGCTGCGCCTGCTCGAGCTGGATCCGCGCAACGACGCCCCGACCTCGCTGCCTTCGTTGCTGTATATCACGCGCGACAACCGCTTTATCGTGGGGCGCGCCGCGGCGAACACGTTCATCGCGCGCAACGTGGGCCGCGAGGTGATCTTGCGGCACATCGAGTTGACGAGCGAGATCGAGGCCTACGTCGCCAGCGAGCCGGATAAGAGCGAGCATTACCGGCCGCCGGAGAGCGAGGTCGCCCGCGAAGCCGTGCGGACCCGGGCGCTGGTCGAAGTGAATTCGCCGGGGCGGCTGTTTCAGTCGCTGAAGAGTCTGCTGCGGTTGCGGGGGTTCCGTGGGACCGAGGTGTTCGGCAAACTCTACAAGATCGAGGACCTGACCTCGCTGATTCTCCGGCGGATCAAGAAGCTGGTGGACCAGGCCGCGGGCGAATCCGTGGACGGGGTTGTGTTGGGGCGGCCGGTTCGGTTCTCGGACGATGCCACGGAACAGGCCCTCGCCGAAAAGCGGCTCGTGCAAGCGGCGCGTTTGGCGGGATTCAAGGAAGTGACGTTGTTCTATGAACCCGTGGCCGCGTGCATCGAGTACGCGGCGGTGAACGACACGCGGCAGCGCCTGATGGTTGTTGACATCGGCGGCGGCACCTGCGACGTCTGCATCATGGAATTCAGCGGCGGTGTGGGTGTCGAGGCGCGACTGGCGGATGCCAAGATTTTGGGCGTGGCGGGCGTGCCGGTGGCGGGCGACGCGATCGACCGCGAAATTATCGAGGCGCGCATCTATCCTTGCCTCGGCAGCCGGTCGCGCTACGGCCCTTCGAATCTCCCGATGCCGAAATTTGTCTACACCGCGCTGGCGGATTGGCAGAATCTCTATCGGCTGAACACCGAGGAGACCATCAACTGGCTGATCGCGGTGGAAGGAACCTCCACCGATCCGGAGGCGATTCGCGCGCTGCGCGGTCTTATCCAGAAGAACTATGGGTATCCCGTGGCGCGGGAGGTCGAAGCCGCAAAAAAGCGGTTGTCGTCGGATTTGGAGACGATGATTCACATTCAAGCGGAAGACATCGAGGTGAACGACCGGCTTGCTCGCGAGGAATTCGCGCACATCATCGAGGGAGAACTCGAGAAGATGCGCGGGACGCTTGAGGAGGCCGAGAGGGCCGCGGGCGTGACGCCCTCGAACATCGATCGCGTGCTCACCACCGGCGGTACGAGCCTGATTCCCGCCGTCCGGAAGATGCTTGAGGACCGGTACGGGCCCGAGAAGATTCTTCAGCGCGACACCTTTACCAGCGTCGCCACAGGGCTTGGCATCGTCGCGCGGTACACCTGAACCCGCCTATACCATCCCCGCACAACCTTTCAGTACAATACAGCGGCGCGTGGAACCCTCCCGCGCAAGGTTCAGGGCGCGGCGGCGTCTGCCGCTGCAGGAGGACAGCATGATGACTCGGCGTTGGATGTGGCTCCCGTTCGTGTGCGCAGGGCTGATGGTCTGCACCGCTGAGACATGGGCGCAGGCTCCGGTGGATCCGCTCCTTCAACAAGTCGAGCAGGCGGTCGCGAAGGCCAAGCCGTCGATCGTGCGCATCAAGGTGGTCGAGGCGGATTTCTACGATGGCCGCGAGCAGAAGAACGTCATCTCGGGCAGCGGCGTCATCATTCGCAAAGATGGGTACGCGGTGACGAACCACCACGTTGCGGGTCATGCCACGCGCATGTTCTGCACGCTGGCAAACAAAGAAGAAGTTGAGGCGGAGTTGGTGGGCACCGATCCGCTGACGGATATCGCCGTTATTAAGCTGAAAGACGGCCGCGAATATACGCCGGCGGCGTTTGGCGATTCGAACGCCTTGCGCCCCGGTCAGCCGGTGCTTGCACTGGGAAGCCCAATGGCGTTGTCGCAATCGGTGACGCGCGGAATCGTGAGCAACACCGAGATGGTCATGCCGGACACGTTCGGCGGCAACCGCATGGATCTCGACGGCGAAGACGTGGGCACGATGGTGCGCTGGATCGGCCACGACGCGTTCATTTACGGCGGCAACAGCGGCGGGCCGCTGGTGAATTTGAACGGCGACATCGTCGGCATCAACGAGATCCGCATGGCGCTGTCCGGCGCGATCCCCGGGAACCTCGCTCGCAGCGTGGCCGAGGCGATCATCGACAAAAAAAAGGTGAGCCGCAGTTGGCTCGGCGTGGAAGTGCAGCCGTTGCTGAAAAGCGCAGGCGTCTCGGAGGGCGTGTTGGTTTCGACGGTGATCGACGGAGCCCCGGCCGCCGACGCAGGCATCCGATCGGGCGACATTATCCTGCGTATCGCGGGCGAACCGGTCACGGCGCGTTTCCGCGAGCAATTGCCCGACTTCAATCGCCGAATCGCCGACCTTCCTATTGGGCAAGAGACGGAGTTTGTGATTCTGCGGGACGGCAAGGAGACGCCGTTGCGTGTGAAGACGACGGAACGCGAGGAAGCTTTCCCGCGCCAGCATGAATTCAAGGCGTGGGGCTTCACGGCGCGGAACCTTTCGTTTTTCCTTGCGAAGAACATGAAGCGCGAGAGCCGCGACGGCGTATTGGTGACGTCGTTGCGTCCGGGCGGCCCTTCGGCAAGCGCCAAGCCGGAGCTGAAGGAGAAGGATGTGTTGGTGGAAGTCGCCGGGAAGCCGGTGAAATCGCTCGCGGACCTCGAGCAAGTCACTGCGGAGATTACCCGAGGCCAGAGCGCGCCGGTGCCCACGCTGGTGGGGTTTGAGCGCAAGACGGGCAAGTACGTGACGGTGATTAAAGTGGGCGTCGAAGAGATTCAGGACCCCGGGCTCGAGGTGCGCAAGGCGTGGTTGCCGGTGGATACGCAGGTGCTGACGCGCGATATCGCCACACAACTCGAGCGCAAGGACTTGATGGGATTTCGCGTAACCCAGGTGTATCCATCGAGTACGGCGGAGCAGGCGGGACTGCGCGTGGGCGACGTTATCTACGCGGTGGACGGCGAGCGTCTGACGGCGTCGGCTCCTGAGAACTACGAGGAACTGCCCGCGCTGATCCGGCAGTACAAGATCGGCGCGACGACGGAGTTGTCGGTGCTGCGCGGGAAGGAAGAGATCAAGATCGCGGTGGTACTGGCGGAATCGCCGAAGCTGAGCCGCGAGATGAAGAAGTATCGCGATCCGAACTTCGACTTTGCGGTGCGCGACATCACGTTTTTCGATCGCAACAGCGAGAAATGGACCGAATCCAAGCGCGGGGTGTTGGTTGAGGAAGTGACGCCGGGTGGCTGGGCGGCAGTGGGCAAGCTGAACGTAGGCGATCTAATCGTTCGCGCGAGCGGCGAGCCGGTCGAAAGCGTCGAGCAGATTGAAGCGGTGATGGCGGGCCTGAAAGAGAAGAAGCCGCAAGTGGTTGTGTTCGAAGTCACGCGCGGAATCAGCACGATGTTTCTTGAACTCGAGCCGAATTGGAACGAATAGCCGAAATCGCATGGAAGCACAGATCTACTGAAAGGGAAGAACATGAAGACACCGATTCGCGCATGGGCAGTGGTGACAGCATTCGTGATGGTCTTGGGCGGTATGGCTTGCGCGAATGCGGACGAGATCGCCGTGGCGGGGCGAAGCGTGATGGATGCGAACAAGGCGGCGGTGATCACTGTGCGCGTGGTGTTGAAGCAGCAGTTCGCGATGCCCGGCATGCCGTCGCATGAGGAAGAGAGCGCGATCGAAGCCGCCGCGACCGTCCTCGACCCGAGCGGTTTGGCGGTGCTTTCGTTGTCGCAGCTCGAGCCCGAGGCGATGTTCGCCGCGATGATGGAAGAAGAAGACTCGGACATGAAGATGGAGACGAAGGTCAGCGATGTGAAATACCTTCGTTCCGACGGCGGCGAGACGCCCGCAAAGATCGTTCTGCGTGACAAAGATCTCGATCTGGCGTTTGTGCGCCCTGAGAACAAGAGTGATGAGAAGTACGCGTTTATTGATCTAAACAAGGCCGTGAAGCCGGGCGTGCTCGACCCGCTATTTGTGCTGACGCGCTTGGGCAAGGTGGCGAGCCGCGTGCACGCGATCCAAGCGACGCGGGTGCAAGCGATCATCGAGAAACCGCGCACGTTGTATGTGCCCGGCGGCGATGTGGACAAGGTTGGCGCGCCGGTGTTCACTCAGGAAGGCGCGCCGGTTGGTCTGATGGTGGCGCGGTACACGCGGGGCGGCGGGGCGTCGTTCATGGACATGTTCGGCGACGGCCCCGCGATCTTGGTGGTGCTGCCGGGCGCTGACGTGATGGAGGCGGCCAAGCAAGCGCCGTCGTATGACAAGGCGCCGGTAGAGCCGGAGCCTGCCGCAAAGGAAGCGCCCGCGCCGGAAAAGGCCGAAGCGCCAAAGCCAGCGGAAGGCAGCGCGAAGTAGGCGGGTTTGGAGAGTACACCCACGGCGGCGGGACACCCCGTCGCCGTGTTCTAAGATGCGGTGGTCGGAGTGTTGGGATTTTTTCCATTCCCGGAAAACCGACGCAGGCATTCGCGCAGTGTGTGGAGGTCATAGGGCTTTTGGATGAAGCCCGTCATTCCCTTCCCTGAGAGCCGCTCGGAGATCTCGTGCTCGTTATAGCCGCTGCTCATCATGACGCGCACCTCGGGATTGAGGCGACGAAGTTCCCGGAAGGTCTCCTCGCCATCCATATGCGGCATCGTATAGTCGAGCACGACCAGATCGATTTCCGCCGCATGCTCGCGGTAAATGTCGAGGGCCTTCCTGCCATCGTCCGCCGTGAGCACCGAAAATCCGATATGCTCGAGCATGCGCTTGCCCAGCGCGCGCACGGTTTCTTCGTCGTCAACAAGTAGCACACGGCCTGAGCCGGACCAACTCGTGGGGGGGGCTTTCTCGGCTCCCCGCTTTCCCTCGAGCGCCGTAACCTTGGCCGGCAAGAGAATTTTGAAGCTCGTTCCCTTGCCCACTTCGCTGTAGACCTTTATCGCGCCCCTATGTCCGCGCACGATGCCCAGGACGGCGGCCATTCCCAAGCCGCGGCCAGTGAATTTGGTGGTAAAGAAGGGCTCGAAGAGGCGATTGACGGTCTCTTTGCTCATGCCGCAACCGGTGTCGGACACCTCCAGGTAAACGTAGAGGCCGGGCTCGAGATTTTCGTCGAGGAATGTCGAGGAGAGGTAATCCTCGCTGCATTCCATCGCTCCGGTGGCCAGCGTGATCGCTCCGCTGCGTTCGCCGATGGCTTCCGAAGCGTTGGTGATCAGGTTAAGCAGCACCTGGCGTATTTGTGTGGCGTCACATTCGATCGGCGGGATCGAGCGGTCGAGTCTGAGATTCAAGAGAGCCTTCTTGGAGATCGTTGTCTTAAGGAGATGCAGCATCTCGTCGATCAGCTCGTGTGTGTAAATCGTCTCGATGACGAATTTGCCTTTGCCCGAGTAGGCGAGCATTTGGCGGCAAAGTTCGGCGGCGCGTCGCGAGGCGTTTTCGATTTCCCGCACGCTGGGCCGCGCAGGCGATGAAGGCGGCAGTTCCTCGAGGGCCATGGATGCGTGGCCGAGGACGGCCATGAGGATGTTGTTGAAATCGTGGGCAATGCCGCCCGCCAACACGCCAAGGCTTTCCAGGCGTTGCATCTGCTGGATTTGACGCTCCATCTCGATGCGCGCGGCTTCGGCGTCTTTGCGTTCGGTGATGTCGGTGAAAATGACGGCGAACTGGCCGGGTTCGGGGGAATAGGCGGTGACGTCGTAGAATCGTTTGAGTTCGCCGCTGTAATGCTCGAACCGGGTGGCGATTCCTGTGCGGGCGACTTGACCATAGCGCTCGATCCAGAAGGCTTCGGTGCCCGGCAGGACCTCGAGAACCGTGCGCCCCACGATTTCGCTGGAGCGCAGGCCCGTTAGATCCTCAAACGCCGTGTTCACTTGAAGGAAGCGGTAATCGTACGGCTGTCCATCCGCGTCGAGGAGAATCTCATGCAGGGCAAACGCGCTCGACATGGACTCGAACAGCAAGCGGAAGCGTTGCTCGCTTTTCTGAAGCGCGTTTTCCGCAAGGCGGCGGTCGGAGATGTCGGCAATGGCGATTAACCATCGCGATTCGCCGCTCAGCGGCAATGGGGCGGCGGAGAAGAGGCCGTGACGAATGTCGCCGCTCTTGGTTCTGAACGTGAATTCCCAGTTTCGCACGAGGCCGTTCCGCGCGAAGGTGCGGCGAATCTCGTTTCGATGTTCCAGATCCACAAACATCCCCAACGCGGAGGAGGTCTGACCGATCAGCTCGGTCTCGGAATAGCCCAATAGATCCGTGAGTGCGGCGTTTACCTCGATAAAACAGCCGTCGGCGACCGTGGAGATCGCCATGGGCATGGCGTTGAGGCGAAAGGCCGCAGCAAACTTCTCCTCACTCGCCCGCAACTCCTCCTCGACGCGCTTTCGCCGGGTAATTTCCCAGGCGATGTCGGCCATATGTGCGACCAGACTGACGTCGTCGGCCGTGTAGTCGGTGGGTTTGTTGCCGATGCCCAGGATCGCGACGACGACGCCATCGCGCAGAATGGGCACCACGAGCTCGCGCACGACGGGCGCATGGCCCTCGGGAAGACCTTTCCGATGCGAAAGCCGGGCGTAGTCGTTATGAATCACCGGCCGCTTTTCGCGCACGGCGTCGGCCCATACGCCGGCATGGTCCAAACCATAGTGCATGCCCTTTCCGGAAGCGGTGCAGAACTCGCGTTCGGTTCGAGTGGACCAGGCCTGGAGCGAGAGGGTGACGCCGTCGGGTTCGACGAAGTGATAGAAGCCGATGGGGCTGTCCGTGAGTGTGCCCACCTCGTCGAGCGTGTATTGGAGCAGTTCCTCGAGGCGGTGGGTGGCGGCGAAATCGATTAGCCGCATGCGCAGGAGCAGCAAGCTCTCGGTGCGCTTGCGCGCGGTGATATCGAGTAATACGCCGACGCCGCCCGCGAACTGGCCCGAGATGTCGTTGATCGCGCCGCCGCTTACCTGTGCGAAGAGTCGATGTCCGTTTACGCGGAACGGGATTTCTATTCCGGCGAAATTTGTGCCGTCGCGCATGGCGGCCCGTAGCGGGCAAGACGTGCAGGATTCGCAGCCCAGCACTTCCTCGCAGGACTTGCCTTCCACCTCATTGAACGCGATGCCGAGCATCTGTTCCAGGGCGCTGTTCATGGCGGTAAGGCGCATATTGCGGTCGACGACGAAAGCGCCTTCCGACATGCTGTCGAAGATGCCTAGATAGCGGTTCTTTTGGCTTGTAAGTTCGCGGCCCGTGTCTTGGAGATCGCGCACCACGTCGGTTTCTTGATGAGATACCCATTCTTTGGAGAAGCCTAGCTCGAATTTGTCCCAGAAGCGTAGGGTAAGCGCCCGCGCCAGGGCGCACTCTTCTTCCGGCATCTCCAGGGATTCGATGAGATCCAAAAACGATTGGCGGATGAGCTTGGTCATGGCCATGAACATGTCGAAACGAACGCCGCGGGCGCGATGCCGCTTTGCTTCAAGGATACCGAACGCGGCGGCGGGGCTTTCGTCGTAGCGTTCCTCAACATGAAACTCTTCAGGAGCGTTGTGGGTTTCGATGTACTCGGCCAAGGCTTTGGCGGGTTCGCGTAGGGCGATGCGCCAATCTTCTTCTCGCGTACTGGTGTACTGTGTGTATGCGCCGTCCTTGGCGTAGCGGTAGAGGTGGGCGAGGAGGAAATCCTCCTGCGTTCGAAGCGCGTGTAGATAGGTGTGTAACATCTTGACCATCCCGCGCATAGGCGACGGCAACACCGTCGCGATAGGGTTCCGTAAAGAGTTTGGCCCTTCCCCGCACAACACTCTTTGCGATTACTTTACCACGAGCCGGCTTATCCTGCAAGAAATCTTTCAATTTCTTGTGTCTCTGTTTGGGAATATTGGGATGGTGTGAGAAAACAAGAATCCCCGGGGCCTTTCGGCCCCGGGGAAGTGAAGTCAGTCGCTGGACTTAGAAAGCCAGCTTGGTCTCGACGTACAGGTAGTCGGCGTCGTCGTCGCTGCTGCCGCCGCTGAAGGCCAGCGCGTTGTTGGCGATGAAGGCGCCTTCGGTCAGGCCGTCGCCCGCGAACAGGTGCGCGTAACCGGCCTTGATGGTCAGGTCTTCGCTGTACTTGTAGGTGGCGTTCAGCTCGACTTCCCAGCCGAGGTCAGTGCCGTTGCCGCGCGCCGCATAGCTGCGGGCCGGGAACAGCGGAACGCGGAACTTACCGATCTTCACGAAGTACGGAGCCTCGAACTCGTCGACGGCTTCGAGATAGGTGATGATCAGCATGGCGTCGATGGCTTCGGTCGGCTTCGCGCTGACACCGCCACGAAGGAGCCAGGTGTTCGACAGATCAGCATTCTGATCCAGGAACTGGCTGTATTCGACGTTGGAGAACAGGCGGTTGAAGCTCACGCTCGCATCCGGCAGGTAGAAGGGGTTCACCCAATCCAGCCACGAGATGTCGCGGTTGTCTTCGCCGTCAAAGTACGCGCCGCCCAAGAAAACGCGCGGCTGATAGGTCATGTCGAACGTGTAGCCAACTTCGAAGTTGCCACCCCACGCCGAGAAATCGGCGCTGTCGTCACCATAGGTGAACGGGGCAAACAGGAAGCCCACCTGACCGGCATCGCCGAACTGGTAAGCGAACTCGCCATTGAAATCGAACTGGCCAAAGGTCCCGGCTCCGCGGAGGCCGACGGTATGCAGATTGGTCACGTCGTAGTCATCGAGGTTCAGCACGTTTTCGATCCACTCGCCGAACCACAGGCGATTCGTGTCGTTCAGGCTCGCCGCGTCACGCAGCCACAGCCAGTACGCGTCGATCGTCATGTTCTCGATGCCCAGGTAGCTGCCGTACAGGCCGTACAGGTCGGTGTCGCCGTCCTGCTCCGCCACGCCGGTTTCGGCCAACTTGGCCGCGAACGCGTCAACCGTGAACAGGTCGGTCGCGTACGTGGCGCGGATGGCGTC
>JBHELB010000053.1:0-145663 GCA_041859045.1 Candidatus Hydrogenedentales bacterium | reverse complement strand
ACACCGTCCACCAACGCGTCCTGTCCCTAGCCCGCATCGGAAGCTACTGCATCCAAATCGCTGACCTCTACCCACTCAACCACGCCATCAACGTACTCAAGGCAATTCCAGATTAATTAGGAAACTGGGGATTGATGAGTGCGCATTTCTTGACCGACACTCGGAGAGAGCACATATCGTCCCTTCCGTCATTAGCCTCGGCTTACCGTGTACGCAAAGGGTAATTTTGCGTGAGGGAGAAACTAAGAAATCTGCCATGATTTTCGAGTTGTTTTTCGGGGAATTCGTGTACAATCTTGTTGACGTGGTCGCTTTGTAGGGCGGACACTCACGATTCAGGAGTGGCGAAGCGACCGATTACGACGAGGTCGAATAATGAAGCGCACGCTGTGTGTCTGTCTGGGGATCGGTCTAGGGTTCTTGTTGGCCTGCGATGCGTCTTGGGCGTTGATCGCCGGAGACGTGGACGGCAACAACAAAGTAAACGCGATCGATGTGCAGTTCACGATCAACCGCATCTTGGGGTTTAGCGTTCCGTACAACACCGATATTGATTATTCGGGCAAGACTAACGCCATCGACGTACAGTTGATCATCAACGTTATTCTTGGATTTCCGATCGACCTCAACGACAACGGAGTTCCGGATGTCTCGGAGCCGCGCCTTCAAACCAAAGTGACGGCGCTGGCGATCAACGCGGGCGCAACGACCGCCTCGAACCGCTCCGTGACGCTTGACAACACTTGCAATGGAAGCCCCACCGAATACATGGCGAGCGAGTCCGCGACATTTGCTGATGCGGCCTGGCAGCCCTATTCGTCCGCGCCGATCTTTACGCTTTCCAGCGGCGATGGCGAGAAGACCGTTTACTTCAAAGTCCGCAAGTACGTTCTGGAGTCGGCGGCGGTGGCGGATGGCATAGCACTCAACACGCCCGCGACGCCCGAAGTGCTGACGTTCCGTTTGAATGGCGGATCCGTGAGCACGACATTGCGTACCGTCACGCTTGATAACGAGTGTAGCGGAGAGCCAACGGAATATATGGCAAGTGAATCCGCCTTGTTTACAGGAGCGTCTTGGTTACCATACAGTGGCAGCCCCGATTTCCAGCTCTCGTCTGGGAACGGCGCGAAGACGGTCTACTTCAAAGTACGCAAGAGTGGCGCGGAATCTTCCGCGGCCAGCGCGACGATCTCATTGAACGAGCCGGTGGTGCCGCAGGTGCTTGAATTTCGCATCAACGAGGGTGCCTCGGAAACGTATACGCGCACGGTCACGCTGAACAATGCCTGCTCCGGGTCGCCCACGCAATACATGGCGAGTGAGTCGCCGACATTCGTGGGAGCTTCATGGCAAGCGTACGCGACGGCTCCGTCGTTCACGCTGAGCGCGGGAGATGGAACGAAGCAGGTTTACTTCCAAGTCCGCAACGCTTCGGGCGTATCGAGCACGTTCTCGGATACGATCGCGCTGAAGGCGCCTGAAGTCACGAGCTTCCGCATTAATGACGGGACAAGCACGACGACGAGTTTGACCGTCTACCTGACGAATGATTGCACCGGCGCGCCGACGGAGTACATGGCGAGCGAATCGCCAAGTTTCACGGGGGCATCATGGGCTCCCTATGCCGTCCTGCCGAGTTTCACACTGAGCGCGGGAAGCGGTACAAAGACCGTGTACTTCAAAGTCCGCAATTCGGTGGATGAATCGAGTGTGGTGTCGGACACCATTTCGGTGACGTTGCCGGTGGTGACGACATTCCAAATTAACAACGGCGCGTCAACGACGAGCGGCGTCGCGGTAACGCTGAACAATACCTGCACGGGAAGTCCATCGGAATACATGGCGAGCGAATCGCCCTCTTTTTCGGGGGCTTCGTGGCAGCTCTACTCAACCGCGCCCGCGTTCACCTTGACCGGCGGAGACGGTGTGAAGCAGGTTTATTTCAAGGCGCGAAACAGCGCGGGCGAATCGAGTGCAGTGTCTGCGTCAATCACGTTGCAGACCTCGGGCGTGACGCCTGTGCTCTCCTCTTTTGCCATCAACAGCGGGGCGGCCGCGACGACATCGCGCACGGTGACGTTGAACAATACCTGCACCGGCGCGCCCACAGAATATATGGCGAGCGAATCGGCGTCATTCACGGGCGCGGCGTGGGCTCCTTACTCGAACTCTCCGGGGTTCACGCTCTCCACGGGGAATGGGACAAAGACCGTGTACTTCAAGGTGCGGAATGTCACCGGAACTTCGGCAACGCTGAGCGATACCATTCAACTCAATGCACCGACAGCGCCCGCGATCGGTTCCTTCGGGATAAACAATGGCGCGGGAACGGCCACTTCGGCCAATGTAACGCTCGACAATGTCTGCACAAATACGCCGACAGAGTATATGGCGAGCGAGAGTCCGGGATTTGAAGGCGCTTCGTGGCTTCC
Organism: Candidatus Hydrogenedentales bacterium; assembly: GCA_041859045.1. Classification (GTDB taxonomy): domain Bacteria; phylum Hydrogenedentota; class Hydrogenedentia; order Hydrogenedentales; family SLHB01; genus JBHELB01. The sequence continues at coordinate 143,228 of JBHELB010000053.1, read as the reverse complement.
CTATGCGACCGCGCCTGCATTCACGCTGAGTCAGGGCAACGGCATTAAGACCGTGTATTTGAAAGTTCGTAATGCGGCCGGCGAGTCGTCGGGAGCGAGCGACACCATCGTGCTCGACATCCCGTCAATTCCACACGTTACGGCGTTTGCGATTAATGACGGTGCCGTCGAGACAACCGTTCGCTCAGTCGTGTTGAACAATACGTGCACAGAGCTTCCCACCGAGTATATCGCGAGCGAATCGTCGTCATTCTCCGGCGCATCGTGGATGCCCTACAGCGTCGCTCCGTCGTTCGTCCTGTCCACCGGGAACGGCGCGAAAACGGTGTATCTGAAGGTTCGCAACGCCCTCGGCGAGTCCGAAACGGCATCGGCCTCTATTTCGCTCAATGAGCCGACATCGCCTACGGTCACTATGTTTGCACTGGCAGGCGGCGCAAGTACGAGCGCTGTCCGCGTGGTCGCGTTGAACAACACCTGCGCCGGTTCGCCGACGGAGTACATGGCCTCGGAGTCGGCATCATTCACCGGCGCCTCGTGGCAAACGTATGCATCGGCTCCTAGTTTCACCTTGTCTTCCGGCAACGGGGTCAAGACGGTGTACTTCAAAGTTCGAAATGCTGCCGGCGAGTCACCTACGGTATCGGACACAATTCAACTTGAAGAACCAACGCTTCCCGTGGTTGAGTCAATGGCGATAAACGGCGGCGCAACGGAAACCACGAGCGCCACGGTCACGATTAATAGCGTGTGCGGCGGTACGCCGACCGAATACATGGCGAGTCTGTCGCCGAGTTTCAGCGGTGCGACGTGGCTGCCTTATTCGGCGTCGCTCTCCTTCACATTGACGGGCGACCTCGGCACGAAGACGGTGTACTTCAAGGTTCGCAACGCTTCGGGCGAATCCGGGGCGGCGTCGGACACGATACTGTTCGCGGGACCGCCGAGTATCTCTGGTTTCGCGATCAACAGCGGCGCGTCGAGCACAGGCAGCGTCGATGTGACGCTCAACCATACCGCGGCGGGTTCACCGACGGAGTACATGGCGAGTGAATCGCCCACCTTCACCGGTGCGAGCTGGCAAGCGTATGCGGCGGCGCCCGCGTTTGCGTTGTCGAGTGGAAATGGAAGCAAGACGGTTTATCTGAAGGTCCGCAACACTTATGGCGAGTCCGCATCGGAAGCGGATGTGATCGTGTTGGATATTCCGGCCGTTCCCGGAGAGGTGTTGGAGCTTCCCACGACCACCTTCTTGATGGGCGCAACGGCGGGCGAACCCGGCGGGCGAGGCAACGAACTCCCGCAGCACAGCGTGACGCTGAGCGCGTATACCATCGGCAAGTATGAGGTCACCAACGGCGAGTTTGCCGATGCGCTGAACTGGGCGCTGAGTCAGGGTATCCTCAAGAACGCAGGAAATGCGCCGTATGATGGCGGCGATGTCTATGCTTACGGCGTGCTGCTGTACACGTTGTCCGCTTCGACGGCGCAAATCGCATTTTCCGCAGGAACGTTCGGTCCCATCACGCGCGACGGTTATTCGATGGCCGATCATCCTGTGGGGCAAGTCACGTGGTATGGCGCGGCGGCCTACTGCAATTGGCTGAGTGCAGTGAACAGCTTAACGCCGCGCTATAGCACAACGAACTGGGCCCTGATTTCAGGTTCGGGTTACCGCTTGCCGACCGAAGCGGAATGGGAACACGCCGCTGCCTGGGATGGCGTGAAGCACTGGATCTACGGAATGCTCTCCGACACGATTTCCTCGAGTCAGGCCAATTATCTGCTTACGTTCGGAGATCCGAGTTCGGCGGTGAATCCGTTAGGTCTGACCAGCGCGCCGTACACTGCGCCTGTGGGACACTTCAATGGCGCGACGGCAGAGCGGGTGAACGGGCCCAGCCCGTCCGGCTGCTACGACATGAGCGGAAACGTGTGGGAGTGGTGTCAGGATTGGTACGGCGCGTACCCGTCGTCGCCACAGACCAATCCCACCGGCCCGACGACAGGAACGATTAAGGTCTTGCGAGGCGGTGCGTATTCGACCGACGGACCGCGCTGCCGCACGGCCTATCGTAACGAGACTTTCGCCCCCACGTCGGCGGCGGAGTCGGTTGGTTTCCGAATCGCGCGCTGATTTCTTGCCTGCGGCGGCTCTTGCAGGTAAGCTTGTTCTCAACGCGACGCACGCACGCAGGGACGGTGCGCGCGAATGTCATAGGAATGAGGACAACGCCGCGGATGAACGACCGAACCGTCGAGTTGAGCGCCGATTTCATCAGGACTTTGCTGCCCACGCGACCGCGCGACGCGCACAAGGGCACTTTTGGCCATGTGTTCGTTTTGGCGGGTTCGCGCGGCTTCACCGGCGCGGCCAAGCTCACGGCAATGGCCGCCGCGCGATCGGGCGTGGGACTCGTGACGCTGGGCATCCCAGAACCCCTTGCCGACATCGCGGCGAGTTCACTTGTCGAACCCATGACGTTGCCATTGCCCGCCACAGCGACTGAAACGTTTTCGCTGGATGCGCTACAACCCGCGCTGGCATTCGCGGCGGACAAAGATGCGGTCGTGCTTGGGCCGGGGCTTTCACAACATCCCGAGACGCGTAGTTTTGTCCATGCGATGGTGCGTAGTTGTCCGCAACCGATGATTATCGACGCCGATGGCCTTAACGCGCTGTATCGTTCAACCGCGATTCTCGCCTCCTGCGCAGGCCCACGTGTCCTCACGCCGCATCCCGGCGAGATGGCCCGCCTCTTGGACTGCTCTATTGGCGATGTTATCGCCGACCGAGAGGATACTGTCCGAAAGTTCTCCATCCCCCATCGTTGTGTGACTGTTTTGAAAGGACATGCGACTCTCGTTTGCGATGAGTCAGGCGGCCTCTACGTGAACTCGACAGGCAATAGCGGAATGGCCACGGGCGGTGCGGGCGATGTGCTGGCGGGATTGCTGGGCGGACTTCTTGCACAAGGCACGCCGCCGCGCGATGCCGCATTGATCGCCGTATACCTTCACGGGCTGGCGGGAGACTTGGCTGCTGCGCGCATGACCGAGCGCGCCTTGATCGCCGGAGACCTTGTCGACGCGCTGCCGGACGCGTGGCGCACGCTGGAGGAAGGATAAGCACAGCATGCGTACAGTACGAGAGTTGGGCGAATTCGGTCTGATCGACCGTATCTCGCGTCTGCTGCCGAGCTCGCCCAACGTGATAGAGGGTATAGGAGACGATTGCGCGATCCTGCGCGTTCACGATCATCTATTGCTGGTCTCTGTCGATCTCTTTATCGAAGACATCCACTTTCGTCGGAATCTCGAACCAGAACAAATCGGATGGCGTGCGGCTGCCTCGAGCCTGAGCGATATTGCGGCGATGGGCGGTGTGCCGTACTTCAGCCTGATCTCGTTGGCCTGCCCACTCGATACGCCCGTCGGCTACATTGAGGCTCTCTATCGCGGCATGACCAGCGCCCTTTCGCGCCATAACACGGTCATCGTCGGAGGCGACACCACACGCTCGCCGCAAGGACTCGCCATCGACGTAATGGTCATTGGTGAAGCGCCGGCAGGCCGTTACCTGCTGCGTTCCAATGCCGTGGCGGGCGATCTGCTTGCCGTCACCGGCCCCCTGGGCCTCTCCGCCGCGGGACTGCACGCGCTCGAACACGGCATAGAGGCGCCTGCGCTCATTCGCGCGCATGCCGAGCCGCATCCGCGCATTTCCGAAGGACAATGGCTCTGCGCAAACCGCTGGGTACACGCGATGATCGACGTCAGCGACGGACTGCTACAAGACGCCGGGCATATCGCGCGCACGTCAGGGCTGGGACTCGACGTGCATCGCGCCCAAATCCCCGTGGACGACAGCCTGCGCGCGTATGCCGAGTCCGCGCAGATCGATCCGCTTGAATTCGCCTTGTTCGGCGGCGAAGACTACGAGCTTGCGTTCGCGCTCGATCCCGAAGATGTGCCTCGGTTCATCGATGAATTCGAGAATCAGTTCAATTCGAAGGTTGCGATTCTCGGGGAATTCACGGGCGACTGGGAAGGCGCCCGCATCGACGGTCAGCCCGTCTCTCGCACCGGTTTCGACCACTTCAAAGCTCAACTACCCTGAAGTTTTGATAAAGAAAAACCGGGGAACGGGCCCGCAGGCGCATTCCCCGGTTTTGTTAGTTTCTAGAACTCCGGCTCGAGGAGGCCGTAGTTTCCGTCCGCAAGCGGATACAGCACATTGACCTGATGAGTTTCAGCATTGGTGAACATCAGGAACGAGTCGTTGGCCAGTTCAAGCTGAAGCACCGCTTCCTCGACCATCATAGGCTTCATGTCGAGTTTTTCATGTTTCACAACATGATGTTTCGGCGTGGCCCCGCCGCCATTCCCATTGCCGCTCTCTGCCTCTTGCATCTGAATGACGTTGTGCTGGACTTCCTTGCGTGCGGCCGCCTTTCGAGGCTGATAGTCCTTGATGCGTGTCTTGTACTTCTCGATTTGGCGGTCGAGCTTCTCTACAACAGCATCGACCGAACCATACATGTCGTCGGAGGACTCCTTTCCGTGGATTCGCAGTCCGTTCGCATGGACAGTGATTTCGGCGATATGACGATGCTTTTCGACGCTCAACACGACGTTTACATCGATCACTCGCTCGAAATGACTCTTCAGTTTTGCGAGACGGCTGTCAAGGTGGGACCTCAGTGCATCGCTGATTTCAACATGACGCCCAGAAACTTTAACTTGCATAAGGTCTTTCCCCTCCAAATCTTAGGTCAGCACGGGCGCTGTAGCGACCCGCGTCTCGTGCCCTGTACTCGGCCCTGGATACGTCCAGTGCCTTCACTAAGATAACGCCGCAGGCCCGCGTTCTCATGCCGGAACGCCCCTAGCCTGCCAAGTCCTTTCTCCTACTAGGGATATTACCATCGCCATTGGGGGCTGTCAATTTGCAGCAGTTGACCGGCCGCAAAATGCGATGCTAGGATTCGCTCTGGAAAGTGTCAGAGGAGATCCGGAAATGTCGCCCATTTTCGTGAAAACGTTTAAGGGGTACGAGGACAAAACGGCCGCGTTGGACACGGAGATCAACGCGTGGCTGCAAACCAATGCGGCCACGGTGGAACTCGTCGGACTTCAGACGGCGATGGCCCATGAACCGGGCGGGCGCGCAGGGTCGGGAGACCTCGTTTACACCCTGCTTTACCGCGCCAAAGCGCCGGTTCCTTAGGACGCCTGACGCGACCAACTCTTTCCCGTGGCCCGTTCGAGAGAGGCCTGGCCCACCGCGTAGTCCCGAATCGCCTGCACCAGTTTCGTTTCCGCGCCGGTAAGGGCGAGTTCCGCCTGCAGGATTTCCGTCTGCGTGCCCACGCCTTCCTTGAATCGCAGTTCCGCCAGCCGCAGGCCCTCCTTGGCCAGTTCGACGTTGGTGCGCTCGCTAGCAACCTTGGCGACGGCATCCTGGACCTGAATCAGAGACTGCGTGATGTCTAGATCGATCAGGTGCTCGAGGTCCTGGCGCTGGTGCTCGAGGCTGCGGGTCTGCGCCTCGGCCTCCGCGCGTTCGCCACGCCGCTTGCCACCAGCCACGATGTCCCACTGCGCCCCAACGGACATCGTCCATCCATCCGCGACGACCGCGCGGCCGCCGTCCGTCGTCTTGTAGTCCGCCGAAGCCGCTACTTGCGGCAAGTACTCGCCACGAACACGTTTGACGTTCTGTTTGGCCGCCTCGATCGCCTGATCCAACGCAAGAAGTTCGGGACGGTGCGTGCTGGCGAACGTAATCAATTCGCTTTTGGCTGGAACGCTATCGCACCACTCCAGTCCGGGGGCGAGAGCTACGGCCGTGTCCTGGGGCAGGGCGAGCAGGCGCAGCAGGTTCGCATGGGCCAGACGCTCGGCGTTCCGCGCTGACACCGCATCGGCTTGGCGCGTGCCGAGTTCCGTACGCGCGCGCAGGACTTCGAAATTGCTGATCATGCCCGCCGCGAACATATTCTCGGCGTCTTGAAGGTTGCGCTCGAAGGTCTTGACGCTGTCTTCTGACACCCGCACCAGCGCCGACGTCAGGATCGCGTCGTAGTAGGCTTTTTTTGTCTCAAACTCGAGGCTATCCAATGCGGCGAGGCGCTTCCACTCCTGCGATTTCGCGAGAAACTCCGACGCGCGGACCGCCGCCTGGATCTGGCCACCGGCGTAGATGACTTGCGAAATGCTGAGTTGCTTGGTAACGAGGCGTTCTTGCGGGGTGGTCGCATCGGCCATTTTCTTGCTCAACATGTCCTGCACCACAAAGCCGCCAACCGCCAACGCCAGTCGCTGCTGTCCCGTCAGCGCGCCGCCGCCCGCACCGAAGGAGCCGAAGCTGCTTCCGGCACTGCCTAAACTCGACAGGGGGCTGCGGTGTGGCTCGTTGTAGTCGGTCAGCGTGCCCGCGATGGAAGCGGTTACTTTCGGCAACATCGCCGACCGGGCCTGACGGATACGGGCCGTCGCGGCGTCGACATCGTCCTGAGCGGAGAGCGCCTGCGGATTTTTTTCGATGGCCATCTTGACGCATTCGCGTACCTGGAGTGGCATCGGCTCGCCAGAGGGCATAGCGGTATCCGCCGGAGAAACGGTTAAGTCACTCGCCGCCCGCAGAAATTCCTCAGTGCCCGCGCGCCCGTTCGAGTCCGAAACCGGAGCGGCTTCCTCGGCGACGACACAAAACGAAAATCCGATCAAAACGACACACAACGCAAGCGTTCGCATGGGTGCTGGTCCTTTCCTACTGCTTACACAATCACGGTCGAGGTTCTATTCTACCCGAAACGACTTCCAGGGAAAAAGTAGCAGAGACCGAAAGTCTACAGCTACACGGATTTGCCTTGATACTCGTGTTTTGCCTGCCAGAACGAGAGTTGGTACTCCTGCAGATTGTCCTCGTCTTCAGGCTCGTGGAACTCGACAATGCAGGGGCTTTCGGGGAATTGCAGGCAGAGTTTCGCCTCGTATATTTCCTTCAGAATTTGGCCCAACAGCTTGAGCTTATCCTTGGAGATATCAGGGCACCCATAATACTGGAAATCGGCAATATGGAAATGATTGAGTATCTTCTCCGTTGCCTTTCGAGTGGCCCCCTCCTGACATTCCCACGTCCTCAAGCAGTCCATATTCTCTGAGGCGGGCTTGGTGAGTATATACCCGTCAATCTCCACGAATTCCGGCCAGAACTTGGACGCATAGCCAACGGCCAGGGAGAAATTGCCCGCACACCCCACCCAGCCCTTGAGGTCGATACCTTGGCCATTGTTCCATGCCGTCAGTTCAGATTTCATGCTCTCCGGAATGTTCATTTCATATTCCCCGCGCCAAGGCCAGCCCCATCCTGTTTCTTTGGCAAGGATGCCACACTGTGACTGAAAACAGAAAGACAAATCATCGCTACTCCCTTTTCGCTATGCGTACCTGTGGTACACCGGCGGAAGGCGTGGGAGAACCGCTTTCACTAGCGTGCGAAAAGAGTGGGGGAAAGGGTACACTTTCCCGGGCGCTCGCGGGAGTCGCGGGCAATAGCAGCTATTTCTCGATACCGGTGCATGGGCACCAAACCTACGAAACGTCCGGGAGGGGAAAGTACGATGAAGGCTCTGTTTAGACGCGGCGTGGTTCTGTGTGGGGTTTTGATGTGCGCGGCGGCCTTGGCGGCCCCGGGAATCGGCGGCGCGCTGGACGACCTGACGCAGCTCAAGGAAGGGCGTGGAATGCGGGCGTCGACGAGCGCCGAGGCATGGGAGACAAGCAATGCCGATGCGCCGCCCATTGAGCCGGGTGAAACGCTGGTGCTGGCCGATCTCAAGGGACCTGGCGTCATTGGCCACATTTGGAACACGGTCGCCTCATACGAAGAAGGCCATTCTCGTCTGCTGATGCTACGGATGTACTGGGATGGCGAGACCACGCCCTCCGTGGAATGTCCCTTGGGTGATTTTTTCGCGATGGGGCACGGGATCAACTTACCGGTCGATTCCCTGCCTGTGCGTGTGACTGCGGAGGGCAAGGCCCGGAACTGCTACTGGTCTATGCCTTTCGCGAAGTCGGCGAAAATCACCGTCACCAACGAAGGGAAGATGCGCGTTGGCGCATTTTACTCCTACGTTGACTGGCGGACCTTGCCGAAACTTCCGAAGAACACGGCCTATTTTCATGCCATGTACCGGCAGGAATTTCCGACAGCAATCGGGAAACGCTATCTCCTGGCGGACATTGAAGGGCGTGGGCATTACGTGGGCACGGTGCTTAGCGTTTACCATCGCTCAGGTTCGTGGTTCGGCGAGGGGGATGACTTTTTCTTTGTGGATGGGGAAGAAAAGCCGGGCCTGCGCGGGACGGGAACGGAGGATTACTTCTGCGACGCGTGGGGGTTCCGCCAACAGAGTGGTCCGTACTACGGCGCCCCACTCTATGAGGGGGGAAAGACCGGGGCACGCGCTTCGGTGTATCGGTGGCACATCACCGACCCGATCGTTTTTCAGAAATCGCTACGCGCCGAGATCGAGCATGTTGGCCCTATCGTCGATCAGAACGATAAGGTCCTGCAGGGGTATGGTGAGCGGATAGACGATTTTTCCTCGGTCGCTTACTGGTACCAATCGGAGCCTCACAAACCTTGGCCCGCGCCGCCTGCGGGGTATGATCGCCTGGCGCATGGCGGTCCTGTGGTATCGGGGATTCTGCGCAGCAGTAACTCTGTTGAATGGAAAGCCGAACAACTGCGGATGTTCCTCAAAAAGACGGAGTTCTCCTACCTCCACTGCAACGTTGCAGGCACACAAGTAGACAAACTCACACTCCCGGTGCCCGTGTCGAACGAAGTCGACGTCCCGCTGCAATACCAGGTGGAGCTTCGCACTCAAGGCGCGAAGCCTGTCGTATTGGGTTCTGTCAAAGGGGAGATCGCGCCTAAATCCAAGCAGACGGTAGAGATTCCCGTCGTGGCGTCACCGGCCGTTTCCGTGCAGGAGACTAGCCTAACGACTCTTGTCTGGAATCTTGTCTACACCGATCCGGCGGGCGTCGCTGTTCCGTTCAGCATCGAACAGCCCTGTGGTTTCGACACGCCGTTCACGCTCGCCAAGGCAAACAAACCTGTTGCGATCGACGGAAACTTGGAGGAGTGGGCGGCGTTGCCGTTCTCCGTGCAGAGTCCCGCCGACTTGATCGGCGGACCGTTGTGGCGCGATGCGAAGGACGCCTCCTATCGTTTTGCATTGGCGCGAGACGAGCAGTTTCTGTACGTTGCGATGGAAGCCATCGACGATCAGGTGATCGCCGCGCCGGGGATAGCCCCGTGGCTTCAAGACGGTGTCGAGATTCGCATTGATGCGCGGCCCAAGGGCGAACGCCCCAACGACGGAGACGAGCGCACCAGCAACGGCTTGTTCATCGCCCTAAGCCCAGCCGATAATCCTGATAACAGCTATGCCGTGGCTCCGGCGCAATGGCCCGCGGGAACAAAGGCGGTCTGTAAGAAGACGACAAAGGGATACTCCGCCGAGGTGGCCGTGCCGATGTCCTATCTCGATCAGGTTCAGAAAAATGCGTGGAGCGATATCCGCTTCAACATCTGCCTGGACGATGCGGACGCCGCAGAGGAAGAGACATCGCAGTTGTGGTGGCGACCGGACTGGCGCACAGGACTGCACTACGCGGAATCGGGGTTATTCACGCGTGAATAATGGACGATAGACCGGGGCGGATGCAGGAATCCGAACGTTTTTTCGAATTCTTGCTCCGCCCCATCTATTGAAGCGCGGGGCACTACTCGTGGTACGAAGGTGATTTGCTATGCGTCTTATTCTCATTCGCCATGGACAGACGACGGAAAACGCCCACGGCATACTTATCAGCGCGAACAATCCTGCGCTGACCCCCTTGGGCAAACGCCAGGCGCGTGCAGTCGGTCTGCGACTCGCCGACACCGGGTGCGATGTCCTGTACTGCGGGCCGCTTCTGAGGAACTTGCAGACAGCAAGCGTGATATCCGAAGCGATCGGAACGTCTTGCGGACTGCTGCCTACGCTCTACGAGGTTGGGGCTAACCCTGCGGCGTGGTCTTTGCCACAGATCGCCGTCGATTTCCCATGGACAGCCGTGCCCGTGGATGCGCCGCTTCATTCCACGGCTTTCCCCGAGTCACGACAAGAGGCGTTCGCTAGGGCGGGGCGTATTCTGGCGTGGCTGACCGAGAAGCACGCAAGCGCTCCTCAGACAGTGGCCGTGGTAAGCCACGGCACGTTCACCGATCTGATCGTGGCGCATGCGCTGGGTCTAGTGTATGCCGACGCGACTCGTTTCAGCATGGGAAACGGCGCGTTTCACTTCATCGAAATCACACCGAACCGCACCAAGATTCTGGCGCTTAACGACGAATCGCACCTAGCCGTCGATGAGCGGTCGTGATTTTGGAAGAGGAGGCGTCCCTTATTCGACAGGCAGTCTAAACTGCGCGTACCACAGTTCGGAGTGGTGCGGCCTCTTGTCTGAGGTGAGGGGCAATCCGTTTTCGTCCACGTATCGCGCCGACATGACGTGAATCGTGTCGCCATCGGCTTCGCCCCCGAAACGCTCGGGGCGAAGGGGATGAATCACATAGCCCTCAAGTTTCTTGGTGCCGGGGAGAACCCACTCGCGCGTAGGCTTGAAGCCGTTGGATGGGTCAATGGCCCAGAGATGAAGCTCCGAATCAGACGCCCGCCCAAGCACGTACCAACCGCCTTTACTGTCGAGCAGTATCCGCGTTGCTCCCGCCTCAAGCGTCGTAGGAAAGATCTCGGCGCTCAGGTCCGGCTTAATGCGGGCGATGTAGTGGTGCGTGGGAGTCTTGCGCCACTCTTCGAGTGTGTTCGCCGCGCCATGCGAATAGGCAAGGTAGGCGTTCCCATCCGGCCCTTCGATGAAATCCATTAACGACGTAGCGCCAAACTCGGGCATGAGAAATCCGCGATTCTCCCATTTGTCCGTGGTCAGATCGTCACACTTGGCGAGCCGCACATGCCGCCAGGAGTAGTGGGGGGGATCTGGATTCGCCTTGGGGTCGCTAATGGCCGAATTCAGAACGGCGAGTGCGCGTTTTCCCTTAAGCAGGATGCCAATATAGCCGTAGCGTCCTTCTGGGGTTACAAAACGTTGCTTGTGCCACTTGCCCGTGGATTGGTCGTAGAACGCGCTGATGATCGCGTTGGGGCGAAATGCTTCGATGTCCTTGGACTCGGCGTGCAGCATGAGGAAATTGCCTTCCGGGCTCATGCTCGCGCCCATATAGGAACAAGACCCGGCATACACCACCTCGAAGGTCGAGAAATCCAGCGGGTTCTTCATGCGTATGACTTCGGCCATGTCGAAACTGGACGGTGCGATGTCCCACATGCGTCCATCGGGTGCCATGAGTGAGAGATAGGAAGATTCAAGACTCGAGCAAACCTTTTCCCACTGTCCACCGGGCAAACGGCGAAAAAAACCGCTGCCCCATGTCCACGCATACCCGGGGGATGCGCCAATAGCGTTTTCGTTGTTCGCGGCGGGGTCGTCCACACGTCCATCGGCGTAGAGAACGCCGTTGTATTTGAGCAGATGGTTGCTGTGCCAACCATGAATGACGCCGACTGCGGCATTGTCTGTGATCCGCTCGACCACGGTGGGGAGTTGGGGTAAAGGTGGCTTGGGCGTCTCCGCCGCCACGGTGATTGCCACTGCAAGAGCGACTGCGAATGTGAACATCTATCGTTTTCCTTGCGCCTAGAGGCGGTTAAGGGCTTTTCGTGAGGTGCTATAGGTCATCTGAATGCTGCGCTTTTCGCCTGGAGCAAGCGGAGTTTGCAGCGGAATAACCTCGAGATTGGCCACTTGTCGGTCTTGATCGAAGTAGAAGAAGAGATTTTGAATCTCTTCCTCACGCACGGCGTTGACGAGCGTCAATCGCTTCTCCGGAATACGTATTGCCCAGCGCGTCACTCCGTCACGTTCGACGGGGCCGCCGCCTCTTCGCTGAAAACGACTGGACGGGCCGCCTTGCTTAATCCATTGTTTGTTGCGCTCGACCCAGAACTCCGGCATGGAATCGCCTTGCGTCCAAAACTCGGGATGAGGCTTTACACGTGGCACGAGGGGAGTCTGGCCCGTGTTTTCCACCTCAAAGCGCAAGGCCACCGCCTCCGAATCCGGCGTGAGCGAGACTGTGCGACGCACGACGAGAGCGTTCGCGAGTTTTGTCTCCACGGCGATGGTATCGGCTGTCTTGCTAACCACGGCGTACGTCGTCGCGATAGGCTCTTCCCGCAAGGGCTTCGCGGGGTCCATGACCTCCCAGTCCTGCAACCTAAACGATGGCGCAGAAACCGCCTCAGCCGGACTAAACCAGTCCACGGCATTTCGCTTATCGCACAAGGAGATCACCGATCCGGAAGCGTCCGGGGCTACACTCACTCGCCAATAGGCGTTTTCTATGGTTTCAACCCGTGTTTCGAGACGCCGCGGCGGGGTCTTCCCGGCGAGCTGAAATCTAAAGTCCATAATAGGGGCATCGCCGGCGTACGTGACGCCGTAGCGCATGAGCATGTCCCAGTATTCGTCAAATGTCTGACTGGGCGGCCTGGAAACCACACAAAGTTCGTTCGTTATCTCCGCGCGCGGCGGACACATCAGCGCCGCATGCTGAACGGGTAGATACGCGTAGTTTAGGCGTTCTCGGAGCGTCTCGTCATTCCCGATGGCCGCAAAGGCGCTATCGAATAGCCGCTGAGCTTGCTCGACCAACTCGAACGTCACCCAGTCCATTTTGCTTGATGCTGTAAGCCGCCAGCCGGAGTCCAGAACGGCAGCTTTGGTGAGATTCAGGTATTGATGCACATATGGCGCCGCCGCGCCGTAGTACAAATCGAGGAATTCGGCGTAAAGCGTTTCCCAGTTCGCGTTTGGATTCCACATCGCGTGCGCGAGAATGTAGCCCTTGAGCATGTCGAAATCGCTGCGAGGAGATTTCGCGCCTTGCGCGAACAAACCGGTAACGCCGTTTCTCACGAAATAGGCGACGTTAGGCTGAAGCACATCCACGTTGGGCGTCGGTTGTTGGAAGCAGTATCGACTTTGAGTGCAGTCCCATGCGAATAGCTCCGGCGCGATTGAAGACCACCCCGCAAGAGCCTTTCGAAGCGCCGTGTCCTCCATGTTTTTCGACACGGCATAGGGTTTCGCAAGACCACCTCCCGCAGTGCAAACCTCTACTATGACGTTTCCTCTTGGACGAATTTTCTTAGGAGGAGCGATGGTATCGGCAAACGCGGATGTCTTGATGCGCGCATCGGGAAATTCCTTTTCTACTGCCTCCGCGACTTGGTTGACAAAACCCAGCAGCACTCCACTCTGACCGCCTTCACGCTCCTTGACACGTTGGCATGTCTCGCACTCACAAAACGTTCCCGTCTGCATTTGTGCGAGGGTGACGATACGACGGTTTGCAGGAGACTTACGCAAGAGATCCAGTGTTCTCTCTGTGACGATGCGCAGGACGTCCGAGTTCGTTAGGCAGAGTTGCGTGTCGCGCGGCTCGATGAGCCGCTTGCCCTGGAATTCCGAGAAATACTCCGGGTGGGTCTTGCCGAACTCCTCCGGGCTGACGAAACTCAACAAGGTGTTGCTCGTCGCGTTGACGAATTCGATGTTCCCGCCCATGTGCTCGGGGATGCGGAATAGATGATCGCCATTGAGGCGGTGTTTGAGCGCGAATTCCGGATGCCAAGTGAACATCCAATAATCGGTGTCTCGGTAGCGAAGCGGTGGGACATAACGGAAGTCGATCTGTGGCAGGGGATTGGACGACGGAGGAACATAGGTGGCATCCGGCGCGAGCCATCGTACGCCCATATAATCTTCGAAAAATTGATAGACACCGTAGAGCGTGCCGCGCTTTTGCCCACCGACGATCAAGAGATCGTTGGGCGACGCGGTGCGAATACACACCCCTTCATCACCGAGCCCCTCCAGATCGACCCCTGCAAGCAGCCCATCGGGAACGCCCGTGCGGCCGATCCAGATCCTAACGCCTTCCGCCGGAGGCGTGGCCGAGATGGGAATTGTGTGGCCGGTGCACTGTCGCCAAAGCGACTGAAACTCTTTAGCGGCCGTGTGCTCGCTGAGGGAAGCGGATTCCGCCACCACCACATGAGGCTCGCCGTATCGATCTGACGTAAGCCATACCGCCTCGGCCCTCGCGGAGAGCATAAAAGGAAGCATGAATAGCAGAGCGTGCAAGGTGGGAAAAATCTCTTTCATTTTCATTGGAACGCCCCCAATTCGTCCCGGCGCAAGAGCCGCATGAACACCTGATTGTTACAGCGCGCCACTATCTCAGAATTCACGACGAGATTCCAGAAAATCACACATTTCGGAACGCTGCCCTTTGTCAGGCAAAACAAAATGTGGAAGCAGGAGAACGGTTGTTGTAAGATATCGTCTCTACTGGTTTTGGCTCAACCTTGGGAAAATTCCATGACGCGTGTTCATCTTCAGTCTCCGCACTCGTTTCATATCCCTGTGATGGGAACGGGGTTTACAATAGATACTCCGCTTCGCGTGGCGCAGTACGGCATTTCTTCGGTGGTTGCATTGGCCGATGACACGCTCATCGAGGAGATGCGGAAATACCACTCGGAAGCCCTCGGACTTCCGTTTGCTCCGATCGCGGCCGAGGAAGAGGATGCCCGCGCCCGGCGCATTACGGCGTATCTCGATTTCCTTCGGGAACAAGTCGAGAAGACCAGCAGTGCATTGCGCGCCGCGCCCTTCGAGCCGGGAAGCGAGATCACCCGCTATTTCGAAATGCTGCCCGACTCCCCACTAAAGGCGGCGTACCACGACATGCTGTCCACCCAAGACCCTGCGGAACGCCTGCGCAAGCAGGAAGCCTTGCGCACTCAGGCCATTCCCGGGGATATCGACGTGAATATTATGGCGAAGGTTGACGGAGACGTCTACCACGGGCGAGAAAAACTACCGCCAGAATACGCGCTGGGCATGTCGTGTCTGCGTGGATTCGCGAAAAGCACGTTGGAGTCGTCGCTCGTTTTGTCGGCGGGGATGAACCAACGTCTGTACGGGTACATGACCCAGTTCGCGGACTTCTATCCGGATGCGCAGGGAAAACTGCGCAAGCGGATTGTTCTGAAGGTGAGCGACTATCGTTCGGCGGAGATTCAGGGAAAGTATCTCGCGAAGCGCGGGCTGTGGGTTTCGGAATACCGCATAGAATCCGGGCTCAACTGCGGCGGACACGCATTCGCCTCCAAAGCATCGCTGCTCGGACCGACGCTCGAAGAATTCAGGCAAAACCGCGAATCGCTTCTCAAGGGGGCGCATGACTTGTATGCAAAAGCGATCGCCGCGCGTGGAGGCCCCACGCTCGACGCGCCGCTTCCGCAACGCGTCACCGCGCAGGGCGGAGTAGGAACGGCGGAAGAGCATGCGTTCTTGCTCCATTACTACCAGCTCGACAGTGTGGGGTGGGGGACTCCGTTCTTGCTGGTTCCCGAAGCGACCAATGTCGACGATGAGCACCTGGTGAAACTGATGGCGGCCACCGAGAAGGATGTGTTCTTAAGCGAGAGTTCACCGCTAGGCGTGCCGTTCTGGACGTTGCGCGAATCGGCCAGTGAGAATGCTCGACGCAAGCGGATCGAGGCGGGTATGCCCGGAAGCCCCTGCACGCGAGGCCTGCTCAAGTTGAATACCGAGTTTGGCGAAGTGGGTATCTGTTCCGCTTCGCACTCCTACCTCAAGCGCAAGCTAGCGGATCTGAACGAAAAAGGCTACGGCCCGACGCAGCTCGCCGCGCTTGTCGAGTCCGCGCTGGCAAAGGCATGCATCTGCGTCGACCTTGCAGGGGGCGTCTCTCGCAAGTATGGCACCAACCCCAACGCCGACCCCGCCATCTGTTGCGGACCGAACATAGTGCATTTCTCGAAACTGGCGAGTCTTGAGGAAATGGTCGGGCATATCTATGGGCGTCTTTCGTTGCTTGCCCATCCGGAGAATCGTCCGCACGTCTTTCTTGCCGAGCTAAAGCTGTACATCGATCACCTGCGCAAGGAACTGGATAATCACTCCAAGCAGCTTTCCAACAATTCGCCCAAGTATTTCGCCGAGTTCAAAGACGGCTTGATCAATGGAGTGAAATATTACTCTCAACTAGCCTCGGAGTTTAAGGAAACGCACCGCGAGCGTTTTCTGAGTCAGCTTGAAGCGCTCGGAAGAGAACTCGGAGAGTTGCTGGTCCCGCAGGCGGGCTAGCCCGCATCTTGATCGGCGAGCTGCGCGGCAATCAATAGTAGAGGCGCCCCTCTCCTGGCGGCCTCGCTCAGATTTCCGTCGTCATCCCCCAATGGATACACGGCCTTCGCTTCAAGGCCGGCATGGGCAAGCTCCGCGTGCAGTTCCGAGAACGAGAAAACACGAATAAGAAATCCCCCAGGAGATTCCACGCTCGGATTTGTGCGCCCGATCCGTTTGCATTGCGCGGCCTCCGATCTTGCCGCTTTTCGCGCGCGATACTTCCGTCGCATGAGCCCCCAGAGGTACCCGCACAACCATCGCCCGACGCGCATATGGTCCAGGAGCGAATTCGCGTGCGGAGGAGGGGTCAGTTGAGCCCCGACCATGTAGCGTGTATCCAGCGGGTTGAAGCCGCCAAGCACAATGGCCCTCGCGAGCCAGAATCTTGTTTCCCGCAACCATCGCCAGCGATCGGATAAGGAGATGTCGCCTTCGTTGAATGCGCTCAGCAGGAGAACTCCTTTGGGCGTGAGGCACCCGCGAATGTTCGTTAGCAGGTCCGCGCGACTGGGCTGTAGCGGCAAGTGCTGATAGACTTGCTCAAAAAGGAGGACGGCGTCGTACCGGCCTGAAAACGGAATTCCCTCTGACGCATCCGCGCAGACAACATGCGCAGACGCATTCTGGTCTAAAAGACGATCTCGGGTCGCAGCCACCATTTTTTCGGCAATATCCAGCGCATGCACTTTATATCCCGCCTGCACTAATGCCGCGGCTTCTCTGCCACAACCGCACCCGATATCAAGTACGCAAGCCCCCGGGTGAAGCCATGCCGCGCAGGCAGCCGCCTCGTAAGGGAGCAAGCCCAGTTCGGCAAAGGTATTCCAGAATCCAAATTCTCCCTCGTCCGAGTATTTCTCCCGAACCTCTCGTGCTTGCGAGGAGAGCCGCATACCTATTCCCCTTATAAATTTTACTGATAGCAAACTATAATATCTTATACATATAGTAGTCAATACATCTTTACTTCACGCCAAATCGCGGGTGTGCACACCGTGTGCTATCAAAAAATTGAAGTCCTATAGGGATTATGGTGGAATAAGCCTGATTCTTTTGAGTCACCTATCCCGCTGAAAAAGGGGAAAGCCATGTTCTTTCGACGGATTTCTGCCGTAATCGCTGTGTTGCTGGCGTGCTCGGCTTCATTGCTCGCCTCAGCGCAGAGCCCGTTAGTACCTAACGGGAGCTTCCAGGACGGCGGGCCGGGAAAGGTCTCGGGGTGGACACTGTCTGGAGGCAACGGTTCCGTTGATGAGGAAGGCGCGCGTGCGGGAGCGCGTTCGCTCGTGGTGCGCGGCACGGGCGACGACGCCAATTTCTGGCTTAGTGACAAAATCGCATTTGAGCCGATGACGCTCTACGTGTTGCGTTTTTCCGCCCGGCATGAAGCGAGTGGGGTAGGGGCCGCTATAACGGGTCCGCCGTTCTGTAATCGTGACTATTACGATATCCCTGAGTCGTGGAAATCCTGCGCAAACGTTTTTCTGACGCCTGCCACTCTCAACGACGCCAACGCACGAATCCGCTTCGGGCAGTGGCATGTTAACACCCCGTTCGCATTCAGCGACGTGCGCCTGAATAAAGCCGTGCCCGCCTACGCGCAAATTGGAGATCTTGTGCTGGGCGATGGCGAGCGCATCGATGGCAACCAGTATTCTTTCTATCTGCCTCGCGAGAAAAACCTGTCCAATCACTGCCGTCCCGTTGCCCTGCTGGATTGCTCCTTCAACACTTCACGGTATGTTTTTGGCAAGGGAAGCAAACTTGTTTTCAAGCACGAGTTGCCGGGCCGGCGTCTTCTATCAGGTACACTTTCACTTACCCTAGGGTATCATCAACGCGGCAAACTCGAGGTTGATTGCTGCCTGGATGGGGAGAACTGGGAGCGCATAGGAGAGACCGCTTCCATGAAGATCGATCCTATTTCCATTCCCTCGGCGCTCTTGCCCGCAAAGACACTCTGGGTGCGTCTGCGCGATGAAACGGGCGAGCCGCTTGCGCAGGATTCGGACCCTGGTTCATTTTCGGTCTCGGGTTACACGCTGCGCGCTGAAGTGGACGGCCCCCCGGTCAAGGCCGTCGGCGTTACGCGTTACGTGGAACTTCTTGGTATCACTCCCGGGCTGGAGCTTCAGGGGGCAACGGTGGCCGACCTTCTTCCCGGCGCGGACGGACTCATTTCGCTCTCGGTGAACAACAAAACCGGCAAGACTATCCCGCTCACAGCATCCATCGCTGAATATGCCAACGGCACGCGCGAAAAGCGCCCTGTCAAGCAGCGCGTTCGTTTGGAACCGGGACAAAATTCCGTGGCATTGCCGTATTCGTTGCGGGGGACCGGACTGCGACGTTTGGATATAGACTTGGGGACCGCCGTTCGCGCTTCCTGTGAAATGTATATTTCCGACATCTTCAATGCCTCCTACGGAGAATCCTTCTCGCAACCCGCGGATCCGGTGGGACTGTGGTGGGCTGAATCGGGCTGGAAGGTCTCGAAGAGCCGCCCGATGCCCGCGCAGAAGGGGAAGGCGTTACAGATCAATCTGGCTCAGAACGAAGTAGAGGCGGCGCAACTTGTGGTGACGCCCCGCATTCCACTGACAGGCGTACGTGTGGAGTGCGGCGAACTAGTTGGCCCAGCGAACGCTCGCATTCCCGGAAGCGCTGTCGAGGTGTTGCGTGTGGGATACGTTGATATCGTATACCCGTCGGACTATATCTCGAGTCCAGGACTGTGGCCGGATCCTCTGCTGCCGATCGAAAAACCATTCGACCTCCTCCAGGGCGAGAACCACCCCTTATGGATCCGCGTCAAGACGTCCGCTGACACGCCGCCGGGCGATTATACTGGAGAGATTGCCTTGCACGCCGATGACGGGTACTCGGCGAAAGTGCCGTTGCGAGTGCATGTCTATGGGTTTGCGCTTCCCAAACGCATGACCTGTGCCACACTGTTTGGCGCCGATGTTAACTCGGCGTTTCGATATCAGAACGTGACGGATCCCGCCCATAAACGGATCGTATTGGACAAGTATTTTCAGTGTCTTGCCGACCATCACATCTCGCCCTACAACCCGGCCCCGCTTGATCCATTTACAGTCAAATGGCCCGAGGTCACGAAAGATTCAGATCCCTCGTCGCTCAAGGTTAGCATCGACTGGAGTGCATGGGACGGGGCCATGGAAAAAGCGTTCAACGAATACCATTTCAATGCTTTTCGGATACCGAGCGAGGGAATGGGGCACAAAACTTCGCTCAACAAGGAGGTCAAACCTTCGTTACTCGGATTCGGAGAGGACTCGCCAATCTATCAGGCGCTCTTTACCCAGTATTGGTCGCAGATGCAGGAGCATCTGCGCGAGAAGGGATGGATTACGAACGGCTATCTCTATTGGTTCGATGAACCCGAACCTGCGCACTACCCCTTCGTACGCAAAGGAATTGAGCGATTCAAGAAGGTTGCACCGGACATTTCCGTCGTCCTTACCGAACAACCCGAGCCCGCACTCTACGACGTCCCCGACGTGTGGTGCGTGCTGTCCGATGCGTTTACCGAAGAGCGCGCCGAAGAACGTCGCGCCGCAGGCGACCGGTTCTGGTGGTATGTCTGCACAGCCCCCAAGGCCCCGTATGCGACGCTCTTCATCGATCACCCGGGCGCGGAAATGCGGGTTTGGCTATGGCAGACATGGCAGCGGGGAATCGAAGGCGTGCTGATCTGGCAGACGCTTCTATGGAGCAGCCCCTCCGCCTATCCTGACTCCACTCATCCACAAAACCCCTATGAGGACCCCATGAGCTGGCAGCAGGGGGCCGCGCTCAACCAGCCCGGACGCCGTGTACCCTATGGAAATGGCGATGGACGCTTCCTCTATCCGCCGCTCGCCGCGGCGGACGGCAGGCCGACTGCGCCGGTATTGGAGGGGCCGGTCGAGTCGTTTCGGCTCGAGATGCTTCGGGATGGCATCGAAGACTATGAGTATCTTGCGATCCTGAAACGTCTGCTCGAGACAAAAAAAGGGGCGCTTTCCCAAAGTCAGCTAAACAAATACGAGGAGCTGCTCCGTGTCCCCGCCGATATCAGCAAGACGGTTACGGAACACACTGTCTCGCCCAAGCCTATCGAGCTTCGGCGCGACGCGATTGCGCGGGCTATCGAAACGCTGATGCGACAATATTAGGAAATAGTATCCCCACTTTTGGAAACATGGGTGATCGAGTTTGAATTCGCAGAGTACAAGAGAGCTTCAGACACTACGAACGGGACTAACTTCGGTCACGTTTAGACGAGAAAGCGCGCAAGCGGTGATCGAGGCCGCGTGTCGGGCGGGATTGGACGGCATAGAATGGGGCGGAGATATCCATGTGCCACCTGGCGACGCCCTCCTTGCCCGGAAGATAGGCGACGCGACGCGGGAAGCGGGGCTCGCTGTTAGCTCCTATGGATCCTATTACGCCACGGGAGAAGGCGATGATTTCGCCCCCGTACTCGAGACGGCCATCGCGCTAGGCGCACCCATGGTGCGTGTCTGGGCGGGACGAAGACCCTCAGCGGAAAGCGATCGACGTCATAGGGAGTGTGTCGTCGAGGACGCCCGCCGCATTGCCGCGTTAGCGCGCGCCGAGGGTGTCCGCGTTGCGTTCGAACTGCACGGCGGCACACTGACGGACACATTGTCCTCCACGCTGGCATTATTGGAGGCGATTGGCGACAAACTGTTCGGAACCTATTGGCAGCCTTACCACGAGACGTTGGTGGAGAAGAACTTGGATGCATTGCAAGCGCTGGGGCCTTGGCTCGCAAACGTGCATGTCTTCCACTGGGACCCCGTTGTCGAGCGTCATCCTTTAGCCGAAGGCGTTACGCGTTGGCAGCGTTTTTTGCAGACGGCGGCGCAATTTCCCGGTGAGCGGTATGCACTGCTCGAGTTTGTGCGCGGCGATTGCATGGAGCAATTCATGGAAGACGCGCGAACTCTTAAATGGCTTGTTCAGGGACATCCAGGCGAGTAGTCTCGAGCCGATTCCGCGCGCATTTGTTGTAGAATCGCGCCCGTGAAGCATTAGGGGAAGGGTCATGCGTATTTCAGAAGACATCATGGCAAGTAGCCTTGCCAGGCCGATCGAGCGTTTTTTCTCTCTAAGCGCAAACAAGATTTTGAATCTTGAGAAAACGTGGAATCCACAGCAAGGCGCGCCGGTATTCACCGTGCGAGGCAAGTACACCGCGCGCGGGTGGACCGAATGGACACAGGGGTTCCTGTACGGCTGCCAGCTACTCCAGTTCGATGCAACGGAGGAAACGTCATTCCTGAAGCTGGGGCGGGAAAACACCCAGCGCTATATGGCGCCGCACGTGAGTCATACCGGCGTCCACGATCATGGATTTAACAATGTGTCGACCTACGGCAATCTGCGACGCCTGGCGTTAGCGGGCCGGTTCGAGGCGACACCGGACGCGATCGACTTTTGGGAATTGGCGCTCAAGGTTTCCGGCGCAGTGCAGGCGGCTCGCTGGGCGGAAACAAGCGACGGCGGGGGATACATATACTCGTTCAACGGCCCACATTCCCTCTTCAGCGACACTATTCGCTCGTGCAGAAGCCTCGTGCTGGCGGACCGGCTTGGGCACTATCTGATGGGTGAGGGCGATCGGAGAATTAGTCTTCTCGGCCGCGCGCTTGAGCATCTTCAAACGACCGCCTGCCACAACGTATACTATGGGGAAAAGCGGGACGCCTACGACGTGCCGGGACGTACGGCGCACGAGAGCATCTTCAACACGGAGAATGGCGCTTACCGTTGTCCCAGCACGCAGCAAGGCTATTCCCCCTTCAGCACCTGGACGCGCGGTCTTGCATGGATTCTTTTGGGAGCCGCGGAGCAACTCGAATTTCTTGCGGACACCGATCGGAGTGCATTGAAACCGTTCGGCGGTTGGAAAAAGTTTGAACCGTTGTTGTTGAAAATGGCACGGGCGACAGCCGATTTCTACATCGAAAACACCTCATCGGACGGGATTCCCTATTGGGATACGGGCGCTCCGGGGCTGGCGCACTTAGGCGATTATCGCAATCAACCAGCCGTACCCGACAATCCACACGAGCCGGTCGATAGTTCGGCGGCGGCGATTGCGGCGCAAGGGTTGCTTCGGCTAGGGCACTATTTGGGGCGTGCGAAGACACCGGGGAAACGGTATTGGCAGGCCGGGTTGACTGCGGCGCAGACGTTGTTGAGCGAGCCGTATCTGTCTGTAAAGCCCGCACATCAAGGACTGCTGTTGCATTCGGTCTATCATCGCCCCAATGGTTGGGACTATATCCCTGCAGGTAAGCGTGTGCCGCAGGGTGAGTCTTCGATGTGGGGCGATTACCACGCCATGGAGTTGGCGGTGTACCTGCTTAGGGAAATTAAGCGAGCCTCTTATCCCACGTTTTTTGGCGATATTGAACGAAAATGAAAAGAAAGGATTCTGACTCCATGACCGTACACAAAGTCGGCATTATCATGAACGGCGTCACGGGGCGCATGGGAGCGAATCAGCACCTCCATCGGTCGATTCACGCGTTGCGGGAGCAGGGTGGGCTGCGGGTTCGTGACGACATAACGATTATACCCGAGCCGATACTCGTAGGACGCAACGAGAACAAACTTCGCGCATTGTCCGAAGCCCACGGGGACCTGCCTTATACGACGGATCTCGCGGCCTGCCTCAAGAGCGATGAATACGCAATCTACTTCGACGCCCAGACCACGGATCGGCGCTATGCCGCGGTAAAGGATGCCATCGCCGCTGGAAAGCATGTCTATTGCGAGAAGCCCATCGCGATGACCGCGCGTGAAGCGATGGCCCTTCATGAGCTTGCGGAAAAAACCGGGGTAAAGCATGGCGTCGTGCAAGACAAGCTCTGGCTGCCGGGGCTGCTGAAGCTCAAGTATCTAATCGATACGGGATACTTCGGTGAGATACTGAGCGTTCGGGGCGAGTTTGGCTACTGGGTATTCACCGGAGAACAGCGCGCGGCGCAGCGGCCGTCGTGGAACTACCGAAAAGAGGATGGGGGCGGAATCATTGCCGATATGCTGTGTCATTGGCGTTACGTAATCGACAACCTTTTCGGTAACGTTACGTCGGTGAGCTGCCTTGGCGCCACACACATCAAGAAGCGCTGGGACGAGGCGGGCCGCTCCTACGACGCCACGGCGGACGACTCAGCCTACGCGACGTTCACGACGGACCGGGGCATCGTGTGTCACTTCAACTCGTCATGGTGTGTTCGCGTACGACGCGACGACCTGCTCACACTGCAGGTGGACGGCACACACGGATCGGCCGTGGCTGGACTTCGCGATTGCTGCACTCAGCACGACGCGAATACCCCACGCCCTATTTGGAATCCTGATGTGCCCAAGGCGCTGGACTTTTACGCAAACTGGGAGGAGGTTCCCGATCATTGGTCGTACGACAATGCCTTCAAAGCCCAGTGGGAGCTTTTTCTGCGCCATGTCGTGCTCGATGAGCCGTTCCGATGGAATCTCAAGGAAGGCGCAAAGGGCGTGCAGTTGTCCGAACTTGGCATCGACTCCTGGCAAAAGCGCGCGTGGGTCGATGTGCCTGCTCTTTAGGAGGGCGCCTTGGCTAAAGCTATCGAGAATTTTGACCGTCTCTGCGTTCATACCATCACCACCAAGCCTTGGCCACTGGCCGAAGCGGTTGCGCAGTACCAGAAGGCGGATGTATCCGGCATCACCGTCTGGCGCGACGCCCTGAGTCCTTATGGACTTGCGGAGGCCGACCGCATCCTAAAGGATTCTGGTCTCTCCGTGGTCAGCTTATGTCGCGGTGGTTTTTTTCCGGGGGAAACCGCCTCCCAACGACAGGACGCGATTGACGATAATAAACGCGCAGTGGATGAGGCCGCCGCGATTGGTGCGCCGATGATTGTGCTCGTCTGCGGCGCAGTCCCCGGAATGCCCCTGCGGGAAGGCCGCAAGCAGATCGCGGAAGGGATCGCCGCGGTCTTGCCGTATGCGCAGGAGGCGGGAGTCAAGCTCTCGATCGAGCCTCTTCATCCCATGTATGCGGACAGCCGCTCCGCCATTAGCACGCTTGAGCAGGCGAATGACATCGTGCAGTCGCTCATGTCGCCCGCGCTGGGCGTGACAATCGACGTGTATCACCTATGGTGGGACCCCAACCTTGAAAGAGAGATTAGAAGGGCGGGAGGAGCCATTTTTTCATTTCATGTTTGCGACTGGCGGACTCCTACCCGCGACCTCCTGACGGATCGTGGATTGATGGGGGAGGGATGTATCAACATCCGCGAAATTCGCACATGGGTTGAACAAGCGGGATTTGATGGGTTCATCGAAGTGGAGATATTTTCGGAAGAGTACTGGGCCTCGGATCAAGCCGCGTTTATCGAGAAAATCAAACGCGCGTATCTTGAAGCCGTCTGAGGAGCATCCGCACCATGCCTATTTGCCCCCACCGCGTCGCATTGGTTACTGGAGCCGCCCGTGGCATTGGCAGGGGAATCGCCTTGCGCCTTGCGCAGGACGGATTCACCGTGATTGTGAATCACGTTTCCCCAGCCGATCCCGGCGACATCGCCGACGGGCCGTATGAGGTCAAACACACCATCGAGCAAGCCGGGGGCAAGGCCGAGGTCTGCCGCGCGGACATCGCTCAGGCCGCCGAGCGCTCAGCTCTCATGGCGTTTGTGGAAGACCGCTTCGGCCGCCTGGATCTTCTGGTGAACAACGCAGGCATTGCCCCCAGCGAGCGCCGCGATCTCCTTGAGGCTTCCGAAGAGAGTTTCGACACGCTCATCACGACGAACTTGAAAGGCCCATACTTTCTAACCCAACTCGCGGCCAACAAAATGATTGGATGGAAAGAACAAGGGACGATTGAGCAGGCGCGGGTGGTGTTTGTGACGTCTATTTCCGCGTATACCGCCTCGGTAAATCGCGGAGACTACTGCATTTCCAAGGCGGGTCTTGCCATGGCCGCACAGCTTTACGCCGTTCGCTTGGCCGAATACGGCATTCCCGTCATCGAAATCCGCCCCGGCATCATTGAGACCCGGATGACCGGCCCCGTCAAAGGAAAATACGATAAGCTAATCGAGGAAGGCCTCTTGCCCACAGCCCGCTGGGGCGCGCCGAACGACGTGGCGGCGGTCGTGAGCGCCGCGGGCCGCGGCGATTTCGACTACAGCACCGGGGTGAGTATTGACGTGAGCGGCGGCTTCAATATCCGGCGCCTGTGATTACTCAGCAAAAGGGCTAAGAACATTCAGGCTTGGATGTTTTTGGGAAAAAAAGAAAAAGGACCTACGGAAATCCGTAAGTCCTTTATTTTATTATGGTAGCGGGGGCAGGATTCGAACCTGCGACCTTTGGGTTATGAGCCCAACGAGCTACCAGACTGCTCCACCCCGCGTCACGAGTCACAGCATAACATCTGTATATTGGATTGTCAAACAAGTGAACGTATTTTTTTGTAGACGTGCACCGGGTGTCTTGGGCGTCGTGTTTGCCATGGAGTTTGGTGTACAGTCTGGCCGCGATGTGCGTTGATCTCGCGAGGTTGTTGCGTAACCTTAAACGTGCGTTCCGGTTCGCGAAGGTGCTATACTGCCGACAGACATGTAAGCTCAAGCCCCGGAAGGATGTGTGCGCCGGGAAAGTAACGATACGAGGTTTTGGAGCATGGTGGGTAAAAGGGCGGGAGCGAGCGTTGGTTCGGTTCCGCCAAAGGCTCAGAAAGATGCGAGCCGCCCGCAAGAAAATAGGGAAAATACGTTGACACAGGCGATTGAACATCCCGGCATCCGGTCCCGCGAGTTCGAGGACCTGGTTCTGGGCCATCTGGATATGATGTATGCCGTGGCGTTGCGCCTGACTCGGAACGCCACCGATGCCCAAGACCTGACTCAGAACACGGTTGTGAAGGCGTTGCGCTTCCACGACAAGTTCGAGGAAGGTACGTATATCAAGGCGTGGCTGCTGACCATCCTGCGTAATACGTTTATCAATGAATACCGGCGCAAGGTGCGCCGTCCGACCTTTGTCGAACTGAGCGGCGCGGAACCGGCGAAGGACGATGCGCCGGACCCCAAGGTGGGCTACCACCCGCCGGATCGTAAGTCGGAGAGCCTGCTGGAACTGCTCGACGACGAAGTGCGAAATGCCATTGAATCCCTCCCCGACGATTTCCGGCAGGCGGTGATCATGGCCGATCTGGAGGATTTGTCCTATAAGGAAATCGCCGACACGATGAAGTGTCCGTTGGGCACGGTCATGTCGCGGCTTTACCGCGGACGCAAGCTCCTTCGCGAGAAGTTGCGCGACTACGCCGCCGGTAAGCGCCTTGTGTCGTCGCAAAACACTGACGAGGAAACCTGATCGGCAGTAAATGCGATGGAGGTACCCGGTGGGCACTTGCGGCTTTGAGGAAGTCCTGCTCGGGTACGATTTGCGTCTCCAATTTCCCGCAGACCCTTCCCTTGGGCCTCTGCTTGTGTCACTTGATGACTGCGACTCGCGTAGCGTTTTCGCATTCCGGCAGGAGACGGGATTCGAGTCGGTCGGATTCGACACCCGCTCCTAGAGTGAGATCGGAGGCGCAGACATGAAGTCGCTGCTTTCTCTTATTGGGTTTCTTGCCCTATCGTTTCTGGCGCCCGCGTTGAGTGCTGTGTTCTCCCTATCGGGGCCGGATGAGTGGTATCGCGCGCTGAACAAGCCTTGGTTCAATCCGCCCAGTTGGGTTTTCGGTCCTGTGTGGACCGCTCTCTACACGGCGATGGGCGTTTCCGCGTGGCTTGTGTGGCGCAATGGGAATAGCCGCTCACTGCGAATTCCTCTAGGTTTATTCGTCCTGCAACTTATCCTCAACGCTTTGTGGACACCGCTTTTCTTTGGGATGCACCGTCCAGACCTCGCTCTGCTGAATATCCTCACTCTATGGTTCGCCATTATCGCTACAATCTTGGCCTTCCACCCGCTTTCGAGGCCAGCAGCCTACCTACTGATCCCGTATTGGCTGTGGGTCAGCTTCGCTTCGATTCTTAACGCGGCGATTTGGTGGCTGAACCGAAGTCCGGGGCGATAGCGCACACAACGCGACTCTCCGTGATGTTGCGGAATATCCGCTGGCAGTAGCGCGTAATTTAGTAGAGCAAGTTGTCGTTATGCTCTTAGTTGGGCGCTTTCGCACGACTGAAATGCTCTAGGCCGCAAACCGGAGTATCAACCATGATTACCGTTCGTAAGTCCGCGGATCGTGGGCACTTCGACCATGGCTGGCTCGATACCTATCACACATTCTCCTTTGCCCACTACTTTGACCCCGAACAAATGGGGTTTCGTACGCTCCGCGTCATCAACGAAGATCGTGTCGCTCCCGGCAAGGGGTTTGGGTCTCACCCACACGAGGATATGGAGATCATCACCGTGGTGCTTGAAGGAGAGATCGAGCATCGAGACAACATGGGGAACGGCGGGATCTTGCGCTCCGGTGAGGTGCAGACGATGAGCGCCGGGAGGGGGATTGTCCACAGCGAGTTTAACCCGTCCAAAACCGAACCGCTGCATCTTCTCCAGATCTGGCTTGTCCCAGAGCGGCGTGGGTTGACTCCACGCTACCAAAGCGCGCGTTTCGAGTTGGCACAATTCGATGGAAGAGCCTGCCTGCTCGTGTCGAACGATGGGGCAGGGGAGAGCCTGCCCATTCAGCAGGACGCCCGCATATATCGAAGCCGCTTGGCGCATGGGCAACCGCTGGAGCACTCTCTCGAGAACGGGCGACACGCCTGGGTGCAGGCTATCTCAGGCGAACTGCTCGTGAATGACGTCGCGCTTTCCACCGGAGATGGCGCGGCCATCTCTGAAGTTTCCCAACTGACTTTCTCGGCCGAAAGCGAAGCGGATTTTCTGCTCTTCGACCTTGCTTAGCTCGTTGCGTTATCCCTGGAAGAGCCGCTGGAGCGAGTCGATCGAATCCGGTGCAGCGATCAAGATCACCGAATCCCCGGCGTGGACCGCGTCGTTGCCGCGGGGGACTTTGACCTCATCGCCGCGCACGATCGTGGCGACCAACGCGCGGTTGGGGAAATGTACGTCGCGTAGCGGCTTGCCGAGCACGGGCGAACCTTCCCGCGCCTGAAACTCGAGCACCTCGACCTGGCCTTCGTCGAGCACGGCGAGGGTGGAAACGCTTTTTTGGTGAACAAGCCGCAGGACACGATTGGACAAGCAGGCGCGCGGCGTGACGATATGGTCGATGCCAAGACGCCCCACCAACGAAGCGAAATCCGGTTGACTAATAACGGCCACGGTGTGCGCCGCGCCGACTTCCTTGGCAAGCACGCACGACACGATGTTGCGCTCGTCGTCATCGGTGGTGGCCACGAAAACATCGAACTTATCGACGCCTTCCTCCATCAACGCCTGTCGCGAGGTGCCGTCGCGGTGAACCACCTCGACCCGGTGAAGCTCCGCCGAGATCTCGGCACAGCGCGCCTGATTCCATTCGAAGAGCTTCACGGATAATTTGCGGTGGTCCAGGACTTGGGCCATATGAAAGCCGATGTCGCTGCCGCCCATGATAGCCACTCGCGCGCTCCGCGCCTCGGCCGTGTGGAAAAGACGCTGCACCTGCGCCACCTGGTCACGCGGGCCGACCACCGTTACGAGATCGCCTAATTCAAGCACCGCGTTGCCATCGGGGATGATCGAATGACCGCGGCGGTTGATCGCGCCGATCAGCACCCCCACCGGCAGCTTCATCTGTTTGAGGGGTTCAGGCTTCACCAACGCCTTGGTCAGCCGCATCTGGCGCATCTGCACTCGGCCACGCCCAAACTCTTCGGTGGCCACGATACCAGGGTTTTCGATGTACTTAACGATCTCGAGCGCGGTCAATGCGGCCGGGCTCATGATGTAGTCGATGCCCATGACGGTCTCGTAGAGCATGCCCTGGCTCGCGTACACTTCGTCATCAACGCGCGCGACCACCACCTTCGCGCCCAGGCTCTTGGCCGCCGCCGCCGCGATAAGATTTACCTCGTCATTGCCCGTCACCGACACAAAGACATCGGCTTGGTCCACCTCCTCGTCGCGCAGAAGCTCAACGGAGGCCGCGTTGCCCACCACAGCGCGAAGATCCAGGCTATTCTCAAGTTGCTGAGCGAGGGAGTCCTCCTGCTCCAAAACCACTACACTGTGCTTGTCCGCGCACAAGAGTCTGGCCAGATGCCCTCCGACACGGCCACCTCCCGCTACGAAAATCTTCATTGGTTCCCCCTCGCATGTAGTTGAGGGATTGTCCCACAAGTAAAGCGCCCAGGACAAGCGGAACAAGATCGAGAGGAACGCCGTGCTGACGTGCAAGCAGTACCTTGGCATGCAGATACCGTTTACGAATAAATAGGTAGACCTAAGCCTGGGATAGATAGACAGAGACTCCCCTAGGGAAATTTCCTGATGCAAATTATGCCGCAATCCCGTATACTACGCACGATAAGTCTAAAATATCAGATGCTCTCGGCCGGGCAATTCGGGTTGAGATCGTGCAGCAGAACAGATATTCAGGTAGTTCTAAGGGAAGGGACCGATGAGATGCGGTAGATCATCGGTCAATGAAATTAAGAGAAGGTGGCCCGGAACAGCGTGACGGGCTAGAAAGGGGTGTCCCATGAATCTCGCGTTTAAGATTGTAGGTGGTTTTCTAGTTCTTCTGCTTCTGGCCATTGCGCTTGGGGTCACATCGATAGTCGTTATGAGTCACGTCAAAGACTCGGTCGTGCAGTTGGACGAAGAAAATGTCCCCGAGGTCGAGGTAGCCAATGCGGTCGAGCGCTATTCACTGCTTACGATGTACAACATGCGTGGCTTTGTTTTGGCCGAGGATCCGGCGTTTCTGAAGAAAGGCCGAGAGAGTCTGAACTCCGTGCTCGAACATCTAGGCAAGGCCAAGACGCTCGCGGAGTCGAAGGAACATCTGGGAGATTTGGGGGAGGCCGCCGCAAAGGCCGAGACAGAGGCAAAGAACTATGAATCGATGCTCAACGAAACGGTCAAGAACATCGAGGCTATCGAAAACGCCCGTCTCCATATGGATGAGGCGGGTAAAGTTTTTGTTGAGGCCACGACGGAGTTTATCGAGGGCCAGCATGCCCTGATGGTGTCCGATATCACCGGTGAAGCCGTAGCGGCCACTGCGGATACGCATGGCGCAAGCACTAAAGAGGAACACAGCGCGGAGGCCGCAACAACTCCGGCGAAGGCAGTCGCCTCGGTGGAACCGAAGCCCTGTCCTGCAGGCGACGCCGCTCAGGCGCGTTTGTCGGAGGGCAATGCACGCTTTGTTTCCGGGACGGCTACGCACCCCAATCAGGATCGGGCGCGTCTTCAGGAAACCGCCAAGGGACAAAAGCCGTTTGTCACCGTCATAGGCTGCTCGGACTCGCGTGTTCCGGTCGAAGTTGCCACTGACCAAGGCGTGGGGGATGTCTTCATCGTACGCGTGGCGGGGAATGTGTGCGATACCGATGAGATTGGCTCGGCGGAATACGGCGTAGATCACTTGGGCACGCCGCTGCTCGTCGTCCTGGGGCACTCGAAGTGCGGAGCCGTTACCGCAGTCGCGACCGACGCTGCGCTGCACGGGAGCATCCCGCCGTTGGTCGACAATATCCGCCCTGCAGTGGATGCCGCAAAGGCCGAGAACCCGGGACTCTCCGGAGATGCGTTGGTGACGCCCTCCATCAAGCAGAACGTATGGCAATCGATCGAGGATATTCTGCGACGCAGCGAGGCGATACGTAACTGTGTGAAGGAAGGGAAAGCCAAGGTCGTTGGCGCGATGTATCACGTGGAAGACGGTAAGCTGGAGTGGCTAGGCGCGCACCCCAAACAAGCAGAACTCTTGGCTATCGAGTCGACAGGCGGACATGGCGGCGGACATGCTCTTACCGCGACGGCCCATGCGCCCAGCGGGAAAACCGCCGCGTCTTCCGCGTTGCTTGAGCGACTGGAGAAACTGACCTTAAGCAATGAAGCGCTTGAAATTGCCGACACCATTCGCGTAGCAGCGTGGAAAGGGCAGGCTCGGCGCAGTCCCAAGATCATCGAAGACGCCATGGGAAACTTCGAGGAGTTGGATAAACGCTTTAATCGACTAAAGGAGATCACCCAACTCGCTCAGCATCTGCAAGAGATTGACGCCGCGCAGAAAGCCTCGCACGACTACCATAGCGCCGTCAATCAGTTGCTAATGGAGTCGAAGAAGCTCGAGGAACTCAACGTCAGACGAGGTACCGCGGCACAGGCGGTGCTCGATGCCGCGCAGCACACAGCCGTAAATGGACTGAAGAAGACAATGGAGTTGGCTGAGACCTCATCAACAAATCTGACGCGCGCGACGTCGGTGATGCTCATCGGTCTGATTGCCGCGACTATTCTCGGGATTGTCTTGGCCTGGAGTATCACGCGCTCGATCACCGGTCCGATTAATAGAGTCATCGGCGCATTGACGAGCGGAGCCGAACAGGTGAACTCCGCCGCAGATCAAGTGGCGCAATCAAGCCAGTCCATGGCGCAAGGAGCAAGCGAACAGGCGTCAAGCCTTGAAGAGACCAGCGCCGCGCTTGAGGAGATGGCATCGGTTACGCGCCAGAACGCGGAGAGTGCCGACACGGCAAACGGGATGGCCAACGAAGCACGCACATCGGCGGAGCGTGGGCGAGAAGCGATGCGACGCATGTCGGACGCCATTAACGAGATCAAGGCGTCTTCGGACGAGACCGCGAAAATCATTCGCACCATTGACGAAATTGCGTTTCAAACCAATCTGCTCGCGTTGAACGCGGCGGTCGAAGCGGCGCGCGCGGGCGATGCGGGCAAAGGATTCGCCGTCGTGGCTGAGGAGGTCCGCAATCTGGCCCAACGGAGCGCCGAAGCGGCGAAGAACACCGCCGCGCTTATTGAACAATCACAGCGGAACTCGGATAACGGCGTGTCGGTTTCGGGAGAAGTAGCGACAATTCTCGAGGAAATTGCCTCTGCCGCCACCAAGGTGGCCCAAATCGCCGGAGAGGTTTCCAGCGCGACCAAGGAACAGGCGCAGGGAATCGATCAGGTGAACACGGCCGTATCTCAGATGGATCGGGTCACGCAGTCAAACGCGGCGAACTCGGAGGAGGCGGCCTCGGCTGCCGAGGAACTCTCCGCGCAAGCGCGCGAGCTGAATGATGCCGTCGAGCAACTCACTGTGATCGTCACCGGCGCACGCGCCGGTGGCCGCGCAAGCAACGCTCCGGCTTTATACAAGCAGACGCCCCGCTTGCCGGTTTCCGCGCGCGGCGGGAAGAGCCCGACGCCTGTCGCATTAAGCCATGGGGAACGTCCTAAGGTTGTCGGAAAGGACGAGGTCATTTCGCTGGACGACGATTTCTAGTACGCGGTGAAGACGGCCGGGGAGAGGTCATCAAGAGGACCTTTCTCCGGCCACCTTGTTTTCTTCCGCACCGAAGCGAAAATACGTCGCCGCATTGTCGTGGCAAATAGCGCGCACCAGCGCGCCAACGAGGGCAAAGTCGCTCGGAAGGAGCCCTCGCGCCATCTCGTCTCCCAAGATATTACACACGAGCCGCCGAAAATACTCGTGCCGCGTATAGCTCAGGAAGGAGCGGCTGTCGGTAACCATTCCCACAAACTGACTCAGGACCCCAAGCTGCGACAATGCCTCGAGTTGACGCCGCATACCGTCTGCTTGATCTAGGAACCACCACGCTGCGCCGTGTTGCATGCGGCCTGGCGTTTCACCGTCCTGGAAATTTCCCAGCATGGTCACCATCGCCTCGTTGTCGCGAGGATTCAGGTTATAAGCGATCGTGCGTGTGAGGCATCCCTCGCGCTCAAGACGGTCGAGCACGGCGGCCAGAGGACGCACCACCTCCGCATCGCTAATGGAATCGTAGCCGGTATCCGGCCCGAGGCGTTCGAACATACGTGAATTCACATTGCGCAGCGCCCCGACGTGGAGTTGTTGCGTCCAACCGAATCTGTGATTCATTGTCAACAGCTCATGAAGCAATGCGCCTCGGAATCGCACGGTTTCATCCGGAGCTAGAGAAGCGCCTTCTCGGACTCTCGTGAAAATGACAGCGGCCTCGCGAGATGTGCAGGCGATAGAGGGGACCTCGCTGAGACCGTGATCGGACAAACGGCAACCGTGCTCATGGAAGACGGACTGGCGCTCGCGCAAAGCCTCAAGATAATCGTCGTAAGTGGCGACTTCCCGATTCGTCGCTGCCGCCAACGCATCGATCCACGCATTGAATGCTGCGGGCGTTTCGATCGCCATCGCGCGGTCCGGACGCCATGTAGGCAGCACACGGATCGCAAATGCGGAATCCTGCGCGATGGCGCGGTGATGCTCGAGCGAATCGGTGGGGTCATCCGTTGTGCAGACCAATGTCACCTTCATCGACTTCATGATGCCCCGAGCGGAGAACGCGGGCTGCGCCAGTTTCTCGTTGCATTCTTTCCAAATGCTTTCCGCTGTAACAGGGTTCAATACGCGGTCCGCGATGCCAAAGGGCCGTCGCAACTCGAGGTGTGTCCAATGATAGATCGGGTTCCGCAGAAGTTGCGGCACGACCTCTGCCCACTTCTGAAATTTTTCCCATGGCGGCGCGTCTCCCGTGCAATACCGCTCAGGTACGCCGCAGGCGCGCATGGCTCGCCACTTGTAGTGGTCGCCACCGAGCCAGATTTCCGCCAAGTCCGCAAATCGATGATCCTGCGCAATAAGCGCGGGGGAAAGGTGGCAATGAAAATCGACGATGGGAAGTGCCTCGGCAAACTCATGGTAGAGCCTGCGCGCACAATCCGTCTCAAGCAAAAAATCGTCATTCATCCAAGACGCGTTACTCATCGAAGATGCTCCTTCTCTCTGCCGGAAGACTAACATTCCCTGGGGCGACGCGCAAAACTTCGGTGTCGAGGATTTTGCTGCTGCCGCCGTAAGTCAAGCAGGAGTGGAGATAAAGGAACCGTTTTCAAGAGAACGCGGCTGAGACTTACCACCCGAGCACAGGAGTCCACGAACGCGTCAGGAAGTCGGACAGCGTCAACAGAAAGAGTACGAGCAGCCAGAAAAAGCCAATACCCGCAAACAGGGCCACGAGCGGCCCGGTATGGCGGAGGTTGATGAAGTAAAAGACGATGATCGCCGCGCGGAGTATGGCCAGCCCAACGACGGCCACCGGCGCGAACTGCCCGAAGTTCACGTAGCCAGGCAGCAGGGTCAGGAGGAGCAGCGCCGTGAGCGCGGCGAACGCCAGGTAGTGCGCTCTTAGATCGATCTGTTCGAAATCAGGTTTAGACATGGGGAAGTTTGTCCATCACGTAGAGCAACGGGAACAGGAACACCCAGACGATGTCAACGAAGTGCCAGTAATACCCAAACAATTCTATGGGAAGATATCGCGGGCCTAGGAAAGAACCGCGCAGGGCGAGGCCGGCCAGCACGGCCATAATCACGATGCCAATAATCATGTGCAGGGCATGCACCCCGGTCAGGCAGAAGTAGAGCATGAAAAACATCTCGGTCTCGCGTGGAGCGGAGCCCTCGAACTGAAACAACGGGCCGGGCACGAGGTGGTGCACATATTTGTGGTGGTATTCGAAGGCCTTGATGCCCAAGAAGGCCAGGCCGAGAATGATCGTTAGCAGCAGATGAAACGTGAGAGCGCGCCGATTGGCACGTTGCGCCCCTGCAACGGCCCAGGCCATCGTCAGACTGCTCATTTGGAGAATGAGGGTATTCACCGCGCCAAGCGGAATGCTGAGTTCCTGCACGCCCTCGTGAAAGGCGGCAGGGTACATGAGGCGGTAGACGAGGTACGCCGTGAACAGACCGCCGAAGAACATGATCTCGGTGATGAGAAAAAGCCACATCCCGAGCACGGCCGACGAACGCTGTTGCTCGATGTCCTCGAACTGATGAGCGACGAGTGAATCACCGTGCGTCATGCTGCGTCTCCATCCGCGCATAGTCGTATGCTTCGAAATCGACGACGGGGGTCTGCAAGAAATTCTGCGTGGGCGGCGGCGACGAGGTCATCCACTCCAATCCGGCCGCCCGCCAGGGATTATCACCGGCCGTCTTGCCACGCCATAGCGACCACAGGAAGTAGCCCACGGGAATCACGAAGCCGATCCCCAGTAGAAATGCGCCGACTGTGCTGACCTCATTGTAGATCTGCCATTCGGGTTTGTAGGCCCAGTAGCGTCGCGGCATACCAAGGTAGCCGAGAATGAACTGCGGAAAGAAGGTACCGTTGAAGCCCACAAAAATAAGGGCGGCGGCGATATTGGCAAGCAACGAGGGGTAAAGACGTCCGGTGATTTTGGGCCACCAGAAATGGAGCCCGGCCATAAACGCCATCACCATGCCGCCGACCATGACGTAATGAAAGTGGGCGACGACGAAATAGGTGTCATGTACATGCACATCGACGGCGAGCGCGCCGAGGAAGAGCCCCGTCAGCCCGCCGATGGTGAAGAGTCCGATAAATCCAAACGCGTAGAGCATCGGCGTTTCAAAGGAAATGCGCCCCTTGTGCAAGGTCGCGGTCCAGTTAAAAACCTTGATCGCCGACGGCACGGCAACCAAGAAGGTCAGCAACGAGAAGACTAAGCCTGAGAACGCGGACTGACTGCTGACGAACATGTGGTGTCCCCAAACAAGAAAACCCAAAAATGCGATCGCGAGGCTACTGAACGCGACGAAGGTGTAACCGAAGATACGCTTGCGGGCAAAGCATGCCACCACTTCGCTGATGATACCCATTCCGGGAAGGATCATGATGTAAACCGCTGGATGCGAGTAGAACCAGAAGAGATGCTGGAACAGCACGGGGTCGCCGCCCAGCTTCGGGTCGAACACTCCCACGCCCCAGACGCGCTCAATCGCGACGAGGAGAATGGTCACGGCGACCACGGGGGTGCCGAGAATCATGATCACCGATGTAGCGTAATGCGCCCAGATGAACAAGGGCAGCCGGAACCACGTGAGGCCCGGGGCGCGCATCTTGTGGATCGTGACGATGAAGTTGAGACCTGTCAGGATTGAAGAAAAGCCTGCGACAAACACGCCGAGCGCAACGTTGAACACGTGTGAATTGGCGTAGAGGCTCGAATACGGTGTGTAGAATGTCCAACCGGTGTCAACCCCGCCCGCAATGATGGAGGCCATTGCCAATGCGCCGCCAAGAATGAAAATGTACCAACTGAGAAGGTTGATCTTTGGAAAAGCCAAATCGCGCGCGCCAATCATGATCGGCACGAGAAAATTGCCCAGTACCGCAGGAATAGAAGGAAGCAAAAAGAAAAAGATCATGATGACGCCGTGCATCGTGAAGAGCTTGTTGTAGGTCTCGGCCTGAAAGAGGTCTCCTTGCGGCGTCAAGAGTTCCAGCCGAATAAGAAGCGCGAAAACGCCGCCCAGCAGGAAGAAGGCTACAATCGAGACAAGGTAGAGAATGCCGATGCGCTTGTGGTCACGGGTGAGCAACCACGACGCTACGGTTTGCGTGGTGTTGAGATAGTGCTCGCGCGGCGTGCGGTCGAGTGGCTCGGCAGGCGCGCTCATGGCGTCGCATCCGCTGTGACCATGGACTCGGTCTTGAGACTCTTTAGGTAGGCGATAAGACTCATCAGATCTTCCTGTGCGAGTTGATTCTGGTACGTCGGCATCAGATTCGGATATCCCGAGACGAGTTTGGCAGCCGGGTTCATGATGGACTCCCGCAAATACTCCTCGTCAGCGAGTACGGATTGGCCGTTCTGCAGCGGCACTTGCGAGCCGAAGAGGCCATGCAGCGATGGCCCTCGCGCTGTCGCCACGGGTTGATGGCAGGCCGCGCAGCCCATGCGGGTAAACACACGTTCGCCTACCACGGCCGGTGAGCTTTCCGCGGTGACGCCGGTACGGAGCCACGCATCATAGTCGGCTTCCGATTGAACGTAGAGGACACCTTTCATTAGTGAATGCTCTGTGCCGCAGTACTCCGCGCAGAAGATGTCGTAAACACCCGCCTTGGTCGGGGTAAACGACAGCGTGGTGAATTTGCCTGGAAGCACGTCCTTCTTCACGCGAAAGGCGGGCACAAAGAAGGAGTGAATGACATCTTCGGAAGTCATCGTGAGCGTTACAGGCTTTCCGACCGGAATATGCAGTTCGTTGATCTCGCGCTTGCCGTTGGGCTGCTGCATTTTCCACATCCACTGTTTCCCGGTGACCAATATTTCCATACCGGTCTGCGGCGCGGTGGCGTATTGCAGGAAGAGATAGGCCGCCCACGCGAAGATGCCTACCGCGATCACGGTGGCCGCAATCACCCAGGTGATTTCGAGCGGCGTATTTTCCGTCTTGGTGTAGGTGCGATCGACCTTGGCGCTCTTGCGATACCGGATAGCGAAGTACGCCAGCAAGAAGCCAATCAAGACGAGGAAGAACACGCTCATTCCGATTAGCGCGAGGTACAGGAGGTCCACTTGCACCGCATAATCGGACGCCTGCTGAGGGAAAACAGGGGGCGTATTGTTCATGCAGGGTTCTCTGCCGCGCCGCGCCGGCGCGAGGCGCGACGCTCAACAAGGAGCAGTCCGCAAATGATCGCGGCGATGGCGGCGACCGCCGCGATGCCCGCCACACGCAGCACGCGCATGATGGTAACCGTATATGCGCCTGTCGTGGGATCGAAGTGGTAGCAAAGGAGCATGAGTTGATCCACCAGACGCCCGACTTTTCCGCCAGAGGCTTCCACGAGACTCAACCGCACGTCTTTTTCGGGGTATTCGATACCAAAAAAGTAGCGTGACACGACTCCGCTTGGTGTGAGAATCATGATGCCGCTGGCGTGGGCATACTCGCCGGTTTTCTCGTCGTATTGGTACCGGAACCCCAGGGCCTGCGTGAGGGCGGCCGATGAGGACTCGGGCCCAACGAGAAAATGCCATCCCTGCTCCATCTCGGGACGGCCCAGCTCTTTAAGATAATTGGCCCGCTTGGTCGCGGCGAGTTCAGAAGTGTCTTCAGGATCAAAGCTAAACGTGAGCACCTCGTAGTCTTTTCCGGGAGTCAGGCGCAGTTGTTTGAGGGTTTCCGCTACGCCGTTGAGAATTTCCGTACAAAGCATCGGACAGCCGTAATAGACCGGCGTAATAATCACTGGGCGGGTTCCGGTCATGTA
Organism: Candidatus Hydrogenedentales bacterium; assembly: GCA_041859045.1. GTDB lineage: Bacteria > Hydrogenedentota > Hydrogenedentia > Hydrogenedentales > SLHB01 > JBHELB01. The sequence goes on along the minus strand of JBHELB010000053.1, from coordinate 104,583 downwards.
ATCGCGGAGGGTAACCTGACGGCCATCCTGATCAACGAACGGAAGGTCCAACGGTATCTGCGCGCCGAGTTTCTGGTCGATCCCGACGTTCGGCACAGGCCCCACGGCAGGCGTAGCCAACTGGGCGCCCGCGACCTCCGCCGCAAGTAGAAACAACAGCGCAACCGCAAAGAGCCGTGCGTGCGCGAAGCGTTGAAATGCGAGCATACCGACCATGTCCTCAGCCCCCGATCATTCGGCAGTAACTGCGCTCTCCGGAAATACCGTCGGCGCAGCGACCGGCCACTTCGGAAGTCCTTTCGCGCCCACGGCGCGTATTGCTTCTTCCACCGGTATATGAACAACGCGGGCGTCTTTGTTAATCCAGCCATACGAGGTAAGGCGTGCGTCTTCCTCTGCTTGCACACCCGGCAAGTCGGTCGCGGGAAGGGGTTCCAGCAGTGGCGCGGCGGGGCGTACGAGGGACGGAGTGGCGCGGATTCCCGGGTTGTGCGCCTCCCAAAGGCGGTAGAGCGGCCACAGCGCGGCGACGCCTATGACGCCGAGCAGGGCAATCAGAAAGACAAATACTGCCGCGAAACGAACGTTCGTATCGCGCAGTTCATACCCTTTCTTGCGCGCTTCGGCGAGTGCCCGCGGGTCTTCTGGCGAAGGACTATGCATGGTGTGTTGCCTCATGTTGCTCGGCAAACGCCCGTTCCCAGCGAGGATCGTTGCGACACACCAATGGCACTGCCGCAAGACCGCGCAGATAGAACGCCGCCCACAGGCCGACAAAGCCTAGCAGCGCCGCAGCCGTAGGCCAGTTCACGGGAAACGCGGCAGGACGAAAAGCAGGTTGCACGGCCCAGCAGGTGTCAAGAAAACGCATGAGGACAACCTCCGCCGCGATCGCCGCGAGAAGAAGCGGCATGCGCTTGATGCGGCGAAAGAGCAGGAGCAGGAAAGGAAGCGCAAAGTGCCCTACAACGACCAGCGCCGCGACTGCGCCCAGGGGACCTTGCTGCCGAGCTAGGAACCAACCGGCATCCTCGGGAAGATTTCCATACCAAACAACCACATACTGCGAGAAACTGACGTATGCCCAGAGAATGACAAACCCAAAAAGCAGTGAACCGAGATCCGCGAGGCGTTCCTTGCTCAGAAGGCTGTCCAGCGGGGCCGTGTGACGAAGCGCCACGGCAGTGAGGAGCGTCACCGCAAGTCCAGCACAGCCCGCGCCTACGAGAAACGCCGCGCCGAAGATCGCGGAGTTGAAACTCGGGTCGAGCGACATAACCCAGTCAAAACAGGCAAAGGTTCCGAGGAAAACAAGGCCCAGCATGCCCGCGTAACTAAGGCGGCGGAGTGCGACGGTTTGCTGCAGGCCGTTGGCGGCGTTGTCGCGCCGCCGTGAGAGATCGATCATGGCGCGCGCACAGAGACCCCATGCCGCAAGATAGAGGACAGCGCGCGCAGTGAAGGCCATCGGGTTGAGATACAGCGATTTCTCGTGCGTTAATCCCGGATCCTCGATCCACGGGAAGATAAATCGTTGCCCGATCAGCACAGGGATAAATAGCACTGCCATCAACGGTAGCGTGCCCGACGCGGCTTCCAGAATACGCTGCACGCCGAAACCCCAGCGGCTCGTGATCGTGTGGTGGATGAAAAGTAAGCCGAGCGCGCCGAGGGGAATGCCCAGCACAGCGAGGTAGGCCGTGTGGTAAGCCTGCAGCGCGTCGCGCGGCGACTGCACGAGCGACAGCGCCCATAGGGCGAATCCCACCACGCCCGCAAGGAGCGCGGGTCGCTTTAGCGCGAGGAGTTTTGGACGAGGACTCATGGAGTGTTCTCCGGTGCGCCGGCATTCAGGCGGCTGCGCTGTTCGGGCGTCAATTCGTCCGCGGGGAAAAACTGACTGTACTGAAGCGTGCGCACATACGCCGCGATGGCCCACCGCTCATCTGGCGTCAGCCGACTTGCCGCGGGATACATCTGTCCAAAGCCGCGCGTCATTACGTCGACAAAATACCCGGGCGGCGCGTGGCGTAACCGATCAATGTGATATGACGGCGGCTGCTTCATGCCCACCGCCGCGGCGTCTTTGGCGATACCGCGCCGGATCACAATCCCTTGACCATCACCGGCACGTCCATGGCACGCGGCGCAATTCACCTCGTATGCCGTCTTCCCACGGCGAACAAAGGCCTCGTCGACCTGCATTGGATACTCCGCCACCCACTGCCCGTCCTGCAGGCCCGTATGCAGGGCATCGTCCGTACGTGGCGATTGGTAGGGGACCGTTCCCGGAACTGGCATCTGCGCGGCGGACCCGTCGGCGAACAGGGCGCTTTTCGACATCGGCGTGTACTTGGCTTGGTCCCACATATCGCGGTGGCAACCTGTCAACGCGAGGAGCAACACCGCCGCCACCGCCACGGAACGAAGTGTAAACCTAATCTGTTTCGCTGCTAAATTGCTCACGACATGACATCCATCACGGCTTCAGCCTTCTGTTCTTCAAAAAAGCGACGCACACGTTGAGCCTCGAACGCAGGGTCAGCGGCTTCGACGCACAACACAAAGGCGTCGGTCGTAACGCGCTCGATCTCGGGGGCGTTGAAGATAGGATGATGCAGGCGTGGGAGCCCGTTTAGGGCGAGCATTCCAAGCGCCGCACCAAACGCAGCCCCAATGACTAGACATTCGAAGGTGATGGGAAGGAATCCCACCCACGTGAATTCTGGTCGCCCCCCAATGTTCATTGGATACGCGATGACGTGGGCGTAATACTGAAGACCGAATCCGCCCAATGCACCCACGATTCCGCCCAACAGGGAAATCAAAGGCACGTGGTTGGAGCGTCCCCCTAAGGCCTCATCGAGTCCATGCACAGGGAACGGCGTGTAGGCGTCCATCGCGGAGTATCCCGCGACCTTGGCCTGTCGTGTTGCCGCCAAGAGGGCTTCGGGCGTCGCGAACCGCGCCGCGATACCGTGGAGGCCACTGGGGGACTTTGGAGGAACTTCGTTCATGATGCGTTTTCTCTCGAAGTCGCACGCGTGGGGATGAGATGGCGCACCTCAAATAGATTGACCATAGGCAGCACGCGGATAAACAGAAACATCAAACAAAGGAACAGACCAACCGTCCCCAGGAACATGCCCCAGTCCCACACGGTCGGGTAGTACATCCCCCATGAAGAGGGAAGAAAGTCGCGGTATAGACTTCCGACGACAATGACGAAGCGCTCGAACCACATCCCCACAACGACGATGGCCGAAACTAAAAACAACGCGATGGGGGAGGTGCGCACCGCGCGGAACCAGAGCGCCTGCGGAATCACCACGTTGAAAAGGATGAGCACGGCGTACATCCATCCATAGGGTCCGTGCATGCGGGTGTCGAACATGAAGCGCTCAAAGAAGTTGCCGCTGTAGTACGCGCCAAAGATTTCCATCACGTAGATGTAGGCGACGCCGAATCCAATGACGAGCATGACGCGCGCCATCAGATCGAGGTGACGTGTTGTGATGACGCCCTCAAGGCGGTACGCCCGCCGCACAGGAATCAGCAGTACAAAGAGCATGGCGAAGCCGCAGTAGACCGCGCCAAACAAAAAATACGGCGGAAATATGGTAACGTGCCAACCGGGCAGAACGCTGGTGGCAAAGTCGAGACTGACGATCCCGCATACGGAAACCACGAGCGCGGTCGAAATGCCCGCGAGCAGTTTGTACGCAGTCATGTAGAGGCTCCAATGCCGTGCGCTGCCTCGCCAGCCCAATGCCGCAATCGCGAATCCATAGCGTGCTAGCGGATTTCGCGCACGATCCCGCAGTGTAGCGAGGTCGGGAATGAGGCCTACGTACCAGAACAACGCCGAAACCGTCATATATGTATTGATCGCGAAAACGTCCCACATGAGCGGGCTGAGAAACTGGGGCCACATGCCCAGCGTGCTGGGGTATGGAAAAAGAAAGAAGGCCACCCAGGGCCGCCCGGTGTGCAGCAATGGGAAAAGTCCAGCGCAGGCGATGGAAAACACGGTCATCGCCTCGGCGAAGCGATTGATCGAGTTGCGCCACGGTTGGTTAAACACCAGCAGCATTGACGAAATCAGCGTTCCCGCGTGTGCGATGCCGACCCACCAGACAAAATTGGCGATGTCGAATCCCCACCCTACCGGACTGTTGTTGCCCCAGATACCAATGCCCATCCAGAGCAGATAGGCGATGGATACGGTCAACACCAACGACAACAACGCGCCAACGGCGAAGACCACCGGCCAGATAAGCGGGGTGCGGCGCGTGTCGACGACTCCGGCGATTTCGTCGGTCAACGAGGCGTACGTGTAGCCAGGGCGTAGAAGAAGGTCTGCGTCCACTTCACGTACATTAGGCGCCGGCATGACGTTCGTTCTCCTCGAGCGCGGGGTTGGGATTGCGCAGGCGCCCGAGATACCCCGTGCGTGGTCGCGCGTTTAGTTCTTCCAGCAGTGTGTAGTGCCGCGGATTGGCCTTTGTTTTGGCGACACGGCTATTGGGATCGTGCAGGTCTCCAAACACAATGGCGCCCGCCGGGCACGCCCGCTGACACGCCGTGACGACTTCGCCGTCGGCAATGCGACGGCCGGCCTTCTTGGCCTCGATGCGCGCGGCGTTGATACGCTGAACGCAGTACGTGCACTTTTCCATGACGCCGCGCGTGCGGACAGTGACCTGAGGATTCCGCTGCGCCTTGAGCGACTCCGTCTTGGTATCGGTATAGGCGAGAAAATTGAAGCGCCGCACTTTGTATGGACAGTTGTTCGCGCAGTACCGCGTACCGACGCAGCGGTTGTAAACCATCTCGTTCAATCCCTCGGCGCTATGCACCGTGGCTGCGGACGGACAGACCACTTCACACGGCGCATTTTCGCAGTGCATGCACAGCACCGGCTGGTGCAGCGCCTGCGGCGCGTCGAGTTCGCCCGCGAAATAATGGTCCACGCGAATCCAGTGCATCTCGCGTCCAGCCAGCACCTGGTCTCTGCCCACAACGGGGATGTTGTTCTCCGATTGACATGCAACAACGCAGGCGTTGCATCCGGTGCAGCGGCTGAGATCGATGCTCATACCCCACGCATGGGCGGATTCCTTTACGGGAGGATAGAGCGAACCGTTGGAGTGGTGCGCGTCAACGTGGTGAAAGAGTTCGGGATTTTCGATGAAGTCTTGCACTGCTGCGCTTCGAATCAAATCGCGCCCGTCCATGAGATGGTGCGTGGAAGTGAGCGCCAGCCGCTTTCGCGCGCCGGTGCTACGCACGGTGACGCCGGAAAGACGCCAGGGAGACTGCATGCTGCGCAGGGCGTATGCGCTAAAGCCTGCATCGTTGCCGATGTGCCCCACGCGGTTGCGACCATAGCCGAGATGAATGGTAAGCGAGTGAGTCGCGTGTCCGGGCGCGATCAGGGCCGGGGCTTCAATCTTACGCCCTTCCACCGTGAGTTCGACGATATCCTCGCGGGCGATTCCGAGGCGCTCGGCGGTTGCGGGCGACAACAGCACGGCGTTGTCCCAGGTCAATTTTGTCAACGGCTTTGGCGTTTCCTGCAGCCAACCGTTGTTGGCGTAGCGCCCGTCGAAGACAGTAGGGTCCGTTCGAAAGACCAGTTCCAATTCATCGCTTGCGGCCTCTCGCGGATACCCAACGTTCCATTCGGTCGCCGGTCTGAGCGCCGGGGTACGCAACGGCAGGGCGGAATCGGGAATGAGACCATTGCTCAGCGCCGTGTGCCAACGCGCGGGGAAATCTTGCGGCCATTGGCTAAGCCAGTACGCGCGGACGACGTCATACCCCGCGCGCGGAGCGTCTTCGATCAACGCGGACAAAAGTTCATACGGCGAATACGCCTCGTGTAGCGGGGCAACGAGCGGCTGCGCAATGGTGATCGTCCCGTCGTAGGCCCGCGCATCGCTCCATGCCTCAAAAGGGTGCGCCTCGGGCAAAACCCAGTGACACAACTTTGCAGTCTCGTCAGCGTGAGACGTCAGCGCAATGCGCGTCTCCACTTTTTCGAGTACCGCCTCAAAATTCAGGTCCGTCGGCGCCGCATACACGGGATTCACGCCCAACATCACGAGCGTCTTGACGTTCCCCGCGTGTATGTCGTCGACGAGTTCGCGGAACGATAGGTTTGTGTCTGTTGGTTCGGCCTCGACGGGATCGCAGTAAAGAACAGTCTTGTCGATATTCCCCAGCGCCGCGTTCATGGCGTGGGTCAGGGCATGGACGGCGGCGGGTTGAGTCTCGCCGCACAGAATCAGACAGCGCCCTTGCTTGGCCAGAAGATCACTCGCGATCGCCTCAATCCATCGTTGTTCGCTCGGCGAAATCGAAGTAGGACGTGTCTGGATATCTCGGACTCCCAAGGCATTGGCCAAGGCCAGCGCAACAACAGGAATTCGGCCAGAAGGGATCGGCAGCCGATGATCGGCGGCGGCGCCCGTGGTGGACGGAGTCGACTCAAGGACGTACAGACGATTCATGCCCTCGGGATGGCTGGGATCGCGTCGCGCGGAGAAGTCGCGGGTATAGCGGATCTGCCCAGGTCCCTCACCCAGGAAGGGAGCGTCGAGCGACACGACCACGTCGGCACGCTCAAAGCGGTACAGTGCCTGCACGGCTTCACCGAAGGCGAGTAACACTCCGGCCTGCGTAGCGACGGGCGCGGCCGGTTCGAAGCGATGCCATTTCGCCATCGGCCATTTCGCGCGCAAGGTCTTCAACTGCGCCGCCAGCGTGGGCGACGTCACCGTGCCGGTGAGCACGGCAAGCCCCGCGCCATTGCGGCTGTTCAGAATATTGCTCGTTTTCTTCCACTCGTTCAGGAATTCGGGCCATGATGCCGTTCCTCCGTTTCGTGTGATGTGTTGAAGACGATCCGGATCGTACAGATCGAGGATGGATGCCTGAGAGATCACGTCCAGACTTCCGAGGCTGGCCGGATGGCCGGGATTCCCCTCGAGGTGCGTCGGACGCCCCTGATACGTCAGCCCGAGCACGCCAATCGCGTACCCCGCGAAGGGCAGCGCCGTCGCATAAGGCACCGCCTTATCCACCGGCATAGACTCGGGGGCTTTTACATAGGGAAGAATGGTTTCCGTCGGCTGGCGAGAACACGCCGTCAGTCCCATTAACGCCAGCGACGCCCCCATGACCTTGATGAATCCGCGGCGGCCTACCGGGTCGTGCCAAAGGGAGGCGTCGGTCGGAAATTCCCGATGCAGCAGCTCTTCGAATTCCGGCGTCTGGGCGATTTCCTCGAGCGTCCGCCAGTACCGCGGCCCCTTCGCGCTGGATAACCGCAACCGCAGTTCCGCCAGATTCAGAGGCCGCGCATCGGCGTTGTTGTTTGCGTTCATCGATGGCATACCGAGCAGTTGGTCAACTGGTCTTTCGCGATACCGTTCTGCTGCACCAATTGCTCACCCAACGCCCGCTGATCCGCCGGAGGCGCATAGTTCATGTTGAATATTTCCTCCTGCGGGCGCAGGTACTGAGCGGGATCGCGATGACAGTCAAGACACCATTGCATATGAAGCGATCGGGCTTTGTACGTCAGAGGCATTTGATCCACAGGGCCGTGGCACGTCGCGCACCCCACGCCTTTTTGCACGTGAATGCTGTGGTCGAAGTAGACGAAATCGGGAAGATCATTCACCCGCGTCCATTCGATGGGTTTCCCGCTTTCCCAACTCTCGTGAATGGGTTTCACGTTCGGGGCGTTGGCCCAGATCTGCGAGTGACAGGTCATGCACGTCTCGGTCGAGGGCATCCCTGCGAACGCGCTGTGCTCTACCGTCGTGTGGCACAGGCGGCAGTCCAGCCCAAGGTCGGTGACGTGGTGCTTATGGCTAAAGGGAACGGGCTGGGCGCGGGGAATATTTACTTGAGTGACGTATGCCGACCGGTAGGCGACACCCGCCGCCAGCGTTCCCAGCAGGGCGAACAGAATTCCTCCGACTATACCGACGCGAAATAGCGTGTTCGCCGCCGGTCGAAAAAGTTGAGCCACTCCATACCCCTTTCTTCGCGTACTACCCGCCCCTACGACTGCCTTATGTCAAGGCGTTCGCCCCCTAAAACGCGCGAGGGCAGGCAATTATGCCCAAGACCCGGGAATAGAGAGGCGGGGGGAGAGAAGTTTCTTTTCTTGAGGCGAACGGAGGAGTATTCTGGCGGCCATTGCCGGGCGAAAGGCGCATTTCGCGCCAGTGCACCCGTGGGGAAGGAGAAATCGCATGTCTCGGGCATTTTCAAGCGCGATACTGGGTTCTTTGGCGGCATTTTGCCTGATTCTGGTGACTTCGTGCACCACACTTCATGCGGATGGGAAGCCGGAGCGCGCCCGCAACGTGATTGTCATGATCGCGGACGGCTGCGGCCAAGGGGCGGTGGAAGCGGCGCGCACGTATTCCCACGGCTCGGCCCCGGACCCGCTGTTCGCGGACTTCACAAAGTACTACATGAGCACTTTTTCGGTTGAGGGAAGCTACGATTCCGCGAAGGCGTGGGGGGATTTCGCCTACGTGCAGAACGGCGCGACCGACTCCGCCGCGGCCGCGACGACGATGGCGACCGGGGTAAAGACCAAGAATGGATACATCGGCGTCGATGCCGATAAGAAACCGTTGAGGAACATTCTTGAAGACGCCGAGGCGTTGGGCAAATCGACGGGCGTGGTGACGTCGGTGCCGCTGAGCCACGCGACGCCCGCAGGCTTCTCCGCGCACGCGGACAGCCGGGGCGAATATGAGGAGATTGCCAACCAGATGTTGTCCGAAACCGCGCTCGACGTGATCATCGGCGCGGGACATCCGAAATTCGATAACGACGGCAAGCCCTCGGACACGAAGAACAAGAAGGCCTACCGGTACGTAGGCGGAACTGAAACCTGGGCCGCGATTCAGGCGGGCACGATGGGCGGCGATGCCGACGGAGACGGAAAGCCGGACCCGTGGACCTTGGTGGACACCCGGGCGGGGCTCCAGCGCCTGGCGGAGGGGCCAGCGCCCAAACGCCTGCTTGGTATTGCGCCGGTCGCCAATACGTTTCAGCAGGGGCGCGGGGGAGAGGCCAATGCTCCGGCGTTTGCGGTGCCGCTGCTGTCGACTTCGCCGACGCTTACCGAAGCCACGCAGGCGGCGTTGAATGTGCTTGACGATAATCCGAAGGGATTTGTCGTAATGATTGAGGGTGGCGCAGTGGATTGGGCGGGGCACTCGAATCAGCCCGGGCGTCTGATCGAGGAAAAGGTGGATTTCGACAAAGCCGTAGCGTCGGTCGTTGCGTGGGTTGAGAAGCACGGCGGATGGGATGAAACGCTGCTGATTGTAACGGCTGACCACGAGACGGGCTACGTTACTGGGGCGGGCGAAGAGGGCAAGTACACCGAGGTCGAAAATCGCGGCAAGGGCGTCATGCCCGGGCTGCGCTTCAACAGCAAGGACCACACCAATAGCCTGGTGCCGTTCTTTATTCGCGGAGCCGGGGCTGAACGTGCCGTTGCATTCGCGGATCAAACAGATGAGCGCCGCGGCCCCTATCTGGACAACACAGAGTTACCCCAGATCGTGCGCGCGGCGTTGCACTAGGCGTAGCGCGTTATTTCGACTCTTTGATGATCGCGTCGAGGTCCGCCAGGATCTTCGACGTGATCTCTTTTTTGAGTTCATCTGGAAACTTATAATGCTGCGTGCGTTCGAGCAGTTCGAACGTCTTCAGCGACACCCGGTAAGCGAAATCCTGCACTTTCATCCCACGTGCTCCCCATTTAGGCCCCAAGCTGTTCCTTCGCGTACTGATACTCGTTCGTATCGGGCGTAAACTTCTCCATCATGCGCTTGTAGACGGAATTCTCCTTCTCCTTGTCGCCGAGACGCTTATAGCACGATGCGAGGAAGGGATAGACCTGCGCCGCGCCCTCCCAGTCGGGGAAATCCATCAGCAGCAGTTCATAACAGCGAACGGCCTCCTGGTCGTCGAGCAGTTTCTGGCTGTAGAGGTTGCCCATGGCCAGCAGGAGCGATGGCGCTTTGGGCCCTTTGCGATCAGCGTCGAGTTCCTGCTGGTGTTGAGCAATGGTCTCGATCGCCTGCTTCCGGTCACGATTGGCAAAAGGGTCGTCATCGGTCGCTGTCGCTTGGGCCGAGGCGGCCGCTTCGGCCTGGGCGTTATCCACGCGCAGGGCGGATTCCTTACCCGAGGACTGCGCTTTGTAGACACCCAGGGCGACGCAGAGGAGTGCAATCGCTATCAACACACCGTAGGTGCGCAGGAATTGGGTCGCGCCAGAGTTTTCCATTCTACAATTCTCTCCAGGAAACTGGGCTGAAGACCCAGATGGGATAGGCACCGATCATGCCGTAAGGAAGGTTATCGGCCAAGATCGGGACCTGGTAAATCTCGGGCACGTTTGTGCCCATGTTGAAGTAGTTGGAGACAAACGTTCCCGTCACGATGGTTTGTTTGAGCGACTGAATCTGCCCCTGTGCGTAGAACGCGCCCATCAGCTTCAGTTGAGAGAGCGAACCGACCGTCATATTGCCGCTGGCCATGATGCCCAGGCAATTGTTCTTGGGGAACACATTCACACCCGACTCGTTCTGGGCACCGGCGTAAAGGTCCGTATCGAGCGTGACATCGCCGTTGACTAAGAGAGCCGCGCGGCCACGGTAGTAGATGGTCTTGTCGTTGCCGGCGCCGCGCGAGATCGCCAACGAACCGTTAATTTGGATATTCCCATTGATGAAGAGCTGCTTGGCGTTCGAGTCATAGTAAATGTAGTCATCCGTGGCCAGCCGCGCGCCCGCCTGCGCCAGGGCATCTCCGGGACGCGTCGCGTTGTAATAGAAACTTTGATTGGCCTTGATCGTGATATTGCCGTTGTACGGCGTGCTCGAAAGTGTCTGCACGAATTCGGCGTGCGTGTAGTTGACGCCCGTGGCCGGATTCAGGACGGTGTTACCTGTCACCGGGTCGCGCCAGTCCGAGTTGAGCGTTGGGAAGGGCACACGGTCGCCGAGGTCGTAGTTCGTATCCCAGCCGTTATCGCTGTAGACATTGGTCGGGTCGCCGCGCCCGCCGTCGGGTGTTACGGACGTACCCGTCCAGCCGTCGCTCACGTAGGTTCCGTCCATAGTTTCTTTGTAGCCATTGCCCGCGACTTGCGGTTCACCGATTTCCGAATTGCCTGAAGTACCCACAAGTCCGCGCTTGACACGCAGCTTGGCCGCCAAGGTATCGATAACTTCGCCGTTGAAAACGCCTTTGGGAAGTTGAGGGATTCGGGAACTCAGGTCGGCGGTAATTCCCACGTAATTGTTGTGGATAAGGCTTGTGCCGCCGAGATCAATCGCGGCGATGGCGGTGCCGCCTGCGGGAAGGTTCGATCCCAGCAAGTGGACTGAACCGTGAATACTCACGTTGCCGTTGATGAGGCCACCGGCCTGTCCGGAGCCGGCGAAAATGGCATTGCGCCAGACGTTGACGTCAAAGGCGCGGTAGATGGTTTCGGAGGAACGAACAACGCCGGAATCGCGGGCCGTGGAGAAGACCGTAAACACGCCTCGCTCCTCCGGACCGTCGATCACGCCATCGCCGTTGTTGTCCACGCCATCGGTCGCCCAGTTCACGGCAGCGGCCATGAACTGCACCCGGGGCATATCCGGCAGCGTGAGCGGGGCCACGCCGGGATCGTCGAATGACGGCCACGCCGTAGTCCCGGCGGGACGCACCCATGCGCCAGTACCGATGTTTCCTGTGCCGCCGTTGGACAACGAGACGATACTTTGCGCGGTGCCCGCTTCGACACCCTGGAAGCAGTCGCTGTAGTTGATGAACTGCCGCACGTCGTTGTTCTGGTTCACCACGCGCAAGGTGAGCGCGGTGAGCGCGACCGCCGCCACGGCGATGAAGATTGTCGCCGTCAGCAGCGCGATGCCTTCTTCGGAAGCCCGGGATGTTTTGTTCATAGTTAGTTCCTCGGGACCACGATTTGTTGCAGCTCGGACCGGATGAGCGGTCCTTGTGGATCTGAGCGGCGCTGCGTTTGAATTTGCATGACAATTCCAGTTCCGCGTGGAGCAAACAGGACGCCGCGGTCCAGACGTCCGTTGTTATCCCGATCCTCTCCCGCGTCCAACACGTTGTTGTTGTTGGCGTCCTCGTCGGGGCGAATATCGCTGGCGAGGACCGTTATCCGGTTTCCTTCCACCATCAGCAACTGGGAGGTCGTCTGGCGGTCACCGTTCAGATCGGCGGTGTCGATAAACACCTGGACGACAGGGCCCAGTTCGAGATTGATGCCGACATCGACCGCCGTTCCGTTGCCGTCCACGTCTTCCGCCTGACGGAAGGTCAGCGTGCGGCCGGGCAAGTTCGCCCAGTTGATGGAGCTGCGCGCAGCCTCACGCACCTCACGCTCCAACGTGCGCATGGCGCTGCGGGCGTCGTCCTGCGTGGTGACTTGCGCTTCCTGTACACGCGCCGCGCGGCCTACGCCCATCACCAGGAGCAGCAGTAATCCGCCGACTACGGTGAGGATGCTCACCGAAATCATGACTTCAAGCAGAGTGAAACCGCGTGTTTTCATATCACCACCAGTATTTTTCCGTGCCAACGCGTACTTGCTGATTGCGCCCGTGGTTGTCGAGCCAGGCCACCGTCACCCGGAGCCGGGCCGGATTCGGCGGGGCCGGGGCCAAAGCCGGCGCCGGGAGATTCACCCAGTTTCCGGCCGCGTCTTGAATCTGAACGGCAACCTGCTCTGAGGCGCCCAAGCCGCGAAACGCCGGGGGCGCATACGCCAAAAGCCCCACGCGGTCCAGCGGGCGAATCTCTTCCATGACGCTGTTGACGTGAATCGCCGCCGTAGCGTGGTCGTCCGTTGTGGCGTTGGTCGTGGCGATGGACATCAGCGAGCCCGACAGCAACACAAAGGCAATCGCGGCGATGCCTGCCGCGATCATGAGTTCGATCAGGGTCATTCCCTCATCGCCCCGTTCACGGCTGTACCGAGGCTCAACGGGCAGGCGCTTGCGCCTACCTATCACCGCTGTCTTCTGAACGCTCATGGCTCCCTTTCGCTGCCGCGTCGCATGCGGCACGTCTGACGGCTCGATGGTACCACAATCTCCTAAAGGAGCAAGTCGTGTACCAGAGCGGTCTTACGCTTTTCGCTGGTGTTTTTTACGCACTCTTTCAGTATTCTGTTGTCAGTATACAGTAAATTTTGTTTAAATTGGAAAATTTTATTTTTCTCTGGAGTAGAAAAAAAGAGAAAAGGCGGCAAGAATCTGTCATTGCGACCAGGAACTGGCACAGGCCCCTCCATGCTGGGAATACTAGCCAACGCATTCAGGCAGTATTCCCTCTTGGGCGCAGTCTAGATAGAGGATTCCGGGGTGAAACGCCTACCCATGGAGCCGGACAAACGTCCGCAGCACGTGGATGGAGTCGCCTCCAACCATAATCTCGAACACCCCGGGTTCTAGCACGCGCTGCATCGCGCGGTTGTAAAAGGCGAAATCGTCGGGACCGAGCGTGAATACGACGTGGCGGGTTTCCCCGGGAGTCAGCGTGATGCGCTGAAATCCGCGAAGCTCCTTCACTGGGCGCACCACGGTCGCGACTTCGTCTCGAATGTACAGTTGCACGACCTCATCGCCGCGCCGAGTTCCTGTGTTTGTGACGTCAACCGTGACCTCGATACTCTCCCCGGGGCGGAGCGTCTCCTTCGAGCAACGCAACGCTGTGTAGGCGAACCGGGTGTAGCTCAGACCATAGCCGAACGGAAACAGCGGGGCGGAGGGGGTACCGCAGGCATAGGCACCGCCGTGCCAGCCGGGTTCTTGGTTGTAGTAGACGGGCAACTGCCCCACAGAGCGCGGCCAAGTCATTGTCAGCTTACCGCCGGGGGTGTAATCGCCGAACAACGCCTCCGCTACGGCGGTTCCGCCTTCCTCGCCGGGGTTCCACGCCTCGAGCACGGCGGACGCCTCGCTGACCAGGCGCTCGATGGTCAGTGGACGCGCGTTGACAAGCACGATAGCCGTCGGCGTGTCCGTCTCAAGCACCGCGCGCGCAAGTTCCTCCTGATGCCCCGTGAGGGCAAGGTCGGCGCGATCGTGCATTTCGCCATTGAGATCGGGACTGTCGCCGAGTACCAAAACCACCGCGTCCGCGTCGCGCGCAAGCGCCACCGCCTCAGGAATACCGTCCCGTGCGGGGATTTCGTGCTCAATGGTGAGACTGAACTTCGGGGCGTTGTCGAAACAACGGTATTCGACCAAAAGCTCATATGCACGTTCGGCAGTCAACTCGAGGAATCCCAGCGCCGGGCCGTCTTTCCAATCCCATGCGTCGATCACGGGTATTCCGCCGACCCAAATGCGCACCCCCATCCCCGCGCTGGGGCTAAACCGGTAGAGTCCCGAAGCGGGCGCGCGCAGCAGTCCGCTCCAGCGTACGGCAAAGCCTTTATTTGGCGCTGACGCGACCGGATTCTCCTTGCTCCAGTCAAAGGCGGGCTCCAGGTCGGTACGCTCAAGAGCGGGGGGCATTTCGAAGCCGCCGTTCGGGAAAAAGGCGACGCGCAGTCCTGGCGTTGTGCCGTCGATGGTAACTGCATTTGGTGCGACGGTTTGGTAAATGCGATTCACAGGGCACCCCTGCGCATACTCGATCTGCACGTGTTCGCCGATGAGTCTGCGGAGGCCTTCCAGGACCGTCACGTGCAGCGATTCCCATTGTGGCGGTACGTCTTTGACCCAGACGCCGAGTTGGTGGCGCAGGGCATCGGCGTTCGGGCCAATCACCGCAAGCTTGCGCAGGTCCTTTGAAAACGGCAGCAGGTCGCGGTCATTTTTGAGTAGTACGAGTGATTCTCGCGCTATCTGGCGCGCCACTTCGCGATGTTCCGCGCAGCCGACGGTCGCTACAGCATGCTCAGGATCGCTGTGCACTCTGTCGAAAAGTCCAAGCCGGAACTTCGCGCGCAGCACGCGGCGTACGGAGCGGTCGAGCACCGTTTCCTCGAGCGCGCCCGAGCGGACAAGTTCCGCCAATTGCGCGGCGAAATCCTCGCCGGAATCGTGATCATGAATATCGACGCCCGCTGTATAGGCCATAGCGATCGCTTCGCCGAAGGTATGGGTGCAGCGCTGGCCATGATGGAGGCGCTCGATGTTGATGAAATCGGTGACGACCATTCCTTCAAAACCCCATTCCTCGCGCAGGATGTGCGTGAGGAGGGTGTCGTTGCTGACGCAGGGAACGCCATTGACCGCATGGTACGCGCACATGACTGCGCCCACGCCTTCATCGACGGCTGCACGGAATGGCGGCAGGTAGACCTCGCGCAACGCCCGCTCGGAAACATCCATGGCCGCGGAATCGCGTCCGCCCACGGTGTCGTTGTACGCCGCAAAGTGCTTTACCGTAGCCATCACGCCTTCGCCTTGAAGGCCGCGGACCGCGGCCGCGCCCATGCGCGCGTTAAACCAAGTGTCTTCGCTGAATGTCTCGCCCGTTCGCCCGAAGCGTGGATCGCGCGCAACGCCAAGGTCCGGCGCAAAGGTGCGTCCATACCCCAAGGCGCGCATCTCACGCCCAAGTACGGCATACAGTTGTTCAATCAGCGCCGGATTCCAGGTACTGCCTTGGCTAATTAATTGAGGAAACGTCGTCGCCTCGAGCACGCGGGCGTCCAGGATGCCGTCCGCGCCGATCAGTAGAGGAATGCCAAGGCGCGTGTTGGCGGCCATTCGCTGCAATTCATTCGCCCGTTCGACGGCCTGCCGCGCGGAGACGCCACCATAGTGCTGCAGCACAACGTGGCCGAGACCGGTGGGGCCGCTGATGTACGACTCAAAGTCACCCAGGCCCGCCTGATTCAATTGACCAGCCTTTTCCTCTATGGTCATTTGCGCGAGAAGCGCGTCGATGCGCGTTTCCCACTCGGCGTTGACGATTGGACTTGAGACAGGCACTGAGTTCATGATTCCTCCATAATGGGGCATGTGTAGGGTCAAAAGAAAGGGATTTTGGCCGAGGTTATTTAAGCACAGCATGCATGAATCAGTCAAAATGGCGAGCAACTTGCTCACAATGCGCGCGAAATATTGACTTTTGCGGCCCGCCGCTGGTATGATCGCGAGCGAAGAGGATTCTGAACCGTGAAACATTTTCTTCTACCGGAGCGCTGGGAACGGATCGTGTCCTTGGCTGAGGCGCGCGGAAGTGTGTCCGTCGAGGAACTGGCGGAAGAGCTGAACATTTCGACGGCGACCGTCCGGCGCGATTTGGCGCGAATTCAGGAGCGTGGACTCATCGCGCGGACCTGGGGCGGGGCAGCGCCGCGTCATGTCACAGTGGGGCCCACGTTGGCCGAGAGCCGGACGATTAATCCGCGCCAGAAGGAGTGTATTGGGCGTGCGGCGGCGGAGCTGGTTCATCCCGACGACTCGGTGCTGATTGACGGCGGGTTCACGGCGTATCAGGCAGCACGCGCGTTGCCGGCGCCTTTGCAGGTGGTGACCAACTCCTTGGATGTGGCTCACGCGCTGGCAGGACGCGAGGGGATATCTCTCGTGGTGATCGGCGGAAATCTCAGCGCCGCGAGCGGGACAATGGTGGGGCCATTGACCGAATCGCAGCTTGAGTTGTTTCACGTGGATAAGGCGATTTTGGGCACGGATGCGTTAAGTGTGGAGGAGGGCTTAAGTTCTCCCAACTCGCAGACGGCCCAAACCAAGCGCGCCATGATAGCGCGTGCGCGCGAGCGGATAGTGGTGGCCGACTCGAGCAAGCTGGGGCGTTTCGCGCTGTACGCGGTGGCTCCGTTGGAGAGTATAACCACCTTGGTGACCGACGACCAGGCTGAACCCGAACTGCTCGAGCAAATTCGAGCGCACGGAGTGGAAGTCATTGTGGCGTCGCAGGAAGGAATCTGATGAGTTCTCTCGGCAAGCAGGTGCATTTGGGGCGCATTTTCAGTCATCCATCAGGGCGGATTTTGGCAATCGCCATCGATCACTTGATTAACTATCCCCTGAATATGCCTGAAGGCCTGCGCCGGTTGGGTTCTACCATTGCCCAGATTGCCGAGGGAAAACCGAGTTCGATTACGCTGAACAAAGGCGCGGCAATGCGGTTCATGCCCGCCTATGCCGGCAAGGTGCCGTTTATTGTCCAGCAGATCGCGATTCCGCTGGGCGATGACTTTCTGGCCGACCACGCCTCGGTCGAAGAGGTTGCCGCGATGGGCGCTGACGCTATCGCGGTCTCGCTGTTCGTCAAAGGGCCGACCCAGGGGCAGATGCTCCGTCACCTCGGGCGTGTCGTGACCGAAGCCGAGCGCTATGGGCTTCCCGTCATCGCGCACCTCTACCCCCTTGGCCCGGATACTGAACAGCCGGAGGTCCACAACCATCCCGAAGATATCCTGTACGCGGTGCGCGTTGGCCTCGAGATGGGGGTAGACGTGATCAAAGTGCCGTACACCGGGGACGTTGCGTCGTTCCGCGACATCGTGTCGGAGACCCCCGTGCCGGTGGTGACTGCGGGCGGACCGAAGTGCGAGACGCTGGAAGAGGCTGCCGCGATGGTGCGCGATGTGGTACGCACCGGCGCGGCGGGTTCCACGATCGGCCGTAATGTTTGGGGATTCCCGGACATTCCGCGCGCGATGCGTGTATTGCGTGAGGCCATGTATGGTGCGGAAGGCTGCTGCACGAAAGAGGCGACGCCCTGCGCCTCGGTTTCCTAGGAAATCGGCGCAGGCAATGCGGATTTGGTAGAGGCGAAGAAGTTTTCTAGGGAAGACGGCCGAGGCAACGGCTGTTTCCGGCGCCAGTGTGTATCGAAGTTTCGCGCGGCGCGCATCGAGACGTTGCGCGCATGAAGTAGCGACACGATACACCGGGCGCATCTGACGATGCCCTTCCCATCGCCGCGTGGTGACCGAATGAGTAGGCGCTGCGCGGCGTACTTATTTTTGGGCATGCCTGCGCGGCGGCCATCACACCCGTCCCAAAGACCGTTCCTGTAGAACCGTCTTCCCAGAAGGAAAGCATATTCTTTTTGCCGAGACTTTTTCGAGTGGGCTTGTCACACGTTCAGACGAGTGGTAGCATCGCCGGAAAGATGGGTTTCCCTCTGTCTCCTTGCCAGAGTTACCCTTAAGAGGGATACGGCGGCACGTTGGAGCGTCTAGGAGACTGGGTGTATGTGCATGAGTGAGCGGCACGCCGAGAATGCGCAGGGGCAAGTGCAGATAACCAGTTCCCGCCGGTTGCCCTGGTGGGCGTGGGTGGTGTTCGTGGCGCTGCTGTCTCTGGTTGCGATGCTCGGTGCGATTCCCGCAGCGGAGAAATATCGTCTCGCCGAGAGTTCGTATGGCGCAAGTTCGTTGATGTTTCTCGTACAGACGGCGTGGATATTTCTCTTGCTCGCCGCGCTCGGCTATTCGAGTCTCGCGATCGTAGGATTACTGTTTCGCAAAACCCGAGTCTTGTCCGTTTTTGTGTTGAGCTATGGTGTCTTCATAGTCCTTGGTTTCTTTGCAGCCAGCCATTTCTCCATGACTATTCGAATGAAGACCTTTGAACGTCTCGGCGAGCGAAGCATGCCTCTCGTGAGTGCGATTCATCGATTTTGCACCGATTCGGGACGTCCGCCGCAGACACTGTCGGAGCTTGTCCCTGCCTACCTTGAACAAGTTCCTCGCACAGGGATAGCCGCGTACCCCGAGTTCGATTACGTCTCTGGTGAGGATGCTTTACTTTATTTTGACGCGAACCCGTGGGCGATCTTTGTAAGGTGTCCGTTTACTCTGTTCAACTGGGACCGTTTTCTTTATCTTCCCCGCAAGAACTATCCGCTAAGGGGATACGGCGGCACGTTGGAGCGTCTGGGAGACTGGGCGTATGTGCACGAGTAACCCTGTCTCTATGGCGTCGCCGGAGGCTGCGCATTGACAACGCTAAAGATGAACATGCGCGGGTCGGTGGCGATGTCGCCGTGGAGCGCGCCCCAATGCACGGCGTACGAGCCCTCACCCAGCGGCAGATTGGGCTGAATCTGAATCAACGCGCCCTCTCCAGTTGGATCGTCTATGGGGACCAACGTCGTCGGGATCTCCTCGCTCTCCGTCCAGACCTGCGCCGGACTTTGGCGTCCGTCGGGCAGCGTTACCATCACCTCGTTGAGCGCGATCCGGACCAGGGCGGCTTTCGGCATGGGGAGCTTGAAGAAGATAATCGCGGGTTGGGGATTATCTGTTAATACCTCGCTCCAACGTGTCGTGCCGTAGACTTTCTGTCCACCGGATTCATAGGTCTGCGCTTCGACGGGCATCGTGCGTATATACCGGTAGTTCTCGAAGAGATAGACGCCCTTCGATTCGGGAAGCGGCCACAGGGTAACTTGAGCCGCTTCGACGAGGCGTCGGCCCAGCGGCTGGAACTCCAGTCGTCCGGGCGTATAGCCGGTCTTTGAAAAAAGCAGTACCACGGGCCCAGGGGTGAAATGAACACTGTACACCCCAAGGCTGTTGGTCAGATCCTGACGGCGGCTGCCTTCGATGCTCACCGCTACCCCGTGGAGCGGCTCGCCGCGCACGTCGATGACTTTCCCCTCAATGCGGCCAAGTTCGCAGCCGCACAGCCCGAGCCCCGCGGCGGCGAACATGGCAACCCATCCCCAGATACGCGCGCTTTGCGCCATTTCCACTCCCTCTATCTATCGTTTGCGCGTTCGCCGCTTGCCGTTCCCATGGTGTTCGCCGTGGTCGGTGGCGTGCGTGTGCGCATGGTCGAATCCTGCTTGGTGCAGGCGATTGTGTAGCGCGCGGTAGGCCGACGTCAACACCAGGCGCATGCGCTTGCGCGCCGCTTCATCCGCGCGCGGCGCCAAATCCTCGAAATAGGCCAATGCGCCTTCAATTTGCTCAAGAATCGTGAGTGCGTCTGCCGCGGCAAAGAAGGGGCTGCCTGCGACCTCCGCGACGACCGGCGAGGTGTGCGCGGCAATGATTTCGGGCCTGTCGGGATAGTGTCCCCGTACGAGCAGCGCTATCCAAGAACTGCGGTCGATGCGGCATCGCCACGCGCCGCGATCTTGCTTCGCATTGATCTTTTTGCTTTCGCGAATTTCCCCGTTGACTACGAGGTCGACCCGCGACATGGGCACGGTCACACTGGCGGCTTCCCACTCGATATCCAGCGTGCCGCCGGTTGAGGGGATCGCGATCCGTGCGCCGGCCGGCCGGCCTTCCACGCGAAACTCAACCAGCGGGCCATAGGTGACAAACGTGTTTCCCGAGCGAACGGCGTCTTTCCATGCATCGAGCGTAAAGTCACGCGCGTGCGGCAAACGCGCATAGGTGCGTACGGCCCCCACGCATGTATCCGCCGACATTTTGTCGGTGCCCGCCACCGCCGGCACGAAATAGCCGCAGTTCAGGTAGCGGTACCAGTCCGAAAGCGAATACGGATCGATGCCGCCGTAGAGCCATCCCCAGGACGTCATCTCGATTGCGTCCGCGTCGCCGCCAACAATTGTCACGGCGTGCTCTGCGCGCGGATTCGGGAAGTGGGGAATGACCACGACACCGCCTTGAGAGCGGCATTGTCGCGCCCACTCGGTCAGCAACACAGCCACCGGATCGCCCAGCGCCGCTTCATCCGGGCCACCGGTACACATCGGCGCGATCAGCGGGCCATTGTAGGCAAGCAGGGAGATATGGCCCAACGTATGCTGGCGATTCTCGCTACCCACGCGCACCAGATACTCGCCGCTGCCGCCTGCTTCCTTCGAGCCAAAGGTGGTCTTGCCGTCGAAATCGCCGACGTTGGTCATGAGTTCGCCCCACTGACTCGCCAGCAGGTTTACCACGTTTACATCTTCGCCCGCGCCCTCGAGTCCGGCTGTCGGCGGAGAGAGGAAGTGGACGTGTGTATCCGCCGTGACCCAGCCGCGCTCCCGCCAAGGCAGTACGCGCTCGAGTGTGAAGGTGAGTTCCTTGGTTGCAGGCGTAACGCGCACTCTTTTGCGAATCGGCGCGATCTCAAGCCCCTTGCTGATCTCCACAAACACCTCGCCTAGCGGCAGATCCAGATGAGTCTCGCCGGGGATGTAGGTGCAGAAATGGCTACGCAAATTCGTGTAGTCGCAGCTATAGTCCTCAAACCAATACGGATTGGGAATTCGGTGCCGATCCACCGGCGCGAGGTATTCGCCTGCCGCGCCGTGGACGTGCAGTTTGACGGCAACCGGCGTGCGGCTAGTCTTGTCGACGACGCGCAGGAAAACTCGTTGCGTCGCGGGCGCGACCGGCGTCAGCGCGTACTTTGAACCCCTAGGACGGACCGGTTTGCGCTGAGCGTCATCGAGCCGCGCCACCGGCAGCGTGCGGCCGTCGTCGAAATGAATGCGCGCTTCCGGATGCGCCACATATTCGACCAGACACTTCCCCTCGGGAAGCGCAGGAATTTTATTGTTATAGCCCGAAGACCACGTTTCGTTCTCATAGTCCATATGCGGAAGAACGGAGATCACGTGGCCAAGGTCAATCTGCACTTGGTCCAACGAGCCGACGGAATCGAGCGTGGGGGTGAAGGCCACGTTCTTGGGCAACTCGAGCAGCGCCTTACGCCGCGCGCCCCATCGTAACGGCGTCGTCGTCGTCTTTCCCGCCGTCACGCCAAACAGCAACAGCGGCGTGCGGGGCTCGATTCGCAAGCCGACGATCGGCTTGCCCGCATGCGGATTCTCCCAGGCATAGAGCCAGTTCACCCACAGGCCGATATCGGGAAACGAAGTCCGGCACTGAGTCATGCCCCAGTCCGGATAGTCCGGCGTTTTTTGCTGGTTAAGCCAGCGCACGGGATGTGGCTTGCGATGTCCCACCGCACCGAAGCAGACCTCACCCCAGCCGCGATAAAATGCACCGATCTCATAGCGGCGGCGTAGCGGAATACGCGCCTCCGTGCCATCAGCGTAGCGGACCACGTAATCGCCTGCATGCTCACCCAGCAAGCCCGGGCCGCGCGCCGGCGAAACCACGCCGTGCGGGTTGAACTCGAGTACGGGCATCTCGGCCGTGTGCAGAAACACCAACCACGGCGCTTTCGTTGGGGCAAAATCCAACGTTACCGGCTTGTCCACGGCGAGCGCGGCCTTTTCGACGCTGAACGGCACTCCCCAGCAGACGCAGTCACCGTCCGTCGCATACTGCGCGTGAGCGCGCATCACTTCCGACGTGCCCTTGCGCGCGAGAGATTTCAGCGACGCATTTCCCTTGAACGCCACGGGCGAAAACAATGGCGACACCGGACCATCGACACTACGCGGCATGACTACATCCCCCCAAAAAGGTTTTGGCTACGGCAGACTCAACATGGAATCCCGCCCGATACTACACCTTTTGCTTAGCGGCGCGTCAATGAATGCGAAAGCCATTTGACATTGCCCCTGCGAACGTGCTAGTTTCTTCCTCGCATTGCGTAGCCGTAAGGCGCGCGGTGCCCCAAGCGGGGGCGTAGTTCAGTTGGTTAGAACGCTGCCCTGTCACGGCAGAGGTCGCGAGTTCGAGTCTCGTCGCTCCCGCCATACAAGTCAAGTCCGGCCAAGAGGTTGTGTAAACAGCCCCTTGGCCGGTTTTGCTTTGTCTGGGGTATGAATCCTAGCTTCTGTATAATTCCGTGGCGCGATATATGTGTATACTCGTTCACGGAAAGACCGCGGGAGAAGGAAGGGGAGAGAATGACACGCAAGGTTCTACTGACTTTTGCAGTTGGTTTTCTTTTGGCTATTGGGGCGATCGGTTACGTGACATTATTCGGCTCTCACGTACGTACGGTCCTTATCCTGTACCCTGAGATTCCGCCAGTGACAAGCACTTTCACTGAGCAGACCAATACGCCTGTGGCAGAGGAGGCCGCCCCCGGTTCAATCTTTGCACAGACAATCCCCTTTCAGGTGGGGATTGTGCAGCAGAAAGGTACTACGTACTACACGGAATGGATCGCGGGGCTAGTCTATGACTCCCTCCTCACGTATGAGAAGATTCCTGCGGAGGTGCTTTCGAGCATCCGAACCACGCTTGGAGAGGCTGAGCCCAAGGACATCACGGACGATGTGCGTCTGCTGGACCCCAGTGCCAACACGGAGGAACAGATCATTGAGCACTTGCTCGGGATGGTGGAGCGGTTGCGTCTGCCTGAGGGGACGGAGGGAGGGCCTTCTGATGAGGAATGGGAAGCAGTTCGCTCGTTTGAACGCAACAAAATACGTCTTGCGCTTCTCGCGCATCTAGGAATGCAGAGAGAGGCCCAAGGCTCGTTTATCCTTTTGTGTAAAAGCATGGAGCGTATGGCCGCATCTCCTAGCGGAGCGGTCTGGGGCAATGAGTATCCGCCCGCTCTGCTCTTGCAGTACTTCGTTCCTCGCATTCCCGTGGAGCAAGGGGAACGCACGCGACTTTTGACGCTGATTCAAAAGCTCGCCTCCCCGGAAGCCGCTATAGCAGCTATTGATTCGTTAACGGAGCAGGTGAAGACCTCACGAGCGCCCAATGCGGACGCCGCACGTGCTTATCTTCCGGAGTATGCAGCACCCGATGTACTGTGCAAGGAACTCCAGGGAATGGCAGCACGATCTCTTTCCGAGACGCACCGCGAGGCCCGACGCCTGAAGGATTCCTACAAAGATGCCTGCGACCGTGTACGCCTGAAGGAGCGGAACAGTCTCTGGGGTGAACTCGTTGCGCGCGTACCTTGGCTTGAGGAAAGAGCAGAACGCTATCCTTCTGACGCCACGCTGGCATTGCTAATGAATATGTGTCTCCTTGAGCAAGTACAGCACGCCGCAGAGCAGTCGAATCGATGCGCGTTGCTGGGCGCGTTATGCTCGGCGGCCTTTGCCCTTGAAGACTATCGCGCCGCCAATGGTGCCTATCCGGACACGATCGACGCCGTCCGCCCGAGCGCGGCCGAAGCGCTGGCGTTTCTCGAAGGGCCGGCGTTAGGTGTCGAGTATGAGTATCGCAAGCCAGTATCCTCCAGCATTGGTTCAGAATTGAGAACAATTAGGGCCGACTCCATTCAATACGCACGCACTTCGGACGGGTACGCCTGGCGAATAACCGACACCTCGAAGGGTGTCGCAGCGCCGGTCGAACAGGCGTGTTGGCGCGTGTTTCTCCCTGGAGCGCACTAGATAAACGTGGAGTCGTTTGGCGTTACGCATTTTCAGGAGGTTCTGTATGGAAACACGGTACAACTGGGAGTATGAACGCCGAGTTCGGGCGTGTTTCATCGGTTGCGGCGGACACGCGGTACGGAACATTTACCCGACCTTTCAGTACGCGCCGATCGATCTCGTGGCGGTCTGCGATCTTGATGAAGCCAAGGCCAAGTGGTGCGCGCGCCAATTCGGCGCCCAGACGACGTATGTCGATTACCGAGCCATGCTCGAGCGCGAACGGCCGGAAGTGGTATTTATCGTAACTAACTACGATGCGCAGGGCCGTCCTCGTTACCCACTTATCGCCTCCGATGTTATGGAGGCCGGGGCGCACGCTTGGATAGAAAAGCCGCCTGCTTCGAGTGCCGAGGAAATACTCCGCCTGATAGAGACCAGTCGCCGAACGAATCGGCACATTGTTGTCGGGTTTAAGAAGATGTTCAATACAGCCAACCAAAAGGCAAAAACAATAATTGAGTCGCCGTCGTTTGGGAAAGTGGCGGCCATCACGGCGCGGTATCCCCAGTTCTTGCCGCCGGTTTCGGAGCGCCGGGACCCGCATGCCATGCTGGGTTTTCTAGACCATATGGTGCACCCCCACTCGGTTCTGTATTTGCTGGGCGGACCGCTTACCTCTATCTGCGTGGCGCGCGCCAACTCCGGCGCGGCGGTCGTGCAACTTCGATTCGCCAACGGAGCGACGGGCTCCTTGCTGCTTTCGAGCGGTCAGTCTGGTACAGGCCCATTCGAGCGAACGGAGGTCATTGGGGAGGGCGAGAACGTCGTCGTCGAGAACAACTTGCGTGTGATTTACTACCGACGCGGCGGCACACGGGGCCGCTATGGATATGCCGCAACGTACTACGACACAGAAGGCGAGCCCGCCGCGCTGTGGGAACCGGAGTTTTCTCTCGGACAGCCCTATTCGAACGCGCTGTTCTTGCAGGGCTACGTGGCCGAGATCAATGAGATTTGCGCATGCGCCCTCGAGAACCGTCCGCCTCGATTCGGCGGACTCGATGCCGCTCTGGAGATGATGCGGGTATACGAGGCCTATCTTTGCGCGGACGACCAAATCGCCGTTGTTGCTAGCAAATGAAATCGTCACCTCTAATCGTGTGGCTCTCTGTTCCTGCGCGAATAGTCAGTAGCGCACCTCGAATTCGATCTTACGCGCCTGATTGGGAAAGTCTAGGCGCAGGGTTTTGCTCTTTGGACTCCACACTTGCCGCACAGGCACTTCCGGGGAGGTCTTGATCTCCGTTGCGGGGCCTGGAAACACGAGGCACGCGCGGGCTTCACTGCCCTCGGGGCCCAGCGCGGTGAAGCGGAGTCCTCGCTTGATGGTCTTCTGCTCACGGATACGCGCGCCCGCCGCAATGACTTGCTTCTCCGCACCGTGTTCACGCGCCCAGGCAAGGTCATAGAGCAGCGTGCGCTCACCCGGCTTTAGTACGCGCTCTGTGACGTAGGAAAGGGTGGGGTCGAATAGATCGACGTACTCACCCTGGAGGCGCAGCGGCTCATCCGATACCGACTCATCCAGCACGCTGACTACCACGTACGGCCCGCGCTGAACCTTGAAGTAGTTCTTGGTCTGCAAGGAATCCCCGAGGCGGCGCAGCATCTCGTCCACCGCGCCAGTGATCATGTCCGCGCCATCCGTGCGGAACGTCAGACCGTTCGGTGACTCGTGCAACACGCGGACGAATCCCTTCCCTACGGCCTGTGGTTGTGCATGGGCTTCGTCAGTGATGCCCAGCCGTTGCTCGAGGTCGTCAAAGGCCCTCGCGTCGTTCTTCCCTTGCTCGTTCCACCACTCACGCACGTGATGGTAGGGGTCCTTCCCATCGTCCACGAGGATAAGGGCGCCGCCCTTCCGCACCCATTTTTCGAGTGCGGCGTGGTACTCCGGTTTCAGCGGCTTCTGTCCTTCATAGGTCAACAGAAGCACGCGGAAATCGCGCAGTGTTTTGGCGTGCAGTGCGTTTTCAAGCTGCATGACCTCAAGCGGAACGCCTGCTTTGATGAGCGGCATGGCAAGGCCCTGGACGCATCCGAAATAGGGATCGCCGGGATCCGGCGCGGCGCGCTGGAACATGAGCGTGTCCGATACGATCAAGCCGATACCCTTCGTGCCGGAGTCCGTGACCACATCGCGCTGGTCCATGTCGTTCAGCGCGTTGATAATGGTCAAAATCTGCGCCATGTAGTCCTTCGGGATGCCCGCGCGCGCATCCGATTTGGCGTCCATATCGGTCGGCGGATATTTCCCCTGGAAAATGCGGCTGGGCCAAGGCATGGCCTCGTAACGCGCGACTTGGTGCCACAGCAACGAGGCGACCAGCGTGCACTCATAGTTGCGCTTGTAGTCGTTCCACGAGAAATTGGGGTTATCTTCGACGGGATCGGCGAGAAACCAAACCTTGCGCCCCGTCGGCGCGACCATGGCGTGCATCTGGCCATATTCGAGGTAGGCGGTCTCAAACGTACGTTCTTTCACCACGTTGCGGTAACGGTTCGGGGTGCGCGCGGTGCCGGTCCACACCTGCGCGACGTAGCCATCGAGGCCGGGAATGTCGATCAGGTGCGTCTCAGGACTGACGATCGCCCACTGCGCGTAGTTGATAAGGCTGTGCGTGGGCACGACGGTTTCAACGCGTTTGCCCTTCGATTTCGCATAGTCGTCGATATGGGCAATCACTTCCTTTAGTGTGTTGAAGTACAACTCATACTTCAGCTTGCTCGCACGGTACTGCGCGTCAGGGCTCGAGTTCGGGGCTTGCCAAGCCTCTCCGTAGAATTCTTGCCAGGCCGCCTTAAAGGCGGGACTCCAGCCCGCGCGTGACCAGAACTCGGGTTCCTCGAGAAAGATGCCGTTTACGCCGAAGTCGATGATCGGTTCCATTCGTTTCTTCATGAATTCAACGTAGGCAGGGGTGGGTACGTAGTAGCCGGAACCGGGATCATGCATGATGAGTTTGCCGTCGGCCTCGGTCTGCACTTCATCGCGCTTGAGCGTTTCGCCAATGCCGAAGTGCGCCGCATACTCCCCCCAGGCGATGCCGGTCATCATGCCGATCTCGTAGCCGTGGTCGCGCCAGACTTGCGCGCGCGCGGGCCAATCCGGGCCGCAGCCGTAGATGATCGCAAGGTCGCAGCCCAGATCCAGCTTAGGCGAATACGGAGCAATCTCCTGAAAACAGGTGGCATCCGGTCGCTTCTGGCCGTCGGCGCTTGCGTGAATTACGATACCCCCGAGCAGACTCATTACCACTGGCAGTACTCTGCGCATCCCCTCATCCTCCCTTGCGCTGCGCGCGTGCGCCTATGATACCAGATACGATGGGGTTGAGGCGCGGGGAAAGCCTTGGTAGCATGCGCCCATGGGAAGCCCAAGACTTCAGATTTCGGAATCGCTGCGCCAGGCTTTCTCCTACGCGAAGTTCAAGGGAGAACGCCCGCGAATTCTGGTGCTGAACGGCGAGTATTGGCTCGACCGTTCTTGCGAGCGCGCTGCGCAGACACTGGGGTGGGAGGTGTACAGCGTCCCCTTGATCATGCGGGGGTGCATGCCGCGTGAGATGATTGGACAGTACCTCCAAGCGGTTGTCGACTTCCGCCCCGATTTCATCCTGAGCATCAACCTGACCGGTATGGACGAGGATGGACTGTTTGCGCGCTTGTTTGAGGACCTTCGCATTCCCTTTGTCGTTTGGTTCGTGGATGATCCGCGCACGATCATTAGCTCATTCGACATCGGCGTGGGGGAATACGCAATCGCGCTCACCTGGGAACGGGCGTACGCGGCGTTTCTAGAGCGGATCGGTTTTGGGGAGGTTCATTATTTGCCGCTCGCCGCGGACACCGCTTTGTTTGATGCTGAACCTGCGGAGGAGACGCTGTTGCCGCCGGGGTTTGTGGGCACGTCGATGCTTTACGTAGCCGATGAAGAATATGCGTGGTTGAACGAGAATTCGCCGGCACTCGCCGAGCGCCTCTTGGCATTGTTCGATTCCGGGTGCGTAACGCGGCAGCGGTTTTGCGAAGGGCTCCCGGTAGTGTTGGGGGAGGAGACAGTGCGGACGCTCACGCCCGACGAGCGACGGCATGCGGAAATCTTCCTCTTTGTGGAGGGCACCCGGCGTGCCCGCAAGTCACTTGTGGAGACACTGCTCCCCGAGGGACTCGTGGTCTACGGCGGGGCAGACTGGAAACACATGGTGCCTGATGCGCGTCCGGCGGTGGGCTATGGCGAAGAAATTGCGCGAGTGTATAGCCAGTCCGAAGTAAATGTAAACACAACCAGCCTGCAGATGGCTTCGGCGGTAAACCAGCGCGTGTTCGATTGCCCTGCGAGTGGCGGCTTTCTGCTGACGGACGCACAAGACGACCTGCCAACCCTGTTTGAACCAGGAATCGAGGCGGTTATCTACCAATCACTTGACGAATGCCGAGATTTGCTGAGGAGCTACCGTCGTTTACCGTCGGAAAGAAGGGAAATTGTCCGTCGCGCGCGGCGACGTATCCTGTCGGAACACACCTATGTTCATCGTCTAGAAGCGATCAAGGCGATTCTGACGAAGCGCTTTGCGTAGCGGGGGACGATGGAAGCGTCTCTCGGAATACGGACAAGCGATGCTTGAGTAGAATCTGGCGGTATTGTTTTACCAGGTCGAGATTGGGGTGGAGCCGTTGTAGCATAGCGTCGTCGGTTCCCTCAATAATGGCATCGCGCGCGGGCTGGAACGCGTCATGCCGCTCATCGGCGGAATAGGAGCCATAGGCGTGACTTACCAGTAGCAGCACGAAGGTGATGCCAATCCCGCTCCACGCGATGAACCTTCGAAGGGAGGACACGCCGCGCGATTTCCCGAGAGCCAATACCGCCAGCACGGCGATCACTGAGATCCAGAAGAGGTTTCCGAACGCAATGTAGCGCGAACTGATCGCTTGTTCCCGTCCAAAAGTTACGCGCGCGGTGGCAGTGATGAAATCACTCGACAATGCGTACGCGACCCATCCTGCAAGCCCCGCAAAGTCCCTGGCGCGGAGGAGCCCAGCCCGCTGCACATTGCGTACGCCCCACGCCAGGAGCGCGATTCCGAAAAGTCCCACGAACACCGCGAACAAATCACTCAGATTCGAAAGCGGCGCCCCAAGGTAGGCCAACGCATATTGGACCCACGGCCAGGGGAGGTCAAGCGCGCGCGTGGGGGAGGGGGTGTAGGAGGGGGTGGCGTAACCGTAGAGGTAGGCGCCCATCGCGACAGCGGCGCAAGCAATCCAGACGACAACGCGGGCGGCTGCGCGGCGCGGGTCCTTTGGGCGGACCCAGAGCAGGAGCAGCAGTCCAATTGGCCAGAATGCCGCTCCATTTGCGTAGCTGTAAGTAGCGACAGTGATCGCGCCGCAGGCGCTAAAAAGACGAGGCCATGAGCAGGAGGGGTGGGCGAGCAAGACGGCGGCGCTCGCGATCATAAGAAGATTCAGGTAGATGAGCAGATGCCATCCCCAAAGCCAGATTTGCCATTGAGACAATGAGAAGACGACCAGCGAAAGCAGCGGGGCCGTCCAAGCGCGATCGTCGACGTTGGCGCGTCGAAGAATACTGCGCACGTGCAGCAATACAACGACATAGAAACACAGCGCGAAAAAGAAGGTAGTGGCCCATTCATAGGCTTCGTTCCAACGCGTGAGATGAACCCAGAACAGCATAATGGCTTTGGGAATGATCAGCCGGTGCTCATTCTGTTGTTCCCAGATGTCTCGCAGGGTTAGCGTGCCGTCGTAGGATTTCTCAATGGTGCGGACAAATTCCCACGTATCTTGGTAGGGCGCATCAAATCCATACTGGGCGATCATGCCCGCGAGAAAGACCGGCGGGATGAGCGCGAGTACCCAAGGAAGGGCACGCTTCATCCTTTGATACCCGTGAGCGAGATGCCCTGAATCATATAGCGTTGACAGAACAAGAAGAGGAGAATAACCGGAATAATCATCAGCAGTGTGGTGGCCATCAACTCGCCATAAAGACTCGCGAAATCGGCGCGAAACCACTGAAGACCGAGCGAGATGGTCATGTTGTTCTTATTGTTAATGTAAATGTAGGGCCCAAGAAAATTGTTCCACGCACCCTGAAATGTCTGAATAGCGACTACCGCCAAAGCGGGCTTGATGGGCGGAAGCGTGATCGTGCGCCAGATGCGGAAGTAGCTGCATCCGTCGATCTTCGCGGCCTCATCGAGGTCCATAGGCAACGTGAGCATGAACTGACGCAATAGGAAAATATGCATCGCACTTCCAAAGAACGCGCCCACCCACAACGGCTTTAAGGTGTTGTACCAGCCCAGCGAATTGAAAATGAGGAACTGCGGAATCATGGTGACTTGCGCGGGCAACATCAACGTCGCCAAGACGAGCAAGAAGACCAGATTTCTGCCGCGCCAGCGGACGCGCGCAAAGCCAAACGCGACTAGGCTGCTGGCCAATACATCCAAGACCACGTTAAGCGCTGTGACGTAAAAGGTGTTGCCGATCCACAACCAAAACGGGATGAACCGTTGCGCGCTGATGAAATTTGCGAACACTTTTTCGGGCTCGAGGGGCCAAGTCCGGAATACTTGTGGAATGTACAATAGCGGCGCGCCGAAGATCTCGCTTTGGGTCTTGAAACTCGTTGAAAGGAGCCAAAGAAAAGGCAGGGCAAACACGAGCGAGCCCGCAATGAGCGCGAGATGTACGAGGCCGCGGCCCGCAAAATACGCGATCGGACGCTTGCCGCGTGGAATAGCGTCCACTGAGCTAGTCATAGTGCACCCACCTCTTCGAGACCTTAATCTGAACCAACGTGATGATTAGGATGATAAGGAATAGCACCCACGCCTGTGCCGATGCATACCCCATCTTGAAGTAGCGAAACGCGTTATTGAACAGGTAGTAAACATAGAAGAGCGTCGAATCGTTCGGGCCGCCTCCGGTCAAAATCAGCGCCTGTGCGAAGATCTGGAACACGCCGATGATACCCGTAATTAGCGAGTAAAAGATATACGGCGTGAGCATGGGGAGCGTCACCGAGCGAAACTGGCGAAGACGGCTTGCCCCGTCAATGGAGGCTGCTTCGTACAGTTGCGGAGGAATCCCCTGCAAGCCTGCGAGCCAGAGAATCATGCCGCCGCCCGCGCCCCAGAGTCCCATCAGTACAATGGCAGGCTTCGACCAGTATTCAGAGCCAAGCCAGGCGGGCGTTGCGTGGATACCTATTGTGTGGAGTCCGTCGTTGATGAGCCCGTTGGGATTGAGCAGAGCATACCACAGCACCGATGCGGCCACTGCCGGCGTAATCGCGGGCAAATAGAACGCGGCGCGATAGAGTGGCATACCGCGCACTTTCAGGTTCAGCAGCAGCGCGATACCGAGGGCGATGGCCATGCCCAGCGGAATCGCGGCGACCATGACCACCGTATTCCAAAGCGACTTGAGGAACAGGGGATCGCTGAATAAAGAGGTGTAGTTATGCAGTCCGACGTAGCGCGCGGGATGGATTACATCGTAGTCGCACAGACTCATCGCGAGGGAAAACACCATGGGCCCTGCGATAAGCACGAGAAAACCCACCAGCCACGGGCTGATGAACAAAATGCCCATTCTGTTTTCGTGACGCTGCAGCGCGGTGTACGCGCGTTCCTCGCGCGAGCGGAGACGTAGAAAGAGGTAACATCCCGCGCAGAGCGCCCCCAACGCGATCCATACAGGCGTCCAGCGAAAGATCGGCAGATTCTCGCGTGCGTAGTAGAGATCAAGTTGCTGCTGCACGCGCAGATCGGCGGCGGCTAGAGCTTGCTGGGGGTCCATCCCGCCAGAAACGACGCGATCCACCGCACGTACGCATTCATCGCGGATAATTGCGTAGACCGGACTGCGCGGGACGGGTTCAAAAGGAAGCGCATCCATAAGCTCGCTGGCCTGCTCGCACTGCGCCCGCAGGTTGGGTTGAGTCGGCGCAAAACGTTCAAGCAAGACTTCGCGAGTTCGTCGATCCGCGCGCATGCCTGGATACGTCTGCCCCGTCTTGCCCGTTCGCGCGATTTCGTCCGCGATGGCTTGGCAGAAAATGGTCATGCCTTCAGGGCTATTGGCGAAACGAATGAACTCCCACGCTTCCTTCGGATGACGCGCATTTTTCGGGATCAAAAAGACGCCGTGACGGGAGGAAGTGGTGATGTAACGCCCCCCTTCAGGTCTTGGAACGGGCGCCAGACCGACGTCTGCGTCTGGGGCGTCGCGCATGAACTCGCTGATAATGGAATCGCCCTCAACACTCATGGCGACTCGGCCATGGCCCATGGGGGATTTCGTGACGCCAACGGCCTCCTGCGCTTGACGGAAGTTGGTGAATTGCGCCGCTCCGCCCATTACCGAATAAATGTCACGAATGAACGTCAGCGCCTGCAGGACTTCAGGGCTATCCAACAGGCTCGTGCGCCCGTCATCCGACAAGACCTTCCCGCCGAGTTGGGCGATATAGAAGGTCAGGTCGTCCTCTTTGTAAGGCGCAACAATCATCGTTGGCCAACGCGTCACCGCGCCGCGCTCATCGCGAACGAGAACGCGCTTGCTTACCTCAATCCATTCGGCCCAGGTTGCGGGAGGGCGTTCAGGATCAAGACCGACCTCGCGGAACACCTTCTTGTTGTAGGCGAGGAAAAGGCAGTTGGTTCCCTCGACAATTCCGTAGATTTTTCCGTCCTGTCCGCGTGTTGACTCCCAGATTCCCGGAGCGTAATTTTCCTTTCTTACACCGTCTGGAAGCGTCTTGTCGGCCTCGATGAAGTCGTCGAGAGGGCGCAGAATCCCGCGCGCCGCGATGTCCCCGAAAAGTCCCGCTTCGCGCTTGAAAACATCGGGCGGAGAGTCGCCAATGACGCCGCACAGAAGTTTCTGAAGATCCGAACCTCGATCCGAAGGACCGATGACGACCTTGACGCCCGGGTGCTGTTGCTCAAACGCGGCCACCATCGCGAGCGTGCCCGCTCGAATGATCCCCATGTTGAGGCCCCAGACATGGAGTTCGATGGGGGACGACGGTTGGGGTTGTGCTAGCCCGGAACTCGAAAGAAGCAGGGCGACCAGTACAAACAGGCAGGCCACAAAACGAGTGCCACGCCGTTTACCCGAATGCTTTATACTCATTCCACCCCCGGCACTTAGTCATTGCTCAGCTCAGACCACACTTCCCGCGGGACATGGGGCAGTAGTTCTTCCTTCAAGAAGTTCCACAGCCGATCCGCCTCCGGAGCTTCGAGACACCGCGCCACTTCACGCAGATAGCTCGCATAACGCAGTCCCAGTCGAGCCTGGAATAGCGCCTGCGGTTGTAGCCCGTCTTGCGACGTCACAGAACGCACCGATGGCGACTGCGAAGAGCATGCACCAAGTTCAGACGGTTTGTCCACCACAGCCAGCCACGAATCGCCAAGGGCTAAAGGGGCCGCCGGAAGAAAGCGGCGGGCGATCGTCTCGCACAGCGCCACGGCCGCAGGCGAGGAAAGTAGTTCACGCAGTTCTGCTCGCATCGCATCCCCTCGAGCACCCAAGACGGCATCGAACAACGCATTGTTCTCGAAAAAATCATTAGGGGCGCATTCGATTACCCGTAGAGAAAGACTTTTCGCCGTGTCCTGAAGCTCGTGAAAGGTTGCGCACGCGTCATAGGTTTGAGGAGAGGGAATCTCGGGAACGGCCTTAGGATCCAGTGTATTCAATAGTCTACGATGCTCTCCCGAGGCCATATCGAAAATAATGCGTCCCCCGGGACGCGTGATGCGCGCAAGCTCTGCGAGTAGTTCACGCCAATGATGAAAATGACGAAGCACCGCGATCGAGACGACCGAATCAAAGGTGTTATCCGGAAAAGGCAGTCTTTCCACGTCGCCTTGCGCTGCACGGAAGGGCCGATTCTGCAGGAGAGAAAGACGTCGAGCCTCGATCAACATTTCCTGCGAAAGATCCACGGCAATGGTGTGGAAACCGCGGGCTTCAAGCGCCAATGTGAAACGTCCGGTGCCTGCCCCTGCATCAAGCACGGTTTGTCCTTGAACATGACGCAGGACGAAACCGATTTCCAGCACATTCTTGAGGCGACGCAGCGGATCCGTCTTGAACGCTTCGAATTGGTATTCCTGTGCGGCGCCCTTTTGTGCCCAAAACCCGCGTTTCGCGGAACGGATCGCCTCGTGGAACGACTCGTCGCCGGCATCGCGGGCGTTCACAGCATGTCCTCCCGGCTGTTCCTAGAAGACAGTGGGCTCAGCTCTGCGACTGTTGCCCGCCGCCGCCCTCGCGAAGCAACCACTCCACTGCGCACTGGATCAGTTGGCTCGCGGAATCGATGTTGAGCTTCTTCTTAATGCGTTCGCGGTAGGTCGCGATGGTTTTGAAACCGACATTGAGCGCTTCAGCAATCTGTCTCGTTTCCGCGCCTTGTCCGATCATGCGGAAGACTTCAAGCTCGCGTTCGCTCAACGTTTCAATCAACGCGACGGGATGGGGACGTTCCGCTTCGGTCACGCTCTTGAGCAACCGCTGGTTCACGGCCTCGCTCACGTAGATGCCGCCCTGAAGCACGCGCCGCAGCGCATGGACCATGTTTTCATCGACTTCCTGCTTCATGATATACCCGCGTGCGCCTGCGTGAAGCGCGCGTTCGGCATAGAGCAGTTCGTCGTGCATGGAGACCACCAACAACAGAACGCCCGGACACACTGACCGAAGCTGACGGATGAGGTCGATACCGCTGGAACCTTTCAGCGTGATA
Source organism: Candidatus Hydrogenedentales bacterium (assembly GCA_041859045.1). GTDB lineage: Bacteria > Hydrogenedentota > Hydrogenedentia > Hydrogenedentales > SLHB01 > JBHELB01. The sequence goes on along the minus strand of JBHELB010000053.1, from coordinate 69,491 downwards.
TCGATGATCGCCAGATTCGGTTTAGTCTCCTGGATGAGGGCGAGGGCCGACGCCGAATCTTCGGCTTCTCCCACCACCTCCATGTCCTCTTCCTGATTGATCAGGTAAGTGAACCCTCGGCGAACGATGGAGTGATCGTCAACGACGACCACCCTTTTCTTAATCTGCTCTGTTTGTTGCATTGCCACAGTTCCGGCACTCCCCAGTTAGTGCGTTGTGACAAACAAAACGCGCCCTTCGTCTGTCTACACGTTTTGTCCGCCGAGTCTTGGTTTCATTGGCGAAAACGAACACGAAACCACCGTGCCTCCGGCATCTCCCGGTCGTATTCGCAAGGTCGCGTGAATAATGCGCGCCCTGTACTTCATGATGCCGAGACCCAATCCCTTACTCTTCCCCTCTGTCGTCTCGATCCCTATGCCATCATCGGTCACCGTCAGCACGCCCTTATTGGCGTCCATCGTCACATGAACCTGAATCTGACTCGGCTCCGCATGCTTAACGGCGTTAGCCACCGCTTCCTGCGCAATTCGGTATAGGTGCTCCGCTGTGGCGTCGTCCTTGACCGCAACGGACTTATCATACGAGAAATCGCAAGGAATACCAAACACCGTCTCTGTCGTAACCGCCAGATCCTGAAGGGCGGTTTCAAACCCCAATGCGTCCAGTTCCACCGGGCGAAGCCCCTTGGCCAAACCTTTCGTACGGGCAATCGCGTCCTTGAGCAGACGGGATACATCGGAGGCTTCTTCAGCCAACGGAGAAGCTCCATTCTCGAGTTTCTTGGCCAGGCCCCGGTGCAGACAAAGAACGCCCGTCAAGTCCTGCCCCAATCCGTCGTGCAGATCCCGAGCGATTCGCCGTTGTTCGCGCGCGCTGACGTCTAGAATCTCCTGCTCGAGGTGCCGTCGCGAGGTAATATCGCGCAGGAGCACGAGCGCTTCGCCTTCGGCCCCAGGAATAACCCGCACCTCAAGTTCGATGGGATTCGCCTCGCGCTTTATGGGCAATTCAAACAACTGCGCCCCGCCGCGCTCGAGCGCCATCGAGATTCCTCGCTCCAAATTTGGATCGCTCTCAAAAGGCCACGTTCGGAAAGCGACCACGTCGCTATCCTGCGGTGTGTCTTCGTGGATATACGGGTCTCGCGCAGGTGCGATGCGAGTCAGGAACCCGTCCTTGTACATAAACAGCAAAATGTCGGGAATGGCGCCGAGAAGAGCATGCTGCCGGGCTTCAGACGCCGCCAGGGCACGCTCCGCTCGTCGCACCCGCGCCAAACGCTTTCGTAGTTTGCGAAGCTGCTGTTCGGACTGACGAGCTTCTGTCCGCATACGGGTAACGTAACGCCATACCGCGTACAATATGCCTGCCCACCCCGCGGCGCACACAAGGTCAGCCAGAATCTGCCCTGTGCTTCTGTCGGAAAAACCAAGCGAGATCAAGGCGCCGCCCGACAAAAGCATCGTGGAACCGGCAAGGAGCGGACGAGAAAGGCCCTTAATTTCGGTGAAAGCCGTCAATGTCAGCGCCGCCGCCCCCAGGACGAGTACAATGCCCGCCAGTCCCACCAGCAGCGCCGGAGGAGGCACCGAGCCCAAGGCCTGCGCCTGCGCGGTCGCCAATATGATACCCAAGAACGCCATGAAGAGCAGGAGAAGGCAAGTTTCCGGCGAGGGGACTCCCCTGCGAAGCCCCTCCTTGTTGTTTATGGCGGATATTTGTGAAGGAGTGGGGCCCGGGGGCAGCGGGGTAGGAATGGCCTCAAACGGTCCCAGCGCTTCCGTCGGTCTTGGATCGGGAAGCGGCGTAGGAAACTGGATGACCTCCACCGGGGGAGGGGTCTGGAGATGATTGCGTTGCAGCATTGTTCCCTCGTCTTGCCTATTCTCGCATGTTGCCGTATTTTTCACAAGTGCCTTGTGGACAGGCGGTTGCCCCATCAATGGGGAAAAAAAACGCAATCTCGGCCCGTTGTTCTGGTGCCCTGAAACTTTCCTACGTTACGCGTCATTCTATTTCGGCATGGCTGCACGGTTGGCTTTTTTTGCGTCAATCATTTAGCCTATGCCCTTCGGTTCTGGGCAGGTATTACAAACTTTTACGGCAACCAACGATTCGGAGAATCAGTCGTGAGCGAGGAAATTTCTGACGAAGCCGCACTCTTGGTGGATGCCCGCGATTTCGGCGTCGTGGGCGATGGGAAGACCGATGACACCGATGCGCTCCAGCGCGCGCTGGACGCGTGCGGAGAATCGGGCGGCGGGCAAGTGCGGCTGGGCACGGGGTCCTTCGCCATCGCGCGTCACCTGACTGTGCCTAACGATGTGACATTGGCGGGTGTGGCGTGCTCGCCGCGGCGTTGGAATCAGGGACGTGGGACGACCTTGCTTGCGCACGAAGGGCGCGGAAGCGAAGAGGGCGATCCCTTTATTGCTCTGAAAGCCAATGCGACGCTGCGCGGGCTTGCGGTGCACTACCCGGAACAGACGGGCGACGAGGTCGCGCCCTATCCCTGGTGCATTGCAGGTGTCGAAGGCGGCGATATGACCGTCGAGGACTGCCTGCTCGTGAACCCCTATCAAGGGATCAACCTCGGCGTTGTGGTGACGAATCGGCATCTTGTCAGCCGCGTGTTTGGATGCCCGCTGCGAAGAGGGTTGTTCGTGGACAAAGTCGTCGACATCGGCCGCATCGACACGGTTCATTTCTGGCCATTCTTCCCGGAATCGACGCGCAATCCCAAGTTCAGAAGCTTTGTGCAGTCGAACGGCGAAGCCTTCATTTTTGGTCGCACCGACTGGCAGCACGTGCTCAACACGTTTTGCTGGGGCTACAAGACGGGATACCGGTTCATCGACAGTTCCGGCGGCGTATGCAATGGCAACTTCCTCGGGATCGGCGCGGACGCCTGTAATTCGTCCGTGCTGGTTGAGAATTCCGCGCCGTACGGCATTCTCATCACCAACGGCGAGTTTGTCGCCATTTTCGGGGAAGACCCCGTGCAGATTCGCGTGCTGCCTAGCCACCGCGGCACGGTCCAGTTGAGCAACTGCGCGTTCTGGGGATTGAGCGATCAGGTGGCGCGCATCGAAGGCGAGGGCTTTGTCAGCTTCAACCAATGCCATTTTCTCGACTGGCGCCCCAAGGCGGTGCCGCAGCCCTGCATCGAGGCACGTTCCGGCGAAGTCTCCGTGACGGCCTGTCGATTTGGCAAGGCGGGCGTAGCGGTTGAGATCGAAGGCGGGGTACGCGGCGCGATCGTCGCGTCGAATATGCTATTTGGCGATGAGGCAATCGAGGTGGACCCTCAAGCCAACGCCGCCGTTCACGGCAACCTCGTATCACGCCCGCACTACAGCGCCCCCGAGCGCTCCACCATTGTCGATGTTCGCGGACGTGACGTGGTGCTCGAAGGGTATTGGCCCAACCACGCCAGCGAGACGGCATTCAACGGTCACTATTACTTCAGTTGGACCGGCCCCGAGGATTCCCTATGCCGCTGGCTTCTGGGAAGGGTCGAGCCCGGCCGTTGCACGATCAGCGTGTGGCTTCCAAAGGGGTTTAGCCGCCCCAGCGCGAATGCGCGCTACGTTGTCAAGCACGCCAAAGGCGAGACGGAAATCCGACTTGATCAAACCCAGGTCTGTGGGGCGTGGGCGGCGCTCGGCGTGTTCGAGATCGACGCAGACAGTCACGTGACACTGTACCGCAATTCCGCAGGTACCGTCTCCGCCGACGCGTTGATGGTAACTCGTACGGTGAACAGCGGCGAGTAGGCCGGAATCGCGCCTGTGAACTGACGGCGCGCCGCAGCCGGGTATGGATCGCGCAGACGCCTTCCGCGCGTGGCATTTCCCTTCGCTCAAGAGCCGTCCCGGCCAACGAGGGAACCGTGCAGTGTCCCTCTGGCGCGCCGTCAAAAGCGACCAACTAGAATACCGCGAGCCGCGGGGGGCGTTACGGGACGCGTACGGCCGTCGGAACTGTGGATAATGCAGCCAGGAATGGCTTCATTATCCACAGTGGGTGAGCATATTGCGGCTTGGCTACGGACGCTCTTGTTTCAGTGTGAAGTATGCTTTTCGGTTCCGTGACGTGAAGTACAGTTTGTCCCCAGAGAGGAGCACGTCGCACACGCCTTGATTGGTCACGTCGTCGCCTTTCCACTTGTCGGCCATGTAGAGTTGCCGGTCAGAGAAGAGGCGAAAAGGACCTTCGTCCTCGGGGTAGTACTGATCCCGTTCTTCCCGGAGAATGGTGCTGAAGTTGCACTGATACGTCCCGTCTTCACGAAACGTCAGTTCGATTCCTGGAAGCTCGACAATGGCCCCGTCCGGTGTCGCGCGAAAGGCCGATCCCGTGTACTTCCCCGCGGTTAGCTGCTTGAGGAGTTCCTTGTCTTCCTCAATGGACGCATTGCCGGAGAGCGAAAGCGCCAATGGCCAAGAACCGTAGTTGGCGCGCAACGCCCCGTCGCGGAGATGCCAATCGAAAAAGGAAGTAACCGTACCGCCGACGACGTCCGATCCGTGATACTCGCGAAAGCAGACAAGCTTGCCAAACCGGTCGATCAGGTATTTCCCGTCGACTGGCTCAGCGTTGCGCCCGAATCTTCCGCCCACGCCACCAAAGTTTGTGCTGAAATACCCGTTATCCGAGAAGACAATCTCAATCCCATCGATGGGTTCAAGGCGGTTGGGCTCTTCTCTTGCGAGAAGCACCTGCCCCTTATACACGCCCGCAATGCTCGCGGGAGTGTAGGGTGACACCAACGGCGAATTCTTGGCAAGAGAGAAGAAGGCTTGCTGGTTTCCGTGATAAAAAGACAAACGCCCTTCGCTCAAGGAAAAGGCGAAAGTGGTAACTCCTTTGCCTGGCCCAAGGACCAACTGCGTGGGACTCAATACCCGGTACCGCCCTTGTGCGAACTCAGTCAAGAGGCGTGATGGCCTGTCGCTCAGAGGCCAATTGGTCTCAAAGGATCCGTCTTTGCGAAACTCGAACCGAACGCCGTCCAACTTCAGACTCTTGGGATAGTCGCTCCGAAAGACCGAACCGGTATATTTGCAGAGGATCTCCTTCTTCGGATTAGACACCGGGCGCACGCTCTGGACTCCCCAAAACTTCGCGAGGTCCTCGCCGCTTCGCTCTGTACCTCGCGCACGCTGTAACCCTTCCCTTCGCTCGATCGCCTCGCGGCAGCGCGCGATCTGCTCAGGCAGGTACTTGGGACGGTTTGCGCCGAGTTCGCGGTCGAGTTGCTCGAGCAGGGCAAGCGCCGCGCGATTCTCGGCGACCTCCAGGCCGTGAACGGCCTGTTCCGAGCGGCGCGGGTCTTTCGCAGCCTGGGCAAGATACGCCAGTGCGTTCTCGTCGCCTATCCACCCGAGGGCCAGATAACCAAATCGGCGCTCGCTGCCAGCGGCCAACAATCGCTCGACGTACTGAATCAGTGGGTGCACCGCGGCGGAACTCTTCGTCTTGCCGAGGTAGAACGCGACTTTCTCCGCCTCGCCCGAACTCTCGTTCAGCATTTGGATGAGAATAGGGACACAGCCCTCTCCCCATTCCGCGAAGGCTCTTTCTGCGTCGAACTCGTTGTAGGTGGGTACTTTCAGATGGTCGGCAATAGTGGCCGCGAGAGAAGACGTCTCCTCCGCCGCCAAGGCGGCCGCGGGGAAGAGCAATGCCAGCCCAAGGAACAGGACAAAGAGGGACGCGGCGTTGGATGCTCTGGGCTTTCTCGAACTCATATCGCGTCCCTTTCCTGGTATGGTGCGGGCACGGGATCAGTCGTCGTCGGGGAGATCGATGCGCAGGCGCACCCAGACCGGTCGGTGGTCGGAAATGACCTGCGTGACGAGTTTCCAGTCGTCGGAAAACCACTCGTAGTCTTTTTCGCGGTCGAAGGCCACGATGCCCGCATCGACGCCAAACGCCGGAGTGGGCGTGAACTCGCGCGATGTGCCGGTGGAGAGAATGATCTGATCGTAGATAGACCCTTTCCCGCTGGTGGTCGTTGAGTACCGATCGTCTTGTTTGGCGTCGTCCGTTGCCGGGTCGAAGCCGGGTAAGGCCCCGGCGATAGCCTCCAATAGTGCAAGCCGGAGATACGCGGCATTCTCCGGCGCGGTGAATTGCGCCCATGGCGTCTTACCGCCGAGAAAACGGTTGAAATCGCCCAGCACCACCGCATCGCGATCGGATGCGGTAGTCAATACGCGCAGCCACCCCGCCAGTGTCGCGCACTCAAACACCCGCCCCTCGCTGGTCTTGCCAATTGGTTTGGTGTAGAGGTGGCAGTTTACTACGTAGAAATCGAACGCCCGCGCGCGGAACCGCGCCACGCTCGGGACGCGCTGAAACACGCGCTTGCCATTGCCATCCGGATCGGGCTGATGGGGGAGAAGGATGGGGGCTTCGAGCAACTCGACCGGCGCACGCCACAAGAAGGCCGTCTGTTCGTCGCCCGAACGTTCCTGGGGCTGTGCCACGGCATAGGTAGGCGTCTTGTAGAACGCTGCCGCTTTGTTGAGCAGCGCTAGCAAACGGTCAAGTTGTTGTTCGCCTTTGGCGGTGGGCTCGATCTCTTGGAGTGCAATGATGTCGGCGTCTGCAGCGCGTAGGATGTTGACGATGCTTACCAGGGAGCGTTCCGACTCGTCTCCCGCACCGAAATTCGCAATGTTGAACGAACAAACGCGGATAAACGCGGGCTCCTGCGCAAGAGCCCCAGGCGTTAGTGCAAATAGCAGCAGAAGAGAGCTGTGGACCCGTATGTTGAAGGACCTCAGTAACGGGTTCTTCGTCATCTGAGGAAAAGTCTCCCTGGACGATAGCTTAGGCTCATTTAGTGAGCATGCCGTTGCATCCAACACTGCTTTGTAAGCACCATTTCGCCCGGCCGTTCCGTAACAGACGCAAATCCCAGGAGTGTCGGCACGCGAAACTGCTCGGTCCACTCAGGCACCCAGCGCACGACAATGGAACAGACCTCTCTCTCTCGAAAGAGGTAGTGCATAACAGCCGACAATGCCTCGTTGTCATGGTCATTGTCCTGATACTGCGTATGGACAATATATCCGAGGTCCATCTGGCCATCGCAATCCATACCGTTGAGCACCAACATGGCAATGAGTTGACCCGTTTTCTGAAGGCAGACGGCGAAATAATTCTCGCATGTCGACATGAACTCGACCGAATTCTTGCAGTGCTCCTCAGAAGTGGGCCATTTCCCTTCATAGGTTCCGCCATTTGATGCGTTGTAGTCCTCGGTAAGGGCCTGGAATCCTGACCAATCCGACACTGCGAAAGAACGAATACGCAAGCGTGGAGTTTCTATAGTGAACGTTTTACCCTGGGTCTTTTGCGACATACCGGCTCCTTTCATGTTATGCGGCCCCTGTGCTACCGCCTCCGCTCAAAGAACGATATCATCCGGATCGATTAACGCCGCGCCTTCTGTGCAGAGGCGGCAAGCGTCTGGGGGCCAGCTTTCCATGGTGATTTCCGCCAACGGCTTGAACGGCACGTCGAACTTCGCCTCGCCAGCGCTGCGGTCGATCAACACGCCGACGCCCACGATGTCCGCGCCGCGTACGCGCAGGTGGTCGATGGTTTTTTGGACGGAGCCGCCGGTGGTGATGACATCTTCGACCACAAGCACGCGCATGCCGGGTTTCAGGGCGAATCCGCGTTTGAGCGCCATGCCGCCTTGGCCGTCCTTTTCCGTGAAGCACGCGCGGCACTTGAGATGGCGCGCCGTTTCATACGCCAACACGATGCCGCCGGTCGCGGGACCAATCACGACATCCACCGCTTCGTCGCGGAATTTGTCGGCGATGGCGCGGCAGAGGGCTTCGGTGTACTCCGGATATTGCAGCACCCGTGCGGCCTGCATGAACTGACGTCCGTGGCGGCCACTGGCGTAGAGAAAATGCCCTTCGAGCAATGCGCCTGCTTTGCGGAAGGTGTCGAGGACTTCTGTTCCGGTCATGATGTGAGCTCCTCTAGAACCAGGCGCACGGCCTGTGCGGGATCGGTGTGTTTGGTGATGGGGCGGCCCACGACGACGTAATCCGCGCCGGCTTGGGCTGCTTCGCGTGGCGTCATGATGCGCTGTTGATCGTCGGCCGACGCCCACGCCGGGCGAATTCCCGGGGTTACGATCAGGGTATCCGAGCCGACCGCCTCACGCAGAATCGATATTTCGTGCGGCGAGGCCACGACACCGTGCGCGCCCGATTCCACCGCCAGTTGGGCGAATCGGGGTACAGCCTGCGCCGCCGTTTCAGGAATGCCGACTTCCGAGCGCAGCATGTCGTCGGAGAGGCTTGTGAGCACGGTCACCGCGAGGATTTTTGTCGAGGTACCCTCGACGGCCTCGCGCGCCGCCGCGATCATCTTTCGGCCGCCGCAGGCGTGCAGCGTGATGAGATCCACACCCAAGGCCGCCGCCGCACGAGCGCCGGACGCGACAGTGTTTGGTATGTCGTGAAATTTGAGGTCGAGGAAAATGCGCTTCCCCTTGGCCTGAATTGCCTCGACAATGGGGGGGCCGCAGCGAGTGAAAAGCTGAAAGCCGACTTTGTACCACTCGCATCCCGCGCACGCGTCGACGGTTTCCAGCGCGGCCGTGTGCGAGTCCATGTCGAGCGGAATAATGAGCTGAGGCGGTTTTCGTGTCATGGTCATGTCCTTCTGCGATGGTGCACAGGGACGGCTCAGGTGCGCATGCCGCCCACGAGTTCGTTTACGTCTGCAATGTCGTGGCGCGTGAGGTACTCCTCGATGCCCTCGACCACGCGCAGGGCGGCGTCGGGCTGGCGAAACGACATCGAGCCAATCGACACCGCACGCGCCCCTGCCAGCAGGAATTCGATGGCGTCCGCGGAGTGGCAGATGCCGCCGGTACCGATGATGGGAATGCGCAGGACACGCGCCGTGTCCCAGACCATTTTCAGGGCGACCGGCTTAATTCCCGGACCGCTCAGGCCGCCGACGATGTTCGACAGGCGGGGGCGCCTCGTTTCCACATCGATGGACATGCCCAGCAGCGTGTTGATAAGGCAAACGCCATCCGCACCGCCTTCTTGCGCGGCGAGCGCGGGCTCGCGGATGTCCATGACGTTCGGCGTAAGCTTGATGAACAGCGGCAGTGTGGTTGCCGCGCGAATGGCGCGCGTATACTGCGCCACGCGTTCGGGGTCTTGCGCCACCATCGCCGCGCCACGCGCCGTTCGCGCGTCGTGAACGTTTGGACAGGAAAGGTTCGCCTCGATCGCGTCAGAGACGCCTTCCGCCTCGAGTCGACGCGCAAGCTCGGCGTATTCATCTGGGCTATAGCCGTAAATGTTGGTGATGATCGTCGCGCCCTTCTCGCGCAAGAAAGGGGCTTTGTCGCGGAGATAGACCTCCAAGCCTACGTTCTGCAGGCCAATCGCGTTGAGGAGTCCGGCCGGGGTTTCCACGAGCCGTGGAGGCTTGTTTCCCGGACGTGGCTTGAGCGAAATGCTCTTGGTTGTCACGGCGCCCAGACGCGATACATCAAAGTACTGGTGGTACTCCGCGCCATAGCCAAAGGTGCCCGAAGCAACCGTGACCGGGTTCTTCATAGCGAGTCCGCCGAGGTTGATGGCGGTATTCGGACGGCTAGACGTCATAAGCGGTATTGTGTGACTCCCAGTCGATAATGGCCGTGTCGAAGACGGGACCATCGACGCAGACCCGCACCATCTTCTCGCCTTCGAGTTCTTGCTTCGACTCCACGACACACCCCAAACATGCTCCGTCGCCGCAGGCCATCTGTGCCTCAAGTGAAACCAGACAGTTCGCGTTCGCCTTGAGCGCCACGCGCGAAACGGTTTGCATCATAATCATGGGGCCGCAAGCATAGACCCGCGTATCCGGACCGGGGGAGAGGCGCTCGAGCATCTGCGACGCGAACGCTTTCTCGCCTACCGAACCGTCGTCTGTCGCAAGATGCACGGTGCAGCCCAGCGCGCGGAATTCCTGTTTGCACAGCAACAAATCCTTCGAACGCGCGGCCAGAATGACCTCCGGAGGCGCGGGGCATATCTTTGTCAGCGCATCAGCCAGTGCAGGAAACGTCGCTACGCCAATTCCACCGCTCACAATGATGTGGCGTTTCCAGGAGGAGTCTATGGGGAATCCGTTTCCGAGCGGACCTTGAAGGGAGAGTTTTTGTCCCGGCTGCACTTGTGAAAGCATCCGAGTCCCGTTGCCTTCGATCTTAAACAGCAGGGAAATTTCTTCCGATTGGGGGTGGATGCGCTCAAAGCAGAGGGGTCTGCGCAAGAAGGGAAAGAGATTTTCGCTGACCAGGACCATGCAGAATTGCCCAGCTTTCGCCGCATGGGCAAGCTCGGGCGCACGCAGAAGCAGACGGTGATGTCCCGGCGCGATCCGGTCGTTTGCCTTTACCACAGCATCGGACAATACGCGCATGTTACCGCCTGATTCGATCGAGCGCGAGCTGCTCGCGCAACGTGTTGAGACTCATGCGCACGCGCTCCGCAAGGACTTCGCCCACACCGTCCACTTCGCAGAGCTCTTCTTTCGGGGCACGCATGATCTGTTGGAGCGAGCCGAAACGCATGACCAGGTTTTCGACGATCTGCGAGGTCAGACGATGCGTCTGCGTGAGGATGCGGTATCCCCGGGGAGACAAGTACGTGTCGATGGACCGCAGGTTTGGACCATAGCCCAGCGCTTGGCTGATGCTGCCTAGGTTAAGCAATTCCTGCTGCGAAAGCTCCGCAATGCGACGCTTTGCGTCGTCAAAATCGAAGCCCGCGCGCGGTTTGTAGTAGTCCTTGAGCACCAATCCCGCTTCCTGTAACGGATAAACCAACTCGCGCAACTGCAACTCGATCAGCCGTCCTTCAACGCCCAATTCGAGAATATACGGTTCAATTTCATCCGCAATGCGCACAACCATCACATAGCGTTGCACGGCTTTGCAGACGTCGAAGATCGTGACCATATCCTGAAATTCGCGCGTGCTCAGATCCTGGTAGGCCTGATTCATGACGTTGATGTATTTTTCCAGCGTCTGAATGGCCTGCGTGGACTTGTTGAGCAGCGTCGGGATGCTGTCCATGACGTGTTTAATGTCGTGCACGTAAAGCGTCACGCTAGAGCGTCGTTCCGACACGGCGATGACAAGACACTTCGCCTGACGCGCCATCCGTCCTGCAGCGCGATGCCGGGTGCCGGTCTCGTCCGACGCGATGGAGTTATCTGGCTTCAGAAAGCGGTTTGCGTAAAGAAGACGGCTGCCCGTTTCGTCGCAAATAATTGCGCCGTCCATCTTCGACAACTCATACAAGAGCTGCGGCGTGAATGGCGTGTTGACTTCGACGCCGCCCTCGGACAGATCGCCTAATCGCTTGGGGTCGCCCAGGCAGATCAGCGCCCCGTTGCCCCCCTGAAGAATCGCCGCAATGGCTTCACGTAACGCGGTGCCCGGCGATACAATGAGGAGCGCGTCACGGAAGGCCTCTTCACTCGTCTTTTTGCGTGGTTTGGTCATGATTTAACGCTCCAGCGCTGCGTCGATTGCTTGCACAATGCCTGAAACGGGCCAAACTTTCAACTGGCCGCCGTCGAGACCGTCCGCGCAGCCTCGGGGCAACACGCCATGCGTAAACCCGAACTTCGCCGCCTCGGCCACACGCTGCCGGGCCATATCGACCGCGCGGACTTCACCCGCAAGCCCGATCTCGCCAAAGGCCATGAGGCCCGGAGGCAGCGGAATCTCCATATGGCTTGACATGATCGCCAGCGCAACGGCGAGGTCGGTGGCGGGCTCGTCGAGGCGGACACCTCCGGCCACATTCACAAAGACATCACGGTCGGAAATGTGCGCGCCTGCGCGCTTCTCGAGCACGGCGAGGATCAGCGAGACGCGATTGGGGTTCATACCCGTTACCGTGCGGCGCGGCGTGCCCAAGGTGGCTTCGCCTACCAGCGCCTGGACTTCGACGAGCAGCGGGCGCGTGCCCTCGACACTGGGGATTACGACGGAGCCGCTGACGCCCCTCGGACGTTCGTTCAAGAACAGCGCGCTGGGATTCGGAACCTCGTGTAGGCCGTTTTCGGTCATCTCGAACACACCGATCTCGTTTGTCGAGCCGAAACGGTTTTTTACCGCGCGCAAGATACGCAGCGCCTGCTTGCCTTCCCCTTCGAAATAGAGCACCGTGTCCACGAGGTGTTCGAGTAACCGAGGTCCCGCGATAGCGCCGTCCTTGGTCACATGACCGACGAGGAACACGGGAATTCCGCGTCCTTTTGAGATGCGCAGGAATTCGTTTGCACACTCTCGGACTTGGCTCACGCTGCCCGGCACTGCAGGCAACTGAGAGGTGTAGACCGATTGGATCGAGTCGACCACGACAAACGCGTACGATTCCGAGGCAAGTTCCTTCTGAATCGCTTCGACCTGCGTTTCCGTGAAGACCATCAGGCGGTCGTGGAGGGAACCCAGGCGTGCGCCACGCAGCCGCGCCTGCGCGAACGATTCTTCGCCGGAGACGTAGAGTACTTTGCCATAGCCGCGAGCGAGCGCGTGGCCTACCTGCAACATCAGCGTGGACTTGCCGATCCCCGGATCGCCCCCGATCAACGTCAATGAGCCTGGCACCAAACCGCCGCCAAGCACCCGATCTAGTTCGGCCATGCCTGTTGTGACACGCGGCGGGGCTGCCTGGTCACCGTCCGTGATGGGAATCGGCGCGGCAGGCGCTAGCGAGAGTCCGGCACGGACGTGCGTACCCTCTTCGACGACACGCTCCTCGACGATGGTGTTCCAATCGCCGCACTCCGTGCAGCGACCGGCCCATCGCGCGGAAAGCGACCCACACGCCTGACATACAAACTGTGATTTCGGCTTGGCCATTGCGCAGATATCCTCTAAAGCCGGTCTTGCCGAAAAGTCTAGCGTTCGAGCGCGATCATTTCCTCGTAGGACGGACGCCGCCGCACGATCTTGTAGCTCGCGCCATCGACCAATACCTCGGGAATCAGCGGTCGCGAGTTGTACATCGAGCTCATGCTCGACGAATAGGCGCCGCCGCTTTGGATCGCTAGAAATTCGCCTGGCGCCACCACGGAAATCTCGCGGTCGCGCGCCATGTAGTCGCCCGATTCGCAGATGCCGCCGACGACATCCGCCACAAACGTTTCCGCGCGTTGCGTCACGCTCACGACACCGTGGTAGGCGTCGTACATGCTCGGACGCCAGAGATCGTTCATGGCGGCGTCGATCACCACGAAACGTTTCACCGGCGTTTCCTTGACATACAGCACCTGCGCGATGAGATTGCCGATATTGCCGACCATGCGGCGGCCCGGTTCAACGAGGATGCGCAGGGGACAGCGTTCCCAATGCGGACGTAGCGCCGCAACGTAGTCGGTATACGCGGGCGGTTCTTCGTCGCGATACTGGATCCCGAGACCGCCGCCGATGTCGATGAATTCAAGCTCGATGCCGCGCTCCCGCAGCGCCAGCGCAATGTCCACTAGTTTACCAAAGGCCTCCGCGAAGGGGTCTACCTTTAGAATTTGCGAACCGATGTGCGTCTGAATGCCGACAATCTTGAAATGCGGCGACGCGGCCGCATATTCATAGCACGCGAGCGCCTTGCTCAGATCGACCCCGAACTTGGTGGACTTAAGGCCCGTGGCGATCTTCGGGTGCGTTTCAGGATTGACATCAGGATTTACGCGCAGTCCGATGCGCGCGACGCGGCCCATCGACTTAGCCGTTTCCTCCAGTACCCGCAGTTCGTTTTCCGAGTCGACGTTAATCGCGTAGATATCCGCCTCGATCGCTTGGCGGAGTTCGGCGTCTGTCTTGCCGTTGCCGTCGAACACGATACGATCCGCGCGGTACCCGGCCTGCAGCGCGCGGTAGAGTTCGCCGCCCGAGACGACTTCCGCACCGCAGCCGGTCTCCGCAAGTACACGGTTCAGCGTTTGGTTCGAGTTCGCTTTCAGCGCGTAGCAGATGGTGTGGGGGATATCGCCAAAGGCGCGATCCATGGCCTGACAATTCTCGATCAGCGCGCGCTTGCTGTATACATATACCGGTGTGCCCACTTCGCGTGCAATGCGCTCAACCGGAACGTCCTCGCAGTGCCATGAACCGTTGCGGTACTCAAATCCACTCATTTGGAAGGTCTCCCTCGGGTCTGGGCGACGCCGCAAACCCCATTAAACTCCAGGAAAGCCGATGGCAGTTTGGGAAAGGTAACATACGGTCCGCCGGACACGCAACGCGACGACTCGGACGGCTTTGATCCTCCCTAGAGACGCCGCTAGAATACGCGGACTGTTTGCTCATTTGAGAAAGGAATGGAGGGGGTGATGGCGGTCCGGTTTTTCAATACGTTGTCTCAGGTAAAGGAAGAGTTCGTTCCGTTAACGCCTGGAAAAGTCGGGCTCTATACCTGCGGACCAACCGTCTACAATTTTGCGCACATCGGCAATTTCCGGTCGTATATGTTCGAGGATTTGTTGCGACGTCATCTCGAATACCGCGGGTTTCAAGTGACGCATGTGATGAACCTCACCGACGTCGACGACAAGATCATTCGGACTTGCCGTGAGACCGGAGAGTCTTTGGCGTCGTTGACCGGCCGTTACATCCAGGCCTTTCTTGAGGACATCCAGAGTCTGGGGATTTTGGCCGCGCATCAGTACCCGCGCGCGACCGAGCACATCCCCGAGATTGTCCATATGGTGCAGGGCTTGATCGAGCAAGGCGTTGCGTATAGTTCGGAAGGCAGCGTCTATTTTCGCATCGCGTCGTTTCCGACCTACGGCCGCCTCAGTCATCAGGACCTCGATCAACTTCAGTCCGGCGCAAGTGGCCGCGTGGACGACGACGAATACGAGACGGAAGACGCGCGCGATTTCGCGCTGTGGAAGGCGTTCGAGGAATCCGATGGCGCGGTGTATTGGGAAACGCCACTGGGCAAGGGACGTCCGGGGTGGCATATAGAGTGCTCCGCGATGAGCACGAAGTACCTCGGCGCAACCTTCGATATCCATTGCGGCGGCGTGGACCTTATCTTCCCTCACCACGAAAATGAAATCGCTCAGGCCGAGGCGGTGAGCGGTGCGCCGTTTGTGCGCTATTGGCTGCATCACGAACATCTCATTGTCGAGGGACGCAAAATGTCCAAATCCCTCGGCAATTTCTTCACCCTGCGTGACATCATCGCGCGCGGGTATGATCCGAAGGCCATTCGCTATGTCCTGCTCGCCACACACTACCGCCAACGGTTGAATTTCAGTTTCGAAGCGCTCGACGCAGCGAAGGAATCCCTAAACCGCGTCCGCGATTTCCAATTGCGCCTGCGCGATGTGGCGAAGTGGCCTGCCGGACGCGGCATGACCGACTTGTCGGTAGAGACGGCGGCTTGCGAACAGGCCTTTGGCGAAGCGCTTGACGACGATCTAAACATCTCGGGCGCTCTGGCGGCGGTGTACGATTTTCTGCGCGACGTGAATCGTCGCATCGATAAGGATGAAGTTTCGGCGGAAGGCGCGAAAAATGCGCTGGCGCTCCTTGAGCGTCTCGACCACGTGGTCGGTATCTTTGCGGCGCCTGAAAGCGAAGCGCCTGAATCCGTGACGGCGTTGGTGCTGGAGCGTCAGACGGCGCGGCGCGCGAAGGACTTCGCGCGTGCGGATGCAATTCGTGACGAGTTGGCGAAACAGGGGTGGACGATCGAAGACACGCCTGACGGTCCGCGCGCGAAGAAAATGTAGGAATACTCGGCGGCCTGACTGCAGGGTGGAGGGGGCATGCGTATCGCGGTCTGGCACAACCTGCCCAGTGGCGGCGGCAAGCGGGCCCTCTATCACATGGTGAAAGGGCTGGCGGCGCGAGGGCACACGCTGGACGCGTGGTGTCCCTCCACGGCCACGACGGACTACCTGCCGCTCAGTGAAATGATTACCGAGCACGTTTCTCCTTTCTCGTGGCCGACGGAAGGCTCGCGCGTTAAGTCGCGCGTGGACGATGTCCGCGCCTTGAGCGAGCATTGCCGCGCGACGGCTTCGCAATGGAACGCGACGCAGTACGACGTGCTTTTCGCGCACCCCTCGGCCCGGGTGATGGTGCCGCCCATCGCGCGTCACACAAGACTTCCCAATGTGCTTTACCTTCACGAACCCAACCGTGCCTTGTACGAAACGGAAACAGCTTCGCAGACGACGATAGGAGGCTTAAAGGCTCTTTGGGGACAAATGATGGGGCCGATTCGCGCGCGGCGGCGGGAAACGCTTATGCGCGAAGAGGCGCTGAGTGTCCGGGCGTGCGATGTGTTGGTGGCGAATTCGTTGTTTAGCCGCGAGACGTTTGCGCGGCTATACGGTCGGGACGCGCGCGTGTGTTACCTCGGAGTGGACACGGAGGAATTCCGGCCCACCGGCGAGCCACGAGGTGCCTATGTGGTTGGCCTGGGCGAGGCTGCCGCGCGCAAGCGCATGGACCGCGTCATTCGCGCGGTGGCTGCGGTGCGGGAAGACCTGCGCCCGGAGTTGGTATGGATTGGAAATGCGGTGGATGATGCTTACCTCGCCTCGATGCGAAAACTCGCCGCCGACTGTGGCGTACGCCTGGCGTTGCGTCGCTTAGTGTCGGATGCCGACCTTCGATCGCTGCTGTCCCGCGCGATAGCTCTGGTCTATGCACCGCACCTTGAACCATTTGGACTTGCGCCCCTCGAAGCCAATGCGTGCGGCACTCCGGTAGTGGCGTTAGCCGAGGGCGGCGTGCGCGAAACAGTGCGCGACGGCGTGAATGGCTTTCTCATATCGAACGATGACCCGGCGGCGATGGGGGCTGCGCTTGAGTGCTTGCTGCGCGCCCCTGCGCTGGCCGATGAACTCGGACACAAAAGCAGGGAACACGTCCAAACGCATTGGCGATGGGAAAAGACTATCGATACCCTGGAGTGGGTGTTGCAAGACGCAATCGCTATGCGAGCAGGGCAGGGGTAGAGTATGCCCAAAGTTTCCGTCATTGTCCCAAACTACAACCACGGGCGTTTCCTGGCGCAGCGCCTCGACAGTGTTCTTGCGCAGACCTATACCGATTTTGAGGTAATCTACCTTGATGACCGGTCGACGGATAATAGCGCGGAAGTTTTCGAGGCGTACGCGAAGAATCCGCGCATTCAATGCGTCGTGAATGCAACCAACAGCGGAAATCCGTTTGTGCAATGGAATCGCGGCGTTGCGCGCGCCTCAGGCGAATATGTCTGGGTTGCCGAGGCCGATGACTACGCGGCTCCTGAGTTTCTCGAGAAATTGACGTCGGTTCTAGATGCGCACCCCAAGGCTGCGTTGGCATTTTGCCAAAGCCAGTTTGTGGACGAAGAAGGCCGCGCCACGGGAAATAGCGCCGATTGGTGCCCTCGCTTGGCCTCAGACTTTGTTTCGAGCGGAAGCGAGCTGTGCCTAGATGTGCTCTTGTTCCGGAATATCATCGGAAACGCGAGCAGTGTGTTGTTTCGGCGGGCGCGCTATCTTGAGGTGGGCGGCGCAGACGAGCATTACCGGGTGTCCGGTGATTGGATTACGTGGATACGCATGCTTTGGGGGGCGGAGTCGGCGTACTGTGCCGCGCCGATGAATTTTTGGCGGCGATACCGGAAGTCCGTGAGCGGCAATGACACGGCGCTCGCGATTCGCGCACAGGAGTACTACCGTCTCTTGCTTGACGTTCAGGCGCTGGAGCTTTCTGACGCGATAGTGACCCGCGCGCGCCGCGCGGCCGTGCGGCAGTGGGTGGATGCGGCAGTCGCGGCGTTTCCAGCAATCTCCCGCGCATGCCCCCAAGAGATGCGCCAATTGGCCCGGCAGGCCGACCCGACCCTGACACTCCGCCTTGCGGGGGCCGTTCCGTATTTCCTGCGGAAACTGATCGTTCGCCGTCTGTTGGGCGCATCCAGTCTGCCTACGGCGAGTTGAACGGTTTCTAGGTGCATCGTAAGATAGGTCCTAGACTCGTGTTCTAAATCTATGTTGCTGTCATATAGCGTCGCAAGGGGGCTGGGTTGGAGCGATTGATCAGCGCGAAGGTCTTTCGGCGGGTTTGCCGCAAGACCGTCCGCAAAACGAGGAACGCCGCGGTCAGCGCCTGGCCGTTTGTCATCCATCCCACACGCTTTTTCCGCAGCGCCTGGTGGACGATGTGTAATCTTAGGCGTTGGATAGCGCTGCAACGGAATACGAATCCGGCGCAGGGCCTCAATCTCATCGGTCATATCTCAAATGTATTTGGCATTGCCGAGGCCGGACGTCAAGTCCTGACACTCTTTCAGAAAACCGAGTTCCCCATCGTCATTTACGATGTGCCGCATCCCGCGCAGGGGCGTCTTATGTGGGACGAACGGGCAAAGGTCTTCGAGAACGTACTGATGCACCGCCTGCCAGGGTTTGGCGGCGGCGGAGCGTTTGCACAGCTATATATCAATACCGGCAACGGGTTCACTGAGCAGAAGTCCATGGTCCATCTGCTTTCCTTTCCGGAGATCTTCGAGGGCTATTGTGTCGAGTTCGATCTGCGGACGCGCGACGCATCAAAAGGACTTCGCTTTGACCCTTTGCCTGGTCCTTGCCGGTTGACCGCGCTTCGCATCGAAGGCCGCACCGATGCGGGCGAGTATTTCCCGTTGCAATGGACAGCGACGAACGTATGGCGTGTGAACGGCGAAGAGGTGGCTTTTCGAAGTTGGGATCCTCAAGTGTTGATTGAGTGGGACTCTTCACGTCCGCTTGACGCGGTTCGTTGTACCGTGAGATTTGCGGAGCCTTCACATGTGTGCACCGCGCTTCGGGCGTTCAAGAACTCCCCGTTCAAGACGAATGTCTTTTTTCTCGACGCAAACGGCGATTCTCTCGTGCAATGTCACCAGATCGCTCCATTCCTCTTCGACGATCACTACAATGCAGGGGTGTGGTGGTGGGAGTTCGAATCGGGGATTCCCGATCAGGCAGCCGGGCTTCACTATCTGCACGAGATCATCGTATTTTCGGATTTCGTGGCGAATGCGCTAAGACAACAAGGAACCTGTAGGGCTCGTATTACAAAGCTGACATATCCGTTCGAGGTGAACTGGAAGATACTTGAGTCCAGAGAAGAACGGCGTAGGCGTCTGGGACACACGGCGAACGAGTATCTTTTCTTTTTTAACTTTGACCTTTATAGCGGCTACCAGCGCAAGAACCCCGACGGACTAGCGCGCGCTTTTGCAAAGATCGCAGCAGATTTCCCACAAGCGCGTCTGATCTTAAAGATGGCTCACGCAGAAAAGTTCTGCGAGGAATTCGACGCCCTTCGTTCGCGGATCGCAGCCCTCGGCGTGGAGCGGCAGGTGCATCTCGTGAACGGTTTTCTGTCGCGCGATGAATTAATGACGTTGATGCATGCGTGTGATTGTTATGTTTCCCTCCACCGAGGCGAGGGGCTGGGATTGGGCATGCTCGAGGCCATGTCGATGGGGCTCCCAGTGATTGCTACGCGTTATGGCGGAAACACGGACTTCATGAATGAGAACAACTCGCTTCTCGTGGACTACATCCTTGTGCCCGCTTGCTGCGAGGGCGCACTGCAATACCAAGAGGTGAAGTCTTGGGCGGAGCCCGACGTCGCCTGTGCGGCGGCCCATATGCGCACGTTGCTCGAATCCCCCGAGCGTGGTCGCCGGCTGGGGGCCGCGGCGGCAGAATATGTGCGGAAGCGCTTTGATTCCAACCGACTCGTGCCGGAGTACGCCGCTTTCCTTCACGACCTGCTCCAGCGCAGCCACACCCACTTGCGGTAGCCAATTTGCTGCGACGGGCGCTCCTCAAGTATGCTTTTCACTATCGATTCGACGATTTTGGTGGAGAATACTGTGTACATAGCGAAACGAGAGACGGGCCTACTATGGGCCCTCGTCATCCGGGAGTTCAAGGGGCGCTACCGACGCTCCGTGTTCGGCCCGCTTTGGGCGTTGATACAGCCCGTGGTGTACAGCATTCTTTTTGTGCTGGTTGGGCGGGTGCTGGGCATGCGTCTCGAAAACACGGTCTATTCCGGTACGCCTTATGTCGTCTACCTGTTCTGCGCATTGCTGCCGTGGACGTTCTTTTCGAATGCCGTGACGCGTTGCACCTCCAGCTTGACCAATAACGCGAGTATCGTGAAAAAAACGGCCGTTTCCAGGGAGATTTTTCCCCTGTCCGTTGTCATCGTTTCCCTAATCGATTTCGCGATCACATTCGTGATCCTCTTCGTGCTCTTACTGGTGTTCCGTATACCCCTGCATTTCTCCGTCCTCTGGACCTTGCCTCTCATTCTCATCACAATTGCCTTGGCCACGGTCCTGGGACTGGCGCTGGCGGCTATCGGTACGTACCGTATGGACGTGTTCTTTGCCGTGCCGCTTCTGCTCCAGGCGTGGATGTTCGCGACGCCGATTTTCTACGACGCCTCCCTTGTCCCGGCGGACTACCGCTGGCTGTACAACCTGAATCCCATGGTCGGAGTGGTCGAAGGATTCCGCCATGCGCTGATTCTTGGAACTTCTCCCGACGCCGCCCTGCTTTCCATTTCCCTGATTTCAGTCGCCGTGTTGGGCTGCCTCACGTGGCCATTATTCCGCTACGTGTCGCAGTACTTCGCGGATGTGTTGTGAGAGGCGAGGCATGAGGCAGACACCCATCGTGGAAGTGGACGGCGTCTGGAAGCGCTACGGCTTGCCGGTTGGCCCGGCGATTCGTCAAGCGTGGGGACGCTTACGCGGTCATCCGTTGTCCGATGACGCCTTGGGTCCCTGGGCATTGCGCGGTGTAAGTGTGCGCGTCCAGCAGGGCGAGGCGCTGGGCATCGTTGGGCGCAACGGCGCGGGGAAAAGTACACTGCTCAAACTCCTCGCCGGGGTGACGCCGCCGACGCGAGGCCGAATCCGAGTCAACGGACGTCTGTTCCCCATGATCGAACTTAACGCGGGAATCCACTACGAACTGACGGGCCGCGAGAACGCCTATCTTCTCGGCGCGATTTTTGGCATGACCCGGCGCGAGGTACGCGCCCGCATGGACGCGATCTTCGCCTTCAGCGAACTGGAGGAGTGGTTCGAGCGCCCGGTGCGCGTGTATTCCTCGGGAATGTTAGCGCGGTTGGGGTTCAGCGTTGCGGTCAACATCTGCCACGACGTGCTCCTGGTGGACGAGGTCCTTGCCACCGGCGACGCGGGATTTCAGCAAAAATGCATTGACCGTATTTCGGAAATGCTGAAGAAAGAAGGGACGACGCTTCTCTTCGTCTCGCACAGCCCTGCGGAGATAGAACGTCTTTGCTCGCGCGCCATTCTTGTGGAGCATGGTCGAGTGATCTATGAAGGCGCGCCGAAAGACCTGCTGGAGTACTACTCGCGCGACGTATTGCACACGAGGCCGACATCGTGAACGAGGTCGAACGCTGGGCAGAGCGCGAAATGGTCCCTTCGGAATCTGACGTTTCCGAAACGCCTTCCTTGACACCCGTGCCCATAGCGTCCATAAGGCCAGAACCTGTCCTGCACCGGGATTGGCGCTGGGGTATCGTTCTGGCGCTGGTGCTTCTCACGCTCATTGCCTACTGGCCAGTGCGGGACAATGATTTTATTAATTTCGATGACAACAAATACGTAACGGAAAACCCCAACGTTACGGGCGGGCTAACTCCCGGGAATATCGCATGGGCGCTCGTTACCGGCCACGCAGCAAACTGGCACCCCCTGACCTGGATTTCGCATCAGATCGACGTGGAACTCTATGGCCTCAACGCGCGCGGGCATCATTTCACGAATCTGCTGTTGCATTGCGCCAATACGCTCTTGCTGTTTCTCGTGCTCTTTCGAATGACCGGAGCGCAGTGGCGCAGCGCCTTGGTCGCCGCGCTATTCGCGTTGCATCCGCTGCACGTCGAATCGGTCGCCTGGGTATCGGAACGAAAAGACGTGCTAAGCACGTTCTTTTTCCTGTGGACCCTCTGGGCATACGCCGTCTATGTCGAGCGCGACGACACGCCCTCGTTCTTTGCCGTGATGGGAGTATACATACTGGGGTTGCTGTCGAAGCCAATGCTGGTTTCCGTACCGTTGGTGTTGCTGTGGCTCGATGTCTGGCCTCTGGGGCGAGTACGCAGTGTGCGCGACCTCTGGGCAATGGCCCTCGAGAAACTTCCTTTGGCCCTGCTTGCGATGGCGTCGTGCGCAGTCACCATCTACGTGCAGGGACAGGGCGAAGCGATCCGTGGAGTCTCGACCCATCCAATCTCGCTGCGTCTCGCCAATGCGGCCGTTTCCTGTGTGCAGTACCTTCGCAAAATGGTCTTGCCAAACGACCTGGCGATATTCTATCCATACCGATTCGACCTTAGCGCCGTGGAGATCGGTATCGCAGTCACCTTCCTGCTAGCGCTTACGGGCATCGTGTGGCTGCTGCGGTACCGCGCGACGTTTGCCTTGACTGGCTGGCTCTGGTACATCGTCACGCTGCTTCCTGTGATAGGTTTGGTGCAGGTGGGGCAACAAGCGCTCGCCGATCGATACACGTACATTCCGCTGATCGGAATTTTCGTCGCTGTCGCGTGGTCTCTCGGCGCCATGGTCGAGCGTTTTCGGTGGAGCCGGTGGCCAATCGCACTCGCGTGTACGGTTGTTACCGTAGCCTGCGTCTACCGCACGAACGTTGAGGTTCGGTACTGGAAATCCAGCATCACGCTTTTCGAGCGCGCAACTCAAGTGACCGAAAACAATTCGCTCGCGTATTACAATAAAGGCACGCAAGAACTCTCCGACGGCAAGCTTGAGGATGCGGAGAAGTCGTATCTTGAGGCGATTCGCATCAAGCCGGATTACATCAACGCTCATCTTAATCTAGGCATTTCCCGCATGCGCCGTGGCCTAAATGCGGAGGCCGAGGAGCCTTTCCGCGAGATACTTCGCCTTCGGCCGGACCATGCAGACGCCCACCTGAACCTTGGGACGGTGTTATACCGTCAGGAACGCTACGCGGAAGCCGCCGAGGCCTATCGCGAACTTCTGCGCGTGGATCCCGACCGCGCATCGGGACATTATTCGCTGGGGTTGGCGCTGCAACAGCTTGGGCAAAGGGAAGGGGCCCAGGCCGAGTACGAGCAGGCGCTCAAGCTCAAGCCTGACTACAGCGAACCTGAACGAGCCCTTGAGCAATTGCGCAACGAGGAAAGCGCGACCAGCGCGGCATCGAGCTAACGCCGCGACATCCAATAAAGCACACGCCCCGATTCCGGAAGGCGCTCAGCGAGTCTCGTCTCGAAGTGGCGGTTGAACGCGGACTCAAAGGCGTCCTGCGTGTACCCCGCGAAGATATCCTTGCGTGTTTCCAATAGACGGAGCGTCTGCGGATCGTCTTTGGGCACGAACTCAATCACCAAGTGACGGGACAATATCGCCAAGTAGTCCGCAATCAACGCGAAAGGAACGTTGTTGCCGATAGCGATATGGTGGACAAGCGCCAACGCCAGGACAAGATCCGCCGGACCGCGATCCGCCAGCGCGGCGCGCTCGCGGTGAGCCCAGCCCAACCCCGGACTGGGGTTGGTGAGATCCAGCCAAAGCGGAACAAGGTTGCTCCGTTTCTCGGTTTTTCCCTGCGCGTAGTTCCGCTCCACGCACAGCCAGTCCACGTCGAACGCCGCGACGGTTGCGCCTGTTTCCGCCACAATTCGACTGTAATGTCCCGTATTCGCCCCGAGATCCCACGCGATTCGGGGGCGAACCGCTTCGGCCGTTTCGCGCACCACCCGGGCCTTTCGCTCAGCGGCCGCGTCGGCATAGTGGCAATCGTCGTAGTAATCGCTCCACTCCGTCACGCCCGCAGGCGGCTTCAATGCACGCACGGAACTTTCGAGACTGTCGATCAACCCGAGCATCGCATTTTTTCCAATGCGGCGTCCTGGACGCACGACATCCGGCGCGTTGCGCCCGGCCTTTTGGCGCTGCGCGTCGCGCCGTTGCATGGACGCGTGCGCGTGGATGTGCAGGCCAAGTCCCAAGCGCAAGCGCGTGCGCCTGGGCAACAGGGTTGCCGCGAGATCGAGGGGGATACCGTCGATATGCGCGCGGAAAAGACCGACAAGCCGCGGGTCGCGGTACGACATCAGCGCGAGTGGCGCCAGGAAATGCTGGCAGAATTGGCGATAAGCCACCCACGGCGCACCTTCGGTGTACAGATCGAAACTAAGCGTGTCAAAGAATACGGGACGGCAGCCGTCGAAGGTAATGTTGAAGGCGCTGCAATCCTTCAGCGACATGCCAGCGCCGAGCGCTTGCTTCTGAATCGTCAACGTCAGCAGCGCGGCATCCTTGAGCTGGCTGAAGCACCACTCATACGGGTATGACATAACCGGCAGTTCATGCGGACGAAGGACAGCCGCGGCCGCGTCGGAAAAACGCTGCGCTAAGGGAACTTCCTCGTGCTCGATCAGGTGCCCGTCAGCCGCCAAACGCGCATAAAGACCGCTGCTCATAAGAAGTCGATAGGCGTCCATGCTAGACGCGTGGACCTGACGATAGAGCACGCCGTCGTCCCCGCGAAAGACAAAACCGTCCGGATCGCGAAACGAAGCGGGACTGGCCGTCTTGGACATGCTACTCGCCGGAGTTGGGCCGTCGGCCAAAGCGGGAAATGAAGAAGTCGCGAATGCGGTACCAGATCCCCTTGATGAAGAATAGGCTTCCCAATACGCCTGCGGCAAGGAACTGAAGGATAAGACTCGCGGTGCCGCCGTCGAGATAGGCGGCGGCCGGAATTGACTCCCGCCGGACCAGTGCCATGAAGGTCTCCCTGCCCGCGCCCCATGCGCGTTCTCAGCAATCAAAGTATATCGGCTGCTGGCGTCTGCCGCAAGAAGTAGTCTTAGTGACAGACGCCAGCACCGATCAATTCTAGCGGTCTCCTCCCAGAAGACCGCCCAAGACGTTGCCGCCGAGCCCGGCCACGCCGCGCGATTCTTCTTTTCCTGTGCGCGACGCCGCGACGATGCGGTCGGCAAGGCGAGAGAAGGGCAGACTCTGGAGGTAGACGAGTCCCGGACCGGTAAGTGACGCCAGAAATAGGCCTTCTCCTCCAAACAGCGCATTCTTGAAGCCGCCCACGAACTGAATGTCGTAGCTGACCGTGCTTTCGAAGGCGACGAGGCAGCCCGTGTCGACGCGCAGATGTTCGCCGGGTTGCAGTTGACGTTGGAGGATCGCGCCGCCCGCGTGGATAAACGCGAGCCCATCGCCTTCAAGACGCTCCAGGATGAACCCCTCGCCGCCAAAGAGTCCCGCGCCGATCTTCTTCGTGAACGCGATGTTGATCTCAATCCCCCGCGCAGCGCATAGAAAGGCGTCCTTCTGGCAGAGAAACTGGCCGCCGTGCTGTTCGAGTTGAATCGGGATGATCTTGCCGGGGTAAGGCGCGCTGAAGGCCAGTTTGCGCTTTGCGGAACTGTTGTTTAGGAAGGTGGTAATGAAAAAGCTTTCCCCGATGAGCATCCGCTTGAACCCCTGAAAGAGCCCGCCGCCCGTGGAGGTCTGCATCTCAATGCCGTCTTCCATGTAGAGCATTGCGCCCGTTTCCGCGCGCACGCCCTCACCAGGGTCCAGTTCCACCTCGACCAATTGCATATCATCGCCGTGAATCTTGTAATCGACCACATCCGACATGACTATCTCCTTGCTTTGGGAAATCCCGCGTCGTTATCCATAGACCTACTGTGCCCGAAGCCACCGCCCCACGCAAGCCCCACGGAGAGGAAAAGCCTGGGAGCTCGGGACAAGGGCTCCGCGCAGACCACAATAACTTTTGCGCCGGGCACTTGGAGGGCGGGCGTTCACGCGCTCTCAAATCCCCAATCGCCGGGTAAGACGAAGTAGCTTGCGCAAGCCCTTATTGTCAAGCAAAGGTGGGTATTAGGAAAGCACCCGATGCGAGGATGGAGTCCCCGCGCGAGGGATTCTGCAATCTCCCGCGCGGTTGGCGTAATGCCCGTGTTGAGGGATGGAATCAAGAAAAGTATAGCGAAATAAATATGCACCACAGAGGCACAGAGAACACAGAGAAGAGAAAGAGAGGAAAAGAAATTCGAATGGTGTTCGGAAGACGAAGAATTTTAGCCTCGGATTTTCGAACATGCGTGTTCGTTTTTTCTTGCTCTTCTCTGTGTCCTCGGTGCCTCTGTGGTGATTTCTCATTTTCTGACACCCCGTTCCGGGGTTCTTTTCTTTGGGGCAAGATCTTTCGCGACATAACGCCCCTGACGTTTTTTCTGAAAGTTATCCGGCAATTTGGGCCAAGTGCGCAATGATGCAGAGATTGTGCTACATTAACTCGACGCACGTTAATCGAGTCCTACAGGACAGCATGGCGCGTCGCGAAAGCGGGAGGAGATCGCAATGACCCTTTCGGAGTGGATAACAATGATGTCGTACTGGGACCTCTCTGACTGGCTGAAGAACATATCGGAATTCATATTTGTTACCTGGTCATTTGTGCCGATTATTCTTCTTACTCCTGTAGCGGCGTGTCTACTTCGAAGCTCTAGGCGTCCCACGCTGAATCTGTGTGCGACGTTGCTTCTCTTCTTTTCGGGAGCCGTGCTTAGTTGGTCGCTTTTCTTTCTTGGCGCTTTTATGGATGACAACATCACTCGTGTGACTTTCTGGCACGCTATGACTAAGCATCGGGGAATCTGGCTGCTGCTTGTCGCATTTTGGGTGATAACGGCGTTCAACCTCCTGATATGGACCACCTGCGAACTCTACCGAAAGTGGCGCAAGCGCCCGCATCCAGTGAAATTTCCCAATCGTGTCCTGCTGTGGACTGTCCCCATTCTGATTCTACTCTCCGCGCCCCCGGCCTACTTTCTTCCCAAGTACCAGACCCTGCAAGACGCAGTGGAAAGCGGAGACGTTGAACTAGTAAAGAAGCGCCTGGCGTTTAACCTTCTCGGCGTAACCGCCAATACAGGATATATCTGGAAGTGGGCCGCCTCTAGTGGGACATCTACGCATTCTTTGGTCCCGCTGGCGGCCGGAAAAGGGAATGTCGAAATAGTCAAACTATTACTGAAAAACGGCGGGAGTCTACGTGAGACCGCAGATCGTTCCGACGCTTTTTCGGAGGCCGAGGACAATCCCGAAATGACAAAATGTCTCTTGGAATACACAAAGGACGCAAATGACGGTCTATGGGCTGCTGTTGAGGCCAAGCAGCGTGACACTATCGAGCTATTCCTTTCCCGC
Source organism: Candidatus Hydrogenedentales bacterium (assembly GCA_041859045.1). Taxonomy (GTDB): domain Bacteria; phylum Hydrogenedentota; class Hydrogenedentia; order Hydrogenedentales; family SLHB01; genus JBHELB01. The sequence goes on along the minus strand of JBHELB010000053.1, from coordinate 42,147 downwards.
GGCGCTGATCCATTCGCGGAAAGACCAGCAGGTCCAGCTCTCAGAGGAATAACGCTCTTTGAGCTGCCCGACCTATACGGTCATCGGGAGAATCAAGACGCCGTAGAAATTCTCACGAAACACACCAAGTCACTCGCCGATCCGCGCATATACATCTATTTGGGGGAAGTAGACAATTTAAAGCGGCTTCTGGACTCTGGTATGGATCCCAACGCGCTTTACCCGTCCAGCGGCCCAGAAGAACCGCTTCTTTACTGGACTACAAAGCGCATATTCAACATAGCCTATGAAGCTCAATGGCACAATGCCGTGTTTGAAGACTTTAACAAGATGCCAGGATTCCAGCGCCTTACCCAATATTGTGACGCGGTAGACCTATTGCTTGCGCATGGGGCTGATCCAAATATCCGCACTATACGCGGCGAAACCCCACTACACGTACTCGCTAGGGCACCCAGACTAAGTTTTGTTGGTTCAAGATATCCTTCCGATACAGAACCGTTCAAGAATTGGGAACAAATGGATGAAGCCGTTTCGCAGGCTTTACTTCGCGTGGCGCGGGCGCTGGTGGAGCACGGCGGCGACCCGCGGTTGAGGAGCGGGGAGTCGAAGACTTCTCCGATGGATATCATCAAACACATGCGCCCTTACGAACGCAACGAGCAGATACTTGAGTACTTTCACTCCGTTCGCCGGGAGCAAAAAGCAGGTGCTGCCCCAAGGTCTCCACGCCCAGACGTGCAGAAATGAAGGTCTGTCCCTTTCCAGTAGCGCCGCCGACAAGCGAACTTGAGACAGAAGGAGTTCTATGATGCCAAAACATGTCACCGCATCACTGACTCTTGAGGAACGACTCGCCAAGGTCCCGATCCGTACGCTTTGCATTGCCCTGCTTTTCCTTCCGCTCAGCGCCTTAGCCGATCCCGCCGCACAATGGTGCAAACTGAATGGAAATTCTGCGTTTCTCAGCGTTCTGACTCTGGTTTTGGATGAGATTTTCATCGGAGGAGTCCTTGCATCGCTTGTTTTCTTGGTGCTGGCGATTCCCGCGATGTTTTTCCGAAGGTGGCGCGCCGTGGCCGTTGTAGCGCTGCTTTGCGGCGTGGCAACAATGACCAGCCCATTCACGATAGGCCCCAAAACCATGGAGTACCGCATGACGGCGTTTCAGCGGCTAGGGGAGCGCAGCATGCCCCTCGTCAGCGCCGTGCATCGTTTCTACAGCGAAAACGGTCGGCCGCCGCGAGTGTTGGAGGAGCTTATTCCAAACTACATTGAACGCATTCCGCCAACGGGGATGTCTGCGTACCCGGCCTATTCCTACGTGGCCGGTGAGGAAGCGCTCAGGAATTTTGATGGCAACCCTTGGGTAATCTACGTCGGCTGCTCGCTGGGTCTCCTGAACTTCGACCGATTTCTTTACTTTCCTCGCCAGAATTACCCCGAATGGGGGTACGGCGGATCGCTCGAACGCCTCGGGGAATGGGCCTACGTTCACGAATAGCGGAGCCGTTTTGCGACAACAGGGGAAATTTGAGTGGCTTGTCCGGAGGAAGGTATACTACGCGACCCGCCTTCGATTTGTGGGAAAGATGGCTTGAGGTAACCGGGGCGTCTTGCGGGCATGCGAGGGCATGCCCTTACCTGTGGAGGAACGTTTCATGGCGAATGTGGATGCCGCAAAGGTGCGCAACGTAGGGGTCTTGGGGCACGGGGGCACGGGGAAGACGACGTTACTCGAGCACATCCTCCACATGGCGGGCCTGACGAGCCGCGTGGGCTCGATCGCGGACGGAAACACGGTCGGCGATTATCTCGAGGAAGAAATTCAGCGCAAGCAGACGATCGCGATGAAGCTAATGCACCTGGACTGGAAGGGAACGCGGGTGCACTTCGTCGATCACCCCGGGTATGCGGACTTTCTGGGCGAAGTGGCGGCGTCGACGCCGTTGTTGGATAGTCTGGTAATTCTAGTGGACGCCACGACGGGCGTTCAGGTGGGTACGGACAACGCGATGAAGTATGCGGACACGTATGGCGTGCCGCGCGCTATTTTTGTAAATAAGCTTGACCGCGAACACACGGATTTTGAGGAGGTCGTAAGCGGCCTCCAGTCGGCGTATGGCGCGCAGTGCGTGCCCGTGGTGATTCCCATCGGCAGCGGTGAAGGCCTCAAGGGCGTAGTGAATATCCTCAAAGGCAGCGATCCCGCGGTAGCCGAGCAGGCCGAACTGCTGAAGGCCTCGATGGTCGACGTTGTTGCGGAATCGGATGACGCGCTGCTCGAGAAATACCTCGAGACGGGCGAGTTGACGCCGGAGGAGTTTGATTCGGGTTTACGTGCGGGCATTCGGTCGGGCCGAATCGTCCCCGTGGTTGCGGGATCGGTTTCGAAGAAGATCGGCATCGACGAGTTGTTGGCCGTTATCACCGAGTCGTTCCCGTCGCCGCTGGAGCGCAAGGTAGTGGCGAAGACGAGTAAGGGCGAGGAAGTCGAAGTAAAGGTGTCGGCGGACGGCCCGTTTCTGGGGCAAGTGTTCCGCAGCATCGTCGACCCGTATGTGGGGCAGTTGACGCTGTTTCGCGTGCTGACCGGCACCCTGCGCTCGGATTCGGACTTCTACAATGTGACGACGAGTTCGAAAGAGCGCACGGGCAAGATCTACATGCTGCGTGGCAAAGAACAAGTCGCCGTCGAGGCCGTTGGCCCGGGTGATCTGGCCGCGATGACGAAGCTGAAGAGCACGCATTTCGGCGACACCATCGGATCGCCCGGCACGGATCTGCATATGCCGAAGATCGTCCTTCCGGAGTCGATGGTGAAGTTGGCGATTTCGCCGAAATCGCGCGGCGACGAGGACAAGATCGGCGAAGCGTTGAACCGTTTGGCCGAAGAAGACCCGACGTTCACGCACTATCGCGACGCCTCGACCAATGAACACCTCGTTCGCGGGATGGGCGATCTGCAACTCGACATCTTGCTCGACCGCATGAAGCGGAAATTCCACGTCGAGGCTGAGACACGCACGCCGAAAGTGGCCTTCAAAGAGACCGTCAAGGGCAAGTCGGACGTCCAAGGCAAACACAAGAAGCAGTCGGGCGGTCACGGCCAGTACGGCGACGTGCACCTGCGCATCTCGCCGAACGAGCGCGGCGGCGGCTACAAGTTTGTCGACAGCGTCGTGGGCGGCGTGGTGCCCAAGCAGTATATCCCGCACGTGGACAAAGGCGCGCAAGAAGCGTTGCTACGCGGCGTGATCGCGGGCTATCCGGTGGTGGATATCGTGGTTGACCTGCATTTCGGTTCGTACCACGACGTGGACTCGTCCGAAATGGCGTTCAAGATCGCCGCGTCTCTGGCCATCCAGAAGGGCGTGAAGGAAGCTAAGCCGTGTATCCTCGAGCCGGTGATGGAGATTCAGGTTACGGTGCCCGATGACTTCATGGGCGACATCAACGGCGACCTGAACAGCCGCCGTGGCCGTATTTTGGGCATGGAGCCGGCGGGCGCGGGGCGGCAGTGCATTCGCGCGCTGGTGCCTGAAGCCGAAATACTGCGGTACTCGACCGATCTCCGCAGTATGACGGGTGGACGCGGTAGTTACGCCCTCAAGTTTGATCACTATGAAGAAGTGCCCGAGCATGTCGCGCAGCAGTTGATCGCGGAATACGAGAAGTCGCGCGCCGCGCAGGAATAGGGTTAGGGTTTATATTCACGCGCCGGAAATCCATTGGGTTTCCGGCGCGTGTGCTTTGGGTAGACAGAAGAAACGCCCGAAGGATACTGCGGACTCCTTCGGGCGTTGTTCTGACTAGCGCTATCCCCAAACGATGAGGCCGGTCTCGTGCTTTTCCATGAGGTCTGGGTGGTTTGGAACGACCCGTACCGTCAAGCCTTGCTGCCCCGTCTTATCGCAGAGCACGGAGCCGGTGAAGCGGAATACACCGTCCCGCTTTTCAACCTTCTCCACGCGGACCGTACGGCCGTTCGCAATGTGGCCGTAGGGATCGAGATCGCCGTGATAGATCTCGACCGTCACATCTTCCGGCGCAAGCTTATCCAGGGCCAAATCGGCGGTAACCAACAGCTCGGAGCCAAAGGGCAGTCCTTCAGCCGGCCCGCACTCGATGTGCGTGAAGTGGACCTTGTCCCAAGCATCGCGCACTTTCTGCTTCCACGCGGTGAGGGCCTTGGAGCGCTTGCGGTTATCCGAACGCATTTCCTCGCGGCGAAGCGTACACGGCAGATAGAAGCGATCCGCATACTCCTGTGCCATCCGGTGGGTATTGAATACCGGGCAAATCGTGCGAATCGCCGTCTTCATGCGATGCACCCACAGACGCGGAATGCCGTCGCGGCCGCGTTCGTAGAACGTCGGTACGACTTCGCGCTCGAGAATCTCGTACAGCGCCTCGCTCTCGACCACGTCCTGCTCGTCGGGGTTGTCGTAACTTTCTCCGCGGCCAATGCTCCAGCCATTCTCACCCAGCAACTCGGCCTCGCACCACCAGCCGTCGGGGATGCTGATATTGAGTACGCCGTTCATCGCCGCTTTCATGCCGCTGGTGCCGGAGGCCTCCATCGGACGACGCGGGGTGTTCAACCAGCAGTCCACGCCCTGCACCATGTAGCGCGAGACGTTGATGTCGTAGTCCTCGATGAACACCAAGTGATTCCGCACGCCATACCGCCGCATGAAATGGATAATCTCGCGGATAAGGTCCTTACCCTGGTTGTCCTGAGGATGTGCTTTGCCCGCGATGATCATCTGCACTGGACGATTGGCATCCGTCAGAATACGCACAAGACGCTCAGGGTCGCTGAGGAAGAGGTTTGCACGTTTATACGTCGCGAAGCGCCGCGCAAACCCTATGGTCAGAAACTCCGGATCGAGGGCCTCGGCGGCCGCGTTGATCTCCATCTGGGGCGCGGCGCGGTTAAGCAATTGATTCGCCAACCGGTACCGCGCGAAGTTAACAAGCCGCTCGCGACGGCGCTCGTGGGTACGCCAAAGTTCGGCGTCCGGCACGCTTTCGATGCGGTCCCATACCGTCGACTCGGCGGGATTGGCCACCCACCCCGGCCCAAGGTAACGGTCATAAAGGGACGCGAGATCGCGCGATACCCAGAAACGCGAATGAACGCCGTTCGTGATCGAGGTGATGGGGATTTCGTCGACGGGGATCGAAGCCCAGGTGCGTTCCCACATCGAGCGCGCGACTTCGCCATGCAGCTTACTCACGCCGTTGGCTTGGCTTGACAGCTTAAGCGCCAGAACGGTCATGCAGAACGGCTCGCGCGTATCGGCGGGATTCTGACGTCCCAACGCGAGCAAGTCGTGCATCGGGATGCCTAGTTCGTGGCAGTAACCTTCAAAATAATGCTCGATCATTTCAGGCGAGAACATATCGTTGCCCGCAGGAACAGGAGTGTGGGTCGTAAAGACGCTGGCGGCCTTGACAGACTCGACCGCGTGCGGGAACGTCAATTTTTCACCGGACATGAGCGTATGAATGCGCTCGAGTGTGAGGAATGCCGCATGGCCTTCGTTCATGTGATAGACCGAAGGGGTCAGGCCAACGGCCTTCAGCGCGCGCACGCCGCCCATCCCCAGCAATAACTCCTGGCGGATGCGCATGTCGCGATCGCCGCCGTAGAGCCGCGCGGTAATCTCGCGCGCATCGGGATTGTTGCCCTCGAAGTCAGTGTCGAGAAGATAAAGCGGAACACGGCCCACGTCGCAACGCCAGATACGCGAGCGGACGGTGTGGTCCGGCAGGGCGATCTCCAACTCGATCTGCTTGCCATTGGCGTCAGTGACGAGTTGCACCGCCATGTTGTAGAAGTCGTTGCGGGGGTAGCGCTCTTGCTGCCAACCATCGGCGTTGAGGTATTGACGGAAGTAACCTTCGCGGTACAGCAGGCCGACGGCCACCAGCGGAATACCGAGATCGCTGGTCGACTTCAGAAAGTCGCCGGCGAGAATCCCCAAACCGCCCGAATAAATTGAGAGCGACTCTTGAAGACCAAACTCCGCGGACAAGTAGGCCACTAGGAAGTTTTTGGGCGCTTCCGGATTGCGCTCGCGCCAGTTCCCACCCGCCAGATATTCCTTCATGCGCGTGTGAACGCGCTCAAGGTGCGCCAGGAAGCTGTCCTCGCGCGCCAGGTTCTCGAGACGCGCCTGGCTGACCCGGCCCAGTAGAAGCACTGGATTTTGTCCGGTTTCAAGCCAAAGATCGCGGTCGATCCGAAAAAACAGCTCAATCGCCTCCGGATCCCAGCACCAGCAGAGATTTTTCGCGATCTCGCTTAGGGCCGCAATCTTCTCGGGAAGCCGAGGAACCACTGTGTAGGTTAAAATATTCGCCATGCTCGTCGTTCTCCTCCTCGCCTGGTTACTGCTCGAACACGATCCGGCTGCTCCCCACGCCGAGCGGTTCCGCCATAAGAGTATTCATCCGGCTATCGACAAGCAAGCTCACGCCTTCTCTAGGCGATGTACTTGCGGACAAAGCGTCCGAATCTACGCGCGGCCGCCCCTACAGGACCGGTCACTTCCGTGTGCCCATTGCGGGAAGCCGCGCGCACGGCAAACGCGTGGCGCGCAATTCCGGCCGCCGCGGTAAAGCCCGCAAAATCGGCCGCCTGGCACACAAACTGGACGCCAGACGGCGTTCCCACGCGGCACGGGACCTGAAACACGGCCTCGGCCAAGGAAGTGTAGTTGCGCAAAGCCCCGGCGCCGCCGGTCAAAACAACGCCCCGCACGAGGTTGCGCAAGAGCCCACGGGCCTGCAGGTGCTGACGAACCTTAGCCACGAGTTCCTTAGCGCGATCGTAAACGATGCCGTCGAGTTCGCGCCGGGGAACGATCGTTGGCGCACCCGGCACCACCGTCTTGAGTTTAATCCGGGTCGAATGGTCGTCGTCGTTCGAAGACGAAATCTCTCCCGCCGTCACATCTTGACCGGAGCGGGCGTACTCTTCAGAAATGCCGTATTCGAGTACGAGTTCGTCCGCCTCATCGAAGGAAATGCGCAGCCCTGCGGCCACATCGCGGGTGATGTGGTAGCCGCCCCACTCGAACGAGTGGGTGCCGAGAATGCGGTGGTCGCGGTATACCGCTAATCCCGTCGTGCTGCGGCCCATATCGAGCACTGCAACGCCCAACTCCATGTCTTCCGGAGTCAAACACCCCAGCGCGGACGCCAAGGGAAGAAACACTACGTCCTCAAGCTCGCGCCCCTGAGATTCGACGCACGCAATAATATTGTCAAGAATCAGCGAAGGAACGCGCGCGAAATGAATGCGGGTCTTGAGCGTGTGGGCATGAATCCCGATAGGGTTCAGGACACGCAGCTCATCCAGATACCATTCTTGCGCGGTCAGGTAGGAGGAGAGGGACTTTCCCTGAGCCTCCACATCGCGGGATGCGGCTTCCGCCGCCTCGGCCATATCGCTGCTCTCCACAACCCCCTTGGGTAACTGAACGCTACCCTCGCGGATGAACGTCTCCACATTGCGGCCGTTAATTCCGCAATACAACGTCGCGACGCGGGTCCTGGCTTCCTTTTCGGCGGCCTGCAGAGCCTGGCGGAACGCCAACTTAGCGGCGGCAAGGTCTTGAATAACGCCTTGCGAAACGCACCCGCTGCTAGGCGCCGCCCCGTGACCGATGATCTGAACGGCCCCATCTCCTTCTTTGCGCGCAATGAGAACGCGAATGGCACTGGAGCCAAAGTCCACTGCCCCAATCTGGTCACGCGTTACGCGCACGAAAATTCCCCCTTGATGCGATGGAAGGCCCCTCGTCTAATCCATTTTTGCGATGGATACATGCAACCTAGTGAAAATGGACTTAACAATAGAGTCCGGTACATTCAACATTAAAACGCTCTAGTCGTTCTATACCCCGCGAGCGCCTCTAGAAGAGAAGATCCTCGGATGTCTCTTCCTTATTGGGCTCAACACTACGAATCTGTTCAATCGTGGATTCAATATCCGCAAGCGAAGCCATCTGACGCGTGAGCTGTTCACGCGCCCGCTCGAGCGAACTTTCCACGTCCATACGTTTACGCTGAATGTCTTTAACCTGCTGCCGGGCATCCTCGAGACGGACGCGCGCGGCTTCTTCGGCCTTTTCAGCCTCAGTGAGTTCGGTCTCTATCTGCCCTCGCTCGGCGTGTTCAGTCCCCAGACGCTCAGCCACTTGAGTGCGCAAGCTGAGTTGGGCCTCACGCCGGGCCTGCAACGCCAGCAACTGGGCTTCAAGCTCCGTAATCTGTTGATTGATCGTCTGAATCTCTTCCTCTGTGCGGCCAACAGCGCCACGTGCGTTGTCAAGACGCGCCCGGTTGTGAGCCGCGTTTTCTTCACACTCGGTAACGGCGCGTTCGGCCGAACGCACCCGGTTGCGGGCTTCGTCCAAGGCCGAGGCGCCCTCGCGAATGCGGCGTTCGATCAGCGCAACACGTGCGCGCGCCTCATCAACCTGCGCTTTCGAAATCGCGCCGGCCGCTTGAAGCACCAGCAACTTCGCGTCGGTGCTCTGTCCTGCGGTCATCATGCGCTGCGCGGCGGACAAAAGATCGGTGGGGGTGTTGACGTCGCCGGGTTCGGGGTTCGCCGTTTCGACGGCAGCAATTGGCGCCGCCTCGGGCGCGGCAGGCCATTCATCGACAGCCGAGACAGGGGAGAGAGGTTTATCGTCATTCTCGATGGACGCAGTCTCGACTACTTGTTCCACCTCTTCAGGCTCTTCAATCTCAGACTCGTCGATTTCCGCTTCGTCGATGGCGAACAGTTCCAGCTCATCGCCGTACGACTCGGGCAGTTCGGTCTCGCTGTCGGTTTCGGCCTCTTCCGGTTCGAGGAGATAGACCTCCTCTTCCTCGTCTTCCTCCTCGGGAAGCTCAATCTGCGCCGCGTCTTCATCTTTGGGCACAAACGGTTCCTCGGGCGTCATCTCTGGCTGAGCGGCCTCAAGGCCAAGCATGAACGTCTCACATTCCACCGCCCAGTTCCGAACACCAGGGTCGTTTGCATCGCTGCCCGCCTCGACGTACACACCGCAAAACGCGTAGGCCAACTCAAAGAACCGATCATCCACGCGTCCGGGGTAAGTCGCAACGCTTCGGCACATACGCAAGAGCGTACGACACGCCTCAACTGCCCCCGAGCGGGCATGTTCGGCGGCTTCATGCTGCAATAGGCGCAGACAAGCCTCCGCTTCGGTAAGGGGGTGCGCGCGGTCGGCCCGTGCGGTCCCTTCAAGTTGGGCAAGCACCTCGCAAACACGGTCTAGGGCTTCGACCACGGCGGGGGAGGGGGCATACTTTTTCCCCGGCACGCTGAACTCCGCTTCCTGTACGCCAGCCTCCGAACGACTCGAAGCCTGCCCCAAATCCTGCTCGAAATCCGCGCCTGGAACGTACGTGTAGACGTCCGGCGAAACTCCGGCGTCTGACTCTTCTTCCTCGTCAGGCTGAATCAGGCTGAACAGATCCTCCTCGGTCTCATCGCTGTCCACAGGACTCTCCGCTGCCTCCACGACCTCTTCGGGCGTGGTCTCTTCGGCCTCGTCCCAGGCATACGACGATATATCGACGGGCTCCTCGCCCAGCGCGCCTTCCATATTGAGTGGCGCTAACTCATCGAGAGGCGGCAAGCTATCGTCCGAGGAACTTCCGCTTCCGGGCATAGCCATATCGAACGGAGATACCGCTTCCTCCCGGGGCCGCGAACGCACGGTATCCTTCTCTCGCTCGCCGTCCCCCGGATATCCTTGTGTTGCGTCCATCATGGCGGGTTCATCCCCCTCTGGTTGGTCCGCATCGTCCTCGATGAGCGCCAGCCCGGCCGTCGCCGCGATTCGGGCCGTCTCGTCGAAACACTCCTTCCACTTGCGCCACACGGCGGGCCGCAGGCCGCCCTCAATCAAGTCGCCGACCATTAAGCAGAGGATTTCGTAGCTCTGCGCTAGAAATCCCGTACATTCATGGGCGCGATGGGCATTCTCATAGGTCTGGAGTACGCGCCCGGTATCCACCAGCGCGCGCACCAGCTCTCGCCACCCCTGACTCGCCGCAATCTCCGTCGCCTGGATGATCTGGTCCATGCACTCGTCGCCCCAAAGCTCCTGCGGCGCGCCCTCGCGGGCGCGGACCACCTGGCGATGGAAACGCCCAAGTGCCGTCAGAATGCTTTGCGTGGCTTGACCGCGTGGCGACGGGGGAGGGGATGTGGGGCGTAACATGGGTTTTGGCTCGGACGGGGGAGTAGGTGCAGGCGCCGCGTCTTGGTGCTCTGCCTCCGGCGCACTATCGCCCAGCAGCGCGCTACGCTCCTCCCGGGCCACAGGACTAAATGTCGGTTCGGCAGGAGCAACCCCTTGGGGTTCTTCCGCTTCCCCTTCTTCCCGTGCCCGTCGTCCCCAAAACAACGGACTTCTGCTTTTCTTTCCGAATCGCAAGTTTGTCACCTGAGCTTGGAATAAAGTGTAGCACAGGCCCCCTGCCTACGCAATATATTGTGGTCAGGAGCCCCGTTTGACCGCGTCGCTATACTAGGCGCATCAGGGCGTAAAAGCAAGCAAAAAACGAGCGCGGCATCGCCTGCTATCGCAAGATTGGGTTCAAGGAAATCGGTCGCCGCCGTCAGGCGGTCTGCCTGGAAGGTCGGTACCACGACATCGTCTCTATGGATCTGCTCGAGGATGAATTCCGGGAACTGGAGCGAAAGAGAAAGGCAGCGTGCTAGAAAAGAGAACTACGCCGGAAGCCCGCTCCTGGGAGAGACCTCCGGCGTAGGCCGTCGAGCCTATTTCGATTCGTCGGCGGACGGCCCGTAGATTGAAGGCAGCGGAACGTCCTTCAAACGGAGGTAGACGGTAAGCTGTCCGCGGTGGTGCACGGAATGGTTCAGCACCATGCTCCGAAGTACCGCGGCCTTTGGCAGTTCAAAAACCACCTGCCCGTCGGCCATCTTGAAGTGCCAGATTCTGCCCAAAGCGGAATCCTGCAAACGCCCGAAGGCCGCGCGTCCAGACTCCACGGCGGCATCAAAGCCCTGCAGCAGCGCGGCGCAGTTGTCGTATTCCGGCGCCTTATGCTTTGCCGGATCAAACACCAGCTCGTCGTCATCGATCGTGGGGCCAGACCACCACGGGATTTCGGCCACGTGACTAGCCAACTTCCCAAGGGTGAATGACTTGGGATGCGGACGCCACCCAAAATGCTCGTCCGGAACACGCTCAAGCAGTCGGCGAGTATTGGCCGCCTCCACAATAAATTCCTGCAACATCGCTTCGCTCACGCTCATGGCCTGCCCTCCTGATTGGGTAAGAGATTGCTGGTTTTCTTCTCGGTTTCGCGGTCTTTCATCGATCGCCAAGGCCCGTTCCTGCCAGTCGTATAGGCCTGCCGCTTCTATTACAGAATACATCATAACGGGGAAACGCTAAAAATTTCCCAAACATGCCCATTGCCCGTTTTGCCAGAGCAGATATTTTTGCGCAATACGTTTGATCGTTGGGCGTGATTCAGGTAGGCTGCTTCGGTGCGGCGGGGCCAGGACGGGGCGATGGGCGCCCAGTCATTCCGCAAGACTCAGCGGCGTACACATACGCAAAGGAAGAATTCGATGTCGAGATATCTGAGTATCCTGCTCACAGTAGCGATTGTGATCGGCGTAACCGCGGGCATGTGCGCATGCTCACCCAAGGCGCCTGACGCGGCGGCCCCGACGGTTTCAGAACAGTCCCAGGCAACTCCGGCAGAGACGGCCGCGCCCTCTACAAAGGTCACCGTTGCTGAACCGGCGACTGCCGAAGCCTCCGATGTGCCTGCGGCTCCGACTGCCGCTCCGGCTGCGGACACCGCTGCAAACGAAGTTATCGCGCTTGTCGAGGGCAAAGAAATTCTCCGTAGCGAGCTGGAGAATGCCCTGAATGGACTTCGCCAGCGCAAGGCGATGGAAGCGATGATGTCGGGCAAGCCCGGCGGCGGCTTGACAGCCGACGATCAGATGAAGGCGTTGAACCACATCATCGACGGCAAAGTGCTTCGGGCGGTTGCACTTAAGGCGAACACGCAGGTCTCGGATGAAGAAGTAAACAAGGAAGTCGAATCGATTAAGCAACGCATGGGCGGCGACGAAGTGGTTCGCACGGTCCTCCAAGAGCGCGGCATGACGCTGGAAGACATGCCGAAGGTTGTTCGCGAGGATATGATTCTACAGAAGTTCATCGAGGAACAGTCCAAGGACATCGCGGTGACTGAGGCGGACCTGCAGGCAGCCTATGACGAATTGAAGGGGAAGGGCGCCATCACGGAGCGACCGGAAACGATGGACGTCAGCCACATCCTCGTGAAAGTGGACAAGAGCGCCGATGAGGCGACCAAGACCGCTGCCAAGACCAAGATCGACGAGGCCTACAAGCGCGTTACCGAGGGCAAGGAAGACTTCGGCGCGGTCGCCAAGGAAGTGACCGACGATCCCGGCTCGAAGGACAATGGCGGTCTGTACGAAGGTGTCGAACACACCCAGATGACGAAAGAATTTGACGAGACCATGTGGAAGACACCCGTGAACGAGGTTAGCCAGCCCTTCTCGACCGAATACGGCTGGCATATTCTCAAACCCGTTGCCAAGCATGCCGCGGGCGTACCGACGCTTGACGATCTCAAGTCCAAGATCGAAGGCTACGTCAAGAATACCAAGGTGAGCGACAAGCTTGAGAAAATGGCTGCGGAAGCGCGTACGGGTATGAAGATCGAGATCCGGTTCGAGCCGAAAGACGAACCGGCGCCTGCGGTCCCGGCAATGCCCGCCGGCATGATGCCTCCCGGAATGACCCCTCCGCCTGCGGCAGCGCAAGGCACGGACGCGGCAGCGCCGGTGGTTGCGGACCCCGCCGAGGCCCCGACGGCGGACGCCGCCCCTGAGGGAACGGCGCATCACTAGACTCTGTTCTTAGTCACTATGGCGCGTGGGGGCTCCCACGCGCCATTTTTGTTTGAATTAGGAATATTCCCAACTCGTCCATATGTTCGTACACCGGGGTTCTAGAGTGGACAGGGCAAAGGAGTCATCTAAATGGCGCTACGCGAGCAAATGGAAAACACAGGGGGCTGGTTATTCAGGTGGCGGAGCTACCTTCCCTTGGCAATGGGAGCCGCCCTTCTTGTGGCGATGGCGCAGTACACCTATCCTCTTGGGAGCCATACGCTGGACACGATATGGGATATAGGATGTCTGGCGGTAGCCTTTCTCGGTCTAGCGCTTCGCGCTTTCACCGTCGCCCACGCCCCCAAAGGAACCTCCGGCAGAAACACCAAGGCTCAGATTGCCGATGAATTGAATACCTCGGGAATGTACAGCGTGGTGCGTCACCCGCTCTATCTTGGAAACTTCATCATTTGGTTGGCCATTTCGGTTTTCCCGCAGGAAGTGTGGTATGCGCTGCTGTCCCTGGCGGCATTCTTCTTTTACTACGAACGCATCATGTTGGCGGAAGAGAGCTTTCTCCGGAAACGCTATGGACGCACATTTGAAGAGTGGGCGGCTCAGACTCCCGCCTTCATCCCCAACCCACGCCTCTGGCAGCCCCCCCAACTCCCTGCGTCTTGGAAAACCGTACTGCGCCGCGAATATTCTGGATTCTTCGGCGTAATTGCGATGTTCACTTTGCTGGAAGTCCTTGCTACTTATCGGGGAGAGCATGTCTGGCGTCTCGATGTCGGCTGGCTGCTACTCTTTCTGCTCGGGTTTGGCGTCTTTGTCGTTCTGCGGACGCTCAAAAAGCTCCACCGGCTTGACGTGCCTGGGCGATAAAGCCCCGATGCGCCTTCCCGCTGTCCAATTCACCCGCATGGGCATGGAACAAACTGCGCGGATTAGTGTATAGTTTCCTTGGGGATAGTCAGGAGACGCGCACATCCATGCGAGATGAGATGTTCTTTTCCGAGAACATGCGTTCGCTTCGGCGAGGCAGGCGCCGTTCCGTTCGATCGGACACGCTTCGCCCCTGCATCGTATGGCTTAAAGACGCCCCAGATGTCCGTATCGAGGGGGTCGTGCTGGATATCAGCCCCTACGGCATGCTTGTGCGGATGATGGAGCCCATTCCCCCAGGGACCGAGATTGTGCTGCAGCTCATGCGCGACGATCAGTTTCGGGAGCCGTTGACCGCCGCTCGAGAGGCGGTAGTTGTCCGCAATATCATTGGCGAAGCGGGCTTCACCGACCACGGGCTGGCCCTCAAGCAAAGTCCCCTCTCACGCGCCGAACAACGTCCCTTTGTTCCGCCTTCGCGGAAGCCTGCACCATCTTCCGAGCCGAACAAGCAGAGCCGAATGCAGACTTTCGACATCTTCCGCGATGAGCGGAGACGAGGTGAGCGATGACCAATCAGCGGCCCAGGATTCTCGTGGTCGATGATGAACCTGATGTTGTCATGCTGATTGAGCGTGCGTTGCTCGCCGAAGGATTCGACGTGATTACCGCCTATGACGGCATCCTTGCGCTGGATCTCGCCACCACCGAGCGCCCCGACTTGGTGCTGCTCGATATCATGATGCCGATGATGAGCGGTTACGAGATTTGCCAACAGATCAAGGCGAACCCGCTCACGCAGCACATCCCCGTTGTGTGCCTGTCGTCCGCGCATAGCATGGACGCGCGCGCACGCAGCCGTCAGGTCGGCGCGGAAACGCTCCTGATGAAACCCTTCGCGCCTTCCGAGTTGGTTGCGCAAATCCGGCGTCACCTTCCCGCGCAGAGTACTCAGAGCGAATAGTAACGGACTTCCTTTTTCCTGCACCACTCCGATCTTTCCCTGGATTACGTGTGCCCTGCCGAAGTCATGACGCTGTCCGGTTGCACCGCCGGGGGCAGTGGCGCTAATGTGAAGGGCAGACTCGGGGGTGGCCTGAAGACGTCTTCTCAGACCGCGAGAGGTGGCATGGTCCAGGTTCCGGTATCGCCTGAAATTAACGCGTTGATTGATCGCGCCGCGGCAATATCCATTCGGCGCGGGCAGTTCTATGTCGGCGTCGAGCACCTTTACGAAACTCTGCTGAACGAGCCCAATCAGTTGCCAGAGGCCTTTGTGCAGGCCCGTGGTGCGCTGTTGCGTCAGGCCGGACAAGTGGTGAGTCGTGAGCAATGGCCTGCGGGCGTGATGGCGGCAGTGGCGGGCGAAGTTTTCTACACGCCCCGCTGTGCAGCCTTGGCGACGGAAGCGACACGCTTAGCCCAGCGTATTTCTCGTGGCTCCGCCACGGCCAGTCATCTGCTCATGGCGATTTTGGCGGATGCCCATGCATCGCCAAGCCGGGCGTTGGATCAACTCGGCGCAAACCGAGGGGAGTTACTCCAGGAACTGCGCGCCGCCACCGAGCGGCGCTCCTCCCGCCCGGCGCAGACCGCGAATGCAACAAGGTCATCGTCCGATACCGCAGCAAGGACGCAGCGCGCTTCAGCGTCGTCGGAAGAACCTTCGCGCGGGAACGCCTTGGAAGAGCTTACGCGCGATCTCACGCTGCTTGCCCATCAAGGGAAGATTCAGAAAGCGATCGGGCGTAAAAAGGAGATCTTCGAAGTCCTCGAGATCTGCGCGCGCAAGGGCAAGAACAACGTAATCCTCGTGGGTGAGGCCGGCGTGGGGAAGACGCGCATTGCCGAAGGCCTCGCATATTACTCGGCGCGTCCCACCTCGCCCGGCGGCATTCTTGAAGGGGCGCGCATTCTTGAGTTGAACCTGGCGGCCCTAATGGCCGGAACGCAATACCGGGGGGCGTTCGAGGAACGAATGCTCAAGCTCCTCGACGAGTTGCGATCCTCGTCCAAGAATATCCTGTTTATTGATGAAATCCACCTTATCATGGGTGCGGGCGCGACGGAAGGCGGGGGAGTCGACGCGGCGAATCTGCTTAAACCCGCATTGGCGCGCGGGGAAATCCGCTGCATTGGCGCAACGACGTTTCAGGAGTACCGCAAGTTCATCGAAAAGGACCCCGCGATTGAACGTCGTTTCCAGATGGTACGTGTCGAACCGCTGAGCGAATCCGCGACCGTCAAAGTCCTGCGCCACCTCCAGCCTTCACTCGAACGCCATCATCAGGTCCACATTGGAACCGCCGCCATTCACTCGGCCATCACGCTGACCGAGCGCTACCTCCCTAACCGCCAACTGCCGGACAAGGCCATCGACGTGCTTGACCAGGCTTGTGCGCGCCATCGGCTGCGCGCTATTGCGGCGCGTCACGGCAGCGCCCCTCCCGACAGCGACACCTCAGACGCGCTTGCGCCAAAAGTAACGCCGCACGACGTGCGCAAGGTTGTAAGCCGCATGGCGGGCGTCCCTATCGAAGCGATCACCGCCGAGGACCGGCTCCGTCTGGGAGGACTCGAGCGCCGGTTGAGCCGTCGAATTATTGGACAGAGCGAGGCCATTGCACGGACGGTGGCCGCTGTGAAAAAGGCGCGTGCGGGGCTTGCCGATCCCAATCGCCCCGATGCCGTGCTGATGTTTCTCGGACCGAGCGGCGTGGGAAAAACGCAACTCGCCAAGGCGCTTGCGGAACTCCTTTTTGGAGCATCGAACCATTTGATTACCTTCGATATGTCGGAGTTTGTTGAGCCTCACTCCGTGGCGCGCCTGATCGGCGCTCCCCCGGGATATGTCGGCCACGGCGAGGAAGGATTGCTTACCGGAGCCGTGCGCGCAACGCCGTTCAGCATTCTTTTGTTTGACGAGATCGAAAAGGCGCACAGAAACGTCTTCGATATCCTCTTGCCAGTGCTCGACGAAGGACGCATCAAGGACTCGAACGGGCGTGAGGTCAGCTTCAAGCATTGCATCATCATTTTTACGTCGAATCTTGGGTCGCAATCACTGCTGCACTCCCGCGCGTCGGAGCGCCTGAGCAACGTCATGGAGGAACTTCGCAGGCATTTCCGCCCGGAATTCCTCAACCGGATAGACGAGATCATTCCGTTCTACCCGCTTGTGCCTGAAGACATTCGCTCGGTGCTGCGCCTGGCCATCCGCGAGTTGGGACAGCGCCTGTCTGAAAAAGGGTTCGGCATCCGCCTATACCAGGGAGCCTACGAACTCCTGGCGAGCGAAGGGTACAACCAAGACTTCGGTGCGCGCGAGTTGCGCAGGGTCGTGGAACGGCGGGTAATCAACCCTATCAGCAGCCTCATTCTTGAGGGCCGCTTCCAACCGGGCGACGTAATCGAAGTGCTCATGCACGACGGACGCCTCGACTTCCGTCCGGGCAAGGCACGCCCCAAGGCGGAGGAGCCAGTGCATGAACTTGACTGATGTACTCGTCGTGGCGAACGGCCCAGAAGATGGCGCCGAATTTCCCATCCTGCGCGCGCCGTTTCACATCGGTCGCTCTCATTCATGCGAAGTGCCCATCCGCCTCGATTCCACCGTGGGCGAAGTGCATGTGCTCGTCACAGCGGTCCCAGACGGATACCGCGTCCGCCGCCTGGAGGCCGCGCCGGTATGGGTTGATGGCAAACGAGTGGGGATGTTTCGCTCTCGTATCGCACGCTCTGGTTCAATTCTTCGTGTTGGGCACACCGGACTAGTATTCGAATGCGCTCCCGAAGGACTCGCCGCGCGCAGTCGCGGTATTGCCTCGGACAGCGATCTGGGGTGGTTTCTCTCTCAAGCCGCGCGAGTGGGGGGGAAGGGGCTCTTGAACGTCGCACGGATGTTCTTAGCGCTGTGCGGACGCGTCTTTGGAAGCTCATTAGCGATTGTTGCGATTGCCGTCCTGCTGTATTTTTTTGTCCCGCCAATCCACAATTGGGTCAATTGGAGCGTGGAATACCTCATCTATCACTTGCGTTCGCTCATTCCGTAAGACGCAGACGGAACGACAACGTATGCATTCGTGTTCTCTTCTCTTTCTTTTGCGCGTTGACGCTCCTATAATTAACGTTCAGCGACGGCCAGACGCCGCCGCAAGGAGGTTTTGTGAAGAGACAGGTGATCTTATTGCTGCTGGCGAGCCTAGTGACGCTGTCGGGCTGCGCCACGCTCGGCGCGATGCCAGATAATGCAGTGGTCCGCGCAAAAGACAAGGTTTTCCCGGCGCTGGTACATATTCGCCCCGTGAAAGAGGTTTACACCGGCGGAACCAAGGAAGAAATGGTAGTGGTCGGAAGCGGTTTCCTGATCAGTTCCGACGGCTACGTGGTAACGAACGAGCACGTTGCGGGCGAGAGCAAACTGGTGCGCTGTGTGTTGTCGGACAAGGAAGAGCTTGAGGCGGACGTCGTCGGCACAGACCGCTATACGGATATCGCTTTGCTCAAGTTGCGCACCGAGCGGAAGGACCTTCCCTTCGTGCGAATGGGGCGCTCGAGTACGCTCAAAGCAGGGCAGACGGTGTTGGCCTTGGGAAGCCCGCTCGGCCTTGCGCGCTCGGTTTCCATGGGCATCGTGAGCGTGACCGATCGCTATCTGGGCGATCCGGGCGACACCATGTTCATCTACAGTACCTGGATTCAAACCGATGCGGCGATCAACCACGGCAACAGCGGCGGCCCCTTGGTCAACCTGGATGGCCAGGTCGTCGGCGTGAACTCCCGACGTCTCGGCGCTGCGGAAAATGTTGGATTCGCCATCCCCGTCGACACCGTGCGGGAAGTAGTGGACGCGTTGAAATCCAAGGGACGCGTGGAACGGAGCTGGATAGGCGTCAATCTGCAAGCGATGATCGACAAGACCGACGATCCGAAGCTGCAAGGCGTGCTGATCGGGGATGTTGACCCTGTTTCGCCCGCGAACGAGGCGGGAGTAACGCCGGGAGACGTTCTGTTGGCTATTGACGGTGTGCCGACGAACGCACGCTTCGTGGAGGAGATTCCGGCCATTAACAAGCTGATCGCGGATTTGCCCTTGGGCAAGGAAGTCACCCTGCGCGTGCAGCGCGGCGACGCCGAGCAGGAGATCAAACTAAAGGTTGGGGATCGCGGCGATCTCAAGGGCGAAGAAGTCGAGTTCCCCGCATGGGGCTTCACGGCGAGCGAGGTCACCGCGGCGATTATGCGCCGGGCACAGTTGCCCTCGCAGCAAGGCGTGTATGTGATCGGAGTGCAGGTCGGCGGTGCAGCCTCGACGGCGCAACTCAGCGAAGGCGACATCATCTTGCGCATGGATAAGGAAGACATACCCAACATGGCAGCGTTCAAGACGATGTACGAGGCGCGCGGCGCGTCCAAACAGCCGCTCGTTTTGCTGACGGTAAAGCGTGGAGCGCTGTCCCGTTTCGTACTGCTGAAGCCCAACCCGGAGGAAACGGCCGAGGCCCAACCAACGCCTGCTCAGCCTGCCCCGGCGCAACCCAAAGGAGACGGCCATGTGGAATAAGCGCGCTGGAATCATCTGCGTGGCTTTCCTGCTGGTTACAAGTGCAGTTTCGGCACAGGAGCTTCCGCAATCGACAATTACGCAAGCTTACGCGGCGGTGACGCCGGCGATCTGCGTAGTCAAGTACACAGCGGAACTCACCAACCCGCAAACCAATACGTCCGATCGGCGCGATATTCGCGTTCTCGGCTTAATTGTGTCCCCAAGCGGTCTCGTGATGGCGCACGGGCACATGCAAGGCGAGAACTCCGTGCCAATTAGCGTTCGGGTAACGGTTGGCCAAGGCGAAGCCGAAAAAGAGTACGACGCGAAACTGCTCAAGAAGCCGGACGATATCAATATCTGCTTCCTGCAACTTGAATCAGACACCCCGTTGAATCTGCCTCACGTGAAATTCGCACGCGGCGTGCCGCTGGCGTTGGGCGAACCTGTGGGCATTTTCGGCCTTATGAACGAGAACTTTGATTTTGCCCGTAGCGTAAACGTACGCATGGTGGGGGCGATCCTCGAGAAGCCGCGCGTGACGTATTGCCTGGATCAAGCGGTGGCGTTTGGGTATGTCGGTGGTCCCGCGATCAATGCATCCGGTCAGGTCGTCGGCGTGATTGGCTTCGACCTTTCTCCTGAGGAAGGCGGCGAATTGTACACGCGCAGCGGCGCGCCGCTTCTTTATCAGGCGTCGCTCTTTGCCAAGTATATCGACACCCCACCGACCGCCACCGACGCGGGCAAAGGGCTTGGCGAAGCGTGGCTTGGCATTTTCCATCAGCCGCTTACCGACGACCTTGCCGAATACTGGGGCCTCCCCAAGGAAGGCGGCGTGGTGGTGAGCACGGTGGTGCCTGGTTCCCCGAGCGAAGCCGCAGGGTTCAAGGATGGCGACGTGGTGATTCTGTTCAACGGCACGCCCGTCCGCGCCAAGCAAAATCGCGAGGTATTGGCCTTCACCAAACTGGTGCGCGATACGCCCATCGGAACGGCTGTGCCCGTGCGCGTGCTGCGCGATGGACAGCCGTTGGAACTGCAGGTGACGCTGGCGGAGAAACCCAAAGCGGCGCGCGATGCCGGGGAGTTTGAGGACAAGACCTTTGGATTGACCGTGCGAGAGCTCACCACCGACGTGCGCCTCGTGCTTAACCTGAGTGAGGACGTCAAAGGCGTGATCGTACGTCGCGTGAAATCCGGCAGTTTTGCCGACCTCGCGCAGATACGCCCCGGCGTGATCATCCTGAATTTCGGCGGAAGCCCGGTAACAAACCTCGACGAGTTCAAGGAAGCCGTTGCAAAAGCCGCCGAGACCAAGCCTGGGGAAATCGCCGTCTTCAGCCGGATTGGACCGCGCACCGGCTTCTTCCGCCTGCAACCGCGCTGGGATGTGGCGCCGAAGGCTGAAGGTGATGCCAAAACGCCGTAACGCGTTCATTGTGACAACTCTGCTACTGGGGCTGTTGACGGCATGCCGTCCGCAGCCCCAGCAGGATCTCTTCGTCGAGGCGGAGACAATGGTCCTCGATGGTCGCTTCGACGAGGCGATTCCTGTTTGGAAAGAGCACCTCTTATCCCACCCCGAGGACGCCGGCGCGCATTACTACCTCGCGCGATGCTACCTGTTTGGAACGAAAGCCTGGTACGCGCTCGTCCAGGGCGAACTCGAAACCGCTCTCTACTACTTCGAGAAAAATGGCCGGACACTGCCCATTCCGCGTTTTAATGAGCCCAGCTATTTCGAGATGATGTGCTATGTCGATATGGCCAAAATGCGGATGAAACAGATCGTGTTTCTGGTCGATCATGGCGCATCAGCGACCGACATCAGAGAGTTCGTCAGACACCTGCGCACCGCGCTGAGTAACGCCCAGGCCATCTTGCCCGATGCGCCCGAGGTGCAGGAACTGCAACAGCACGTTGCGGGATTTGAGGCGCTGATTGACACCCTGCCTCCCGCGATCGCCCCACCCGCCCAGCGCCCCCCAGAACCGCCGCCAAGCGATTCCGAAGCGCCGCCCGCGGTATACGTGACTTAGTGGTCCAAATTCCTGCATCGGCTCGCTCAGGGATGCGACTCGCAGGCAATTCTCGCGGAGATCCGCTAGAATGCACGCCATGAATCTCGCACAAACTATCGATCGCCTTCGTCAAGATGACGACTTCGGACAGAATCTCACCGCATGGCGGGTGCTTCCGGAACGGCCACCGCGCTATGCCGGCTTCCCAGACGCGCTCAATCCAAAGTTGATCGAGGCGCTTCGGCTCCGCGGCATTTCAGATTTGTACACGCACCAGCGGGCGGCCATCGACGCGGTGCTGGCCGGGCGCAATGTATGTGTGGTGACGCCGACAGCTTCAGGGAAAACGCTGTGTTACAACCTCCCGGTACTGAATGCGCTACTCGAGAATCCAGAAGCGCGCGCGTTGTATCTCTTCCCGACGAAGGCGTTGTCGCAGGATCAGGTGAAGGCGCTTCAGACGACCATAGAGGACCTCGACGTGCGCATCGGCACGTACACGTTCGACGGCGACACGCCGGGCTCGGCGCGCAAGGCCATCCGAAACGCGGGGCATATCGTCGTCACGAATCCGGACATGCTGCACACGGGCATCTTGCCGCACCACACGATCTGGATGAAGCTTTTTGAGAACTTACAGTACATCGTTATTGACGAGATCCATCACTATCGCGGTGTTTTTGGCAGTCATCTAGCCAATGTCCTGCGCAGGCTTCGCCGCATCTGCGCGTTCTACAGCTCATCGCCTCAGTTCATCTGTTGCAGCGCGACGATCCAGAATCCGCAAGAGATCGCCGAACGCGTTATCGAGGCTCCGGTCGAGCTTATCGACGACAATGGCGCGCCCGCGGGGGAGCGGCATTTCCTGTTCTACAACCCGCCGGTGGTGAATCCTGAACTCGGCATTCGTCAATCCTCGGTCAAAACCGCAACTCGCATCGCCGCGCAGTTTTTGTCGCGCGGGGTACAGTCCATCGTGTTTGCCCGCAGCCGCCTTCGGGTGGAGGTGATGACTACGTATCTCAAGGAAGCGGTGCGGCGATTGGGCAAAGACGAGCGGCTGGTGTGCGGCTACCGAGGGGGCTACCTGCCCACCGAACGCCGCGCGATCGAAAAAGGCCTGCGCGATGGCGAGATCATGGCGGTGGTGAGTACCAACGCGCTCGAACTTGGCATCGATATCGGTTCGCTGGACGTCTGCATTATGAGCGGCTACTCGGGCAGCGTCGCCAGCACATGGCAGCAAGCAGGCCGCGCGGGCCGACGCTCAGACACCTCGCTGGTCTGTTTGGTGGCGTCGAGTGCGCCGCTCGATCAGTACATCATCGGTCACCCGGAGTATTTTTTCGAGCAGAATCCGGAAAGCGCGACGGTCGATCCGAATAACCTCGCCATTATGACGAGCCACATGAAATGCGCCGCGTTCGAAATTCCTTTTACGGAAGGAGAAGCGTTCGGCGTGGACGCGGAATCGACGCGGGAAATTCTCAACTACCTGAGCGAACAGCATATCCTTCGGCACGCGCGGGGAAAATGGTATTGGAGCGCGGACGTCTACCCCGCCGAGGAAATCAGCTTGCGCACGGCCGCGCCGGGGAACGTCGTGATTCTCGATGTGTCGCAGGCGGGCCGTGTCATCGGCGAGATCGACTACTTCGCCGCGCCGGGTGAGGTGTACACCAACGCCATCTATCTCCACCAAAGCGCGCAGTACACGATCGAGCGCCTTGACCTCGAGGATCGAAAGGCCTACGCGCGCCCGGTCGAGGTCGATTACTACACCGACGCGGAAATCAAAGTCGACCTGCGCGTGCTCGACAGTTTCCGTGAAGAGCGTTGCGGCCAGGCCGCACGCAATCATGGAGAGGTCAGCGTGACCTGGCTCCCGTCCATCTACAAGAAAATAAAGTTCGGCACGCACGAAAACGTTGGCTGGGGCGAGATTCATCTTCCCGAATCGACCATGCATACGACGGCCTACTGGATCGCCTTTCCCGAGGATCTATCCGAGCGCACAGGACTCGACAAGAGCCGCCTGGGCGCTGCGCTGAACGGTCTAGCCAATACATTACGGCAGGTGGCTCCGGTCGTGGTCATGAGCGACGTGACCGACATCCGCACGGCGGCGCTCCTGCGTTCGCCCTTTTCAGAACAGCCAACGGTCTTCCTCTACGAAACCTATCCCGGCGGAGTCGGCATCAGCGAAAAACTCTTCTCAGCGCACACGCGCCTGCTCGAAGCGGCAATTTCTCTGGTCAGCGGGTGCGCGTGCAAAGAAGGCTGCCCAAGCTGCGTTGGTCCATCGCTCGAGATTGGCGATCACGGTAAGAGCGGCACGCTGCTGCTGGCGAAGATGGCTTTAGGCATCTAGCCGCTCTCGGCACAAGGACCTGTCTTGATACGGGTTCTACGCCACAACAACGTCAATTAACTTGTGGGGGAGAGGACATATATGAAAGCGAAAGGTGCTTCCGAAACGTTAATTTCCAGGGGTAGAGCGTTTCGCTTGATGCTCTTGGGGATGGCCGGAGGCGTGTTATGTCTCGCCCTGTTCTGTCTTCAGTATTACTGCCTTGCGCGGCCAATGGGAGAGGGGGCGGCGGGCCCTTCTGTTCCTGCTGAGTCATTCCGGTCGGTGTGGAGTTCACGCGAAGTTGTGCTGTTGGGGCTTGGGGACAGCGTGACCGCAGGATTTGGCGCGGCACCGGATAAATCGTACGTGGCGCGCCTGGCCGATAATCCGCCGGATGAATTGTCGGACATGCAGGGGATTTGCCTCAGGGCTGTCTTGCCGAATCTACGCGTTGTAAATGTGTCGGTGTCAGGCTCAAACTCTATTGAGCACTCCGAAAAACAACTTCCCGAACTGCTTCCTTTTCCCGAAAGCGTTTTTGGAATAGTGGTGATAACTACAGGTGGAAACGACATTATCCACTGGTATGGCGCGAGACCTCCGGCAGAGGGCGCCATGTACGGAGCAACATTTGAACAGGCCCAGCCCTGGATTGCCGCATTTGAACAACGCCTTAACAGCATGTGCGAGCGACTCGTTGACCTCTTTCCCGGAGGGTGCAGAATTTTCCTGGCGAATATCTACGATCCTTCAGACGGCGGCGGCGATCCTCGATGGGTGGGACTACCCGCCTGGAGGGACTTGTGGAAAATACACGCTGCGTATAACGAGGTGATTGGCCGATGTGCGGCGCAGCATGAGGCGGTGGCAATGGTCGATCTTCACAGCGCATTTCTCGGACACGGTATTCGTTGCCGTCAGTTTTGGCATGCGACCTACCGCCCCGAAGATCCCCACTATTGGTACTATGAGAACATCGAGGATCCGAATGAGCGCGGGTATGACGCGATACGTCGCCTATTCCTGCTAAGAATCGTGGAGGAACTGGGCGTGCCGGGTTCGGCCCTGCGAGGCAACGGGGCTTCCGATGTGCATCTTACGGTGGGGAGTCCGCCTGCGGTGCGCGTGCAAGGAGGGCTGCCCAAGCTGCGTTGGTCCATCGCTCGAGATTGGTGATCACGGCAAGAGCGGCACGCTGCTGCTGGCGAAGATGGCTTTGGAGCGTTCTAGATGAAACTATCCATTGCGGAATTGGGTGTGCTCTGCCAAGCGTATCGGAAGAGAATAGACAGAGTTGGAGAGCTGTTTGTCTTATTGAAGGGACGGAATGTTTTGGCTCTCCCGTGGTACGGGTGAGAAATCTTTTGAACAAATTAACGTTTCTGCTTGACCTCAGGAGGCCTGCCAGCTTGGGGAAAATCCCTCAAATTCTCCGGACGGTGGGGGCGCTTCGCGGAAGTTCACGCCCCTCCATTCCGCTACTACTTGCTCCCATGTGTAATCGTATGAGGGAGGAGAGTTGGTGTAGCCTTTGGTTGGAGCGAGGAACTGTATGCCGGTGATCTATGTGGATGGAGACGCATGTCCCGTGAAGAGCGAGACGTATCGCGTGGCGAAACGGCATGGGGTACCGGTTAAGGTTGTCGCGAACGACTGGATGCGAATACCAGATGACGCCGCGCTCGAACTGGTCGTGGTTGACGACGGCTTCGACGCCGCGGACGATTGGATCGTCGATCATGTGGGACCGCGGGATATTGTGGTATCCGACGATATTCCACTCGCGGCTCGATGTCTCCAAAGAGGAGCGCATGCGTTGAACTCAAAGGGGCGCGTGTTCACGGAGGCCTCTATCGGAGATGCGCTTGCCCACCGTGAATTCCTTTCACAACTCCGAGAGCATGGACTTGCGAACGGTGGTCCTGCCCCTTTCGGTCCGAAAGACCGCTCTCGCTTCCTAATGCAGCTCGACATGCTAGTCCGGGCTGCGTTATGAACTCACAGATAATCACGCCACATTGTCTGTCTTTTTACCAAAATTTGTGGAGGAACTGGGCGTGCCGGGTTCAGCCCTGCGAGGTGCCGCGGCAAACTGACGTCGAATTGTCCACTCCGCCCCCTTTTGCTATACTCGGCTGGTTTGGGCAACAGAACGCCTGAGCGCGGGAGTTTGAGCATGTTCAAATTGGACAAAATCCTTTCGTATGCGGTCAAGAATGGGGCTTCCGACGTGCATCTTACGGTGGGGAGTCCGCCTGCGGTGCGCGTGGACGGCGCGATCCGGTTTATCGGCGAAGAGTGCCTCGGGCCAGAGGACACCCTGAGTTTTCTCGACGACATGATGACGCCAGAAAAAAAGCAGAAGTTTCTGGACTGCGGGGATGCGGACTTGGCGTATAGCCAGGCGGGGCTGGGACGTTTCCGCGTAAACGTGCTGATGCAGCGGGGCTCGGTGGGCATCATCATGCGCCACGTAAAGGCCAAAATTCTCAGCTTCGAACAACTCAATCTTCCGCCGGCGATGGAGAAAATCAGTCATATCCCCCGCGGCATGGTGCTGGTAACCGGAACGACGGGTAGCGGTAAGTCGACGACCCTGGCGTCCATTATCGACCTTATCAACCGCACGCGCCGGGAGCATATTGTGACGCTGGAGGATCCTATCGAATTCCTCCACATCAACAAGAAAAGCATCGTGACGCAGCGCGAAATCAATATCGACACGCATGATTTCTCCACGGCGCTGCGCGCGGCAATGCGCGAAGATCCGGACGTGATCCTGATCGGTGAGATGCGCGACGCCGAGACCTTTGGCGCGGCGATCTCGGCCTCAGAGACAGGACACTTGGTGTTCAGCACGCTGCACACGACGAACGCGATGCTGACCATCGATCGCATCCTCGATCTTTTCCCGACGAATCAGCAGCCGCAGGTGCGTTCTCAGTTGGCCCTTCAGTTGAAGGCCTGCGTCGCGCAGCGTTTGCTGCCTGCCGCCGATGGCAAGGGACGCGTTCCGGCGATCGAGATCATGCTCACCAACCCCGCGATTTCGGCGCTTATTCGCGAGAACGAGCTGAAACAGATCCCGGTGGCGATTGCCGCGGGCCGGGAAGAAGGCATGCAGACGTTCAACATGAGTCTAGTGGACCTCGTGAAGCGAAAACTGATTAAGGAAGAGGACGCTGTCTGGAATTCGGATAACCCGGACGAGTTGAAGATGAATCTTCAAGGCATCTTCCTGAGTCAGTCGCGCGGCGGAATCTTGAAACGGTAAACCATGCCGCCGAGAAAACGCATTTTCCAAGCCGCGGCCGCTCGTTTGACGCCCTCGGGGCATATGAAGAGGTTCGCGTCTGGACACGTCCTGTGGCTCCTGCCAACGCTACTCGCATTGTGCTCCTTGGCGGCGGTCGGACCCAAGACGCCGTTTCCGCTTAATGATGACTGGGTCTACGCAAAGCCTGTCTTCGAGTTTCTCGAGACCGGCGTGTACAAGCAGCATCCCTTTGCCGCCACAAATGCGGTGGCGTTGCAGGCGTGGGGGGTAGTCTGCGCCGCGATTTTTGGCTCAAGCTGGACGGCTCTGCACCTTTCTGTCATGTTTCTTTCTATTTTGGCGGCGTGGATCTGCGGACTTTGCGCCCGCGAGATAGGGCTGGACAAATTCACCGCAGCGGTCTGTGGCGCCACACTTTTCGCCAATCCGATCGCGCATTACCTCTCGTACATGTTCATGACAGACATTCCATTTCTCGTGCCGATGCTTCTTTCCATGCTGTTCTTCCTTCGCTATTTCCACACGGGACTGGAGCGCTATATTCTCTATGGCGCGTTCTGGGCGGCGTTGGCCTTCTTCATCCGCCAGTTTGCAGTAGTCCTGCCTGTGGCGTTCGTAATGACCTATGTCTTCCGTGCAATTAAAGAGCGGCGTTGGCCTAGCGCAAAGGCCTTTGCGCTTCTTGTCACCCCGTGGGTACTCGCGGTAATCTTCCATTTCGTCTACAAAAACATCAGTCCCGGCGAGTACGATTGGAAAACTTTCCCCGCCAAGGGAAGTCTTG
This sequence comes from Candidatus Hydrogenedentales bacterium, assembly GCA_041859045.1. Lineage (GTDB taxonomy): Bacteria > Hydrogenedentota > Hydrogenedentia > Hydrogenedentales > SLHB01 > JBHELB01. The sequence goes on along the minus strand of JBHELB010000053.1, from coordinate 14,327 downwards.
CCTGGCGTTCTTGGCTTATTGTCGAGCATGTCGGGGTCTCATTGCTCTACCTGGGTCTATTCTCTCTTCCGCTGGCGCTGCCTCGCCTCTACCGCCTGTTACGCGGACAGGAACGCTGGCGCTGGGGACGCTGGACGTTGTTCGTGTTGTCGCTGGTGTTCATTCAAGCGACCGCGTGCAAGCTGTGGCAGACGCACCTTCCGATTCTTCCCAATGTACTGCGCGATCTCGGGCTAGGACCACTGACCTTACGCGACGTGTACATGAGCAATTACTTTTGGTCTCCGGTCCGTGTGGGCGGCGCGGTATGGTGGCCCATCACGGAACTCGCCGTTATCTCCGGCGCGGTGCTCCTCGCAGCCACGCTGCCTCAACTGATAGCGCTAATATGGCGTTGGCGCCATGCAGAGGGCTTTTCTCAGCATCCCTCCGCCTATACACCCCTTTTTCTCGCGTTGCTCATCGCCGGGTTCATCGCGGCCCCATACAACGTTTATCTTCCCTCGATTATCGACCGCTATCTGCTTCCCACACTTGTTCCCGGAGTACTCCTCGTTGCCGTAACGCTGGCATCTGGCGTTCAGCGAACAATGGCCGTTGCTCTCTGCACAATCTTCTTCCTTTTCAGTGTGGCGGGCGTTCAGGACTCGCTTTCCTGGAACCGTGCCCGCTGGAAGGGGATTGCGGGACTTAAGCAAGAACTCGGCGTAAACCCCTATGGCATCGACGGCGGCTTCGAATACAACGGCGCTTACACCAGCGATGCGTATATGGAAAAGGTGGGCAGCCGTAGTTTCTGGGAAACCTACCCGTACCAGTGGCTACTCTCGTACGAGTACGCCATTTCCTTCTTGAAAAGGAAGGACACGGTCGAACTTGGCCGAATTCCCTACTTCTCGTATCTTGGAATGACCACACGTCGCCTGTTGATACTAAAGACGCTTCCGCCTACAGCAGACGAAGCCTCCTCAGCCGAATCCGGCGATTCGTCCGCCTCGTCTACTACTCAATAGTGAGATCGCAGTTGTGGACATGCTCGCCCTCGCGCGGGCAACGCACAAGCCATTCCCCTTGGGGCGACATGACCCCGCTGGAGCAATTCACCGATGCGCCCTTGAGCGCGGCATTGGCCGTCACAATGTGGATGCGGTTTTCGAGCGCCCGCAACGCTAGATTCGACTCGTGGTAGGGCAAGTGAATGGCCGACGCGCCGGAATTGATCGCGTGGAAAATCACTTGCACCCCTTTCTGACCGAGGTGATAGGCCAAACGGGGATCGGGGTAAGGGCCGCAGCCCGGCGTTACCCACAGGTCGTTGCAAATGAGACAACCAAACGTAATTCCACGATGCGTAAACACGCGAAGCTCATGACCGGGCTGGCAGAACTGACGATCGCCCGACGTAGGCACGATTTTCTCGTGCGTTCCCAGGAGTTCGCCCGTGTCCGTATAGATGCGGGATTGAATATAGGTGGCGCCGCCCTCGGCACAGCCCGTGCCAATGATCGCCGTGCGGTAGTATTGACGGCAGGCTGCGGCGACTTGCCTCCATGCCGCGCGTGCGGCCTTGTCGCTGAACTGACCGTGGTAACCGGTCAAGCTCATCTCGGGGAACAACACTATATCCGCATCGCTTGTCTTGATGTACTCCAGGACGCGCGGAAGATTTTCCTCCAGCGACTCGGAGACGCACATTTGCACTCCAGAAACTCGGATCGAGGCCATAGGTGACTCCTTTCCGTAGGTGCTCTGCACCTGTCTTCATTCAGAGTAGCAGAAGCGCGCGGCGGAATCACGGCAAAGCAACCGTTTTTTCAAAGCGCCTTGCGCGCCTTTTTCAGTGCACTGCGCACGCGGCTCGGAGCGGTGCCGCCGGGCGTATCGCGCCGGCGGATGATGGCGTTCGGCTGCAAGGTTTCGTGCAGCAGCGCGCTATCGAACAAACGCGAGAACTTACGGTATTCGGCCAGCGGAAGTTCAGGTAAGGTAAGGTCAAGTTCAATGCAACGCCGGACAATCCGGCCCACCACTTCGTGGGCTTCGCGGAAGGGCATGCCCCGAGAGGCAAGATAGTCCGCCAGATCGGTCGCTTCGAGAAAGCCCTCGCGCGTCGCCGCAAGCATGCGCTCGCGGTTAATCCGCACGGACGGCAGCATCCTCGCGAACACCGCAAGGCAGAGCTGAACGGTGTCGCTCGTGTCGAACAACGGCTCCTTGTCTTCCTGAAGGTCGCGGTTGTACGTTAGTGGAAGCCCCTTGAGAATGGTTAGAAGGGCCGTCAGGTCGCCATAGACGCGTCCGGTCTTCCCGCGCACGAGTTCGGCCACATCGGGGTTCTTCTTCTGCGGCATAATGCTCGACCCGGTCGTGAAGGCATCGCCGATTTCGATGTAGCCAAACTCTTGGGAGGACCAGAGGATAAACTCCTCGCTTAGGCGCGAGAGATGCATCATGACCAACGCCGATGCCGAGCAAAACTCGATGGCGAAGTCGCGATCGGAGACGGCATCCATGCTGTTCGCGGAAATTGAGTCAAAGCCGAGTTCTTCGGCGACCTTCTTTCGGTCGATAGGATGCGGAGTTCCCGCGAGGGCGGCCGATCCCAGCGGCATCACGTTGACTCTTCTGCGCAGTTCGGAGAAGCGCTGCCTATCCCGGGAAAACATTTCAAAATAGGCAAGCAGATGATGCGCGAGCAGCACGGGTTGAGCGTGCTGCAGATGAGTGCATCCCGGCACGATCACGTCGATGTGTTTTTCGGCGAGGTCGACCAGCGCCGCTTGGAGGTCGCGCACCTGTTCAATGATGCGGTCGATCTGGTCGCGTGTCCACAGGCGCACATCCAGCGCGACCTGGTCGTTGCGGCTGCGCGCGGTGTGCAGCCGCTTGCCCGCGTCGCCGATGCGTGCGACCAACGCCACCTCGATGTTCGTATGCACGTCCTCGAGATCAATCTTCCACGTGAACTTACCCGCGGCGATGTCGCGATCGATATCCTGAAGGCCACGAACAATCGCGCGTGCGTCGGTCTTCGAGATGATCCCCTGCTCGCCGAGCATCAAGGCATGGGCAATGCTTCCGCGGATGTCGTGGTGCGCCAGCCGCGCATCGAAGGACACCGACTGCCCCAACCGCTCGACGAGATCGTCGGTGCCGCCCTCAAACCGTCCGCCCCATTGCTTCCCCATGATTCCTCCGGCTAGTCCAATCCCGCGTTCTTGCGCACACGCAGACGCAACGCGTTCAGGCGAATGAAAGCGCCTGCATCTGCCTGCTGGTAAGCACCCTCGTCTTCTTCGAACGTCGAGATCTTCGCGTCGTAGAGGGACTTCGGCGCGCGGCGCCCGGCAACGACGCATTGGCCTTTGTACAGGCGGATACGCGCGGTGCCGGTCACGTTCTCTTGCGTGCGGTCAACCATCGTCATCATCAGCTTCATCTCCGGCGAAAACCAGAAGCCGTTATAGATGAGCTGGGCGATTTTGGGCGACAACTGGTCGCGCATCAGCATGACCTCGCGGTCCATCGTGATCGACTCCACGGCGCGGTGCGCCATGTACAGCACGGTGCCGCCCGGAGTCTCGTAAACGCCACGCGATTTCATGCCCACGAAACGGTTTTCGACCATGTCCACGCGGCCGACGCCGTGTTTACCCGCGATGGCGTTCAGTTTTTCCATCAACAACGCAGGCGAAAGCCGCTCGCCGTTGACCGCTACGGGATAGCCCTCTTCGAAGTCGATCTCGACGTACTCGGGCGTGTCCGGGGCTTTGCGCGGATCGGTGGTCAGCAGATACATGTCCTCCGGCGGTTCCGCCCAGGGGTCTTCCAGAATGCCGCCTTCGAACGAGATGTGCAGCAGGTTGCGATCGGAAGAATACGGCTTCGCCGCCGTAACCGGCACGGGGATACCGTGCTTCTTCGCGTAGTCGATCAGCTTCGTGCGACTGGTAAGCTCCCATTTCGGATCGCGCCACGGCGCGATGATCGAGACGTTCGGCTCCAGCGCGTAGTAGGTCAACTCGAAGCGTACCTGATCGTTGCCCTTGCCCGTGGCGCCGTGCGAAACGGCGTCCGCATTCTCTTTGCGCAACACATCGATCTGTGCTTTGGCAATCAGGGGCCGCGCTACGCTCGTACCCAAATAGTAGGTCCCCTCGTAAAGGGCGTTCGCACGCATCGCGAAGTAAACATAGTCTTTGGCGAATTCCTCACGCAGGTCTTCGCAGTACACCGCACACGCGCCCGTATCGACCGCCTTCTGGCGCGCGGGTTCGGTTTCCTCACGCTGGCCGATGTCCGCGATGAACGCGACCACATCCGCCTTGTAGGTTTCCTGGAGCCACTTCAGAATCGCCGAAGTGTCGAGTCCCCCAGAATACGCCAACACGATCTTTTTTACGTTTGCCATAGTTATTCTCGCTCCCTCATGTACGTCCGGTTCGCACGTCGGCTTCCGGAACGCGAATGTTACTCAAACTACTGTCGCTCGAACAAGGACCGCCCTACGACAGGGGCTCTATACGTTCGATTCCACCCATATACGGTCGCAACGCCGCGGGGATACTTACTGAACCGTCGGCTTGTTGATAGTTCTCGAGTACCGCCACCAATGTACGGCCGACGGCCAACCCGGATCCGTTGAGCGTATGAACGAACTCCGGTTTCTTGCCGCGGCGGAAGCGAATGTTCGCGCGGCGCGCCTGGAAATCGGTGAAATTCGAGCAAGAACTAATTTCCCGGTAGCAGCCCTGCGCAGGCAACCAAACCTCGAGGTCATAGGTCTTCGCACTGGCAAAGCCCATATCGCCCGTGCACAGGGTCATGACGCGGTAGGGCAGTTCGAGGCGTTGTAAGATAGACTCGGCGTTTGCCGTAAGTGCTTCGAGTTCGTCCCAAGAGGACTCAGGGGTAGTGAACTTCACCAACTCAACTTTGTTGAATTGATGCTGCCGAATGATGCCACGAGTGTCCTTGCCGTAAGAGCCCGCTTCGCTGCGGAAACACGGCGTAAACGCGCAGTATTTGACCGGCAACTGATCCTCATTGAGGATCTCATCGCGATGGATGTTCGTCACTGGGACTTCCGCCGTTGGAATGAGCCACAGGTCCTTCCCCGGGTTCGCGATGCGGAAGAGGTCTTCGCCGAACTTGGGCAGTTGCCCCGTGCCGCGCATGCTGTCGGAATTCACCATAAACGGCGGAAGCACTTCGGTGTAGCCGTGCTCGCGCGTGTGGACGTCTAGGAAGAAGTTAATCAACGCACGTTCGAGTCTTGCGCCCGCGCCTTTGAGCAGACTGAAGCGTGCACCGCTCAGTTTGGCCGCACATTCGAGATCAAGAATGCCGAGTTTGACACCTAGGTCCGTGTGGTCTAGAGGCGAAAAATCCAACTGTCGTGGCGTGCCCCAGCGGCGCACCTCGGTATTGGCCGATTCATCTCGGCCCACCGGCACCGATGCGTCGGGCAAATTGGGCAATACGAGCAGTTGCTCCTGAAAGGCTTCGTCAGCTTCGCGCATACTGGTTTCGAGCGCCTTCAAGCGATCGCTCACCTCGCGCATTGCGGCGATAGCGGCCTCGGAGTCTTGACGGTTGCGCTTGGCTTCCGCGATGGCCGCATTCGCCCTGTTCTGCTCAGCCTTAAGCTGTTCATACTCATGCTGACTCTGTCTACGCACGGCGTCCGCAGCAAGAATCGTGTCGAGGTCGATATTGGCTCCGCGATTTGCATACGCCTGGCGCACGAGGTCCGGCTGTTCTCGCAGAAGTTTGATATCTAGCATGCCTCACATCCTTCCAATGGCTTCGTTATATCTATCGCCGGGTCATGCACATCGACGGCTAGGCCCCCAACAACGAAAGGAGGCGATCCAGTTCATCCAGCGAAAAATAGTCGATCTCGATTTTGCCTTTGCTGCCCGAGGCCTGAACTTTAACCTTGGTGCCAAGAATTCGACGAAGGCGATCTTCGATATCTCGCACGTTCGGGTCAGGAGCAGCAGGCTTCTTGTCCGCACGCGGAGCCTTGGGAACTGCCAATTTCTCCGTTTCGCGTACGGACAACCCCTCGGAAATGACTTTACGGCACGCGGTGCTCATGGCCTCCGCCGTGGGCAATGCCAACAATGCACGCGCATGCCCCATCGCGATAGACTCATCCGCCACGCGCTCCTGCACGTCCGGGGGGAGGTTCAGCAGGCGCAGTGTGTTGGCCACCGTCGCCCGCTTCTTGCCCACTTCATCCGCGAGTTGCTCTTGAGTCCAGGCGAATTCCTCTTGGAGTTTTTGATAGGCCTTCGCCAATTCGATTGAGTTCAGATTTTCGCGCTGAATGTTCTCGATGAGGCCCAGTTTGAGCATGTCCTGGTCGGACACTTCGCGGCAGACGGCAGGCACCTGCGTAAGCCCCGCCATGATGCTCGCGCGAACGCGGCGTTCGCCGCTCACCAGTTCATACTCATTCCCGCGCCGACGGACGATCACCGGCTCTTGCACGCCGTCGCGGCGAATGCTCTCGGCAAGTTCCTCAAGCGCCTCCTCGGCGAAGTACGTGCGCGGCTGTTTGGGATTCGGCTTGAGTTCGCGCGGATCGAGCCGGAGCAGACGCTCGCCCGAAACCTCCTCTTCAACAGCAGGGGAGGGGGCGGTCGCCGCCGCCTTGGGCGGATTGGGGATCAGCGCTCCGAGTCCGCGGCCCAAGCCGCCTTTCTTCACATTAGCCACGCGCCAGCACCTCCCTCGCGAGGGCCATGTAGGCTTTGGCCCCGGCGGATTTCAGGTCATAGAAAATGATCGGCTTACCGAAACTCGGCGCCTCGCTTAATGTCACATTTCTTGGAATGACGGTCTGGAAGACGGCGTCGCCCAGGTGCTCGCGCACGTCGGCAATCACCTGGTTGGAGAGATTGGTGTGCTGATACATCGTCAACAGCACGCCCCGTAACGCCAATTCCTGGTTCAAATTGTCCCGCACCAAGTCCAAAGTCTGCATCAGTGCGGACAACCCCTCAAGGGCGTAGTACTCACACTGCAACGTAACAATCACGCCGTTTGCCGCGCTGAGTCCGTTGATCGTAAGAAGGCTCAGCGACGGGGGAGAATCGATAAAAATGTAGTCGTATTGGTCGCGCACGGACGCCAGGGCTTCCCGAAGGCGATACTCCCGGCCTTCAATTCCGACCAGCTCGACCTCCGCGCCCACCAACTCCCGATTCGCCGGCAACAAACGCAAATTCTCGGCCACTGTGGGAAGCGTCGCTTCGTCCACGGTGGTTCCGTTCATCATCACATCGTAGAGGGAAACCTCGACGGCGTCCTTGTCAATGCCTAGGCCGCTAGTCGCGTTGCCCTGGGGATCGAGGTCAATAAGTAGAACTTTCCGGCCAGCCGCCGCAAGGCAGGCGGATACGTTTACGGCCGTTGTGGTTTTTCCCACCCCGCCCTTTTGATTGGCAATTGCGATAACCTGACCCATGGAACATCCCCGAGTATGAAATGCCGCGCCGTGAACCCGGCACATGGCGAAGGGGTATCATAAAACCCAGGGCGAAACATGTCAATCGGCGAGGGGTGTGAAGCTCAGACGGCGGAGAGAAAACCCTTTAAGGCTTGAAGTCTTCCGTGTGCTGGGAGACGTACTGGCGCAGGCGGCGCATGACGTCGTTCTCGATCTGCCGAATACGCTCGCGGGTCAGGCGAAACTGGCGGCCGGTTTCCTCCAACGTATGCGCCTTACCGTCCATGATTCCATAGCGGTAGCGGATGATGCTTTCTTCCCGTGAACTGAGCTGCTTCATCAGCTCTTCGAGCTGCTGGTCAAGCTCAATCTGGGCAATTGCGGCGTCCACCCGGCGCGGCTCGGCGTGCTCGGGAATACCCCGGCCCGAATCGTCGTTGGTGCTGTCCATGTTATCCAGCGGCGCAATATCCTGAAGGTAATCATGCAGCTTGAGCGCCTCAGACAACTTGATGCCCAGCGCGTCGGCCATATCCTCAGGATCGGGGCGGCGGCCCGTCTTGATGTAGTACTCCTCCGCCACTTTCTTATACTTCGCCACGTTGTCTGTGACATAGACAGGAATGCGCACCGTGCGCCCAAAGTTTGACAGGGCGCGCGTGATGGCCTGGCGAATCCACCAGGTCGCGTAGGTGGAGAATTTGCAGCCGCGATCCGGATCGTAACGGCTCACCGCCTTCATCAACCCCAGGTTGCCTTCTTCAATGAGGTCCTGCAGCGCCAAACCGAAATAGAGGTACTTTTTCGCAATGCTAACCACCAGACGCAGATTGGCGACGATGAGTTTTCGACGCGCCTCGCCGTCGCCCTGGCGCGCAAGCTGGGCGAGACGAATTTCTTCGGAGGAAGAAAGCAGCGGGATCTTCGATATCTCCGAAAGATACGTGCTAAGTCCTGTTTCCCGAATATCCACGTATTACCTCAAAATAAACTTCGGGGTCGTTGCGCCGTGCAACTTGAGCCGCCCCGAAGCCTCGGAGCGAAGTTCATGCATCAAATCCCACAATGAATACGGCTCGTCCTCCAGGCGAATCACCCGCGGTTCACCCTCGATACCCGCTCGTTCTCCGGCCAAAGCCACCGCGTCGTCCAACCCGCCGATCTCATCCACGAGCCCCTCCGTCTTCGCCTGACGCCCGGTGAATATCCGCCCGTCGGCCAATGAACGCGCGCGCGCCTCATCCATGCCGCGGGTCTTGACCACCAATTCAATGAACTGCGCGTGATAGTCGTTCACGACCTGCTGGGCGTGCTCGCGCTGCCGAGCGGTCAACGACTGCGCCAGCGATCCCGTTTCCTTGAGTTCGCCCGTACTCACCGTCTCAAGTTTCACGCCTATTTTCTCAAACAGCGTTTGAGCAGACGAGTATTCGATAATGACACCGATACTTCCAGTTAAGGAACCCTGACTTGCGAAAATTCGTTCCCCCGCCAGCGCGATGAGATACCCGCCCGAGGCTGCGGTAGCGCCCATGGAGGCAACCACGGGAACTCCCTCCTCGCGTGCCTTCATCAGCGCATCGTACACTTCCTCAACTGCGGAGATCGAACCGCCCGGACTGTCTATACGCACGACCAAGGCCTTCACCGAGGGCATATCCCTCAACTCCTCGAGGTCATCGAGAATAGGCTGCTCGTCCATGATCTCGCCATAGATCTCGAGAACGCCCACGCCATCCCCGCCAAAGCGAAGACTCGAGGAAGCGTGGCGCCCTCCCCGGTGACTCCCAAACGCGAAGACAAGCAGACTCACCACTATAGCTACGCAAAAGAACATCACAAACAACAATGCCCCACCGCAGGGAACACATCCCCACCCCGAACGAGTCTGATTTGTCTCCGTCATGTCCACCCCCTTGGGTTGTCAAGAAATATAGCCTCATTTGGACGTTTCGTCAACCTTTTACGCGAGCAGACGAGCCCGCCCGTTATTCGCGATAGAAGGGGAGGACGTAAGCGTAACCCAAACTGGAGGACGCCCCCTCCGATTGTGTATAGTGCCGCTCAGTCGGGGCGTGGCGCAGCCTGGTAGCGCACCTGCTTTGGGAGCAGGGGGTCGCTGGTTCGAATCCAGTCGCCCCGACCAGTCTATTTCCTTTTTTTGATTTCTCTATCCGTTTGTTCGGCGTTTTGCGTGTTTCCGGTCAACTGTCTTCATTCCGGCCTTTATCTATAGGCTTTTTGTGATGTTTCCTTCTTTGAATTCGGCGTCGATCAGGTGCCGTGAGCGCACATTCCACCTCCTGCGGTTACCCTGTCGGGCCGATAGAGGTGGCCACCTCGCTCCGAAATCAGTGGCCTCGCCCTACCGTTCTGGGTGGGCCGCTCGTGCCGAAATTGGCATTCGGCTCGACTCGACGGAATCGGAACGCGCGGATGTCCGGATCAGCCACAGGCTGCCCAATAGGCCCGACAACACGATTCCGACGGCGGTAACAACAGCCGGTGTGTAGCTTTCGGTCATGTCGTACAAGCATCCCCCGATCCATGGCCCGACAATTCCCCCAAGACCATACGCAAGGAAAACAAAGGGGTATATGCTGGCTACGCGGTCTATCCCGTACCGGGAAGCCGTCTGGGTGGCGTAGACGACGAAACACCCCCCAAAGCCGAAGCCGACCAACATTGCCAAAGTAGGAAAGTTCCCAGATCGAGTTGATATGGGCAGTAGCCCGCAGATCGCCAGCGCAAGAACCGCCAACGAAAGCGTGATGACGCCCGGCCCGGACTTGTCGGCTATCCACCCCCACACGATTCTCCCCCCTGCGTTTCCAAGCGCGAAAGCCCCGATGGCCGTAGTCGCCACCGCCGGGGAAAAGCCGATCGCTAACGCTATAGGGGTGAGGTTGCCGATCACGAGAAGTCCGGCAGACGTGCCGCAAAACATGCCCACCACCAAGGCCCAGAAAAAACGATCCCGCACCAAGGACTGGCCCATCAGACGAGAATCGAAAGACGGTGGCCCAGCGGACGGGACGCGTTTCAGCAATAGAGCCGCTCCCAAGATGATCACGCCACAGATTCCCCCCATCCATCGGAGAACCACAAGAACATCCATGTTCTGTTCAAAGAGCATGTTGACGAGCCTCGATAGTAGAATCGCCCCGCCGCCAAACCCTGCGACCCCCACGCCTGTCGCCAAGCCCTTTCTTTCCGGAAACCATCCTAAACACATTGCGAGCGCACAGACATAGCAGAATCCCGTCCCGATGCCCGCCACAACGCTAATTCCCCAAAACATCCAGAGAAAGGAGCCGCCGGATAGTGACGCCATCACATATCCACTCCCGAATAGAACGCCGCCGATACCCGCGACTAGTTTTGGACCTCGCTGCTCAAGCAAGCGGCCCGCATAGATCATCGATAGCGTGAAAACCGCGATGAGACTACCGAATATGAGCTGCGTCTGCGCCGTGGTCAAGCCATAGGAATCCTTCAGGGAAGGGACAAGACTACTCCAAGCGTACAATCCGCCAATGCACATCTGAATACTCACAGACGCCAATAGGATGGCGGCTCTCATCATTGGATGACCCTCCTCAGTCGAGTACATCTTCCAACGCAGCCGTAGCCGTACAACGGGTAGACCTCTACGCGTACCACTCCGAATGAGGCAACATACGCTCGTAGTCTTCGATGGCGCCACCGTCCAGGCAACATTCGATGATCTTTCTGCCTACAGGAGACAGATCCGACTCAAGAAACTGCGGAACATGCGCGCGGAAGAAATCCACCAATATCTGTGCGCCTTGGTCGTATCCCTCATCGCCCACCTCAGGTTGGGTGTTCACTTCGAGAAAGCCGTGTGTGATGGGAATCCCTTCGATGCGCATGGAGCGCAGCACATAACCCAGCAGGGCACACCGCGCATGCACTATCTGGGCAGCGCCAAATTTCGCGCCGCCGCGTCGGGCAAGATAGTCGCGCGTGAGCCACTGCGGCATAAAGCCGCATTCCCACGCACCAATGTGCTGGTTCGGCACGAGGATATATCGAGTGCGCGGCGTTTCCTCGATCTGCTGGAGCAGAAGGTTCGCCTGATCGACCCGCCGCCCCGTCGTAAACGGCCAGTAGCTGCCAACCCCTTCGCTACCCATCGTGTCGGTCTCGACAATACTGGGATTCGAAAATCCGCGAGGGGCGACAAGACGCCACAGCCACGCCAGCGCGGGCGGCAATACATGAAACAACCCAATAATGCCGTAGCTCGGATTCTCACGGGTGCACGGGGGCGTTCGAATACCGATGCTTCGAATATCAACACTGACGGGTTCGCTCACCACGTTCGGCACAATCGATCGCGGTATAATGACTCGTGGGTTGGGACACGGCTTGCCGGGTTCGTCTTGAATATGCTCCCAGATGAGCGCACGGCTGCCGGGAACCGCGTCAATGTTCAGAAACAGCAGCGGCACGGGGGGACGCGCCGTCAGTTTCTCCAGGTCATGATCCGCCCCGTACTCATCAATGTGGTTGACGCGCACGAACCAGCCGTCTTCGGCATCCACAAGCCAAAGTTTCTCGTTCCCCTGCTGAATGCTGGGATGGCACAAAGCCATGTCGTCACACACCGGATGCAGCTCACACATACGAGGAATCTCGATGTAACGCTCCTCGCCGGTCAGCACGTTGCGCCCCTTGAGCATGCGCCCATCGGGTAGGCGATGGGGCTGCTCAAGCATTTCACTCTTCCCGCCGCCGCTGGCCCCTTCGTGCATGATCGTCAATACGTTGTCGTAGGGCGTGATGACCTGCACCGCCGAACAGTGGGCCGTGACCCAGCCTTCCGCCGCGCCAAGGCGGATCAGCGCCCCATAGACTCCTTTCTTGGCGCTCGGACCAGGATAGAGATTGTAGGAGAAGATCTCGTGAACGGAATCGGTTCGATTGTGAACAACGATCTGTTTCCCCTCGAAATGGGTATGCCGAAACGGAGGCGCCACATAGATTATGGTCTTTGGCGTAAAGTGCTCGGGCAAGTCATCCTGGCGGATAATGCCTTGCAGCAGAGCCAGCCCGAACGCGAAGAAACCGGCGTTCGCCGGCGCAACGACCAAAGCGTCATCTCCCATATCGCCTTGACCCGTACGAAAAGCGAAAATGGCCAATTCCTGTCCGGAAAGCCATTGAAATGTCTGCGTTCTAAGCCCGGCAAAGTCCACCCCAAAACGACCTTGAAAAGTCGGTTTGTCCGTCGGCTTATCGTCTGCCACCAACATGCAGTCGGGATCACGTCGACGCATGTAGGGATCCACGTAATTGGCCACAATACCGTTTCGAACCCGGGCGACGACGGCCTCGGTCACCACACGCCCGCCGGGCAGTTCGTAGTTCACCTCCAGAAAATCCTGGTCGGCTCCTCCGCAGGCCAAATCAGACAGCTCACTGACATTGCCAAGAACCCGCACTCTGGGGGAACTCGTGAATACCTGCTCCAGGTCGGACGGTGGATTCATCGATCGCCAATCTGCTCTTGCCATGCTTAACACCCCTTACTGCTTCGTTGTCGTCTGCGAGCTCGTATCCAGAGGCTCACCGCCGACACAGAAACTACCCGAAAGCACAAAAAAAGTCGGCAACCGTTTGTTTTGACGATTGCCGACCCATTTCCCAGCAGAACGCTTTTGCGTTCCCCTGTCAATCTGCCTGCTAACGGGCGAGAAAATACACTAAGCCACGAACTATTGTCAAATTAAGCCTGGCTGGATTCATCAGCCCTCCGCGGGTGATCTCCTGAAATTCGGCGCGCTGTCCAGGGTGAACAGGATAACTCGTTCGCCGGTCTTGGTACTAACATCCGTGTGTAAACTGGTAAGATTGCGCCCGGTAATCTCCTGCACAATCGCCTCCAATGCGGAACGTCCCCCTTCTAGCAACTCAATGCGTACTTGCTTGACCAAGGTCCGACCTCGAACACTCGCATCCATGCTGGCAAGATTCTTCTCGGCCGGGGTCAACACGCCTCGCAAACGCACAAGGATAATGTCGTCGAGAATATACGTCTTGGTTTCCTCTGGTCCGCGCCCCATATACTCCCGCTCAAACCGGACGATGGCGTCGCTGATCTCGGCCTCCATTTGTCCCTTTGTCTTCATATCGATCTCCGTTGTTACTCCATCACTCAGAAACAGTCGTGCCCGGTTAAGCCTCTGCGTCTGCCTCACAACCGTTTATCAACCCAGGAATTAACAAGCGCGGCCGATTCCCGCTTCTGGCGCCGTTTTCCCCGTGCTCCTTCCTTTTCGCGACGAGAAGGAGGAGACGATTCGAATACACCCTTGGACACCCCTGCTGCTCCACTCGACGTGCCACAGCCTCCTGCTTCTGGCTGGATCTTGTGCATTGCCAATGGCATCTGGCGTTTTGCACTTTTGCGCCCACGCTGAGCCGTGCCAAAAGATAGGAAGCGGTTTCCATCGTACTATTACTATGGCAATGTAACCGACACGACGCTTGGTTTTCCAGTTGAAAAGCAATTGAGGCACGAACGCGATATCTCTGGGTGGCGACACGCTGGTGCGCGTTCTCGTCGGTCGTGTCAAGCCATTTAAGAATCTTACCGGGGCGGTAGTTGTCCTGCCATTTGTGGTCTTACCGGGAGAAGGGCTGGTTAGGGACCTGGTTGTCGACTTGGGCTGGGGCTTTTTCACCCCCTCCCGCGGGAGGGGGTGTGCTGCTATAGTACAGTAACTCATTGGGCCTCGTTTCGCCGGGGCGATTTGGTCGAGTTGCTAAGGCGCTCGAGCGCGGCGTCGATCCTTTTGGAAAGCGCGAAGGGGTCGAGTCCGTCGCGAAGGGATATGAGCCG